>WRMH01000001.1 GCA_009777235.1 Oscillospiraceae bacterium
GAAGATGAGGTTGCCGGAGTTTAGAGGGGAGTGGGAGCGTGTCCGATTGGGAAAAATCGCAGATAATTTTCAATATGGATTGAATTCTTCCTCAAAAGAGTATGATGGAGAAAATAAATACTTACGAATTACTGACATAGATGAAGAAAGTCGAAGTATTATATATAGTAACTTGACATCACCTAACTGCACCCTATCAAATGATTATAAGTTACGTAAAAATGATTTACTTTTTGCTCGAACAGGCGCGAGTGTTGGAAAAACATATCTATATAATCCAAATGATGATGTTGTGTATTTTGCAGGGTACTTGATAAGATGCAATATAACAGATGCCTGTTCTCGATATGTATTCTACGTAACACTATCAGGGAAATACAATAAATGGGTACAAGTAATGTCGCAGCGTTCAGGGCAACCAGGGATAAATGCAGAAGAGTATCAAATGTTTTCATTCCTACTCCCACCCATCGCCGAACAGCAAGCCATCGCCGAAGTCCTCACCACTGCCGACCGTGAAATCAAGTTGCTCAAAAAAGACCTCGAACAGCACAAACTGAAAAAGAAATACCTCATGCAACAACTACTTACAGGCAAAATCCGTGTGAAAGGAGCAACGAAGACATAAAAGAAATCGAATTTGAACAGTTAAACCCGAGGGAGAGCGGCAAGCTGTACGCAAACCGAAGTAAAAAATAGTGGAGGAATTATTATGGGGGTATTAAAAGCGAAAGAATATAAGCGATTCGAGGACATCAAGCATCTTCGAGATGACGGCAGTGAATACTGGATTGGCCGTGAGCTTTCTACCGAACTGGGTTATGTTCAATGGCGCAATTTCTCAAAAGTTCTTGACAAGGCGAAACTTGCTTGCAAAAACAGCGGCTTTGATATAGATGATCATTTTGCTGAGGTCAGCAAAACGATACAAATGCCTAAAACTGCAAGTAAAGAAGTCATCGACTATGAACTCTCCCGCTATGCTTGTTATCTCATCGTTCAAAACGGTGACCCGCGCAAGGAGGTCATCGCGCATGGACAGACCTACTTTGCAATACAAACGCGCCGACAAGAAGTGGCGGATTATTTCAATCAGCTTGATGAGGATAACAAGCGGCTTGTAGTGCGCGGAAATATCAAGCAATGGAATCAAATGCTTGCCGAAGCCGCCCGTAATGCTGGGTTGATTACAAACGAAGAATATGCCATCTTTCAAAACGCCGGATATAAAGGCTTATATGGCGGTCTTGATGTTGAAGATATCCATACCCGGAAAAATCTGAACCAAAATGAAAAAATCCTTGATTTCATGGGAAGTGAGGAGCTCGCGGCAAATCTTTTTCGCATTACTCAGACCGAGAGCAAATTGAATCGTGAGAATGTGCAGGGGGCGCGGGCAGCAATCGCTACGCATTATACGGTCGGCAGAAAAGTCAGACAAACCATCAAGGACTTAGGCGGCACAATGCCGGAGGACTTGCCGACACCTGAAAAGGGTATATCCCAAGTGGAGCGTGAGCAAATTGCAAAATTGAAGCGTAAAGCTAAGAAAAACCCGCTGTTGCTTGATGAATAGGTGCGTATACCGCAAACAACCGATTCATAGAAAATGAGGTCAAAACATATGACGATAAACAATCCCAACTCATACCTCGAAAAGGAATTCCAAGCGCAAGCGACGGATGTGCTGCAAAAGCTCGGCTATACGGTGCTGTCGCCCGAGGAGTGCTATCAGCAGCGCGGCGGGCGATATCATGTTCTGCTGGGTGACATTCTACGCGCCAAGCTACGGGAACTAAATATGTTTGAGTACGGCGGTACAAAGTACCGCTTTAAGCCCGCCAATATCGAACGAGCTATTGACGAACTGAACATCAGCATCGACGATGCGGGCGGGCTGATTAAGGCAAGCGAGAAGATATATGACGCGCTGTTACTTGGGCGCGACTTACCCGAAACAGTCGCTGACGGGCGGTCGCTTTCGTTCAACCTGCGTTTTATCGACTGGGATAACATCGAAAATAACGCTTTCCATGTCACACAGGAGTTTTCGGTGTCCAATGCGGCGGGTGACGGCGGCGCAATACCCGACCTTGTGCTGTTTGTCAACGGTATACCACTCGGCGTGATTGAGTGCAAATCGCCCATGCTTGACGAAAACCTTGCTGTGGCGCAGCATATCCGCAACCACGGCGCGGAGTATATCCCGCAGCTTTTCAAGTTCGCGCAGATATTACTCGCAAGCAACAAAAATGCCGTACGCTTCGCTACAGCGGGAACCCCTAAGAAGTTTTGGAATATATGGAGAGAAGAATATACAGACTGGCAAAACGAAAAACTCGCGCTGTGCGTGGTTGACCGCATACCGACCGAGCAGGACAAGTCGTTGGTGTCGCTGTTATCAAAGGAGCGGCTACTGCGGCTCACGCGATATTTTACGCTGTATGACGCGAATGTAAAGAAAATAGCGCGGTATCAGCAGTTTTTCGCCGTCGAGGAAATCATCAAGACCGTCAATTCGACCGACCCTGTGACCGGCAATCGCCAAAGCGGGGTTATTTGGCATACGCAGGGTAGCGGAAAGTCGCTGACAATGGTGATGTTAGCGAAATACCTATTGGAGCAGATTCGCGGCAGCAAAGTAGTCATTGTAACCGACCGCACCGAGCTTGACCGTCAGATTGAAAAAACATTCAGCCACACGAAGTTAAAACCCGCCCGCGCCACCAGCGGGAAAAACTTGATTGACCTTATAAACGAGGGTAAATCGGACATCGTGACGACGATTATCAACAAATTCAACACAGTGGAAAACAGCAAGGTAAAAATTGAAAGCCGCGACATTTTTGTGCTTGTAGACGAGAGTCACCGCACGAATTACGGCTCACTTGCGGCAAAAATGAGGTTTGTGTTCCCAAATGGATGCTATATCGGTTTCACGGGTACTCCGCTGATGAAAAACGAAAAGACCGCCGCTCGTTTCGGAGGAAATTATATTCACAAATACACAATCAAAGACGGGGTTGACGACAATGCCATCGTGCCGCTCATTTATGAAGGGCGTTTTGTGGAGCAGAAGGTTGACGAAGCGAACATCGACTTGTGGTTTGACCAGATAACCCGCCGCCTTTCCGAAAAGCAAATCGAAGACTTAAAGAGCCGGTGGTCACAGCTTAGGCGGCTCACATCCACCGATGCCCGCATCCGCCGTATTGCGCTTGATATTAACACGCATTTCCTTAATAGTTTCAAAAATACAGATTTCAAAGCTATGCTCGCTTGCAATTATAAACGCGACGCGGTGCGGTATTTGGAGTGCTTTGAACAACTTGGCGACTTGACAACTGCCGTGGTTATTTCGCCGCCTGATATGCGCGAGGGTTATGAGGACATGGACGAAGACCCGGACGACAAGGTTCTCGCATATTGGAAAAAGATGATGAACCGATACGGAAATTTTGAGGTTTATGAGGAAATTACTAAAAATCGATTCCTTGACGGCGATATTGACATTCTTATCGTTTGCGGAAAACTGCTGACAGGTTTTGACGCACCGCGCACACAGGTTATATACATCGACAAGGAGTTAAAGGAACACGGATTATTGCAGGCTATCGCAAGGGCAAATCGTCTGTACGGCGGCAAGGATTACGGGCTAATTGTGGATTATCGTGGCTTGATTTTCAAGCTCGATGAAGCAATGGAGATATACAGCGGCGCGGGGCTTGAAAATTTTGACAGCGGCGAAATAAAAGGCGCGGTTGTTGATGTTATTTCCTGCGTGGGTAAAATCCGTGAAACATATTCAAGTTTGCTCGACATTTTCGACGGGTTGCGTAACAGCAAGGACACCGAAGCACTTGAGGTACACCTTGCTGACGATAAAATCCGCGAAGATTTTTACGCCGCTTTGTGCGAATTCGGTAAGGCTCTGGCGCTGGCGCTGGGCTCCGAAAAAGTATATGAATCGTTGCCAAAAGACGAAATTCAGCGATATAAACAGGCTTTCGCGTTCTTTTCAAAAGTCCGCAGAAGTGTAAAAATTCGTTATGCCGACTCAATCGACAACACCGAATACGAGCCGCAAATGCAAAATCTGCTTGATACGCATCTTGCTGTTGCAGGGTTAAAACAAATCACCAACCCTGTGGATGTACTCAATCAGGACGAGCTTGAAAAAGAGATTGCCCAGCTCGGCTCCGCCCGCGCCAGAGCGGATGCTATCAGCTCTACAATGACAAAAAGCATCAGCGAACATTTCGACGAAAACCCGGCGTTTTATGATAGCTTTTCCAAGCGTATCAAGGAAGTTTTGGAAGAATACAAAGATCGCGTTATATCCGAAGCGGAGTATCTTAATAAGATGAAAGATATTCTGGAGGATTATCGCAAGGGGCAGACAAATATTGTGTTTCCCGAAAAAATAAAAGGAAATGTCCACGCACAGGCGTTTTATGGCGTTATCGGCTCAGCTTTGGATGGAGTGGTCAATGAGCCAGGTATTGAATATCTGACAGAAATATCACTCGCTACCACAGAAATCATTCAGCAGCATAATTCTGTTGACTGGCAGACAAATACTGACATTCATAAACGTATTGCACAGGATATAGACGACTTGTTCTACGAATATGAGAAAAAGGGATTAAAGGTTGATTTTGACACAGTTGATAAAATCATCGAGAACGTCAAAACAGTTGCTCTGCGGAGGTTTCGATGATTAAATCCATTCTCCTGAACGGACGTGAAATATCATATGAGCTTGTACGGAAAAACGTAAAAAACATAAATCTGCGCATCCGTTCGGATTGCTCTGTATATGTGTCTGCAAACGCCCGTGTCGCCGATAGTGTGATTGAAGAATTTTTGCATAAGAAAGCAGCATACATTGTATCAGCATTGGACAAGTATGCAGAGATTGCGAAATACGCTGTGGACAAACACAATTATGTTACAGGCGAGAGTTTTCACTACTTGGGCAAAGACCTTCGGTTAGTTGTTACGCAGGGTAAGAATAATGTGTCGTCCGATGGGGTTTATCTCGCCATGAGTGTCGCAGACGTATGTGATAATCAACAAAAAGAAAAACTAATAGCAAAGTGGTACGATACACAGTGCAGAGAAATATTTTCTGATATTATTTCCGATACATTCCCGATTTTTCAAAAATATGGTGTGACGATGCCGCAACTAACATTACGGAATATGTCTTCACGTTGGGGAAGCTGTCAGCCAAAGCGTGGAATCATTACACTCAACAAAAAACTAATCGAAGTTCCGCGTAACGCTGTTGAGTATGTAGTCATGCACGAGTTTGTGCATTTTTTGCACCCGAATCATTCTACAAAGTTTTACGAGATGTTAGCTACCCTGATGCCGGATTGGAAAGCTCGGAAAAAGCTCCTTGAGTCTTAGGTCAGACTGTATTGCAATTTTTTACCTTTCGTGAAAAGGTATAACCGCAAAGTGAACCCGCCCATCTTTCGTGAGATTGTATCAAAAGTCGTCTACCTCCGCCACACCCAACCCTCAACACTCACCGATATTCCCGGTGGGCGTTGGGTTCAGTTTTTCCACCCCGTCAAAATCGGTTTAGCGGGAGGATACTTCTGCGCGGAACATTACTATCTCGCCGTCTTTCTCATAAAATTCTCCTATTATGGCGTACTGATCTGAAACAAAAAGCGCGCCCCATATGTCGTGGTCATATCCGTCTCCGAACCAGTCGTCCGGATCATATGCAATAAACCACTCGTTTTCCAAATCAAAAAACAACAGCATATTATCAAAAGTGAGCGGAATATTTGCGTCAAACAGTAAGTGCATGTTGAAACGGGGAGACCACCAGTCATAGTCCCACGCCTCTATCCTTGCGACAGTAAGATTATCCGGCCAATTGCCGTTCGGTCCTCCGGTATTTGCTATATCAATTATTTGGTCATAGTCTTTTTCCGTATCCATATAGAATGAAAATGGATATTTAACATAAGCGTCCATATATTCGGAGACAGGTCCGTCTCGAGTCATGCCCGACCATACGCTGTCGCCGTTTTCTTGATATAAATACCCGCTTGTCTGCCCTATCAGGCGGACTACGTCCATGTTAAGCTCGATAAACTGCGCCGGTGGCGGCGTTGGAGTAGGTATGGACAATGGGTCTTCGAAATGACCTAAGAAATAAGAATGCGGCGCCGGTGCCTCAGGGTCTGTATCTATATCCGCCCAAGGCGGAACACCCGCAACCATCCAGTCTCTCGTCAGCGAGAGGGTAGCTTCCCCCACGTATGAATCTACAGACTCCTCATTTACCGGGTATCCACCATAGACGTCAAAAACCCATGTGTAAACCTGTCCGTCTTCCATATGCCATGTCAAAGAGACCGTGCCGTAAGCCAAGCCGTCTATCCAGTAAGCGTGAACAACGCCTACCTCCGCATAGTTCGCGTCGGGCTGCCGATCAATAATCTGACCTGCCGCCGCCCCTAAAACACCTTCGCCGTTTGGCATATCGTTTTCCCAATATCCCTCATATCTGTAATTGTGGTAAATCCCCGTGCCATAGCCGCTTCGTTTGCCGTTTGAGTCGTATTCACCGATGTAAGTGCCGTCCGCAAATAAATCGGGAGGTTCGGGAGTGGGAGATGGCACAGGTGATGGACTTGGCGTTTCCAAATTGCCGGCCGGGGTTTCTTTTGGTCCTCTTTCAAAGCCGGTATCACCTTGCCTTGTCGTCTTTGGCAAAAAAGGCAAGGTATAGAAATCTAAAAAGTGACCGCCAAACGTGACGCCGAGCAGCAAAATGATTACCGTCACCGCGATGCCGGCTTTTTTGCCGCCGGATTTCTTGCTGCCCGGCGGCGAAGTAAAGGGCGGATATTGCGGCGCGGGATATTGTGTGGCGGGATATACGGGAGCTTGCGGCGGATATTGAGACACAGCTTGCGGCTGCGATGGCTGCGTGACAGTGGGGGGAGGCTCTTGCGATTGCACAGCAGGGGCAGGCGGCGGCACGGGTGTTCCGCATTTTTTGCAAAATTTCTGTCCATCAGTTATTTGCGCGAAGCAGTTTGTGCAATTCATAGTTTTACCTCCTACGACCCGACCTCTTGCTTTGCCAGCAGGCTATCCGCGTCTGCGACCGCTTTTTTGAAAGCGCTGTGCAGTATGTGCATGGAAATATCATCTAAGCCGCCTTGTATCTCTTGCGGCCACTGCTCGCTCAAAAGCCTCTCTATCAGTTTCCTTGCTTCATTTGAATCAAATTCTTTGCACGCCTTTTTTAGATCGCTTAATTTTTCGCGCAAAATGCTCTCTTTTTCCTTATTTAACCCGGCATTTGCCGTTTCGCGCCGGGCGTCGCTCTTTTCGATGAGCGCGGCAAGCAAGTCTATAAAGCCGGGAGTTTTCTCCGCTATTATTTCTATATCCCGGACTATTGCGGCTTTTTCCAGCTGCAGCGCTTCCAAAGATAAATCCTTTTCGCCTATGTTGGACAGTGCGCTTTTCATGCCGTGGACAGTCACAGCAAATATCTGCATATCTGTCTCGGATAAATCGCGTATATGGTCTTTCATACCGCTGAGTATATTTACGGCTTTTTTTGCGTCCGCCAAGAAGAATTTCATCATCGCTTCGGTATTCTTTGCCGCGCTGGGTACAAAATCTTTTACGATAAAGCCTTTTTCTTTCTGCAAACGCCGTGCCGCTTCCACGACCTCGCCCGGCTTTTTGTCACGGATAAAAGTATTTAGCGAGCTGTTTAGCTCACGCGAGTCTATTGGTTTTGCAATATATCCGTCAAAGCCGTTTTTCAAAAACATTTCCGACTGTCCGACAAGAGCGTTGGCCGTGAGTGCCACTATCGGTTTTGTATATCCCTTTTCGCGTATGATCTTGGTAGCTTCCATGCCGTCCATCTGCGGCATCATATGATCCATGAAAATAATATCATACGTATCTCCGTTATCTATTTTACGCACAACCTCAAGCCCGCTGCACGCGGTATCAATTTTAAGTCCATACGGCATTAACATACCTTGCGCTACATATATGTTAGATTCAACGTCGTCAACGATCAAGACGCTGCCATACGGCATATACTCTCTAAAGAATTGGATTTTCTTTTCCATTATTGTGCTGCGGTAATGGAAGTTTTTCAGCTTTTCGACAAGCTCCGCCCCGCATATTTCCGTACCCACGCATTTCTGAGGGATAGCTACGGTAAACACCGAGCCCTTTCCTTCCTCGCTCTGTATTGACATTTCACCGTCCATCATGGCCACAAGCCGTTTTACTATGTTCATGCCTAAGCCCGTGCCGATGACAGTCCTGTTTGCGCTCATGTTAAAGCGCGAATATTCTTCGCCAATCTTTTTCAGCTCTTCCTTCGACATACCTATACCCGTATCGCTCACGCTAAATACAATGCGTATATCGTCGCTTATGCTCTGCGCGTCTCCGCTTTTTTCCGATTTGCCTTGGACATTTGCGGACTGTTTGGATATTGAAAACTTTATCTCTCCCTCCTGCGTATATTTAAAGGCGTTGGATAGCAGGTTGTTGAGTATTTGTTTTATACGAAGCTCATCGCCTATCAGGTCGTGCGGTATATTTTCGTCTATTTCCAAACTGAATTTGATCGGCTTGCTATAGTAGCGCAAACGGTTTAGCTGAACCGTATCGTTTATGAGGCTCGGCATATCATATTTTGTGGGCAGTATTTCAAGTTTACCCGCCTCAATTTTTGAAAGGTCGAGTATGTCGTTTATGATGCTCATTAACATATTGCCCGAGTCGTATATCTTTCCGAGCGCCTCTTGCGTTTGCTGCGAAAGCTCCCGGTTTTGCATTTGCATTTCGGTAATGCCGAGTATCGCGTTCATCGGAGTGCGTATCTCGTGGCTCATGTTTGCAAGGAACGCGCTTTTGTAATTGCTGGTCTGTTCGGCATATTCCTTGGCCTCGATCAGCTCTTTTTCCATTTTTATTCTCTCGCGCAAATCATAAGAGAATGCGAGCCCCATAAATGTATCTTCATCTCTTACGCGCATTGCCGTAAGCTCGGTCGCCACCGGCTCCCCGTCGCTTGTTTGGTGAATCCATTCGCCGATAAATTTTTCTCCGTCAATTGCTTGTTTGATGATGTCAGAGACCTTACCTTCGGATTTTGAGCCGTCCGGCTGATATTCTTGCGAGAATTTAAAGAAGTTTTCGGTAAAGTCTTGCTTTGTGGTTTTGAGCATTTCAAGCAGGGCATTGTTACAGTCCATGATGTTTAGATTTTCATCATAGACCGTAAGTCCCACCGGCATATCGGCGAGTATGGTTTCATTGAGCCTTTGCGCGCGGCTTAGCTCTCTTTCCATTTGTATAATATTGCGCAAATCGTATATATAGCCAAGCGCGATGTATTTATCTCCCTGTTTTGTGCGCGTCATCGAAAGCTCGACAGGCAGCTGTTCACCGTCAGGTTTGAGATGAATCCATTTTACCTTGACCTCTCCGCCGTCAAAGACCTGACTTATAATTTCCTTTGCCTTATCATATGATTTTGAGCCGTCTGGCTGAAATTCCGGTGAGTGCCTCGCGCTGCCAAAGAAAGTGCTGTAAAATTCTCTTGTGACTCCATATAATTCCAAGACAGCCTCATTGCAATCAATGAATTTGAAATTTTCGTCAAATACCGTGAGTCCCACCGGAGCGTTATTGAAAATTATGCGTATATATTCGTTTTTTTCGTCTATCAATCTTTCCATTTCCGCGCGGATAACAGCGTTTGCGCATAAAAACGCGGCGGAATTCATCATGTCGATACTGTTTTGGGAGAAATGCCTCTCTCTTTTCCGCTCTTCAAACATGACGAAACCCCAAAACGTCTCTTGTATGAAAACAGGCGTGACATATACCGAAATAACGCCAAAATTCTTTAGCAAAACGGTTTCCGGCATATCAGCCTGAAGCTCGCTCACGGGGCTGTTGAGCGATTTGCCGCTGCCAAAAAGCTCGAGCCAGTTTGGCGCGGATTTACTATAGCACACGTCCAAAAGCGCCTGTGTTGGCTCTGTCGTCCCTCCTGATGCTTTATCCCACCGATATATCTGACCTGTATGCAAGCCGTCCGGCTTTTTCTCGTTGCGCCAAATTGACATTCGATCCAAATCAAGTATTTCGGCTATTATGCTCACGCCTTTTGTCATCATTTCATCAAAGGATTCGTTTTCGTTCGACAAAAGCGATATGGCGGCTTCGTTGAGGGCTCTCATCATCTCTTCACGCTGGGACAAATCTTGCATAGCCTTTTTTTCGCTTTGCATTTGTTGGTTTTTTATGATGGCATTGGCGCATAGGTTAGCGACCGAACGCAAAAATCCCACGCAGTCATAATCAAATAGCTGCTCGTTTACATGGTCTTGAAAAGTCACCATGCCCCACAGTTCACCGCCGATTATTACGGGCGAAAGCAGCAGTGACTTTACTCCAAGCGAACTTAAAAATGAAACTTCATCGGGCGTCATCGTCGCTGTATGAATATTTATTACATTGTTTTCCGACAGTATCTCTATCCAGCGTTTTACAGCAGGGTGATCCGGCAAAATTTCAAAATCTTTATCTTCGGCAACAAATCCGCCTTCGCCCTTATTCCAATAGAATTTCTGCCTCATCTTAGATCTTTTTTCTTTATCATCATCAAGGCAAAAAATAGTGATTCTATCGAGCTGCGCGGTTTTTGCTATTGGCTCTAAGCTGTCGCTCATTACCTTTTCAAGCATTTCAAATTTTTGCGAAAGCAGCGTAAACTCCATCTCTTCGAGTGCGCCAAGCAGCTTTTCGCGATACTCCATTGTCTCTTGCAGCTTCACTTTTTCATCTATATCTTCTAAAGCCCCGGTGAGCCGCAAAGGCGCCCCATTTTCGTCCCTTGTTACCGTGCCGAAAGCGCGAAACCATCTATACTCGCCGTTTTTTAGCATGAGGCGGTATGTTTTGTCCCACGGTGTCTGATTTGTATAGTCGTTGAGACATTCGGAAAGAAAACTAAGCGTCGCCTCTTTATCGTCGGGGTGAAGCCTGTCACTCCAGCTCGACAGCTTATTTGGGAAATCATTTTTGTCTTTAAATCCGAGCATACGGCGAAAATCGTCAGACCACCAAAACTCATACTCCCCCAGTGTCGGATCAAAGCCCTGTTCGATAAATATATCCCATAGGGCAATGTTCATACATTCAAAAAGCAATCTCAGCCTTACGTTCTCGTTAGAATAATCCTCGGCAATTTCTTTTTCTTTCCCGGTCTTTTTTCTCCCGGCAATATTCTTTTGCTCACTCATTTTTGTCTCCTCATAACCTCACGGTTGTATTTCCTTACCCACTCACTCATCGCTGCCGCCGTCGTCATCTAAGTTTATTTTAACATACTCAATAAGGTCGCTTTCAACAAAAGGCTTTGAAATAAAGTCCACTGCGCCCATGACAAGCCCGTCCATTTCTGTATCCGGGTCGTTTCGTCCCGTCAGGAAAGCTACCGGTATGTTCTTGTATCTGTCGTCCTCCCGGAGCATCTTCATCGCATCAAAGCCGGTGACTTCCGGCATCATAATGTCAAGCAAAATAAGGTCAGGCATTACATCTTCCAATAATTCAAACATCGCGCCGGCCGACGGCAGCGTAAACACTTTATAAAGCTCCGCTAAAGCCTTTTGCGCAGCAAAGAGATTCGCGTTATTATCGTCTACGACAAATATTTTTTTCACTTTACATCTCCTTTTTTTATCCGAATATTGTTCCGGCCACATGGACGCCCGCCGCGCCCGCCTGCGCAAGGCCGCGCGTAATGCCCGCCCCGTCGCCCGCGCAGTATAGACCCTTTATTTTTGTTTCAAAGCTATCTGAAAGCTCCGGCCTCGCGGAATAAAACTTTGCTTCCACTCCGTAAAATAACGTATGCTCCGCCGCAAAACCCGGCGTCACCTTGTCAAGGGCGTTTGTCATTTCGATAAGGCTCACCATTGTATTATACGGCAAAACGAGCCCCAAATCGCCCGGCACCGCTTCCTTGAGAGTGGGTTCTATAAAGCCTTCGGCAATGCGTTTTTCCGTAGACCGCCTGCCGCGCAGTATGTCTCCAAATTTTTGCACTATCAGGCCGCCGCCCGACAAATCATTTGCGCGTCTGCAAATGTCGCGGGCATATTCGTTTGGTTTGCTAAACGGCTTTGTGAACACATGGGATACCAGCAGCGCGAAATTTGTATTTTCAGAGCCAAGTGACGGGTCAAAGAATGAGTGCCCGTTGGCCGCTATAACACCGCTGTGGTTTTCAACGACCACATACCCGGAGGGGTTTGCGCAAAAAGTCCGCACAGCGGAGCCTGTAGATGAGTTGAATATCAGCTTTGCTTCATAAAGGCAGCGGTTTATGTCTTTCATTACGACATTTGACGTTTCCGCCCTCACGCCTATATCCACTTGATTGCACGCAACAGATATGCCTTGCTTTTCCAAAATCGCGGCAAGCCACGCGCTGCCGTCTCTTCCGGGCGCGATAAGGATGTTTTTGCCGAAAATCTCTTGCCCGTCTTTTGTGATAACTCCGACGGCTTTTGTTTCACCGCTCGCCTGCGCGGTAAGGATATCGGTCACTTCCGTCTCAAACTTTATCTCGACTTTTTCTTTGAGCGCATCATAAATGGAGCGCATGACGCGCAGATTCATCTCCGTGCCGAGATGACGCACCTTGGCCCGCAGCAGCTTTAACCCCGCCCCGTAAACTTTTCTCTCAATTTTTTCAACGTCGGGGCTGTCCGGGTTTGTAATTTCTGTCGGTGCTCCGCTCATTAAGTTTATTTCATCTACGCGATTTATAAGCTCCATAAGTTTTGACGCCGGCATATAGTCTCCGAGCCATCCGCCAAACTCTGTCGTTATATTGAATTTTCCGTCGGAATATGCCCCGGCGCCGCCAAACCCGCAGGTCACGGAACACGCCGGTTTACAGCCCGAAAACCCGCCCTCGCTGTCCTTCATCGGGCAAAGTCTTGCTTTTTTACTCATGATCGGGCATTTTCTTTTGTAGATGTCAAAGCCTTTTTCTATGAGCAGAATTTTCTCACGCGGAGCAAGCCTGGCAGCTTCCCACGCGGCATAAATGCCGCAGGGCCCGGCTCCTACTATTATGAGATCATACATAGCCAACAAAACCGCCTTTCCCACTCTTTTACTTTACCATACATCGGCGGATTGTTCAACCGTTTTTACCAAACTTCATTATAAAGCGGTCATAAAGGCAACTTCCGAAAACATTCCGAGAGCGGAGCATGGAAGATGAATGATTTTATGACCGCTTACATGACCATCAGACTAATTCGAGTATTGCTACCTCCGCGCCGTCGCCGCGGCGGTTTCCGAGTCGGGTGATGCGGGTATATCCGCCGTTTCTGCTCCCATAACCGGGAGCTACTTCATCAAAGAGCTTTTTCACCACGTCCTCGCGGGTCATAAATGAGATAGCCTCGCGGCGCGAAGCCAATGTGTTTTTCTTGCCAAGCGTTATCATTTTCTCGGCAAGCGGCGCGATTTCCTTGCAGCGCGTCACCGTTGTTTCTACTCTTCCGTTATTTAAAAAGTCGGTAACCTGCTGACGGAGCATTGCCATGCGCTGATCCGTCGGTTTACCAAGTTTGCGTGTTCCCGGCATTTGATTGTCCCTCCTATTCGTCTATCTTTAAAAACAGTCCCATCATTGAAAGTTTGTGAATGACTTCCTCCAGTGACTTTCTTCCAAGATTGCGAACCTTAATCATTTCGCCCTCTGTTTTTGATACCAAATTTTCGACGGTGTTGATTCCCACCCGTTTAAGGCAGTTGAAGCTCCTGACTGATAAATCAAGTTCTTCTATCGTCATTTCAAGAACCTTGTCCAATTGAGCCTCCGTTTTTTCCACAACGATTGATTGCTCGCCTATCACATCGGACAGGTCTGTAAACAGCGTAAAGTGGTCGCGCAGTATTTTTGCCCCCAACGAAACCGCATCCCTTGCCGATATTGTCTTATTCGTCCAAACTTCCAAGGTGAGCTTGTCAAAGTCGGTAATCTTTCCGACGCGGGTATTTTCTACGGTATAATTCACTTTCTGCACGGGCGTATAGATGGAGTCTATGGGGATTACTCCAATCACCGGCTGTGCCAGCTTGTTTCTTTCGGCGGACATATATCCGCGTCCCCGATCAATCGTCATTTCCATACTGAGCGCTCCGTCGTGGCTGAGCGTGGCAATGTGCAAGTCAGGATTTAGTATCTCAACTTCCGCGTCCGGCTTTATGTCAGCGGCGGTTACAATACCTTCTCCCGCCGTATCTATGTATATGGTTTTCGCTTTATCCGAATGCAGCTTTGCGATCAAGCCTTTGATATTAAGGATTATTTCCGTTACGTCTTCCTTAACGCCCTTTAGCGTCGAAAACTCATGTTGAATACCCGCTATTTTTACCGATGTAACCGCCGTGCCCGGAAGCGAGGAGAGCAATATCCTGCGCAGTGAATTGCCCAGCGTCGTTCCATATCCGCGTTCTAACGGTTCTATCACATACTTGCCATAAGATTCGTCCTCGGGGGACTCTATACATTCTATTCGCGGCCTTTCAATTTCTATCATATGTAATCCACCTTTCCATTTTTGGGAACCGATCTCACTTAGCTATTTAGAGTAGAGCTCAACTATAAGCTGTTCTTCAATCGGGAAATCAATATCTTCTCTCGTCGGAACTGACGATACTTTTGCGATGAGCGCGTTTGCGTCATACTCCAACCAATTTGGCGGCTGTCTTGAAGCGTTTGCCTCAATCGCCGATTTTAGCTTATCAAGCCCGCGGCTTTTCTCGTTTAGCGTGATTATCATGCCCGTTTTAACAAGAAAAGACGGAATATTCACCTTTCTGCCGTTTACGAGAAAATGCCCGTGCAAAACAAGCTGCCTGGCTTCGGCGCGGCTCATTGCAAAACCCAGCCTGTAAACCGTGTTGTCTAAACGCGACTCCAAGATTGACAGCAGTATTTCACCCGTTTTACCCCTGCGCTTACTTGCCATTTTAAAGTATCCCCTAAACTGGCTTTCCAATATCCCGTAGTATCTCTTCGCTTTCTGCTTTTCGCGCAATTGCAAGGCGTATTCAGATGCTTTGCTGCGCCCTTGACCGTGTTGTCCCGGAGGATACGGTCTCCGGTCGGCAGCGCATTTATCTGTGTAGCATCTGTCGCCTTTTAGAAAGAGTTTTTGCCCTTCTCTGCGGCAAAGGCGGCAAACTGCGCCTGTATATCTGGCCATAAATTCTATCCTTTCTACCTTAAACTCTGCGGCGTTTGGGCGGACGGCATCCATTATGCGCTATCGGCGTCACATCTTTGATCATAGTAACTTCCAATCCTGCCGTTTGCAACGCTCTGATCGCGGCTTCGCGTCCGGAACCCGGCCCTTTGACAAAGACCTCAACAGTTTTGAGTCCATGCTCCATAGCCGCCCTTGCCGCCGCTTCCGCTGCTGTCTGCGCCGCAAAGGGAGTTGATTTTCTGCTCCCGCGAAAGTCCATGCCACCGGCTGATGCCCACGATATGGCGTTTCCGTGAACGTCCGTCACCGTAACCATAGTGTTATTAAAGGACGATCTGATATGGACTGCGCCTTTTTCTATATTTTTTCGTTCGCGGCGCCTGGATCTCGTCTTTTTTCCCTTGGGTGGTGCCATCTGAAAGCTCCCTCCTCTATTTCTTCTTATTAGCTATCGTGCGTTTTGGTCCCTTGCGTGTGCGGGCGTTCGTTTTGCTGCGCTGCCCGCGCACGGGAAGCCCCCGTCTGTGACGCATACCACGATAACTGCCTATTTCCGTAAGCCTTTTAATGTCGAGCGCGACTGTCCGCCTCAGGTCTCCCTCAACGGTATAGCTCTTGTTTATACACTCGCGCAATGCGGTTTCTTCCGCTTCGGTAAGGTTTTTGACCCTTGTGTTCGGGTCTATTCCCGTTTCCTCACAAATCTTTTCCGCGCTTGTCCTGCCTATGCCAAAGACATAGGTAAGCCCTATTACTACTCTTTTATCCTTAGGTAGGTCTACACCGGCAATACGTGCCATACTTTAAATCAGTCCTTCCTGTATTATGTTCTATCCTTGTCTTTGTTTATGTTTGGGGTTTATGCATATTACTCTGACTTTTCCCTTGCGTTTAACTACCTTGCATTTCTCACACATGGGTTTGACCGACGGCCTTACTTTCATGTTTTACTATCCAACCTTTCCTGCCGGCTATTTGCCTCCCGGCATATGGGCATTACTTGCTGCGCCATGTAATTCTGCCTCGAGTCAGGTCATATGGGGACATTTGCACTGTGACCTTGTCGCCCGGGAGAATTCGTATAAAATTCATTCGGAGTTTTCCCGAGATGTGCGCCAATATTACGTGTCCGTTGCCTATGTCAACATGGAACATGGTATTCGGCAGTGAGTCAACTACTGTTCCTTCCAGTTCTATCATGTCTTCTTTTGGCATTGCGGCACACCTCCTTTATCGTGCTTGCTTGAATCGTTATCTGTTTCGAGTGCGGCTAAGGCTCGTCTGAGCTCGTTGTTTGTTATCTTATCCCCTCTTATTAGCTTTTCGGATATGAGGCCGTCGAGGCTTCCTGTCAGCTTTAGGTGCTTATTTTTTTTTCTTTTCGGCTTTTCTATCCTTCTTCTTTTTCCGTCCGCTATCAGCGAGTATTCGTCAGAAATCCCGATTATCGTAAACTGCCGCCCGGCATCTCTGCCATTTATCGAAATAACTAAGTCAGCTATCTTCATGGCATATCCTCACAAACTGTGAGTATCTCCGGATCGCTTCCGGTAATAAGGATCGTATTCTCATAATGTGCCGAGTTTTTTCCATCTTTTGTAACAACTGTCCATCCGTCATCCAGTATCAATATCTCCGGAACTCCCGCGTTTATCATGGGCTCTATCGCTATTGTCATACCCTCCGTGATGCGCGGGTCTGCTTTTTTTCGCGGTGTTTCTATGAAGTTCGGCACTTCCGGCGACTCATGAATCTGGCTTCCCACACCGTGCCCCGTATAATCGCGCACTACCGAATATCCGTTTGATTCCGCGTGCCTTTGCACCGCTCTTGATATATCGGAGACTCTGTTTCCCGGTTTTGCCGCTTGGAGCGCTTTGTAGAAACACTCCCTTGTGATTTGTATCAAGCGATTTGACTCTTCGCTGCCCTCTCCGGCGATAAACGTCGCCGCGCAATCTCCCACAAATCCATCTTTCATCACTCCGACATCAATGCTGACAATATCACCTTTATTGATCCGCCGCCCTGACGGTATGCCGTGGATTACTTCGTTGTTTAGCGAAATACATATGCTTGCCGGATAATCCCTGTACCCTAAAAACGCGGGTGTGGCTTTTTGCGATATGATATAGTCGTGTACCGCTTTGTCTATACTCCGGGTCGTCACCCCTGCCTTCACCATTTTTCCGGCCAAGGCGCGGGCTTTGGCGGCTATGCGGCCGGCTGCGCGCATTTTGTCTATTTCTCCGGGTGATTTTCGCAAAATCATAATAACACTACAGACCTAACACTTTGAACACTTCCGCAGTCTGACTGGCTATATTGTACTCGCCGCCAACATCTTTCAGCTTGCCTTGCGCTCTGTAATAGTCAATAAGGGGAGCTGTTTCCTTGTGATATGTTTCGAGCCGATTCTTTATCGTTTCGGTTTCATCGTCTTTTCTGATGATGAGCCCCGCGCCGCAAGCATCGCAGATTCCGTCCTTGCTCGGCTTTTTGGTTTGGGTGTGATATATCATTCCACATTCGGGGCATGTGCGCCTTCCGCCAAGCCTTGTGATGATTATTTCATCGGGCACTTCAATGGATAAAACCGCGTCTATTTGCACATTTTGCGCGTCAAGCGCCTCGGCTTGAGCTATTGTCCTCGGCATTCCGTCAAATATGTAGCCTTTTTCGCAGTCTTTTTCTGTGAGGCGTTCTTTGACCACTCCGATTATGACATCGTCGGGGACAAGGTCTCCGGCATCCATGTATGCTTTCGCTTGCAAGCCCACCGGCGTACCGGCTTTGACCGCGGCGCGCAGTATGTCTCCCGTAGATATTTGAGGTATTTTCAGCTTCTCTGTAAGAATTTCCGCTTGCGTGCCTTTACCCGCTCCCGGCGGTCCGAGCAAAATGATTTTCATATGCTGTAACTCCTGATTTATAGGTTTCAATCCGCGTTTTTTACCGCTTCGCTTCGCAATCTTTGCATATCCTGCTTGAAGCTCAAATTTATTCTAAAAATCCCTTGTAGTGCCTCATGAGCATTTGAGATTCAAGCTGCTTGATGGTTTCGATAGCCACGCTGACCACGATTATGATTGACGTTCCGCCCATCGAGATTCCTGATTCTTTTGCCGTTTGTGACACCGCGCTGACAATAATCGGCGATATGGCGACAACCGCGAGGAAGAGCGCGCCAAAGAGCGTTATTTTCGTCAGAACCTTTTGTATAAACTCGCTTGTCGGCTTACCTGCACGAAATCCGGGTATAAATCCGCCGTTCTTTTTGAGATTGTTTGCTATTTCAACCGGATTAAACTGTACCGTCGAGTAGAAATACGAGAAGAACACAATAAGCAGGAAGTATATTACCATGTATGTGACCTTATCCGTATCAAATACGCTCATGAGCCAGCCCTCTCTCATGCCGGGTATAAAGACGCCGACTGTTGCCGGGATTGACGCGATAGATTGCGCGAAGATGACCGGGAGCACGCCCGACATATTGACTTTCATCGGAAGATGCGTGGACTGTCCGCCATACATCTTTCTGCCGACGACACGTTTTGAATACTGCACCGGTATCCTGCGCTCAGAATTTTGAACAATTACAATGAGCACGACTATGGCGAGAGCTCCGAGCAGCATAAGTGCGTAAATCCACCAATTGCTTGGGGCGGCAATAGTTTTAGTTACCATTTGATATATTTCATTTGGAAATCTTGACACTATGCTGACAAACAATATGATCGAGATACCGTTGCCTATGCCAAACTCGGTGATTTGCTCGCCCATCCACATCAAAAGGGCGCTGCCTGTCATAAATGTCGCGACTATTACTACCGCAGGAAGCCATCCTTCGGCTCCGTCTACGAGCATAGACCCGCCGGAACCGTCGCCGCCGCTGATCATGGTATAGTATGCAAAACCTTGAAGCGCGGCAATGCCTATCGTCGAATAGCGCGTTATTTTCTCGATTTTCTTTTTGCCTTCTTCGCCGCCCTCTTTGCGCATACGCTCAAGCGCGGGAATCGCTATCGTAAGAAGCTGCATTATGATTGACGCGTTGATGTACGGCTGTATTGACAGGGCAAATATCGAGGCTCTCTCAAGCGCGCTGCCCGACATCGTGTTAATAAGCCCAAGTATCGAGCCGCTCAAATCCCTCTGGAACCATCTGGTCAGCTCCGCCGCGTTGACATAAGGCACTGTGACCGCGTTACCCAAACGGTAAATAAGCACCATAAACATCATAAATAGAAGTTTCTTGCGTATATCGTCTATTTTCCACGCATTGCGAAGTGTAGCAAGCACGTTACACCACCTGTGCCTTTCCGCCGGCTTTTTCTATTTTCTTCTTTGCCGACTCGGTAAATGCCGTTGCTTTTACTGTGAGCTTGACATTTAGCGTTCCGTTTCCGAGTATCTTGACCCCATACTTGCATCCGCTCAGTATGCCGGCCTCTATGAGTTCTTTTTGACCAACCGTATCACCCGACTTGAATCTTTTTAGGACGCCGACGTTCACAGCTTCAAGCGGCTTTGCGAATATGTTGTTAAAGCCTCTTTTTGGTACGCGGCGGGCAAGCGGCATTTGACCGCCTTCAAAACCTATTCTGACACCGCCGCCGCTTCTTGATTTTTGACCTTTATGCCCCCGGCAAGATGTCTTTCCGTGACCGGAGCCATGTCCGCGCCCTTTGCGCTTCGGCGAATGGGTAGAACCCTTTGCCGGTGAAAGTTCATGAATTTGCATTTATCTGATCACCTTCCCTGTCTCAGGAATTTGTGCCTTTGGCACATTTCGTATGCTAAGTGTCTTGTCTTTTTATGATCTATTTTATTTCCGTAACCGCTACCATATACGAGATTTGAGCAATCTTGCCTCTTGTCTGGGGGTTATCGGGCTGAATCGCTTCTTTTCCGATTCTTTTAAGCCCAAGCGATATTGCGGTCGCAATATGTTTGTCCTGCCTGCCGTTCAAACTCTTTATAAGTTTTATTTTGAGTCTCGGTGTGCCTGCGGTTTTGGCTTTTTCCGGCGTTTTTGTTGCTGCTGCGGCTTTTTGCTCTACATTCGCTTTTGCGGGTTTTGCCGCAGTGCCGCTTGCCTCGCCGGTAGCTTCTTCCTGAGCCTTTGCCGCTGTTTTTGGCGGAGCTTTGACCGCAGCGGTTTTTATCACGGCATCATCTTTTTTTGCTTTCGCAGCTTTATCTTTCGCGTCCGCGCCGCCTGTTGCCGCGCTCGTCTTTTTTGCCGCGCCTGCGGGCTTCTTTGCCGCCGCGTCCGCCGCCTTTGCTGCGCCTGCGGGTTTCTTTTCCACCGATGCCGCTGCCGCGCCGCTTGTTTCCGCCGCCTTTTCAATTGCTTTTTTTGTCGTCTTTTTTTCTGTTGTTTCTGCCATCACCATAAGTCCTCGCTATAATTATTTCCAAACCGCAGCCTTAGCCAATAATCTCCTCAATGGTCTTTCCTCTGGTTTTTGCCACTTTCTCGGCATCGCGCAGAGATTTTAGCCCTACCATGGTAGCCGCGACTATGTTTTGCGGATTGTTTGAACGCAGGCATTTTGTCCTGATGTCACGAATACCCGCCGCCTCCACCAAAGCGCGGACAGCACTGCCCGCTATAACGCCCGTTCCGGGAGGCGCCGGTTTTAAAAGAACTCTGCCCGCTCCAAACGCGCCGATAACCTCATGCGGTATTGTGCCGCCGGAAATCGTTATCGTTGTCACATTTTTCTTTGCGTCCTCAATGCCTTTGCGAATCGCTTCCGATATCTCGCCGGCTTTGCCCAGTCCAAAACCAACTCTGCCCTTTTCATCTCCGACCACGCAAAGAGCCGAAAACTTGAATATACGTCCGCCTTTGACCGTCTTTGCAACGCGGTTTAATGAAACCACTTTCTCAACAAATTCCGGTGGCTGAGCTTCCTCTCTTCTATTATCTCTCCTGTTGTCTCGGTTGTCGCCTCGGCGACCTTGACCTCCCGCACCAAAAGCCATATACATATAATCCTTTCCTTTATCGCCGGTTTGATCTAAAATCGCAGCCCGCCCTCACGGGCAGCTTCCGCAAGTTCCTTTACACGACCGTGATAGATATATCCGCCCCGGTCAAACACAACCTCTTGCACGCCTTTGCTCTTGGCGCGTTCGGCAATTTGCTTGCCTACGATCGAGGCTCCTTCTTTGTTTGCTCCCGAGCTATTGAAGCCTTTTTCGAGCGAGCTGGACGCGCAAAGGGTTTCACCCTTTGTATCATCAATGATTTGCGCGTAAATATGCTTTTTGCTGCGAAAAACATTGAGCCTGGGACGCTCGGACGTACCGCTTATCTTTGCGCGGACTCTTTTATGACGCTTCTTGCGCTGTACATTTGTATCAATTTTTTTAATCATTACAAACCTGACTCCTTACTTCACATTATTTTGCGCCTGTTTTTCCTTCCTTGCGGCGCACGACCTCTCCTGCATATCTTATGCCCTTGCCCATGTACGGCTCAGGAGGTCTCTTTTTTCTGATGTCGGCGGCAAACTGGCCTACTGCCTGTTTGTCCATGCCGCTGATGGTTATTTTATTTGGCGCGGGCACATCAATCGAGATGCCTTGAATTGCTTCAATAATTACTTGATGCGAATATCCAAGGTTCATGACGAGCTTGGAGCCTTCCATTGTCGCCCTGTAACCGACGCCGCTTATTTCGAGTTCTTTTTTGAAACCGTCCGTAACGCCGACGATCATGTTGTTTATCAGCGTGCGCGACAGCCCGTGCATACTGCGATGCCTTGGCGCGTCGGTGGGCCGCGATACGCAAAGCACGGCGTTTTCTATCTCGATAGCTATCTGCGCGTCTATCGGCTGCTGCAATGTGCCTTTAGGGCCTTTGACGGTCACGACATTAGTCTCGGATATTTTCACCTCAACTTCAGGCGGTATTGTAATTGGAGCTCTTCCTATTCTGGACATTTTATACCTCCTTACCAAACAAACGCGAGAACTTCACCGCCGACATTCGCTTCGCGGGCCTTTTTGTCGGTCATGATTCCCTTGGACGTTGAAACTACGGCTATACCCAATCCGCGTAAAACATACGGAAGCTCATCAGCTCCGGCATATACGCGAAGGCCGGGCTTTGATACGCGCCGCAGCCCCGTAATGGCTTTTTCGGAGCCGTTGTATTTTAGCGTGATTTTTATGACGCCTTGCGCGCCTTCGTTAATCAGTTGATAGTTTCTTATATAGCCTTCCTGAAGCAGAATCTCCGCTATCGCTTTTTTTACATTTGAAGCGGGGATATCTACGGTTGCATGCTTTACGTTGCTTGCGTTTCTTATGCGCGTCAACATATCGGCAATGGGGTCTGTTATGTTCATGCTTTTATCCTCCCTGTTAGAGTTACAGGTCTTGTACCTGTTTTCGCGCCAATGGTATCCGATACCATGTTTTTTTGGACCCTTTGGTTACGTTTCTACCATGATGCCTTGCGGACACCCGGTATTTGACCTTTATAAGCCAAGTTGCGGAAACAAATGCGGCAAATGCCGAAATTACGCAAATATGCATGCGGGCGGCCGCAGATTTTACAGCGATTGTAGCGGCGAGCTTTGTATTTTGAGCCCCTTTGCTGCTTTAGAATCATAGCTTTCTTTGCCATATACCATTTCCTCTCGTCATATGTGATATCTGAATATCTGATTATGTGTTAAACGGCGCTCCCATCAGCGTAAGCAACTCACGGCCTTCCTCGTCTGTCTTTGCCGTCGTGCATATAACTATGTCCATACCCCTGATTTTTTCGATCTTGTCATAGTCTATCTCAGGAAAAACCAACTGCTCTTTCAGGCCAAGCGCGTAGTTGCCGCGCCCGTCAAAAGCGTTTGCGCTGATACCTCTAAAGTCTCTCACACGCGGCAGAGCCACGTTAAACAATCTGTCGAGAAATTCCCACATTTTGTTTTGGCGCAGCGTCACCTTCACGCCAACGGACATTCCCTCGCGGAGCTTAAAGTTGGCTACTGATTTGCGGGCTTTTGTTATGACCGCTTTTTGCCCCGTTATTGTGGTTATGTCTTTAACGACCGCCTCTAAGGCTTTGGCATTGTCACGCGTATCACCGCAGCCGACATTGATAACGATTTTTTCAAGGCGCGGCGTTTCCATGACGCTCTTATAACCAAACTTTTTTACGAGCGCGGGGACTGCCTCATCTTTATATCTCTTTTTAAGTCTTGGGGTCATCTTCTCTGTCTGTGCCATACCTTTAACTCTGTCATCCTTTCGTAAAATGCCGCTTGCGGGTTTTTGCCGCGTTTTATTGAATCTCGGCGCCGCATTTTTTGCAAACTCTTACTTTGTCACCGTTTTTGTTTATCTTGTGCGCCGGCCTTGTCGGTTTGTCGCATTTTGGGCACACGCGCATTACTTTATCGGCATAAATCGGCGATTCTTTTGTAATTATTCCGCCCGGCTCGCCTTGTTTTCGCGGCTTTTTATGTCTCTTGGCGACAAGCACGTCCTCGACAAGCACCTTCTTGCCTTTGGGGTCTACGTGCATCACCTTGCCCTGTTTTCCTTTGTCTCTGCCGGACAGCACCACTACTGTGTCATTTGTTCTTATATGCATCACTCTTGCCTCCCAACTTATATTACTTCGGGAGCGAGCGATAGGATTTTCATATAATCCTTGTCGCGAAGCTCTCTCGCTACAGGCCCGAAAATACGCGTGCCTCTGGGGTTTTTGTCGTCGTCTTTGATAAGGACCGCGGCGTTTTCATCAAAGCGCACATGCGTCCCATCCGCTCGGTGTACGCCTTTTGCCGTGCGCACTACGACGGCTTTTACGACCTCGCCTTTTTTTACCGTGCTTGCCGGAGCCGCTTTGCGGACAGAGGCCACAATAACGTCTCCCACACTCGCATACTTGCGTTTTGATCCGCCCAGTACGCGTATGCACTTTATCTCTTTAGCGCCGGTATTGTCGGCAACTTTCAGATATGATTCTTGCTGTATCATATATAATCTATCCCTTCTGTGATACTCAAGCCTTGCCGGTCGGGTTTTGCAAAAGCGGTTATTTCGCTTTTTCTACGATTTCAACGAGTCTCCACCGTTTTTCCTTCGATAACGGACGCGTTTCCATGACGCGGACTATGTCGCCTATGCCGCATTCGTTATTCTCATCATGCGCCTTGAGCTTATATGTCCTGTTAATAATTTTTTTGTACAGCTTGTGCGGTACACGCGTTTCGACCGCAACGACTATGGTTTTGTCCATTTTGTCGGATATGACCCTGCCGACTCTTGCCTTTCTGCCGGATTCTCTGGTTTTGATCATGCCTCTGCGCCCTCCTGCGTACTAAACTGCTGCTGGCGAATAACCGTCTTGACTCTGGCAATATCTTTTTTGACTTCCGATATCTTGATTGGGTTGTCAAGCTGATTTGTCGCGTGCTGCATTCTCAAAAAGAAGAGGTCTTTTTTCAGCCCTGCGAGCTTTTCTTGAAGCTCTTCGGAGCTTAATGCCCTCGCTTCACTTGCCTTCATCTTTATTCACCGCCTGTCTGTGTTGTTCCCGCGCCTGCCGACTCGGTCACGTCTTTAGTTTCTTCTTCGGTTACTGTCTCTGTGGTCATTTTCTTTGTGCTGACACGCGCTTCGGTAAATTCGCCCTCACGTTTGACAAATTTTATTTTGCAAGGGAGCTTATGTCCGGCAAGACGTATTGCCTCACGCGCCACTTCTTCCGTAACTCCGCCTATCTCAAAGAGCACCCTGCCCGGCTTTACCACCGCGACCCAGTGATCGGGAGAACCTTTTCCAGAACCCATTCTGGTTTCGGCAGGCTTTGATGTGACGGGTTTGTTTGGAAATATTTTTATCCAGACACTTCCTCCGCGTTTTGTATAACGTGTCATGGCTATACGCGCCGCTTCAATTTGATTTGCCGTAATCCAAGCCGGTTCTAAGGTTTTCATGCCATATGCGCCATATGTGATGCTTGTGCCTCGCGTAGCTTTGCCTCTCATGCGGCCTCTTTGCTGCTTGCGGTACTTTACTCTCTTTGGTGATATCACGTTACTTTGCACCTCCTTCGCTTTCAGGTGCGGTTTGCGGTGCTGATTCAGGAGCGTTTTGCGATATGCTTTGCGGTGCGGTTTGCGGGCGCGGGCGATTATCCGCATGTGCGGGGGCGTTTCCTGAGCCGCCCGGTCTGCTGCCATATGCCGGTCTGTCGCCGGGTCTGCCGCCGTATGACGGTTTATCTCCCTGCCTGCCGCCGTATGACGATCCGGGGGCGCGGTCTCCGCCGCCGTAGGGCGGTCTCGAGCCGCCGGGTCTGCCGCCTCGGTCTCCGCCGCCGTATGATCCCCCGTCCCTCGGACGGTCGTCGCGTGGACGGTCGTCGCGTGGACGGTCGTCTCTGTCGCGCCGCTGTCTCGGAGGTCTTGACAAGTCCATTGTCCTCGGTGTTGTGCGAAGAGTCTGGCTTAATATCTCGCCGTTATATACCCATACTTTTACGCCGATTCGTCCATATGTCGTTGCCGCTTCGGCAAATCCGTATTCGATATCCGCCCTGAGCGTTTGCAGGGGAATGGTGCCTTCGTGATAAACCTCGCTTCTGGCGATTTCGGCTCCGCCGAGTCGTCCCGATACCATGACTTTTATTCCTCTGACGCCAAGCCTCATGGCTTTGCTCATCGCAAACTTCATAGCGCGTCTAAATCCGATACGTTTTTCCAATTTTTGAGCGATGCTTTCCGCGACAAGCTGCGCGTTTGTATCAGGGCTTTTGACTTCAATGATTGAAAGAGCCACCGGTTTGCCGATTTTCTTTTCGATATCCATACGGTGTTTTTCAATCTCGCTGCCGCCTTTGCCGATAACAACGCCCGGACGCGAGCAATGGATAAGTATTCTCACCTTTGCGTTGTCCCGCTCTATCTCAATCTTGGGCACACCCGCGTCAAACAGCAGCTTTTTTAGATACTTGCGTATGTTGTAATCTTCGACTATGAGGTCTCCCACTTTATCTTCGCGGGCGTACCAGCGGGAATCCCAGTCTTTTATAACGCCGACTCTAAAGCCGTGTGGATTAACTTTCTGTCCCATCTATATACCCCTCTCTATCCTTTTTCAGCAACCGCAACGGTTATGTGTGAAGTTCTCTTGTTTATCCTGTGTCCTCTTCCGCGTCCCACCGGCCTCATTCTCTTGAGTATCGGACCGGGGCAGGCAAAGGTTTCCATCACGTAGAGGTTGTCGGGGTCCATGTCGTGATTGTTCTCCGCGTTTGCTACCGCGCTGGCAAGAAGTTTTATTAAAACCTCTGACGCCGCTTTTGGCGTCTGCCGAAGTATCGCTCTTGCCGTAGTGGTATCCTTGCCTCTGATAAGGTCACAGACTATCTTGACTTTGCGCGGTGATATGCGCACGTATTTTGAATGTGCTTTTGCAACTTTGGGTTCTGTATCCATCATAGTCACCTTTCCTCGCTTAAAAACTCAGGTGTTTTATTTTGAAGTCTTGCTGCCGGCGTGTCCCCGGTATGTGCGCGTCGGAGCGAATTCTCCGAGCTTGTGGCCTACCATGTCTTCCGTAATGTATACCGGTACGTGGCGCCTGCCGTCGTGTACCGCTATTGTGTGTCCTACAAACGACGGAAATATCGTAGTGGCGCGAGACCATGTTTTCAGAGCTGTTTTCCTGCCCGATGCGTTCATTTCATCGATACGTTTTACAAGCTCCGGCGCGGCATATGGGCCTTTCTTAACGCTTCTGCTCATTTATGTTCTCTCCTTATTTCTTACCACGACGTTTGACAATGTATTTATTGTTTTGGTTTCTCACCTTGCGTGTTTTGTATCCAAGTGTCGGCTTGCCCCACGGTGTGACAGGTCCGGGACGCCCTATCGGAGCTTTGCCCTCGCCTCCGCCGTGCGGGTGGTCAACAGGGTTCATGGCCGATCCGCGCACTGTGGGGCGGATACCCATGTGACGTTTGCGCCCGGCTTTACCTATATGTATATTTGCGTGATCCGTGTTGCCAACCTGCCCAATCGTCGCCATGCAATTGCTGCGCACCAACCTGTGTTCGCCCGACGGCAATCTGATTTGCGCCATATTTCCTTCTCTTGCCATAAGCTGTGCCGCGCCTCCGGCGCCGCGAACGAGCTGCGCACCTTTTCCCGGGTGCATCTCTATATTGTGTATGACCGTTCCGACCGGAATATGCGTAATCGGCAAAGCGTTGCCCGGTTTGATGTCGGCGTCTTTTGACGAGATGACAGTGTCTCCCGCAAAAAGGCCGTTTGGCGCTAAGATGTAGCGAAGCTCGCCGTCTTCGTATTCGATGAGAGCTATATTCGCGCTGCGGTTCGGGTCATACTCAAGATGCAAAACCTTTCCCGGCACGTCAAATTTATTGCGCTTAAAGTCAATGATCCTATACTTCTTGCGGTTACCGCCGCCTTTGTGCCGAACGGTAATGCGTCCGTAGCTGTTTCGTCCCGAGTGCTTTTTAAGAACCTCTGTGAGACCGCGCACGGGTTTTGCTTTTTTGTCAACTCCGTCAAATCCCGATACGGACATATGCCTTCTTGACGGCGTTGTTGGTTTATATGTTTTAACAGGCACGGTGGCTTTCCTCCTTGTTTGCTTATGTCAACCCTTCAAAGAACTCAATTGTCTTTGATGCGTCCGTCAATTTAACGACAGCTTTCTTCCAATCTTTTCTTTTGCCTTCGGGGTGGCGGCCAAGTCGTTTTGTCTTGCCTTTCATATTTAAGGTGGTAACTTTTTGTACCTTGACGCCAAATAAATCCTCAACGGCCTTTTTTATTTCGATTTTGTTGACATCGGGCCGGACTTCAAAGACGTATTTTTTTAAGTCAACATGTTCTGTTGATTGCTCCGAAATAATTGGCCGCAATAAAATGTCGCTTGATAATTTCATCACGCATAGACCTCCTCAATCTTCCCGATTGCCGCTTTATCAACTACGAATGTTTTCGCGTTCATGATGTCATAGGTGTTTAGCAGCGTTGAGTATGTCGTTTTGATTCCGCTGATGTTTCTTGAGCTGTATACGATGTTTTCGTCAACTGCCTCCGTAACGATTAAAGCTTTGCCGTCAATTCCGAGAACGCTCAAGAATTTGGCAAAGTCTTTTGTTTTTATTTCTTCCATTTTTAGGTTATCAATGACAATAATACAGTCATTTGCGGCTTTAAGAGAGAGCGCGGATTTGAGGGCAAGCCTCCTTAATTTTTTGTTTAATGAGTAGCGGTAACTGCGCGGTTTTGGCGCAAATGCCACGCCGCCATGCGTATAATGAGGATTGCTCACGCTGCCTTGACGGGCGCGTCCTGTACCCTTTTGGCGATACGGTTTTCTGCCACCGCCCGCTACTTCGGCGCGTGTAAGCGCGGATTGCGTGCCTTGCCTTTTATTTGCCAAATGGTTTTTGACTGCCGCGTGAATTGCCGCGGTGTTCGGCTCTATACCAAATATCTCATCGGAGAGCTGGGCGTCGCCGACAATATTCCCTTTCATGTCGTGTACTTTAACTTTTGGCATATATAGTCCACCTTTCCTAAATGGAGACTCGTTAAAATCCGTTAAACCTTGTCCGCTCGGGCTTTGAGCGCGTTTTTTCTTGCGTTCGGCTAATTTTTTACCGTATTTTTAAGATATACGATTCCTTTTCTCGGTCCGGGTATAGCTCCCCTCACGGCTATTAAGTTGCGTTCGGGGTCAACCTTTACAATGTCAAGGTTTTGGACGGTCACTTGCACATTGCCCATTTGACCGGCTCCCATTTTTCCCTTAAATATGCGCGACGGGTCGGTGCCTGATCCCATTGAACCGGCGTGGCGGTGCACCGGGCCTCCGCCGTGTGAAGTGGCTGTCCTTCCCGCGCCGTGACGCTTGACGACTCCTTGATAGCCTTTGCCTCGTGATATTCCCGTTATGTCAATTTTATCCCCTTCGGCAAAGATGCTTGCTTTAAGCTCGTCGCCGACATTTAATGCCGATATATCGTCGAGGCGAAACTCTTTGAGATATTTCTTTGCTCCGACCTTTGCCTTTTTGATATGACCAAGCTCCGGTTTTGTGAGCTTTCGTTCCTTAACATCGGTATAGCCGAGCTGTATCGCGTCATATCCGTCGCTTTCTACGGTTTTTTTATAAACGACGACACACGGGCCTGCCTCAATAACGGTGACCGGCACAACTTTGCTGTTTTCGTCAAATATTTGAGTCATACCGACTTTTTTTCCTATGATCGCTTTGACCATTGTGTTTGTCCTCCGTTGCGGTTTAATCTATGGTTTCCTCTACAGCTTTATCTCGATCTCCACGCCTGCCGGCAGTTCAAGAGACATAAGAGCTTCTACCGTTTTTTGAGTGGGACTGATTATATCAATCAGTCTCTTGTGTGTAAGGCGTTCAAATTGCTCTCTGGAGTCCTTATACTTATGCACCGCGGACAAAATCGTAATCACTTCTTTTTTTGTCGGCAGCGGTATCGGGCCTGATACCCTTGCATCCGTGCGTTTTGCGGTTTCAACGATTGTTGAAGCGGCCTGATCTATGAGCTGGTGGTCGTATGCTTTGAGTCTTATGCGGATCATCTTTTTCGATGCCATTTTTTATCCTCCAAAAATTTCTGCACACCATGCCGTGCGTGTCATTCTTGCCGAAAGTTACCAGGTGGTGCCTGCAATCTCCCGGGGGTGCTGTGTTTTCGCCCTTTTTGCACGTCAGTTCTAAGCGCCCCATTTCAAGACGCCACGATAGAATACCAAACACGTAAGCACTTGTCAAGAACTATTTTTGAAATTTTGAAAAAATTTTGGGGGATTTTTGGCGAAATCTGAATCGAGCCGCTGTAATGTTGCTGTAATTGACGAAAAGCATTGCAAATTTCAAAGGTTTTGTATACACTAAGAGTTGCGGATAGTTTGAGACCGATAAGGGGGCATTATGGAAAACAAGTACAGCTATAAGCTATCTAAGCTGACGGAAGACATTCCGGCGGAGATAATTTTCAAATCAACGGATTTTGACGACGTGCTTATCTATACGGGAGACGTGCATCGCCCCGGCTTACAGCTTGCCGACTATTACGAGCATTTTGAGCCGACCCGCATACAGCTTATCGGGCAAATGGAGATGTCATATATGCAAGGGTTGCCCAGACCGGAGCGGCTTCGCAAGTGGGAAGCCCTCATGAAGCATAAGATACCCGCGCTCATAATGTGCCACAGGGCGGACATCACGAGCGCCATGCTTGAAGCTGCGGAAAAATATGATGTCACCATTCTTTGTACGCACACGCACACAACAGAAACAATGTCAAAGGTTATCCGTCTTGTAAAAAGAGAAATAGCTCCGCGCCTCACACAGCACGGCGTGTTGGTCGAGGTGTATGGCGTCGGGCTTTTGCTCGTCGGCGAGAGCGGCGTGGGCAAGAGCGAAACAGCCATCGAGCTATTAAAACGCGGACACAGGCTCATCGCGGATGATGCCGTTGAGATAAAGGCCATTGACGTAAACGTTGTACAAGGTACCGCGCCCGACCTTATACGGCATTATGTAGAGCTGAGAGGTCTTGGCGTTATAGATGTGCGTCAGATATTCGGTTCCGGCGCAATCAAGGATTATCAAAACGTCCATTTGGTGTGTAACATCGAGCTTTGGAAAGATGACGCAAAATACGACAGGCTCGGGGTGGAAGAAAAAACAATAGATATATTGGGCGTCAAAGTGCCTACGGTTACGATCCCTGTTAAGCCCGGCCGCAATCTGGCGGTGATTTTGGAAGTGGCCGCAATGAATCAGCGGCAAAAATTCATGGGTCATAATGCCGCCGTCGAGTTTTCTAAGCAAATTGACAAGCATATGGACAATCAGCTCCTTGAAGCGGTCGCACTGGGGCACAATCAGTAAGACCGTCCAAAACGCAATGGCTTGAAAGAAGAACATTAAGTATGGATATGATAGCGCGGTTTTTAAAAAACGATTGCGGCATACTTCCGGGTCTCGAAGCGCGTTTTGACGAACCCATGAAAAATCATACGACTTTCAGCATCGGCGGGCCTGTACGCGCCATGTATTTCCCGGACAGTACCGACACTGCGCAGCGGCTTTGCCAGATTTTGTCGGATTATGAAATAACGCCGCTCATCATGGGTAACGGGTCTAATATTCTCGCAAGCGACGATTGCCTTGATATAGTCGTCATAAACACAAGAAATTTAAGGTCAATCAAACCCGGCGAGCCGAACGACGGCGAGACCTCTTTTATAACAGCCGAATCCGGCGTTCTTTTGTCCGAACTTGCCGTATATGCGAGAGAACGCGGCCTTACCGGGTTGGAGTTTGCGCACGGTATACCTGGCACATTGGGCGGAGCCGTCGTTATGAATGCCGGCGCGTATTGCGGAGAAATGAAAGACGTAGTCCGCAAAACATTTGCATACGGCCACGGGCAAGGGATATATTCGATAGCGGGCAACAAACACGAATTTGCGTACCGCGGCAGTATTTTCACCCACAAACAAGATATTGTCCTCTCGTCCGTGATTGAGCTAAAAAATGGCGACAAAACGGCCATAGCAACTAAAATGGAAGAGCTTGCAGCCCACCGCGGCGCAAGTCAGCCGCTTGATAAATTCAGTGCCGGAAGTATTTTTAAACGCCCGGCAAATGGATACGCGGCGGAGCTTATCGAGCGGGCGGGACTCAAGGGATATTCCATAAGGGGGGCGCAGGTTTCGCCAAAACACGCCGGATTTATTGTAAACAACGGCAATGCCTCGTTTGATGATGTAATGGCTCTGATTGCGCATATACAGGAAGCGGTGAGCCGAGAGTTAAAAATCCAACTTGAGCTTGAGGTAAAAATCATTACTTAATTTGCTCACGGAATTTTCATAACAGATAAAGACATATAAAGTCAGTAAGGAAGTGCGTGGTACATGGATATTGTTGTTATATCGGGTATATCGGGAGCGGGAAAAAGCCAAGTGGCGGCGGCTCTTGAGGATTTGGGATTTTACTGTGTGGATAATATGCCGCTTGCCATGATACCCAAGTTTGCCGAGCTGTGCTTTGCCACGCAAGGCAGATATGAACGTGTCGCCTTGGTTACGGATATCCGCGCAGTAAAAAGCGCCGATGAGCTGTTTATGACGCTCGATGAAATACGTGAGCTTGGATGCGCTCTAAAACTTTTGTTTATCGAAGCCGAAACAGAGACTATAGTGAGACGCTATAAAGAAACGCGGCGGCGCCATCCGCTCGATTTATCGGGAAGAGACCTCGAAAAAGCGGTTCTCCGCGAGGTAGAGCTGCTGGCTCCGATCAAAATCAAAGCCGATGAGGTCATTGACACCACGGGGCTGACGCTGAGTAAACTCCAGCGCCGCCTAAATAAACTGTTTCAAGGAGATGGCGAAGAGCAAAAAGCGCTTAATGTTACGGTAAAGTCGTTTGGTTTCAAGCATGGGCTGCCGGTTGAGGCGGACATATTGTTTGATGTTCGCTTTATGCCAAATCCTTTTTACATACCGGAATTAAAACCCAGAACAGGGCTTGACAATATTGTAAAAGATTACGTTTTCGGCTTTTCGCAAAGCAATGATTTTCTAAGTAAATTTAGCGAAATGCTGGATTTGCTGCTGCCTTATTTCATCGAGGAAGGGCGAAGATATTTTGTCGTTTGCCTTGGCTGCACCGGAGGCCGTCACAGGTCGCCCGCCATGGCCGAAGCTCTCACCGAGTTTTTGAGCGAAAAGGGATATCCGGTAGATTGCATACACAGGGATATTGACAGAGACTGACGCGAAAATAAGGGGCTTCGCCGCCCATTAAGCTGACCCGGAGTAAAATATGTCTTATTCATATTCGTACAATACGAAGATAGAGCTATGTAAGCTCCCGTGCGAGCGCGATTGCTGCGCCGCGGCGGAGGCTTACGGAATGTTGTTGTTTGCCAATACATTCAGCAGGCGTGAAATAAGGATCATTACCGGAAATAAATCACTTGGCAAGCGTATCATAGACGTTTTCATGATGGCTTTTAAGACGTCTTTTGATACCATGCCGGACGAAGAGCATATCGGCAAACAGCCGTATCTCATAAGCCGCCCGGAGAAAATAAGCCGTATCTTTGAAGCATACGGTTTTTCAAAGGATAATATGCTGGCTCACAATGTAAACCTTGGTATGCTTGAAGATGATTGCTGCCGTACAAGTTTTGTGCGCGGCGCGTTTTTGACCGGCGGAGCTGTGACCGACCCGGAAAAAAGATACCATCTTGAAATTGTGACGCCGCATTATAACGTGAGCCGTCAAACATTTTCGCTTCTGCTTGATATGGCTTTGACGCCAAAAGAAGCGTCCCGCAGCGGGAACTATATCATCTATTTTAAGCAAAGCTCCGCTATCGAAGATTTTTTAACGCTTATCGGCGCCCCCGTCCACGCCATGAAATTGATGTCGGCAAAGATCGAAAAAGACATGATAAACACCGTAACCCGCAAGATAAATTGCGATAATGCAAATCTTGATAAAATCGTTGACGCGGCAGACGCGCAAATCAAAGCGATTAAGCAAATCATGGCTGCGGGAGCTTTCGAAAAGCTAACGGAAAGACTTAAAGAAACGGCAAGGCTTCGCCTCGACAACCCCTCGCTTAGCATTTCGGAGCTTGCCGCTATTTCCGTTCCTGCCGTCACTAAATCTTGCATGAATCACAGAATGAGAAAATTTGTAGAAATTGCCTTGACATTTGACGGTTTATAGGCTAAAATGAGATTTTGGAGGGCTATCTGACGGTCATGAGTTTTGTAAAATATACCGGACGATGGTTTTCGCGAGATATTTAACGGCGTAGATTTTCTAATATATGCAAGACGCGGTTTTCGCAAAACGACGGTTTACAAGGAGGTAAGCTATGAAAGTATCAGGAGGGTTTGGAAACCTAAATAACATCAACAATTTGTTTAGTACATTGCACCAAGGCAAGGTCGCGATGTACGCAAATAAGCTGTCCGGCAGCAAGGTTCTTTTTCCCGAAAATAAAGCTCCGGGAACTTCGGGAGCTTCAGGTCAGGGGTCGCTTAGTTCCGATGCCGTAGGGTATGTAAATGACATTAAAGCGGCAGCCGGAGACCTAACCGCCGCCCTCAAAGATTTATCGGGTCCGGCGTTTAATCAGAATTCTTCTTCCACAGCGGCAAATGGCGCGGGAACAAATGAAGAAACAACAGGCGGTGCAGCCGTGAACGGCGCGGAAAATGGCGCAGCGGAAAATACCACTGCCACAGGCGGTGCAGCCGTGAACGGCGCAGAAAATAACGCGGCCACAAATACCACTGCCACAACCGGAACGACGGCGGCAAATGGAGAAAAAACCGCGAGCCGGGCTATCAGCGCGGTAAACGACATGGTAAAGAGCTTCAACAGCCTCTTTAGCGCGGCGGTCGGCAACACCGGCGATCCCAAAGCGCAGAGCCTCGCCTCTCGCCTTATGAATGTCGGAAGCGCATACTCCAAATCACTTTCGGACATTGGTATTGGTTTTGACAGCAGCGGAAAAATGACCATAGACAGCGCTAAACTAAATAAAGCCGAGGAAAGCGGTAAACTGCAACAGTTCTTTACCGAAAACAGCGGCAAAAATTACGGTTTTACCGCTCAGCTTGGCAAATTGGCCGGCAATGTGTCAAACAATACTTCGATGTTCGTTTCAAATTCAATATGGGGCGACGGTGCGGGCAGTAGTTTCTCCTACAACGGCTTTGGTAACGCGCAGCAAATGAGCAATATGCGCGCCGGTTCGATATTTGACTTTTCATTTTAGATACGTTTTTAATTGAGCGACTATAGAGGCGTAGTTATAAGAAATGCTAAGCGCGACGGATAATCTCTTGCCTATGGAAACTGTTATTTTGCGCGAGAATATATCGCTCCCCGCCAGAGTGCCCGATACACACAAGGGCGACTATGGGCGTGTGCTTGTCGTCGGCGGCAGCATCGGATATACGGGAACACCGGGTATTTCGGCAAGAGCCGCGACAAAGGCGGGTGCCGGTCTTGTGTACGTAGGTGTTCCGGAGTCCATTTATGAGATTGTGGCGGCTCGGCTCGACGAGGAAATGCCATTCCCGCTCCCCGCCAAAGACGGAAAGCTCCGCGCAAACGCGGCAAACGAGATTTTTTCCCGCGCCGGGATGTGTGATGTCTGTCTTATCGGGCCGGGTCTTGGCACATCGGACGAGATAACCGAAATCGTCAGCGAGGCTATCCGCAATATCACGATTCCGCTTGTTTTGGACGCCGACGGCCTGAACGCGATTGCAAACAATACGGACGTTCTCAGCCGGGCGGCCTGTCCGCTCATTCTCACGCCGCATCCGGGCGAGTTTGCGCGGCTTGGCGGCAAGCTCTCTTTCGATAAAAATATCGGGCCTGATGAAAAACACCGCGAGCGGCTGCGCGCCGCTTTGGATTTTGCGAAAAAATATGGCTGTGTGCTTGTGCTTAAAGGGTGGAAAACGATAATCGCTTTGCCTGACGGCGGCGCCTATGTAAACACAACGGGCAATCCGTGCATGGCAAAAGGCGGCTTTGGGGATGTGCTTGCCGGAATGATAGCCGCGCTTATAGGACAGGGCATCCCGATAGTTGACGCGGTCATCGCCGCCGTTTATTTGCACGGATTGGCAGGTGATATGTGCGCCGCCGCTTATGGCGAATATTCCGTCACGGCGACCGACATTATAAATATGCTTCCCAACGCGTTTATCACTGTATTGCCTCCCGCGAATAAAGCTCGCCCGTAGCCGGGCTCGCGGCCGGGAGATGAAACAAAAATATAAATAATGCGCCCCCGTAGTTAAATGGATATAATAGTTCCCTCCTAAGGAATAGTTGTGCGTTCGATTCGCGCCGGGGGTGCCAGTAAACCCGGTCGGGACAAGGTTTTCCGGCTTCCATGCAACCTTACAGGCGATGATTGTAAGGTTGCATTTTTCTGTTAATTTCCACTTCCATCGTCAACCTTCAAGTGTCGGAATCTTTTGATTACAGTTAGAGGTGTCATTCATGCCTACGTACCCCTTGTCAGCTTGCGGATATGAATTGGTTCCAAACCGTCGTCCCACAAATGCCCTATATCTGAAAACCACAAAACCACTATAAATTATCTATTCTATTCCGGTTCCGTTGATCTGTCCGTCCGAGCGCAAACTTTTTCTCAAACCATCACCCGTCGCTAACGCAAACGATTCCAAACTCGCATTCCCATCGCCTTTATACATAAAATACAGCGCGTGTACACCGTCCGGGATGATGATGTCAGATGAAAACTCCGTCCAAATATTTGTGCCTTCAACGGCAATGCTTCCTAAAGGCGCGCCATCCGGCGCCGTCCTCAACTCGAACGCTCCGTTGCAGTACGCGCGCGTTTTTATCGACACCCTGTGGATACCCTTGCAGTCAAAATACTTGAACCCAATCGCCGTGCCGTCCGTTATGCCGGCGATATAGCCTTGCTCCTCGTCGCCGTCCCTGCCGTCCTGCGTGATTTTAGCGGTCAGTTCGCTGCTTCCGTCCGTTTGAAACAGGTTACACGCTATATACGCCGGATATTCACCTTTGCCCTCAAGGGGGTACTTACCGCCGCCCATCGAGGTCATTTCAACCTGCTTTATTGTGCCGTCCGCTTTAATTTCGATAGGTTCTATACAGCCCTGACGGGAGAACCATGTCCCATTGGTCTGCCTGTGATAGAAAATATACCATTGGCCGTTTATTTCCACAATGCTGCCGTGATTGTTTCCGTCGGGATATATACGCTTATCTGCGGGTTTATACGAATCTATGTGAAAATCACAGTTACTTACAATCACACCGCCGTATTCAAAGCCTTTGGTCGGATGCTTGCTCGTCGCGTAACACAGCTCGTGCATAGCCACGGAGGAATATACGAAATAATAAGTATCACCGCGCTTTCGGATGGACGCGGCCTCAAAATACTCAAAGCCCTCAAAGGAGGTGCCTTTGCCGTAACTCCCGCTGGGCACGACAAACACCGGAGCTTCGCGCACGGTCAGCATATCCGGCTCCAACACCGTCGCCATGGCGCCCTTTCTTGTTTTATCGTGACCCCAGCAAAAACCTGTGTAGAGATATGTTCTATCTCCTTCGGTCAATACGCCCGGGTCGAATTGCGGCTCATCGCCCTCGCGCTCACCTAGGCGTGTCCCGTCCGGGTAGCGGACATATCCATAGAACTCATACTTACCTGCCGGCACATCGCATACTGCGACAGAGATGACCGAAACCTTATCCAGCACATAATAAAGATAATACCGCCCGTCAGAGCCGACGGTCACATCGGGGGCGTACAAGCACATTCTGCCGTCCGCATTCAGCGGGTCGTCCGTCTTCCTATAAAGCACCCCTTCATATCGCCAATCGCTCAAGTCGTCTACGGGTGCAGACCAGCACACATAATCATTCAGGCAAAACACATACCCGTTAAAGCGATCATGTGAGCCATAGATATACACCCTGTCGCCAAAGACATAAGGTTCACCGTCGGGGATGTATTCCCATGACGGAAGGTAAGGGTTGAAGCACTGCTTTTTCATTGGTCATCCTCTCTTTCATCTATACGAAAAATATTCTTTGCGAAGTAGTACAACCCGTTCTTCCACACATTGAAGTCATGCCCGCCGTCAATCGTATAGAAAACGCTCTCTATACCGTTATTAACAAAAGCATTATGATACATCAACGGGTTACCACCCACCACGCCGTCTTGATTTCCGGTGTTGATGAGTACAAATATATTGCGTTTATACTCGTCGGGGATAGCCGTTATTTCGGCATCTGTAAGCTGTGCGTCCGTGTCGTGGAGCGCGGACATCAATCCCGGCGCGGGCGCAAATGCCCCTATGTACCCAAAGGCCTCCGGCATCCTCGCGGCAATGTTAAGAGCCTCTCTGCCACCCATTGAAAGTCCTGCGAGCGCGGTATCTTCTCTTTTTTCAGATACAGGATAGTTTTCGCGGATAAAGGGCATAAGGTCAGCGCGCAAATCATGGATGAAATTACCAAACGCTGCTATGTGTTCCGGTGAGAACATATCCGAGGGTATGCCGTCGTCGGCCGTTGCTCTGACATTTGGCATTACGGCAATCATAGGCGGGGCTTCGCCGGTTGCCAGAAGATTACTCAAAATCTCATTCGGTCTGCCGCCGTTCCACTCGGTATGCGTACCGCCTATTCCATGAAGCAGATAAAGCACAGGGTAGGTTGTTTCGGTGTCAAAGTCCGGCGGTGTATAGATATTCGCTTTTCGCATAGTACCCGTTGTTTCGGAGTAATACTCAATCTCGAAAACCTCGCCGTATTCGGCGTTATCATGCTTCCTGTCAAAGCCTTCCGCGGGTGTAAAGTCATTTTCAGCCGCGAAATAGTCAAGAATGTCTTGTAAAGGGATACTGCTCATGTGCATACTCTCCTTTCCCTCCTGCTTGCCTTCTTCAGGCGCTTCGGACACATCGGGTAATTTAGTCGTTTCTGCAGACGCTACAGTTCCTTCATCGCCGATTGCGGCAGAGCCGTTCGGGGTTTCTCCACCGCATCCTGCGACAAAAAGAAAGCATATAGCCATCATGATTAGCCTTTTCATGCGTTATAACCTCCTTAAAAAAAGTAGCTGTCAGATGGAAACCACGACTGTTTGCTTTTTTTCTACACTAAACACTATTTCCGCACCGCATGGCAGCAACAGAGAAAAACGGCGTTTTTGAGGCATATTCGGGTATTCGCCTTCGTGCCTGACGGTCAGATTCCCGGATACGTCTTCCCAATGGATGCTGTATCGCGCGTATTCACCTTGTTCATAACCGTATCCATCCCCTTCGTCTTCATATAAAACAAACTCGCTGTCCGCGCCGTTATATACACGCAGGGTTATTGGAGCATCCGGTGATTCAAGGGCGTGTTGACGCACGATTCCCATCGGGATAATACTTCCTGAAGGAACAAACAACGGGATTTTATTCAACGGAGTTTCTACTGTGATTGTCTGACCACCTGAGTACCGTTTACCCGTATGGAAGTCAAACCAGTCCTTACCTTCAGGCAAATAGACATCACGGCTTTTTGCGTTCGGTCGCATTACGGGGCATACCATTAGACCGCGACCCAACATAAATTGGGTTTTAATATTGAAAACCTTTTCATCTTTCCTAAAATCAAACGCGAGCATACGCATGATGGTATCCCGTTCATAAAAAACGGACGCACATAAACTATATATGTACGGGAGCAAACGCATCCTCAATCGAATCGAATCAGCTAATGCTTCGTATATTTCGTCGCCTATGTCACCGAAGCGCCATACTTCTCGGGGCGTATTCGTGCCATGACTGCGAAACAGCGGTAAAAACGCCCCTGTTTGAAACCAGCGCAGATATAACTCCCTATATGCGGGGTCATTGCATCCTTCGTTATATTCGCCGCGGGCAAACCAACAGTCTTCCCATCTTCCCGAAAAGAAACCGCCTATATCAAAATGCCAATACGGCTGACCGCTCAAACAGAGGTTTAATCCGTCAGCGATGGAGCGGCGTAGGTTTTCCCATGTTGCCGAAACATCTCCATTCCATACCGCGGTTCCGTAGCGCTGCTGACCGGGATACCCCGAACGGGTCAGATTAAATACGCGCTTTTGGTCGCTTTTTTCGCGCTGACCTTCCCATATACCCTTGCTATGCAAAAGAGAATAGGCATTTATCATCGAAGGGTCAAGATATGCTTTCGCTTCGCTCACGTTCAACTGCATTCGGTTTTCAGGAATCATCGGCTCTTTTCCGTGCCAGTCTGCTTCAAACGGTTCGGAACAATCGCACCACCAAGCATCCACGCCTTTAGAAAACAAACCCTCGTTGGCTTGCCGCCAATAAACCTTTCTCGCTTCATCGGAAAACGCATCGTAGGTGGAGCGATTACCCAATAGCAACCCCTTTTCCAGCATTTCAAGTCGATTTGCGCCGTCGCCTTGCATATGAGGCCATATAGAAACCATCAGCTTTACATTCATGTTATGCAGTTCGTTTATACAGTCCTTCAAGCAGGGATAGCGTTCAACATCCACCGTTTTCTGCCCCCACAAACCGTCCTCCCATGACTGCCAATCCTGCACGATAAGGTCAAGGGGGATTTGCCGCCGCCGATACTCGCGGGCAATTTCCAGAAGTTCATCCTGAGTGCAGTATCGCTCTTTTGATTGGATATACCCAAATGCCCACTTGGGCAGCATGGGGGCGTCTCCTGTAAGACGGCGTATGCTTGCAATCATAGTGTCGAAATTGGGGCCATACAGGAAGAAGAAATCCATTTCCTCGTCTGCGTCCGAAGACAGATAACTTCCCATTGCGTCATCGTGAAAGGTCATCGCGGAACAGCTATTGTACAGTATACCCCAGCCGTTACTCGACATCAATACCGGACAGGCGATTTTTAAGTTATGTTGATAAAGAAATTGATGCTGTCCCCGGTAATTCAGTACGCCTTCCTCATGTTGACCCAGCCCGTATATCGCTTCGCCCGGTTGAAAATCAAACGAAAGCCTTGTTTGGACTCCTTTTCGGTCTATATAAGGGACTCCTTGTGCGTGCTGACGTATGCCGTCCACGCCCTGTACAGTTTCAATAAGTGCGTCTGAATGATAGTTGATTTGTACAATATCAATCTCGCGCAAAATCCGCCCACTCCGACTCGGTTCCTGCGTAAGAAGTTCGCCGTCGCTTGTCTCATAGCGCAGTACACCTTCGTGCGACAAATGAACATGCACTTTTGGTGTCGTTATCAAATACCCTTTTTCAGAATCGATTAAACTCCATTTCACGGTAATAGGTTCTGAATTTATTATCATGGGTTCGTTGCGGAGAATAAACCGGCTCTTTACTGATGCGGTTATGCGCAGTAAATCCTCTTGAAGAACTTGAATACGCAAAGCGGAATCAGAGCCGGAGAATACAACGGCACTCTGTTCCCGCTTTAACAAGGTATAATTCCCCACATTTAATCCCTCCCCCACAGAACGCCGCCGAAATACATCCGGCGGCGTTTGAATAGTCCGGCGCAACCGGGATACGGTATTATTCTTTCACGCTGCCTATGTTCACGGTTACGAAATACTTCTGCAGGAATGGGTACACGAATAGAATTGGAACGGTAGCTACAATTGTCATTGCTGCCCGTATGGAGTTTGGCGTTACTATGTTGCGCATTTCCTGGCCGGGCATCATGTATTCGGGTGCTTGATTGGCGCCGAACTGCATTGATGCCGAGAGCATTTTCATAAGCTCATATTGCAACGTGCTATGCTGCTGCGCGGGAGCGAAGATAAAGGAATCGAACCATGAGTTCCACGCACCAACGCCGACCCACAAGGCAATAGTAGCGAGAACGGGTAGACATAATGGGAAAATGATACTAAGAAATATCCGCAGTTCACCCGCGCCGTCAATTTTCGCCGCTTCCACTAAGGAACCGGGTAATGATTTGATGTATGTCCGTACAACGATGACATTAAACGGTCCGACCATGCCCGGTAAGACATAAACCCAAAAATTATTATACAGTCCGAGGTCGCGGATCAGGAAGAACTGTGGTATCAAACCGGCACTGACATACATGGTCAGAATCATAAAAATTGTCAAAAATTTTCGAAGCACAAACTCGTTGCGGGATAGTATGTACGCAAGCAATCCTGCTGATAAAACATTAATTACAACTGAAATGACAGTACGCACTACAGACACAAAGAAAGCATCAAGCAAATACTCATTTTTGAATACGCTCTGATAATTAAACATAGACCATACTCTTGGCCAAAGGGTAATTCCGCCTCTTATTGTATCCCGGGCATCGTTGAAAGAAATAACCAGCGTGTTCCAGATAGGGTACAGCATGATTACTACTATCAAAAACATACCAAAAATGTTGATGACGTCGAATACTTTCTCGAGGGTGGTTCTTTTCATGTTCATAATACGTTCCCCCTTATACCAGCCTTTCTTCGCCTACCCATTTTGCGGCGAAATTACATATGGTTATTACAACGAGGCTGACAACTGTTTTGAACATACCTGCCGCAGTACCATAGGAGTAACCTATGACGCTGCGCGAGCCGAAGCCCCTGCGCAGAACGAAAATATCAAGGGTTTCAGAAACATCCATGACAAGCCCGCTGTTGCCCAGCAGATACTGTACCTCAAAACCGGCGTTCAATATCCAGCCCGCATTCAGAATCAACAATATGACGATAGTAGGTTTAATGCTCGGCAAGGTAATATTCCACATCCTGCCGAAACGCCCGCAGCCATCTATTGCCGCAGCCTCGTACAGAGCAGGGTCTATGGCAGTCATGGCTGCTAAATATATGATGCTGTTCCAGCCCATTGACTTCCACACATTGGAAACGCCAACAATCCCCCAGAAGTAACCCGGCGTGCCGAGCCAGTGAATCGGCTTGTCGATAATGCCGAACCACATCAGCAAGTTGTTAATAATCCCATCATCCATTGACAGCATATTTGCCATCAAGCCGCAAACGATAATCCATGATAGGAAATGAGGCATATATGAAATCGTCTGTACGAACCGCTTGAAGAACCTCAAGCGCAACTCATTTAGGAACAAAGCGAACGTAATTGCTGTAACGAAGTGAAGGACGAGGTTTATAAGGCTCATCATAATGGTGTTATAGAGTGCTTGCGTGAAGTATTTGTCAGAAAAAAGATTCTTGAAGTGGGTGAGCCCTACCCATTCCTGCTCCCAGAAAGACAGATGAGGCCTGAAGGTCTGAAAAGCCATCGTAAGTCCCCACAAGGGATAGTATGAGAAGATAAAGAAATAGACGATAAATGGTATTGATAAAAGAAGCAGCTCTTTTTGCGAACGCGCCATTGTGAAAAAGCCTCTTTTTTGAGGCGCGATTATCGGAATATTCCTATCGCTCATTTCGTCACCTCCCTGTTTGTGGCTGCCGGAACTTCGGCATTATATCTGCCTGAGAACAGCTTGCATAGGAAGCCGGGAAGGAAATAAGCAACCAGGCATGTAGCAGCCAAAAAAAGCGCACCCATTAGCCCAAAAATGTCGCCAATATGGCTTATATTGAAAATAAACTTAAATAAGAAGAACGACACAGCAAACGTACCGATCCACATCAATTTCTCTGTTTTTTGAAGCTGCTGATTGTCGCTGCCGCTCCATGATAAACTCAGTGCGCTAGCGGCTAAAAAACCGCCGCCAACTGTGATAAGCAAAGCGAGCGTTCCGAGAACCCATCTCAGGGAGTTGTAGCTGCCTGAGAATAGCGCCGCCGGTATATCATCAAAATCCACGGATTGCATTCTTGCAATAATCTCTCCGTAGATTTCACGCTCAACTTCAATTTCCACTTCCAACCCTTTTGTGATGTTCCCCAGCAATGTAAAAACGCCGACAAACATAAGCAAGTAGGCAAAGAACGCGCATACCCATACAATGTATTTCATATTTTAGCCTCCGATTCTGGAATGCATAATTCTGTGAACGGCATAGTTAGGTCTATTTTGCATCGGGAACTACTTTTATTGCATCCGTTTTGCATGGAATTGCGGAGCAAACAAGATTCCCCCGGAAACGCGGCTTAAAATAAGTTTTCACCGCGTTTCCGGAGGCAAGCGCATTATTATGACATTATTACGCCTGGTAAGTATCTGTTTTGGATATCTGTTATCTTATCAAAGGTCAGTCTTTCGGCGGCTTCCGAATCCATCGTGGAGAGCAGACTCCATACCTCGGAATAGCCGGGATGTTCAAACTGCGGCAGGAAGTCAGCGCGCTGTGTGAAGTTCTCACCGTTTGGCAGCCTGTAGTTGGAATAGAACTCTCTGTCGTAATCATACATGTTGCCAATTCTTTCCTCAGGGGAGTTGCCCGGGCCGACAGCGTTGCCGTCCGGCAAGCGGCCTTCCAGCTTCACGAAAGATTCGTTGACTGTATAACCTAAATTATCGCGCCTCCAGTCGGGGTCGTCGTGCAGGGCTTTCTGCTCGGGGGTGCGCCTGAATGTCCCGTTTTCATCGACATAGAAGTCCTTGTCCAGAATGCCCCAGTTGAGCAGAATCTGGATTTCGGGCATAAGGAGCTGGTCGAAGAATTTAAGTGCCCTTTCGACATCGCTGCATGATACGCTGATACCGCCACCGTTACCGCCTTGGATACCAGCATGGGTTTGCCTGTTGTACGGGTACGGCTCGTCGCGGTCGAAAGTCAGGCCGAGGGGCACATAGGTACGCTCCATTCTGTTATCGCCAATCAAAACCTGTTCGCCTTCGCCAAAGGCCCATTGCTGCGAGAATACTGAAAGTACGCGCCCTTGTGCTATAACGGACATAAACTGGTCGTGGTTCCTCGTGAATGTCTCGGGGTTGATGAGACCGTCGTGATATGCTTGGTTGAGCCTTGCGTAGTATCTCATGGCGTAGTCTTTGTTTTGATAAATCTCAACCGCGAGGGTGTCGGGATTGACCACCACGTCGCCTTCGTTGCGGCCGCCGATGAGGTGCTGCGGCGGGTTCTTCAGGGAGAACGAGCGCCAGTCGGTCGAGAAAATCTCAAAGGGCAAGGTCGGCTGACCGTCAATCGTCGGATGCGCCGCATAGTAGCGGGCAAGGAGGTCGAAGAACTGGTCTAAGGTGGTGGGGAAAGAATAGTTATCCCATGCTAAAACGTCTTTTTGGATGTAGAATCCGGGTCCGTTGTAGTCGGCTTCGTAAAGAGAATCGAGTCCATCGCCGAGGGTGTATCTGCGGCCCCAGATGTCCAAAAGCCTGATGGAATTGTCGGTGGTTGCATTGCGCAGCCGTGTCTCGTAGAGTCCAAAGTGTTTCCATAGGCGGTCATAGTCTTGGATAAGGCCATCGAGATTCGCGAACGCGCCCGCGTTCAGAAACTCGCCGCGGTGCTGGCCCGGGGCAATCAGGTCGGCATATTCGCCGCCTGCAATCAGGACGCCGACCTTCTGGTCGATGTCGCCGGGTGTGAACTCCCACTCAAGGGTGACGCCGGTGATTCTCGCAAGCTCCAGCATGACAGGGTTGTTTCTCGCCGGGGCCTGACCTGATCCCGCTGTGAATACTGTGAAAGTAATCGGTTCGTCGGTGCTGTCGGGAAGATGAGAGGTGCCGACGGCGTTGATCGGTGTGTTTCCCCAATCCGTGGTTCCGGCTGTGGCGTATGCGCCGCTATTTACCTCTGCTTGAATACCTTCGTAAATCCATTGTTCGAGAGCTGAGATTTCATCTGCGATTTCGTCATAGTTTTGCAGGTAGCCCGCCCATGCGTCTGCGAAATCGTCGGTTGGAATAATGTCACCGCCCGGCGGCAGGGTTGTTGCTCCCGGAGATGTTCCCGGAGTGGGGGTTGCCGTGTCGTCGTCTCCGCCTGCGCAAGCCGCCAAAACAGCGATAAGCATAGAGCAAGCAAGCAACAGCGCGATGATTCTGGTTCTTTTCATCTTTGAATCCTCCTTTAGAATTATGAAACTTCTCCAATAATACGAAGCCGTTTCCATACAACTATTGTACAAGATGCCATATGTGTATACTGTGCAAATATTGCGGAGTTTTTCTCAAATATTGCTGAAAAAATCCGCCGCTCCGAAAATTCCCCGGACATTAACCAGGTGAGCGGGCATGATAACAGGCGAGTCTCCGTATAAAAGACTCGCCGCATGATTGACTCTGTTTATCCGTCTTACCCGAACACCCAATACCGGAAACTAAAGAGATTTTCGTCGCTGTCCCCTCTAAACATAAAGAATACATTGCGTACGCCGACGACCGGCTTCACGTCACATGAACGAACAGCCCATATAGAGTCATCCCCGGTTACTCCGACACCCAGCGAACCGATGGTGTCTCCCACAGGGCTGTCCAGCCTGAGTTCAATCTCGCCGCCGATACGGGAAGCCACCCATGCGTGAAAGCGGGAAGCGCCGCTTTTGCCGAAATCAACATTGGCCACGGCCAGCCAATCGCCATCATGGATATGGGTAACGGCTCCGGTGTTTACCGATATTCCCGCGCACCAAGCGAAAGTCACCGCGTCCGCCCGTTCATACGGATTGATGGTTCCAGGCAGAGATGCGCCCTTCATATCCGCCCTGACTTGCCGAATCTGCCCGTTTCCATAGTAAGACAGGCGATTGATATGCGGAGAACGGTAGCCCTTGACTCGTCCCATCGCTTTACCCAATGTCTGCGACTGATATGCGATGTACCACTGCCCTTTGAATGTGAATACGCAGTGATGGTTATCGTCGCCTTCGCCGAAAAACGCGGACGGGTTTTTCAATATGATACCTTTGTAGGTAAACGGCCCCAAGGGATGGTCTGATACCATATACGCAATTTCTCCGCGAGAGGGATATCCGTGAGGGTGCGAACCTTCAAAGTTGGAACAGTATGAGTAGTAATACCTGCCGGCATATTTATGGATACCGGAATCCACATAGAACGCAGGAGCGTCAATCGTCACAGCTTCGCCAACCGTGCTGACCATATCGCCGCCCAACCGGATTACACGGGCTGAACGGGGATGCAGCACATCCTCATCCGAACCGGCCGGCAGCCCGCCGCCGAAATAAAGATACCCGCTACCGTCGTCATCTATCAGTACAGCCGGGTCAAAGCACCATGGGACGCCTTCCGTACCCGGAAGCCCCAAGTGAATCAGCGGCTCTCCGAGTGGGTCTGTCCAAGGGCCGAGAGGAGAGTCTGCCGTCAGTACGCCGATGTTGGACGCCTCATTGGAGAAATATAAGAAAAACCTGTCCTTTTCGTCTGTTTTCTTATACGCCACGGAAGGCGCCCATGAGTATTCCGCCCATTTTGCCGCACCGTTCGCTCCTGCAGCAGGTATTGCACCGTGGTCTGTCCAGTTTAGGAGGTCTGCGGAGGAAATCACGTTAATCGTGTTGATTTTATGATATGTGTTTTCAATCAACCGTCCATACTCGTTGTATTCGGATGTATCGCCGGTCAAATACAGATACAGCCGTCCGTCGTATTCCAGCGCCCACGGGTCAGCCCCGAACTTGTGGCTGACAAGCGGGTTGGCGTACCCGGGGAGTTTTGCGGCCGCACCTGTTTCAATAGCTCGAATAACTATTTGGCCGCGCATATTATGGGTGAGGTACGCGGCGTTTCCGCCGTCCGCATAAATATAGTCAGCCTGTAAATCAATGGTTGCGCCCGCCGGGGCATAATCGTTGAGCTTGAAACGCAGCACCGCAAGCAGGTCTGATGTATGGTTGGAAAACGATACTGCTTCACCCGTCACAGTAATGCGCAGACGTTTGCCTTCCACGGTAAAGGCAGTTTCCCCGCAGATGTTTTCGGAACAGAAAACCACGTCGGCCACATCAAAAAGCGCCGGCACAGGCACGGAAACATATAGCCCCTTATAATCCCCCTCCGGCAACGCTTCCATATGAATGGAGACATCAATCTGTGTGTTTTTCAATCCGACGGCTGCCGTATCCCCGCCAAAGGAAGCGCTCAGTATCGTTAATGATTCGTTGTCCTTCGCCAGTTCTCCGCTTATGCGGAAGTAATCGAAATCCGTATATCCTCCCGCAAGCTGCGTCGAGTAATAGAACAACGCGAAACGATAGCCGGTGAAATGCGACAGCTTATATTGCATAGGAAGTGAATCTCCGATGGAACGCCATGTTAACTCATCCAGGCTAAAGTAAAAACGGGCGTTGTCCGCGCCGTCAAAATCGAAATCCGCCCTCAGATACAAACGGTTCTGCCGGAGGGGAACGCTTTCAATTTCCTTCGCCGCACCGGACGCGGCGTTGACCATGACGAGATATTTTTTCCCATGAACCATCTTAACGCCCACATATCCGTATAGTTCCTGCAACGCCGCCAGTCCCGCAGCATCTCCGTCGTTCATCCCGCTGACGTCTATAGCGGTTGTTCCCGCGCACACCGGACCGAAAGTACGCTGCGTCAACGTGTTGCGCGCATCCAAAAAGCCCCGGTTGAGATACCCGGAATGAAGCCTGAGATAACCGGGTCTTTCGGTCAGCGACCAAAGATTGTGGTCAGGATTGTGATTCCACTGCCATTGGAGAGGCAAGCTATATCCGGCAGGGTCATTTTCACCCGGCATTGTTTTTGTGTTTCGCGGCAGGTGCTTCTCGGTTATAGATACTTCTGCCACATAATAATCCATCAAGTCCTTTTCCTTTTTGGGTCTTTCAGAATAAGGCGTCTCGATAAAAACAGAAGTTTCGGATAAGTCCGCGTCTTCCGGTAACGTGTATGTACCGTTCAGGCAACCCCACTCTCCTTTGGTCAGATTGCCCGAACCTATTATTTGTATTTCTTCCCAAGACGTGCCGTTGCGGATACAGAGATTGAAGGTCTTTTCAGGCGGGCCTGACATATATTTAACTTTAGCGGAGGTTTTATATATGCCGCCCGGTTTCACCTTGCCCGTGATAAACTGCCGGAGACCGGAGGCCGTGGTAATCCGGGTGGTTACGGACAGCACAGGCAAGCCTTCATACGTCTCTTTTTCTGCTATTTCAATCTTAGCGACTTCCATGGCGTCCCAATAAGCAATTCCGTCTTTGAAACGGTTATTAAGCAGCAGTTCCGCACTCTCCGGCAGAGAATCGTTCGCCGCGCCGTTTCCGGGTATATGCTCATAACGGTATCCGATATCGTTGTACGCACCGTAATCTTTATATACCGCGTTTTGGGAAAACTCATCGGAAGTGACAATACTTCCTTCCATACGCCGGGATGGCGGCAGCTTCATTTGCAGCGGTACAGCGCCCTCTGTGCCGAACACCGGCCAATCATCCACCCATATTACGGGTGTCAGTACAGGAACCCGTCCTACAGCCCCATAATCCTGAAACAGTACGGCAAACCAATCTCCGTTCGGCGTATCAATAATACCGCCCTGCGCAACGCCCATCCGCTTATATCCCATATCATCATCCAGCACGACCCGGCCTTCATAGGGGCCTGCAATACAATCCGCGCGGTAACACAACTCTATGCGCCGACCCGAACCTGTCGGCGGCCACGCGATTAGAAATAAATAATATTTTCCGTTGACTTTATATATGTGGGAACCCTCCGCAGGCAGTCCTCCGTCGCCACCCGCGTTTGCTTTTTCAATGATAATCCGGTTAAGGCCGCCGGACAAAACGGCGGTGGCGCCGGAGTTCAGCTCGACAACCCGGATTGCGCCTCCGCCATGTGCCAGATATACGCGGCCATCATCGTCAAACAGCAACGACGGGTCGTGGAATACCTTGTCCAGCTCATACCGCCGCCAAGACCCGTTTTCTATGTTTTCGGTTTGGAAAATATAGGTCTTGTTTGTGGTGAAAGACGCGGCAACAACAAAAAATACGCCGTTATGATGCCGCAGGGAGCTTGCCCAGCTTCCTTTCCCGTATGCCGCGGCTCCGTTGCGCAACGCGCAGGCGTCGCTGTCGTCTAAAATATCGTAGACATAATTCACGATTTCCCAATGGACTAAATCATAAGACTTCATCACCGGGATACCGGGGCAAAAATACATAGTGGTGCTGGTCATATAATAAATATCGCCAACGCGGATTACATCCGGGTCCGGGACGTCAGCCCATAGAAACGGGTTGCTGAAAGCGCCGTCCGAATCAAGACGACTTGTGAGAGAAATCGCGCTGCAACTGAACGCACCGGCAGGCGCGGGTGTTTTTATTGAAAAAATCGTCCCATTGGCTGCGGCGGTCTCTTCCCCGGCGTCTATATGGACTGCTTGCTTATTGGCCTGTCGTGTATACCGATATTCCTTTGGTGTACAATGGTTGAGATTCTTAAATACACGGTTAAAGGTCGCCGTGCTTTGGAACCCTGCTTCCAGAGCAATCTCGGTTACAGAACGTGCAGTATTCAGAAGCAGCGTCTCGGCTTTATCAATACGGACTTTTGTCAAAAAGTCGTAAAAAGACATATTCGTAAACTCTCGAAACCATCGGGAAAAATAATACTTGCTGTAACTAACGGCCTGTGCCGCCATTTCCAATGTTAAATCATCAGCATAATTTTGATAGATAAAATTTAGACACTCATTAAGCCTGCCCATATGTTCTTTACGTTTAACAAGATTGGTATACTGTAAATCGGCTTTTTTGGGGTATTTGCGCGCTAGATGCAACGTGATGCCGATAATTCTATTTGTGATTGCGATATCATAATACGCATCCCGGCGTAATTGCTCATCCAGCATTTCCATCAACAAAGTTTTTATGGCTTCATGCACATCCGGGTCATTTCCCGGTGTAATCAGCCAAGGGTTTGTGTAAAGGTAGGATGCGTTTATAAAACCGCGAATTGAGTTCAATAACTCCAAGTCGAATTGCAGTATGACTCGCTGACCTTTGGTTTCCGGCGCGCGCATTATATGCAGTCCGCCGGAAGGAATGATTAAGATATCGTACTCGTTTAGATGATACGGCCAGTGGTTTACATCTACTTGATACGCATTTTGAATGGGCATAACAATTTCTACCGCATTATGCCAGTGACTTGGATAGCTGTCTGTGCTGAAATTGATGTGGAGCAAAAACGGTTGCTCCGTCTCATAATACACGGTTTCCTGTGTATTGACGGGTTCTTTATCCACGGCTTTCACATCCCTTTTCCATGTGGGCTATACCTCCGTCAGCCCTTTCTAACCCACACCAGCATTTCGCCCGGCTCACGGTTGCCCCACAGGTGGTAGGGGACAAAGGTCAATTCTTGCTCCGTTCGCCTCTTAGGGGTAAACGCATACATCCCGCTGCCGGCGTCCTCCTCGCGGTACCCCCGAGCCGTAAGCCTAACGCAGCGCATCCCGCCGATGGTGTCCGCTGTTTCCGTAAAATCGGTCTCACCGTCTATCAGCAGGGCGTGCAGATTGGTTCCATTGTCACGCTCCTCAAGGCAATACACCAGCGGCCCGCGCTGCACGCAGACCTTTCCCGCGTCCGCGCGGACGTTTGTGTGCGCGTACACAAGACTGGGGAGCATATCAAAGCGGATGCCGACGGTGTCACCCGCCGCAAACTGACGGGTGATATAAGCGTACCCGTCCTTCATCACAGGTTTAATCGCCTCCCCATTCAGCGCGAACTTCGCGCCTTTGCACCATCCGGGAACACGGAACGCCAGCGTTACCGGCGTTTCTGCGTCCGTCTTGACTGTAACTGCAACCTCCCCGTCCAACGGGTATTCCGTCCGTACAGACAACCCGAACGTACCGTAGGACAGCTCCGCCGTCATGTCCGATTGGGCGTAGAGATGAATATATACCGTATCGGTTTCAGCCGTATAAAGATATTTCCCCATAGACGCCAACAGACGTGCCGCGTTGGGCGGACAGCAGGCGCAATGATGCCACTTCTGCCGCCGCGCTTTTACATGGGCGCGGGCAGGGTTTTTCTCGCTTGCCTCCGGCCACACCTCCATCGGGTTGACATAGAGATAGCTCTCCCCGTCCGTCCCAAGCCCAGCCAAAACGGTGTTGTACAGCACCCGCTCCGTCACGTCGGCGTAAGCGGTGCGGGCTTCGATTTTCAATAGGCTGTGCGCGAAATACATCAGCCCGATGGACGCGCAGGTTTCCGAATAGTTGATTTCATTGGGCAGGTCATACGCGAAGGTAAACGCCTCGCCGTGGTTTGTCGAGCCGATACCCCCGGTTATGTACAGTTGGCGGCAAATATCCTCAAACAACACGCGGCAGGCTTTCACTAGGCTTTCGTCCTGTGTGAGACGTCCCACCTCCGCCATGCCCGTATACATATACACGGCGCGAACGGCGTGGCCGACCGCCTCCGTCTGCTCGCGGACGGGCTTATGCGCCTGATTGTAGCTGTAATCGGCGGGCATAGGCACCTTGCGCTTCGACCATTCCGAAAAACCGTCCAGCGCCTTGTATTCCTCGGCGAAAGTGTTCGGCTCCGTGCCGCGAATATCAAGGAAAAACTTGGCGAGTTCGAGATATCTCCGCTCCCCCGTCGCCTCATACAGCTTAACCAGAGCCAGCTCAATTTCCTGATGCCCCGGGCAGCCCTTGCGCTTGCCCTCGTCAGGCCCGTACAGACCGTCAATCAAGTCGACGTACCGCCGGACGATATCCAGCAGCGCCCGCTTACCCGTCGCCCTCTCATAAGCCACGGCGGCCTCGATGAAGTGGCCGAGGCAATACAGCTCATGAGCTTCATACAGGTTGGTCAGCCGTCTCTCAGGGGCTGTAAGCTGAAAATAGGTGTTGAAATATCCGTCCGGCTGCTGCGCTTTTGCTATCAGCTCAATCACCTCGTCGGCGCGGGCTTCCCATTCCAACGCGCCGCCGTTTTGCAAGCAATACGCCACAGCCTCCAGCCACTTGGCGGCGTCGCTGTCCTGAAAGAGCAATCCGTGAAACTTTCCCTCGGACAACCCTGCGGCGATGCGGATGTTTTCAATGCAGCCGCTCTTGTCCGCACCCTCCACGAGGTCATTCAGCGCGTTCCACTGATACGGGAGTATGGCGCCGGAAACCAGCCTGTAATACGGGCTGAGAAACGCATCGTCAAGCCGCACGTTTTCCATCGTAACCTCTCGAATCATGTTCACTTCTCCCCTCTCCCGTCAGACGACGGCAATCTCCATCACGGAGCAGGCGGGCATGGTCAGCGTAAAGCCGTCCGCCGTGTTAGTGATGTCCGTAAAGGCTTTGATTGCGACCGTGTCCGGCGTACCGAAGTCGTTATGCGCGTCCATCGCGCCCGACAGGACACGCGCCGCGACACTCTCTGGGCTGTAGCCGACGGTACAGTCTATCTTGCGGCTCTCCATCGGGGAGAGGTTTGCTATGGTGATATGGGTCGTGCCGTTTTCATCCAGCGACGCGGAGAGATGGAGACCGGGGATTTGCTTTTCGCCGCCGATTGGGTCTGCTTCCACATAGCTCTCAATCAGCGTCGCGTCGTGGTGGGCTTTGTATAGGTCAAACACATGGTATGTCGGGGTCAGCACAACCTTCTCCCCCTCTGTGAGGACGACGGCTTGCAGGACGTTGACCGTCTGCGCGAGGTTTGCCATCGTGACGCGGCGGCTGTGGCGGTTGAAGATGTTGAGCGTGCAGGCGGCGACCAGCGCGTCCCGCATGGTGTTCTGCTGATATAAAAAGCCGGGGTTGGTGCCTGGCTCCACGTCATACCATGTCCCCCACTCGTCCACGATGAGTCCTACGCGGTGTTCCGGGTCGTAGTGGTTCATAATCCGCGCGTGGTTTTCAATCAGCTCATTCATCCGCAGGGCTTTCTTGAGGGTTTCAAAGTAGTCCGCCTCGGCGAAGCGGGTCGCGGAGCCTTTGCTGTCCCAGTTGTGCGGGACGGTGTAATAGTGCAGGCTCAGGGCGTCCATAAACTTCCCGGCGCGGGACATCAAAACCTCCGTCCATCTGTAGTCGTCCGAGTTCGCGCCGCAGGCCACCTTATAAATACTGTTATCACCGTAGGAGCGGAGATAGGTTTGATACCGGCGGTATTCGTCGGCGTAATACTCCGCCCGCATGTTCCCGCCGCAGCCCCAGTTTTCGTTGCCCACGGCGAAGTATTTCAAGCGCCAAGGCTCCTTGCGCCCGTTTTCCGCCCGGAGCTGCGACATGGGCGAAACGCCGTCCAAGGTCATATACTCAACCCATTCGCTCATCTCCCGCACGGTGCCGCTGCCGAGGTTTCCGTTGACATACGGCTCACAGCCCAGCTTTTCGCACAGCTCCATAAACTCGTGCGTCCCGAAGCTGTTGTCCTCGGTCACGCCGCCCCAGTGGGTGTTGACCATCTTCTTGCGGCTTTCCTTCGGTCCCACGCCGTCCCGCCAGTGATATTCGTCGGCAAAGCAGCCGCCCGGCCAGCGGAGGACGGGGATTTTGATGTGTTTCAGCGCTTCGACGACCGGCATATTGATTTGCCCGTCCAGATACAGCCCGCCGTAAATACAGCGCCCCAGATGCTCGGAGAAATGCCCGTAGATATTCCGGTTGATTCTGCTCTGTTGAATGGCTTTGTTGATGATGAGCTTGCTCATGTGTGTTTCCTCCTATCGAATTATTCATACTCCTTGGATACGCTCTTGCGTAAAACCTCTGTCCGTTTCAGGCGTAATGGCTTGCAGCTCAAAGTAACACACGGCGTTTGCGGTTAACAAAACCTCAAACTCCGCATCGCCGTCCCTGACGTCCAACCGCTTTGTAGTGATACGGGGGCGGGCGCATTCCTTTAACAGCTCCGTCTGACGCTTTGAGGGATATGCGGGAGAGCCCATGTCAAGCCATGTTTTCAGCGGGTTGCACGTAATCTCGTCTGCCGTCTTGAGCAGCAGGAGATACGCGCCGTCCTTAACGGCGGCCAAAAACCGCAGCGTTATATCGCCGCCCTGCCCGTCAACGGGATTCCACGCGACGCCGCGCAAATCACCGCTGTCGGATTTGGTCACGATGAAATGTTCACTTCTCGCGACCGCCTCCGGGTACAGCTCTTTATAAAACACATATGTCAGGTAGGTTGGCTTTGGAATCCCTCCGTTTGCAAGCAGTCCGAAGCAGCCGGAAAACGGGGTGAACGCAACGCCCGTTTCCTCAAAGACATCCCCGAATGTCCAGTATGAATACGACGCGCAGCAGTCGCCGAGTTCGCTTAACACGCGGGCTATGTACGCGGCGTTCAGATTGGTGTCGTGAATGGGGTTTTTGGGGCTGTAGGAGGTGTTAAACTCGGTGATGTGCATTTCCATACCCGAAAACTGCGGAAAGCTGTCGATAATCAGGCGGCTTTGCCTAAGCTCCTCCATAAACGCCTCGGGCGTTATCAGCTTTTGGTACACATAGCGCCCGTCTGTTTCGGGGGCTTCCGTGGCATAGGCGTGCCGCGTCACAAAGTCGAGCGGGACATTGTTCTCCGAGCAATACTCCAAAAAGCAGCGCATCCAACGCTCGTCGTCCACGCCGCAAATTGCCGGTCCGCCGACGCGGATTCGCGCGTCACAGCTTTTGACCGCCCTGCTTGTTACGTCATAGAGCTTGAAATACTCCTCCATATCCGCGTCTTTCCAAAAGCCCGGCAGATTGGGCTCGTTCCATACCTCAAACGGCCAGGAAATCACTTCCTCACTGCCGTAGCGTTCTATCCAGTGGGTGACCGCCGCCGTAACCAACCGCGCCCATTTATCGTAGCAGACAGGTGGGGTGACGTTGCCTTTCCAGTAAAAAATCGTTTGACTGCCCGAAGCCATCTGCTCCGGCATAAACCCGAGCTCTACAAACGGCTTGATGCCCAACGAGAGATAGCCGTCGAACACCATATCAACATAGCTGAAGTTGTACTCCTCTTTTTCAATGCCGTCCTCGGTGTATGTATGATACACCGCCATATCGTCGCAGAACAGCCCGTGCCCGCGGATATAGGCAAAGCCGATATCCTCCTGTACCTTCTCCAGCTGCTTATGGTACTCGTGCCGCAGCGCAAGATTCATCCGTCCAGTACCCACGCAGTATGCGGCGTTATTGCCGAACGGCACGGTGTTCTCGAGGTTTATGCGGTAAGCAAGTATTTTCACTTTGTATTCCTCCGTTTTTGTTCTGTTAGGTAAGTTCTACTGCCAAACAGTTTGCATACTTTGTCGGCAATTTATCAGGCAGTTTAACGGCGAGTACGCCAAAATGGTATTCATACTCCACATTGCCGACGCCGAGCAAGCGTACATTTTTGATAACTTCCCCTTCGTTGAAGCTACGGATGACGGCTGTGCCGCTATATTGGGGAGCCATCATAAAGGCATAGACTATATTTTTCTTTTGTACGAAGCGGAAATCCATTGGAGTCCACAAGGTTTCTTCTTCATGGAAGCCTTTGATAACGGCTTTTGTCACGCCCTCATCCGCAATTTTCCATGGGCGTGTAGCGTATACACCCTCTGCACACACCGCAAACCATGAAGTTAATTCAGACAGGATATACTTTGCCTCATCGTCAATCGTCCCGTCCGGTTTTTGCAGGATGTTCAGCAGCATGGTCGCGTTTTTTGAAATGACGTCAACCAGCTTTTCGATGATATGTCCGGGTCGCTTATACGGATCGCGCACATCATAGAACCAGTTGCCAATACACGTGTCCGTATGCCACGGGTCAGGGCTGATTCCGGGAAGCTGGCTTTTTTCAATATCAAGGACTCCTACCTTGTATATCTCCGGGCGGTTGCCCTTCTGAGTATAAACCGCACAGTTTTTTCCATGTCGTTCTGCCGATGTGTTATATAAATGGGCGACCGCCTCAAGACCATAACTGTAATCTATACTGTCAGTATCTTCCTTCACATCACCCGTCCAATGTTCGCCGAACGGCAGCACGCCGTCTGTATACAGCAGTTCCGGCGCGAACATATCTATCAGTTCCTTCATCGCCTCCAGCCAATAACGGCGGAAATGTTTATGGTTTGTATACCATGGAAAAAAAGAATCCTTATCTTTAATCCCATGACAGCCGTTATCGTGATAAAAATCTCTCCACTTAGGGTCGTTTCCGTCATATGGGACGCCTTTATAGGGCCCGTATTCATCGTGTCCCTTGTTATTCCTCCACCAAGAGAAACTTGCGCCCAGATGCTCGGACAGCCCGAAAGGCAGGTCATACCTGTTCGCCGCCTGTTTCCAAAGTCCGCATATATCCTTTTGCGGGCCAACTAGCATCGAGTTCATCCGATTAAGTTTGGATGGATAATTGAAAAAATGGTCATGGTGCATAGCCTGCGCCACAAAATACCGCGCGCCGGCATTATAATACAGCTCCATCAGTTTGTCAGGGTCGAAATTCTCGGCTTTCCATAGGGCGCATATGTCTTTATACCCAAATTTGGAAGGATGCCCATAGCGACGGATATGGTACAGATATTGCGGCGTTTCTTCAATATACATATTCCGCGCATACCAATCCCCGTACATCGGGACGCTCTGCGGCCCCCAGTGGCTCCAAATCCCAAATTTCGCGTCACGAAACCAGTCGGCGCATCCCGCCTGATACAGCGATTCAAAGCTCGCTTCAAATTTTCTCATAATCTTGCCCCTTTCAATCAAATACTACGGCGACCTTGCCGCATTTCCCGTCAGCCATCAATGCAAACGCCGCATCTGCTTGACGTAGGAAAAACTTGTTTGTTACAAGTCTCTCGGGATGGATGCCCCAGCGAACTATGCGCTCAACCAGTTCCTCCATCTTCCATGTGCTGGTCACCCATGAGCCATATATTGTTTTTTGCCCATGAATGATATCAGGGCTGGGCGCGAAATTGCATACACCACCTTCTCCGACAAATGCGATTTTGCCCCAATCACGGGTTGTGCGGAGGGCAAGCTGCCGTCCTGTATCACCAGCGGATGTATCGACTGCCTTTTCGACGCCGAACCCATTTGTGATTTCCAGCACATTTTCATATGTATAATTATCTGCAACAAAGGCGTTGTCCACAAGTCCGAGCCGTTTAGCCAACGCAATCCGTTCCGGCGATATTTCTACACCAATCAGTCTGTGCGCCCCCATCGCGCGTGCGAGTTGGAGCGCGGCCAGACCCACAGGACCCAACCCGACGACAAGTAATGCATCATTTCCATTTATGCCCATCCTGTCGAGGGCTTCGTAGACGGTTCCGAACCCACAGGCAATTTGTGCGCCGTCTAAAAAACTTAACTTGTCAGGCAAAAGAATCAAATCCTTTTCCTCCGCGAGGATGAACGGAGCCATACCGCCGTCGCGTTGCCAGCCGTAGGCGCGGCGCAGCGGGGAACGGCAGGAAATCATGTATCCTTTGCGGCAGTCATAACACAGACCACAGCCGGAAATATGATAGACAATCACGCGGTCGCCTTTTTTGAATCGACGCAGCCCTTCTCCTGTATCTTCGATGACTCCACAAGGCTCATGCCCGCAGATTGTCCCGGGGATATAACTCTCAGGGCCTTTACCCAGACGCTCACGGTAAATACAGCGTATATCGCTGCCGCAGATGGTGGTCGCCTTTGTGCGAATCAAAACCTCTCCATATTTCGGGGTTGGAATATCGAACTCTCGAAATTCTACTGTGCTATTGCCGGGGAGTATTACTCCCGTCATTGTTTTGCTCATGCGCGTATCCTCCGTCCCTTGTGTAGCCGGTCCAACCCGGAATAGTTCCGTCAATATCCCATAAATCTAACCAAGATTTTGCGCCCGACCAAAGGAACACTTGTCCCTTTATTAACCGGCAATTACGCTCGACACTTTTTATGTTCTCCATTTCATCAATAGTGAGAGGGTCTTCTGTGACGCATCGCAAGTTGGCTATATAATTCTCTTTTTTCGTTGAAAAAGGAATGGGTATTTGCCCGCGCTGAGACGCCCATTTTAAGCAAATCAGCGCGGGATGTATGTCATGCCGTTTCGCGATTTCAATTATAACAGGATGCTCAATATCGGCAATGTCGTCGGGTGTGCGGTCACGTTCAGGTCGTTTAGGAGAGCCAATCGGGGAATAACCTATGGGTTGTATCTCGTGGTCAACACAAAACTGGTACAACTCACCTTGCTGGAAACAGGGATGCAGTTCCATTTGATTAACAGCCGGTTTGATTCCGGCGTCGCGCAGAATCAGGCGCAACTTTGGTATCGTCACATTTGAGGTTCCTATATGACGCACAAGTCCTTCGTTCACCAATCGTTCCATCGCTCGCCATGTATCCATGAACTCTTCATGGATGTATGGACGCGAATCGGGGTTTCGTATGTCCGCGCCACAGCCCGGCGGATGATAATTTGGAAATGGCCAATGAACAAGATAGCAGTCCAGATATTCCAATTTCAAATCCATCAGTGTCTTGCGGCAAGCTGCTGCCACATCTGATGGCTTATGCTTATCGTTCCACAGCTTGCTTAGAACAAATAACTCCTCCCGCAGTATATCGGCGTTGACATTATTGCGTATGACCTCGCCTATCAGGTGTTCATTCCCATAACAAGCGGCGCAGTCTATATAACGGTATCCGGCGCGCATAGCACCGCTTACGGAAAGAGCGACCTCTTCTCCGCTGCTTGCATCCGAACCGAACGTGCCAAACCCAATGCCCGGCATCTCCGACCCGGTATAAAGAGTCCTATGGGGGATTCTCTCAGTATCGACAAAATCAGTCAAGCAATATCACCGCCATGTTAATCCATTATATATATAATACCATACGCTCTGCCAAAAAACCTATCAAGTAGTGCGATAAACTTCTCAAATATTGCTGTGCGGCATTTCAATTTCAGGTGAGCTGCCTTCCGGAAATTTGCTTTTCGGCTCAGTTTATGGTATACTCCTCAGAGTCGGGCGTCAAACGCGTCGATGATAGAATTTTTGAGGTGATACTGTGATTGAACTGTTAAAGCAACAGGTGCTGGAGGCGAACCTTTTGCTTCCCACGCATAAGCTGGTCACCTTCACATGGGGCAATGTCAGCGGGATTGATCGGGCGGCGGGGCTGGTTGTCATCAAGCCCGGCGGCGTGCCGTATGACGGAATGAGCGTTGACGACCTGGTGACGGTGCGCCTGTCGGACGGCAGTGTGGCGGGCGGCAAATGGAAGCCCTCCTCCGATACGCCGACGCATCTGACGCTGTATCGGGCGTTCCCGGATATTGGCGGGGTTGTGCATACGCACAGCCGATGGGCGACAATTTTTGCCCAGCTGAAGCGCGGGATTCCCGCCCTCGGCACAACGCACGCCGATTACTTCAACGGCGAAATTCCCTGCGCCCGCCCGCTGACGGCCGCGGAAATTCAGGGCGCGTATGAGCTGGAAACAGGCAATGTGATTGTAGAGGCTTGTCTCTCGCCCGATACCGTTCCCGCCGCGCTGGCGGCGGAGCATGGGCCGTTTGTGTGGGGGAAAGACGCGCTTGACGCCGTGCATAACGCCGTGGTGCTGGAGGAGCTGGCGTTTATGGCGTGGCACTGCCTTATGGTCGACAGGGACTGTGCGCCCATGCAGGAGGCCCTGCTGCGGAAGCACTATTCAAGAAAACACGGCGCCGGCGCCTACTACGGGCAAATATGATTTTTCACAGAGTATTTGCCTTCTCCTTTATACAGTGGACATCATTGCTACAGTCAAGCCTCTGTACATTTTCCAAGCGCTAGAGACAACTTGGCACTCGTGCAATACCGCATTGAGTAAGCGCGGGAATGTCTGCATAACGCCATCAATCGCTCATATCCTGTTTCGCTTCAACGAACCACGAATAGCTGTCCAGCCACATAAATGTCTCCCTGCCGTCGATTCTGCATTTATACCGCAACCCGAGCCCGCCGCCCTTGAGGCTGGCGGCTCTTCGCACGTCCAAGACGCGGTCGATTTCGTAAACCCGCCCGTCTACCCATGTGACGTCGATGGGTATGCGTCGCCGGAACCAAACAGCGGCGATGAGCCATATCCTCCCGGAAATGTCCGTATATGGTCTTCTTTCGGATTGCATCCTCCCAAGCGCGGGTCTGCCATGAGCGTCCCTCTGGAGATGACCTTATGCCCGAACCTATTGCGGATATCGTCCATTGTGCGGTCAATGAGCATCCGCCTCTGCCGTTCCCGCTCATCTCCGAGAAAAGACAGTTGCTCGAACTGACCTTCACAAATCCAATCAGTCCCCGAAACGCCGGCGGCACGGATGGGGAGAAGAGCCGAGCCGGGATGCCCCAGCGTTCCGTAGCTGGCCCGGAAGAACTTCCGCCATGATAGACAAAGCAACTTATAAAAATATCGGCTTATTCCCCAGCAGGAAGTCTTCCAAACCATAATTCGCGCTGCCGACGATGAGAGAAAGGGCTTCGGGGTAACGCTGCGTGAACACAAGGCTTCCGCCCGCATTCTTCACCCTGCCGCTCTTGACCTCGATGGCTGTTAGCTGACTGCCTTTTTTTATAACGAAATCGACCTCATGGTTGCGCTCACGCCACCAATAGACATCAAAGCCTTCTTCTTTGCCTCTCGACAGCAAGTACGCACCGACAGCACTTTCGACAAGTCTGCCTTTGTCGGCAGGACTGTCAAGAAGCCGCCGCCTGTTGGCTCCGTCTGCGTATGTCATAAGAGAGGTATCGTATACCATAAGTCTTGGGGAGCTTTTGCGTGTGCGGATTTGATTGCCTGAATAATTTTGTAATCCCGTAAGCATATTCGCTTTGCCGAGAAGCTCAAGATAGTGTGCCAGTGTTACCGTGTTTCCCGCGTCCTGAAGCTGACCGAGCATTTTTGTAAAAGATAGTTCCTGTGCGCTGTACCCGGAGCCAAGCATAAAAAGCGCACGGAGCAAAGCCGGTTTTCTGACTTCCTCCATCATCAGAATGTCCTGTGAGATGGTTGGCTCGACAATAGACATTCCCATATACCGCGCCCAACGGCTCTCATCTTTGATAAGCGTCGCCGCGCCGGGATAACCGCCGAAGAACAAAAAATCTTCAAGGCTGTAATTGAACGCTTCCTTACACTCTGTATAATTCCAGTGAGGGGAATAAAGAATCTCAAACCTCCCCATCAGGGACTCGGTAAGCCCTTTTTGTAGCAGAAGCGAAGATGACCCGGTGAGAACGACTTTTAATGCGGAAAGCAATCTGCCGTCTTCATCCCAAAGGAGCTTGACAATCGACGACCAGCCCTTGATTTTTTGGATTTCATCAATAACAAGAATCGCTTCGCGGGACTTGGCGAGAGCGCGGGCTTGCTCCCATTCGTTTCGCAGCCATTCGGCAGAGTTAAGGCTGGGGTCGTCCGCGCTGACAAAATGCGTTTGCATATCAAGCTCTTTAAGCGCTTGCAAAACAGCGGTCGTCTTCCCCGTTTGCCTCGGTCCGACCACAATTTGAATAAACCGGCGCGGTTCGTTTAGTCTTTCGGTAAGCTGCGCGACCAATTTTCGTTTGAACATGAGAACCCTCCCTCCAATCACCTTTACATTTTACTCAGTACGTTTTACTGTTTACTCATTATAAAGGTTGAATGTGAAATTGTCAAGCCGTTTCTCTGTCCTCGTACTGGATTAAGCGTTGCCCGGAATCGCATCGGAATAGAACTTCCCATCCAATACACCCGCCCCCCGGCTAAGGAAGCTAAGGAAAAAACCGAAAAACCCCGCACAGTTCCAGAATACCGGGTAGCACATGGTATGACATGAGCCATTCGATAAATCCAGTAACGGCAGGGCTTTCCGACTATTGCAGACTACTATGGGTTACTACAGAAAACGGGGTGCTTCCTACTCCTAAGGAATAGTTGTGCGTTCGATTCGCGCCGGGGGTGCCAACTTTCCCATAAACGCACCAAGTGGTGCGTTTATGGGAAAGTTGCGCTAAAACAGAACTGCAAGGTTCAGTTTTAGCGCAGTTTATTTTCCGGGCATCGGCTTTGCGGTATAGACTTTCGGGTTTGCCTTTGTTTTCACCATTTCATGCAAATCCGGTTTGTACCGTCATATGTGTATGTGATGTCGCTGATTAGTCCTCGGATTATATCGGCTTCCATTCCGGCCGCTTGCGTAACATCTCGCGCCTCGCCCCCGTACGTGACGGTAAGCTCAAATGATTCTTGATTGTCCGGGAAGCTGAAATATATTCCGACCAAATCTTTTTTGTCAATGAGATTTACCGTGAGCTCTTCCGAGAGCAGCCCCGCTTTGTTGCTGTTCGCCCTTGACAAGGCGTTTGCGACGCAGAAGTTCAGCAATTCGTTGGTAAGCCCGATGAAGTCAAAGTTTTCGGAGTTTATCTCATGCCGGAAACTCTTGATACGGTGAATGAACGCTTTTGTCTTTTCCCGGTTTGGCGCGTCAAAGATGACCTCCGGCGGGCCTTCCTCATAGATGCCGCCCTCGTCCATGTAAAATATCCGATTAGACACGTTTTTGGCAAATTCCATTTCATGGGTAACGATTACCATCGTCATGCCATCCCTTGCCAGACGCCTTATGACTGCCGTCACCTCTCCCACCATCGTCGGGTCGAGCGCGCTGGTCGGTTCGTCAAAAAGCATTATGTCCGGCTTCATCGAAAGACACCGCGCAATCGCCACCCTTTGCTTCTGACCGCCGGAAAGCTCATCCGGGTAGTTATCGGCTTTTTCCGCGAGTCCGACTGTTTTCAAGAGCTCACGCGCCGTCTTTTCCGCCTCGTCTCTTTGCATACCCAGCAGCCTTGTCTGCCCGATGCACAGATTATCCAATACGCTCATATGGGCAAAGAGATTGAAGTTTTGAAATACCATACCCATTTTTTTGCGAACTTCGTTGATGTTGGTTTTCTTGTCGTTGAGAACCTTCCCGTCAAATTTTATAGTCCCGCCCGTGGGCTGCTCCAACAGATTCAGGCAGCGCAAAAATGTGCTTTTCCCGCATCCTGACGGCCCTATTATAGTGATAACCTCGCCTTTTTCTATGGTCGCGCTAACTCCTTTTAGCACCTCAAAACTGCCGTAACTTTTTTTCAAGTCCTGTACAATAATCATCATTTGTCCCTCCTCAAACGCTTGTTAGTCTTGCGGTTTATGAGGTTAAGCAGATAAATCATGATTGACGCCGTAATCAGGTATATCAACGCCACCATGATCAGCGGGAAGAAGGCGTCGTATGTGCGGCTGCGTATGATGTCGCCGGCCTTTGTCAAGTCTACGACGGCGATATAACCAACGACTGCGGTCATCTTGAACATGGAAATAAATTCGGACATATATACCGGAAACGCCACGCGAACCGCTTGGGGGAACGTCACCGTAAAGAATGCCCCGACCTTAGAAAAGCCCATGCTCCGCGCCGCCTCGACTTGCCCTTTGTCCACCGTCAAAATCGCGGCCCGTATAATCTCGCCTATGAACGCGGCGCCGTTTGCCCCAAACGCGATAACGGCAACTGTCACGCCTCCGATGGTGGTTTTCGCGAAAATCACATAAAACGTGATCATCAGCAATACCACTATGGGCGTGCCTCGCAGAACGGTGATATATATATTGCCAAAGACGTTGAGTATACGGTTTTTGCTCATTCTAAGGCCGCAGACGCCAAATCCGAGCAGCGTCGCGAGAGCGAAAGATAAAATCGTGATGACCATGCTCACCTGTAAGCCTTCAAGGATCATTTTCCATCGGTTTTCATGGATAAGGTTTCGTTCAAAGCTGGCTTTTAAGCTCTGCCAAAAGCCTGTGCTTTCCGCCGACCCGTCAGCTGCCGCGCCGTCAAGCACGGCACTTTCCTTGCGTACTGTGACCAAAATCCCTTCCCTGAAAACCGCGTCTGAAAAATCAACCGCCTGCTTGCGCTCATCGGTGACAGCAATAATCGCACCGGCAAAATCAATCCTACCCGATTGAACGGCAGGAATGATTCCGGCAAAGTCCATCAGTTGGATTTCAAGCTCCATATCCATGTACTCGGCAAAACGGTAGCCTAACTCAATCTCAAACCCCACAGGCTTTCCGTCTTGAATATACCCAAAAACGTCGTTGTTGCCTGTGTTAGCGAATACGAGCTTTCCGTTATTGCCGATGTTTGGAAAATCGGGCATGGGAGGCGCGTCAAAGGTATTTATCCAACGTTCCGTCATATCATCATAAGTGCCGTCCGCATGAATCTCCCGCAAAAAATCGTTGAAAGATTCCCTAAGCTCCGAGTTATTTTTTCCGAATACAAAAGCCTGGTCAACTTCATGAATGGCAGGGAAAAGGGGCATAAGGTCAGGATATATTACTTTGAACCTTTCGGACAAAACGCGGCCCGTAAAGGTGGCGTCAACCTTTCCTTGCCGAAGAGCCAGTACGGTTTCCGGGCTTGTGTTGAAATGCACTTGTATTGCATCGGGGATATTTTCATTGAGCACTGTGTCCCATATAGAGCCTGTTATTATGGCGAAGGCTTTCCCCGCGAAATCCTCGGCGCGGAAAACATTCGCGCTCTCATTTTTCTTGGTAATCAGTACCGCGCCGCCCGAACAGTACGGCTCGGAAAAACTGACACTCTCGCCCCTCTCTTTGTTAATGATGAACAGACCCGCCGCAAAATCGGCTTTTCCGGAATTTACGTAAGGAATCAACGCATCCCACGCCATGAGTTGGATGTCTATATCCATGTCCATATATTCGGCAAATCGCACAGCAATCTCGATGTCAAAACCCTCCGCCCGATTGTCCACTATATAGCCAAACGGCTCCATCTCTCCGGCACTGGCAAAAGTGAGGATTCCGTTATTCCCACTGAGTACAATCTCCGGCATAGGCGGAGAGTTTGCGGTATCAAGCCAACGCTTTGTCATGTCGGCATGAACGCCGTTTTCTTTAATTTCCCGCAAAAAGTCGTTGAACTTCAACCGCAGAGTGTCATTTTCTCCGTTAAAGACAACACCGAAATCATACTGTGCGAAAGACGGATATATGATTTCCATTTCGGGATTCAATAAAACCCATTTTCGCGCCATTGGTTCATCCAATATCAAGGCGTCAGCTCTGCCATTTTTCACCATTTCCATTGCTTCATGCTCATAGATGCAATGAACCGGTATAAAGGAGCCGACATTTTCCTCAAACATTATGTCGAAAGCCTCTCCGGTGGCAAACGCAATGCGCTTCCCTATGAAATCCTCGGCTGCATACGTGCCGGACTCGGCAGGGGACACGCTTACTTCGGGCTCTTGCAAATTATCCTCTCCGAAACACCCTGTGAGTGTCAGCAAAAGCAGGGGAACAAGCAAAAACAATCTTCTTTTTTTCACTTAGTCTTTCCTCATTTATACCATGTAGTAAGCCGCCGCCCAAAGAGGCGGCAGCTTGCGGTTTTGTTAAAATTCCATTATAACGATCATTTCCGCCTTTTTATTCCGCGCGCCGATGATTACTTCTTTTGCGAGAGTTTCTATTATGGATTTTTCTAATCCGTCCCATTCTTCTTTGTCTGTTTTAGTTGACGCTAAAGATGCCGCGTTTAATTCATCACGGTATGTTGTCAGCGAAAAATACGGCATTAGCCCTATGTTCTCGTAGACCATGCGGTCGTAATATGGGATGTAAATTCGTTCAAACTCGCCGCTGTCCGTAAGCAGGCTTTCAAAAATGCCGCTGATTTTGCCAAAAAATCCTTGAGTCGCTTTGTTTTTCCCACTCGTAGAAAGAGACAGCATTTTCTCCTTTTTGCTTTGATTCACAACTGTTTCTGCTGTAAGACAGAGTGTGAAACGGTTTTCGTCGCTTTCTACATAAAACTCGTATTTTAAGTCGTCGAACAGCCGTGCAGTCAAAGAAAGCATCTCCTCGGCAACCAGACGGAGTCTGCTCGCGGACACTGTGGATAATTTGCAAAACTGACCGATTCTGTCCATTTCCGTGAGGATTGTTTCTATTTTTTGCTTTTCGGTGTAAATATCAGATTTCATTTTTATAACCTGTCCTTTCTATCCGCTTATGACATCAACGACCAATGACAGACCGTAAAAATGATGCAAAGCTTTGTTTTCTCGAAGCAAGAGCCGCTTGCTGTCAAATATTATACGATTGTTAAAATACCGGAAAAGCCCGTGATTTCAAAAACTTCCATCACCTCCGGCAAGATGTTTTTGAGCGTCATGGTTTTGCCGTTTACTTTGACATTTTTCTCGCCCGACAACAGAACGCGCAAGCCTGCCGAGGAAACGTAATCCACCGCCGCAAAATCCAGTTCGATTTTCTCGGACGATGAAATAGTTTCCGTCAGTATTTCCTGCAGCTTAGGTGATGTGGCGGTATCTAACCGTCCGGTCAGGGTCAAGACGCAGATGTCTCCGTTTTGTGCTTTATCGATTTCCATAGCTTTCTTCTCTTTCTCTTTTTTATTTCCAAGGCTTTGTTATCCCTGTTTTTACGCAATTGTATCACATGGCAAGGCACTGGTCAATAGGCGTCATTATGCTTGGAAATTTTTATGCTGCGTGGCCTTTTTGCAAGATATACAACCTCTATGCGAATCAAATTCCGAAATCTGTATTTGAACAAATGAATAAATAATATACGTATACAGATACGATGACCCCGTTAGAAACGCCTTTGCCTATGGTGTGAGTGCGCGGTAAACCGCCGTTGTAACATTACTGTCGGTGTCATTAAATATATACGTCGTCCCGTCTTGTATCTTTATCACTAAAAACGGCGGGTTTTGAGGAAGCATACAGACCGTTACAGCACCATAGCCTCTCGCGTTAAAATTTCCCTTGTATAAATTCTCAAAGTTGCTTCCGTTTGTTTTAGTCATGACAGGCAGTTCAAATATAAGCTCAACAGAGTCAATCTCGCCTAACGGAAAACTATACGCGATTCTTGTGTGCTCCACAGTAAACATTGACCCGTCAATGACAAGATTTACAGGCGTTCTTTCCTCTGTCAGCATCCACAAGCCGAGAAAGGGCATAGCGACGATAATCAATGCCGTGAAAAACATAAGCACTTTACCTGCGGGTTTGGCGACATTCATAGACATATTCATGCCGATGCGGTCGTTGACAAGGAATTGTTTGTCGTTAGGATTATAATAAATTAACCCCAAAAACCAGTATTCATCCTCGTCGGCATATACATCGCCCGTATCCGAAGCGGTGAGCTTTTGCTGTGCGGCGCGTGTGGCAAACTCGGTTTGAAGTGAAATAATTATTATTATAACGGAATATACGAGCGTAGCAATCAAAATGCCCGTTTCGTTAACCGCAAACGCCCATACCGCAAGGTTGTATGCCGCCGTAATCCACGAGGCGATAATCCAGAACTTACCCCAGTTGTACCGGCGAACGCGGGTCAGCGCCATGGTGAGCGTCAGGTCCTCGTTAAAAACTTCGGCGCGTATGTGGTAAATGATATAATATAGCCCCCAAAACAATGCAACCGTACCCGCAAATGTCAGATATATAGGCATAAGCATAGCGTTTGCTTTGCCGCCGACAAGCAAAACATAGAGAACAGGCACAAGTGAGACGGCGAGCGCAAGTAAAAACCAGATGTTGTTAATCTTGTATACGGGGATTCCTGCGAGCTTAACTTCTGCAAGCCTCTGTCCCGCTACAGAGCTGCGCCATCCTCTTTCATTTTTGAGTGTCATAAGCCTGCCTCGATGTACGGCAAACACAATCGGATGCGCAACAACAAGCAGTACCATCCACGTCATATACCAAGTCATTGCCACGCCAAAGGAGCTCATAAAAAACGGCGGCACGAGCAATGGAATGAGCAAAAGTGTGGCAATGCCAAGCCATTTCTTGAACGAATCGCAAATGGAAGTAACGTCAGGGTCGGTTTGCGCCTCGACAGGCAAAGTTGTTCCGATGATAATATTCTTTTTCGGTTTTATCGTGTTTCTCATCATAATGTAAATAAGCGGTAATATCGGCGCAAAACTCGCCGCCATAATAATATTAAGTAGCATCATTGTTATTTTCCTCCTCACATTTATATGCTTTGATACAGATGTCAAGCCACTCGTCACTTGACATGCCTGAGAGCTTTGCCGACGCGGCAGGCAACCGCAGCTCGCCGAGTACCTTATCCGCTGTGGTTACGCTTTTGCCCCCCGCAATCACCGTGCCGCCCCTGCGGTCTGTTGAGATATGCCCCTCGCTTTTCAGGAATTGATAAGCCTTGTTGACGGTCATCACGTTGACCCCTGTTTCGATTGCTAAAGCGCGTACTGTCGGCAGTTTTTCGCCGACACTGAGCTTTCCGCTTGCTATGCCTAATACAATTTGGTCGTGTATTTGCCGATAAATCGGCGTTTCGATTGTAAAATCTAACTGCAGCAACATGTATCTCCCCTCCTTTCGTTCTCTGTTGTTTCATTATGTATCTGTTGATGTACTTATATTAGCACAACTAATACATATTGTCAACAAGAATTTACTGGTCTGTGTAAGAATTTACAGGTCAAATAATTTCACCTCTGATTTTCCAGCCGTCTATATTAAATCCGCCAATGGAATCTAAAAAATAGTCATTTAATTCAGTTATACTTTTATACATTATTTCATTTTCATTTTTTATCATACATTTTTTTAGTTTATCTAATAAAGCATAGTCATTAATTTTCTTTAAATCTTTGCTTAGACAATATTTTTCATCAAAAATATATTGGTATATTTTGGTCTTTGGCGATAATTGTATTCCATTAATCTTACCATAAGAATAAATAATATGATCCAATAGTATGTAATACAAATACTGAAATTCGTCTGAATTATATTCATAAGCCCTTTTTAGCTGGTCGTAATAATGGCTTGTGGAATATTTTATCATCTCTATTTCAAAATTACCTATAGGCTCTATAGGTCTATTGGCAACCAGATATGCTTTTTCTTTCAGTTGTTTCAAAATACCCGTCTTATCAAATATTTCTTTACCATTTAATATTATTGAAATTATCCATATTAGTTTATATTCTTCTATTTCCCGTATGATTACCTTTGGGGGGTTAATAAAATATTCAAATACATAATTTGAAAATATTTTGCTGCCCTGTTCTCTCCAATTTAGTTTATCTGAAGAAACTATAAAAATGTCTATGTCAGAATATTTATTTTGATTTCCTTGTGCATAACTGCCATAAAGCATTGCAGCCTGAATATTATCATCTGCTATATAAGGCTGTAAAAATGAATTAATAACATTTTCGATTTTTTCCATAGTGTTTCCCATTTTATCCAATTCTTTTATGATTTTTTCTGAGAGAAGTGCAGCATTTCCAATCGTTTGAGGAATTCTTTAATTTTTAAAGAATTCCTCCCTGCGATTGTTTACATTGCTCTTCACCGGCGCGTGTTGTTGCCGCCGTTTGCGGCCTCCGATGAGGCAATATACTCGCCCAAAATCTGCTTGGCGATCACGGCGATAGGCACGGCAAGGAACATTCCGGCTATCCCAAAGTAAGCGCCGCCAATTACAACCGCTATGATTACCAAAATCGGATTGATTTTTAGCGAGGATTTCATAATTCGAGGTTCAATGTAATTGCCGTCAAGCTGCTGGAAAATAAGCAGGCAAACCGCAACTTGGATTGCCGTGGAAAGGTCGAGCGTCAGCAAAGCGAGTACGCTTATAAGTATAGACGCGAAAATTGATCCGATATACGGTATGAAGTTAAACACGCCTGCCAGCAAGCCGAGCAGGACGGCATAGGGTACGCCAAATATAAGAAGTATACAGGTGACGGAAGCAAAGTTTATGACCGCGTCTAAACCCTTGCTTGCAATGAAAGTGAGCAAGACCTCATTTACTTGCCTGAGATATTTTACCACGCCCTCTCTTTTGCGCTGCGTCTTAAACACGGCATTGTTCAGCCTTGTAAAATACTCGGCTATTTTACTTCTGTCCATAAGCAAATAGAGCGATATAACAAGCCCCATAATAACGCTGAATATGCCTCCGGCAACGCCCATCAAGCTCCTTGCCGCCTGTTCAATACCGGCAGGGTTCAAGACGGCGTTCATGATTTCGCCGGAACCGTCGCGGATAAACTCATCAATATTAAAGCCCGCCAATACAGAGTCTTCGGGCAGCCTCTCAAAATAGGCAAGTATGGAAGAAATATACCCCGGTATGTTCATGACAAGATCAACGATGTTGTTGAAAATCATTGGTATCACAACGCTTGAAAGCACAATGATCACACAAAGCAGCAATATGAATACCGTAATTGTGCTAAGTCCGCGAGCGTGTTTCAATACAAATTTTAGTTTCAGTTTCTTATAGAGATTTTCTATTGCCCGGTGCGGAATATAGAGAAAATAAGCAAAAAGTATGCCGAAAAGCAGCGGTCCGAGAACGCCGATAAAGCCGAAAATTCCGGATGCGATTTGAGCCATGTTATCCATCGTCTTATAGATAACTATGAGTATTATGCCGACAATCAGGAAAGGAAACCATTTCGCCTTGTCAAATTTGCGCCTGTCAACTATTATGCCGCCGGACTGGGCGGTATCGGCACTGGGCGCGTCGGCGACAGTGGCGGCGGTCTCGGTGTGAGCATTTGCGGCATCGGTAAGCGCGCCGGTGACGGTGGTAAGTTCATCGGCGGCAGGCGTGTCTCGGTATGAGGCGGTCTCAGTCCGGCGAGTGTCGGCGGTGCGAGCTTCGGTGCTCCCGTCGTTGGCAGTGGGGGCGGTCTCGGTGCGGCCGCCGCCAAATCTCTTTAGCAACGCCCTAAAGAGTGCCTTTATTTTAGATATAATGCGTCTAAACAAATCAACTCACCTCTTTGCTAAATATTTGCGCATATCCAAGGCCACGGCCACGAGTATCAGCCCGCCTGTTATAATTAGGGTATTGGCGTGCCGCCAAACGTAACCGTACCCTTGACGATTCCGTTTAGCATAAGCGATGCGGCCAAGGTCACGATAAAAGGATTTTATCAAACTTTGGCAAAAAAGCAAGTGTTTTCGCATTATTCGTAAAACTTTACAAAAACCACAATATATGCTACTATATCCAAAGTAAACAACACATTATGCAAGACGGCATCATGATTTTGGCGTATTCGCGCTTGTATTTCTTGCGGAATGAAGGTTCGATGGATGGTTTTATCTCCAATATAGACAGGCTCTGCACGGCAAAAGGACCGGGAATCCGATCGGCTGTAATGGCTGTCGGCTGTCCCATGAAATGCTTATGGTGCAGCCATCCCGAGCTTATCGGCGACGCGGCCAAGTTTCTATACCACCCCAGAAGATGCGTGGGATGCGGTAAATGCGTCGCGCAATCCGGCGGAGGCACTATCTGCTACTATGACGCTTATGAAAAGTATGGAGAAATCATTTCCGAAAATGAACTCGCGAGCAGACTTTTGACCGATAAAGATTATTATGATACGTCGGGCGGCGGCGTCACATACTCGGGAGGAGACGCGGCCATGCAAGCCGAATTTTTCTACGACGTTACGCGGCTGCTTAAAAAATCGCAAATCCATGTCGCGCTCGAAACAGCCGGATACTTCCCTTGGGAGAAGCTGGCTCCGCTCGTTTTTGCGGTTGATCTTGTGTTATATGATATTAAGACGCTAAACAGGGGGCTTCACAGGAGATATACCGGCGTGGATAATCAGCTCATTTTAGAAAATGCCTTGCGAATCGCGGACATGGGCAAGGACATGACAGTCCGAATGATACTTATACCCGGAATCAACGACAGTGAGGACGAAATAACGGGGCGGGTGAAGTTTGTTAAAACACTCGGCAAACACGTCAAACTTGAGATTATAAAATATCAAAAACTCGATCCCGCCAAATATGCGGAAATAGGCATGATAGAAATGATGGAAGGCACAGATGAGTGTTCCGACGCCACCGCCGACCTCGCCGCCCATAGCGCAAGACAGCTTGGGATAGAAGTAGTTGACAGGAGCATATATGAAGCGATACTTTAAATTATTGGGTTTTTTGCTGCTTATGGCCGTTATCTTTGCTATTGGGGCATACGATAAAGCGCCGGATTTTAACGAGGGCTTTATTCCGATACAACCAACCCCCACATTCCCGTCAGAGAGGGAATCGCCAAATCCCGGCAATGTTGACCCGGTGACAAATAGCCTTGGGCTTCCGGCCGTTATCGAATATGGCCATGCCGAAGTGATTTTACACCACAATGACCCTTTTCACGCATACATCCGTTACCCGCAGGCTGGCAACGATACAGATACTTTCATACATGATTGGGCGAGCGAATTATATGACGACATGGCTATATATTACAACACCGGAGTAGAGATGAGCCCGTCCGAGTTTGGCGAAATAAACGTGCATTTTGACTCTTATCTGATAGATAACAGATATGCGGGCATACTGCAATTTGGCGAATATAGTTTCATACCGACGGAAATACCGCAGGAAATCATTAAGACATTCAATATTGATCTGACAGAATTTGAATTTCTTGAGCCCGGAGATATTATTGATTTGGAATATCCCGATCATGTTCTGGGTGTACTCCGGCAGCAGCTGTGTATGCTCGATATAAGGACGGAGGGCTACCTTGACTTTATGAATGAGGCTTGGTTTTCATACTTGGTCATCACCCATGACGGTATTCTTGTGATTTTGCCAAAATCCGAATTTTTGCCGGACAACTTTGAGACAATGGCAGTTACCTTGCCTTACGAAGATTTGGGCGCATCCCTTCTCATAAGAAAACTTGCGCCGCTGCCCGAAATGCCGACGCCGATACCTCCGCCGACGCCAACCCCGCCGCCAATACCGGCAGCGACTCCTGGCTATGGTGACGGAGATGGCGATGGCAGCGGAGACGGAGACGGCGGCGGAGACGGCAGTGCTGATGGCGGCACGGGCACAGATTTGATCGGCGGCGGTGACAGCGGCGCAGACGGGAGCGGCGACAACGCTTCGTCTGCGGGCGACGGCGACGGTGATACAGATGCGGCCGGCGGGGATTTGGACGGCCAAAACCCGGTTGTCGCAGAACCTCAGAGCGGCCCGATAGACCCGAATAAACCGATTATCGCGCTCTCACTAAACGACGGGCCGGGCATCTATACGGAGGAGTTTGTGAATCTTCTCGAGCAGTATGGAGTCCGCGCCACATTTTGCGTAGCGGGAAATCTCACGGGTACGCAAACAGCGGCACTCACACGCGCCGTTGAAGCGGGGTCGGAGGTTGTCGGGATTTCATGGGATCATAAAAATCTGGCAAAACTAAGTGACCGGGACGTAAGGGCGCAGATAGAAAAAACAAGAGACGCTATAGAGTCCGTCACCGGCACGGCTGTTCCGATGTTTCGGCCTCCTTACGGCAACGTGAGCGACACAATGAAAGATGTAGCTACAGAGATGGGTTTGGTAATGATCAAATGGAGCGTTGACCCCGAGGACTGGAAGTACAAGGATTCCGACCATATATATAACGAGGTCATGCGAGAGGTCAAGGACAAGGCTATCATTATCAGTCAGGCGATCTACAAAACTACCTTTGACGCATATGAGCGCATTATCCCGGAGCTTCTCTTGCAAGGTTATCAAATAGTGACCGTTTCGGAGCTGTTGAAGCTGACGGAGGGTGATTTGACTCCCGGACAGATTTACTACAACGGATAGTCATATATATTCGCTACGATTTTCGCTGCGGCTTGGACGCACGACTTGGGCATATCCGAACGGGAACTAAGAGCGTCCGTTCAGATATGCCTCAATTTCTTCAATCGCAATGATGATATGTTATTCGTTTTATAGGCCGCGTTTTACATATTTTGTGTGCAAAATCTCGTGAGCCTTGTGGCTTCCCGGTGAGCCGAAAAACTCCTCGTAGAGCATTTTTATATCAGGATGTTCATGCGACTTGCGGACAGGCAGGTCTTTGTCCGCTCCGTATATCGCTTTGGAACGAAGACTCACAATGTCAACATTGTTTCGGACGCTGTCCGGCAAAAATGGCTGACCGCCCCCGTTTATACAACCGCCCGGGCACGCCATGATCTCAATGAAGTGACACTCCACCTCGCCGTCCCTGACCTTTTCGAGCAGAGCTTTTGCGTTTGCAAGGCCGGAAGCGACGGCGACCTTTACCTCTATGCCGCCGACATTGTAGGTCGCGTACCTGATCGCCTCGGGACCGCGAACCTCCGTAAAATCAATCACATTAAAGCTCTTGTCAAGCCAACTGCTGGCTGTGCGAAGCGCGGCTTCCATAACGCCGCCCGTCGCGCCAAAAATCTGACCGGCTCCCGAGCCCGATTCAAACGGGTTATCAAACGCTTCGTCGGCAAGCCCGGCAAAATCTATTCCGGCGGTTTTGATCATACGAGCCAGCTCTCGCGTCACAATGGCGACGTCAACGTCCTGTACGCCCGCGGCGGACTGATTATCCCTTCTTGCTTCAAACTTCTTTGCCGTGCAGGGGACGACTGAAACGACAAAAATGTCTTTGGGATCAATGCCGTGTTTTTGCGCATAATATGTTTTCAAAACAGCGCCGAACATTTGCTGAGGGGATTTGCACGAAGATAAATTGTCAACAAACTCCGGGAAATAATGCTCGCAATATTTCACCCAGCCGGGCGAGCATGATGTGATGAGCGGCAGCTTGCCGTTATTTTTGATACGCTCCAGCAGTTCATTTGCCTCTTCCATGATGGTGAGATCGGCAGTCAGGTTCATATCAAAGACCCCGTCAAAGCCAAGTCGTCTCATGGATGCGGCTATCTTGCCGGAAACACGCGAGCCTGTCGGCATACCAAAGGCTTCGCCGAGCGTAACATGAATAGACGGCGCTGCATAGGCGAAAACTTTTTTTGACGGGTCAGAGATCGCGTCCCAAACCTTTGCGGTATCGTCTTTTTCCATGAGCGCGCCTGTCGGACAAACGATTATGCACTGCCCGCAGTTTACGCACGGGGAATTCGCTACATTGTCGCCAAACGCGCATTTGATTTCGGTATCAAAGCCTCTCATGACAGGGCTTATTACGGAAATTGCCTGCACATTCGCACATGACGAAACACAGCGTCTGCATAGGATGCATTTTGAATTGTCACGCACAAAAGAAGGCGAAGAGTCATCCGGGAGTGTCTCATTTACATTTCCCTCGAATATATCCTCGTCCACCCCATATTCCATACAGAGCCGTTGAAGCTCACAATCACCGCTTCTCGAGCAGGAAAGACATTTTTTATTGTGATCCGAAACGATAAGCTCAAGGGTCTGTTTTCTGGATTTCCTGAGCGCGGGTGTGTTTGTACGCGCTTCCATGCCTTCAAAAACCGGAAATACGCAAGCCGCCACAAGCGTCCTGTTGCCCTTTACTTCGGTAAGGCAGATACGGCACGCGCCTATTTCGTTGAGACCTCTCATGTAACAAAGCGTCGGTATCTGAATGTTTGCGAGTTTTGCCGCCTCCAGCACGGTAGAACCGCTTGGCACTTGGAGCGACACATTATCTATTTTTACGTTTACCATTTCCATTTTCGCTCCTCCTCTCTTTAACCTTTATCAATTGCGCCGAATTTACATTTTTCAAAGCATACGTTGCACTTTATACACTTGCTTTGATCTATCTTGTGCATAGTCTTGACCGCTCCGGTTATAGCGTCCGCCGGGCAGTTTTTCGCGCAAATCGTACAGCCTATGCATTTTTCATTTATCGTATAGCTAAGAAGGTCTTTGCATACGCCCGCGGGACATTTTTTGTCCTTGATATGCGCGATATATTCATCTTTAAAGAACGTGAGAGTTGAGATGACGGGATTAGGAGCCGTTTGTCCCAACGCGCACAAAGAAGAACTCATTATGTGTCGGCACAGGCTCTCGAGTTTTTCTATATCGTCGTCCTCGCCTTTGCCGGAGGTAATCTTCTCAAGCATTTCGCAAAGACGTTTTGTGCCTATCCTGCAAGGATTGCATTTGCCGCAGGATTCTTCGACCGTAAAGCCCAAGAAATATTTCGCGATATCAACCATGCAGCTATCTTCGTCCATTACGATAAGGCCGCCGGAGCCCATCATTGAGCCAATCGCCGCAAGCTGTTCATAATCAATCGGCACGTCAAAATGCTTTGAAGGTATACATCCGCCGGACGGTCCGCCTGTCTGCGCGGCCTTGAATTTCTTGCCGCCCGGCACGCCGCCGCCGATTTCGTCAACGATTTCACGCAGCGTCGTACCCATCGGCACTTCAACCAAGCCGACGTTTGTTACGTTTCCGCCGAGCGCGAAAACCTTAGTTCCTTTTGATGTTTCAGTACCCATTGACGCAAACCATTCCGGGCCGTTTTTAATTATCTGCGGAATATTTGCGTATGTCTCAACATTATTGAGTACAGTCGGGGATTTGAACAAACCCTTGACAGCCGGAAAAGGCGGACGGGGTCTGGGCTCTCCGCGATTTCCCTCAATAGAGGTCATAAGAGCCGTTTCCTCTCCGCAGACAAACGCCCCCGCGCCAAGCCGTATCTCAAGGTTAAAATTAAAGCCCGAGTCAAAAATATTCTCACCGAGCAAACCATATTCTTTTGCTTTCCCGATGGCGATTTCCAAGCGTTTGACGGCAAGGGGGTATTCGGCGCGAACATAGATATAGCCTTGGTCAGCGCCTATTGCGTAAGCCGCTATGGTCATTGCCTCAATGACGGAGTGCGGGTCGCCCTCGAGAATGGAGCGATCCATAAACGCTCCCGGGTCGCCCTCGTCGGCGTTGCAGCAAACGTATTTTTGCTCGCCCGCCGCCTTTGCAGCAAACTCCCATTTAAGCCCCGTCGGAAAACCCGCGCCGCCTCTGCCGCGCAAACCGGATTTTTTTAGTATGTCAATGACATCGCAAGGCTTCATCTCGGTCAACGCCCTGCCGAGAGCCTCATAGCCGTCATAGCCGATATACTCATCTATCTGCTCCGGGTCAATAATACCGCAAAGCCTGAGCGCGATTCTTCTTTGCTTCTTATAAAATCTTGTATCGCTGAGATTAGTTGATTTGCTTCCGCTTTGAGATTCAATCATATATTGATTCCATCCTTCCCAATTCGCTTATTCATATGCTTATTCATACGCGCAGATGGTGTATTCCATGACGGGAACACCCTCTTTGATATGGCTGCTTATGATCTGCGGTATTTTATCCGCTGTAACATGAACATATGTAACAATGTCTTTACCGGGCGCAATTACATCCACGATAGGCTCAAGCGTGCATCTGCCGATACATCCGGTTTGAGAAACCGCGGCATTTGTAACATTTTGATTTTTAAGCTCTTCGGCGATAGCGTCAAACACGGGACGCGCCCCCGCAGCAACACCGCATGTCGCCAATCCCACTACTATCCTGATTTTTTCGTTCCCGTCTTCGCCAATTGCCGCGCCTTGCTTCATCTTGTCCCGTATTGCGGCCAGTTCTGCTAATGATTTCATTTACTTTGCCCCTCCATGTGCGTTATATACGTGTTGTTTGGTGTGTTTGACCGTGAAATTTAATAATACCGAAAATATCAAGCCTTATACTTTGCCAAAATCTCCGGCACTTGGTCTTCGGTTACCTTGCCATATACGTCGTCATTGACGGACATTACCGGAGCCAAACCGCAAGCGCCCACGCACCGCAGCGCGTCTATCGAGAAGTTGCCGTCCGGCGTGCATTCGCCGTCTTTTATGCCCAGCTCTTTTTCAAATCTCTCGAGTATCTTTCCCGCGCCTTTAACATAGCAAGCAGTGCCAAGGCAGATATGAATCTTGTGCTTACCCTTTGGCTCGAGGTGAAACTGCGAGTAGAACGTGACAATGCCGTAAATATCGCTGAGCGACATTTGCATCTGTCTTGATATGATCTCCAAGACTTCTCTGGGCATATACCCATAGATATCCTGCGCGGCTTGCAAAACAGGCATAAGCGGACCGGGCTGGCTGCGGTGCAGCTCGATTGCCTCCATCAGCTTTGCTTCTTGCTCTTTCGTTCCTTTAAATGCGATAGTGGAATCGGCCATACTTTGAACATTCCTTTCACAAGGCGCACTTGGCGCAATTTTATTTTTCTCGCGCAATCTCGCGCAATGTAGTATATCAATATCCGCCCGCATATGCAATGAAAATCGTATTGAAGGCGTCTTTTTACGTGGGTTATAAAGAAAACCGGGTGCCGTCGAGGATTGAATCATCGTTAAATACCCAGTCGCGTGTGTGAATGACGACATATTTACCGCCCGGTACACGGCAGACGGTTGTTTCTATGCCGGAATTTATGATAAGGCGGCGGCACATACTGCAAGGCATTGTGTCCTCAAGTATCTCTCCGGTTTTTGCATCAAGCCCCGACAAATACAATGTAGCGCCAATCATATCCCTTCGGGCCGCTGAAATAATGGCATTGGCTTCGGCATGGACGCTGCGGCAAAGCTCATAACGCTCACCGCTCGGGATGCCGAGTTCATCTCTCATGCAAACGCTGCGGTCGAGGCAATTTTTTCTGCCGCGCGGCGCCCCGTTATACCCGGTGGCGATAATCTCATCATTTAGAACAATAATAGCCCCGTATTTGCGGCGGCGGCATGTTGACCGCTGCATGACTGTCTCCGCGATATCCAAATAGTAGTTTTCTTTGTCCTTGCGTTCCATCGGTTACCTCCGTATTTACTAATGTCATAATGCGCTTATTTTGGCGATGACGATAGTATTATATATTTTTTTTAGCGAAAAGCAAGGATTGGTTTGCTCGGCACCCTACATATCGAGTATAGACGATAAAAATGCTGTTATTTAGTGTTTCATCGACTATAAAAGATAAAAATCATTTTACAACCCAATGCCCCGTTTTATCCGAACCGACACGCTCAATCAGTCCGGCAGATTTTAACACGCTTATCGCGCGCTTTACTGTCGCTATGGATATACCGACCCGCGTTGCTATCTGTAAGACGGTGAAATCGGTGTTTTCCTTTATTGTTTTTAACACATTTTGCTGTGTCGCAGTAATTTTTACAGGCTCATTTACAGTATCATTTACAAGCTCATTTACAGGATCATCCGGTGATACTGTAACGAGAAGGTCACGATTTTTTAATTCATTATTTTCGCCGAGCAAAAGATTGGCAAAAAAACGGTCAAGATATTTTTGTGTCGCGTGAATGTTCAGCTTAAAGTTGTTGTAATTTGTACGAACAAGTGCGTTTCGGAAATACCAATATCTGCGAAACCCGTGAGGAAACTTTATCCGCGCTCCCGCTGCTCCGGCTCGCCTTGTTTCATATAGTTTTCAAGATTGATGTCCATTACGAATCAACTCCTTTTCTTATCCCTCAGCCAATTCTCTCTGAATATACTTCGGATATAAATGTCACCTTGCTCCTGTCAAGCTCGTGCGGTTCTTTGCCTGTTTTCGCCGTTCCGACTAAAATCGCGATGCCGAAATCATAGCCGTCCGGGAATTTCATGCGCTTTTTCAGTTCGTCACCGCGAGAGCCGGAGAGCGGAATCCGTGCCATGCCGCAGATAACGCTGCCAAGACCGAGCGAATGAGCGGCAAGGGATACATTCTGGCTGAGAATACCGCAGTCCATCAATGCCCAGTCCGAACCGTCCGATGTTACCATCACCATACAGGGCGTATTATAAAATATCTTCCCGCCACGCGCCATGATGCGCTCATAGCCGGACTTGTCCTCAGCGGAACGCATAACATTCATGCCTTCCGCATCCAACTCGTCAATCAACGCCTTGTCCGTAATCATAATAATGTGCCACGGCTGACGGTTCACCGCGCTGGGCGACGCAAGAGCCGCGTCGGTGAGTGCCTTGATTTGTTCGTCCGTGAGCGGCGTGTCCGCAAAATCCCGGCAGGAAAAGCGAGACATGATGGTTTTTAAGGTTTCGTTCATGGTTGTGGGCTCCTTTTTTATCAATGTTATTCACTGGCTTGCTTTGCCGTGAGTTTTTACACGTTTTCCATTTATTGTGCATGATATGGGGCATGAGGACGGTGTTGTTAAGATATTGTGCTGATTATATATTACTCGTTTGCGCTACCGCCACTCCGAATCCACTCATTCACTTCGGAAACTTGGAATTTCCATAGCTTGCCGACCTTATGCGCAGGCATATTCTTCTTGGCAATCCAGTTTAACACGGTATCGCGGCTCACGCCTAAATGCGCGGCTATTTCTTTGATGGAACACCATTTTTCTGCTGTTTCATTCATATTAAAGCCCTCACAGGTTCTATATTAAGCTACACCTATAGTAGCATACCACAAAACCAGTCGAATTACAATGATTTTTGATGAATTGTGCAGAACATTTCGATTTTCAATACAACCACATCCGCAAAAGCTCCAAAATCATTTTCTCATGAGCGGCGAAACTCCTTTTGTATTTCTTCAAAATAATCGTAAAAAAGTTCTGCTTTGCAAATATCACGTTTGCGAATATAATATTTACAAAAAACCGGAGATTTATTTGATGAAAAATATTATCATTGTCGGGGCAAGCAGGAGCGGGAAAACGACATTGGCGAAAAGGCTAAACGAAGAATTAGGTTGTTTTGTCATAAGCCTTGATAAACTTGTTGCCGCGTTTGCCGGAGCGTATCCGCAATTAGATATTAGACTTGCTTGGAATCGTGAAAAGACCACCGAAAACTTAGCACCATTCATCGGTCACTTTCTCGGTATGTTTTCTTCCGATAGCGGCAGGGCGAATGAATTATATCTGCAAGCCCATGCGGTAACAGGAAACAAATTTGTCATAGAGGGGGCGTATTTTGATTTTAGTAAAATTTCGTCAATTCTGAAAACATATGGGATAGAAGAAATAAAAGATAGGTTTCATCTGATAGGTTTGGCGCAAAATAATAAAACACCTGATGAATTTTTCAGCGATTTCAGGAAATATGACACTGTGAATGATTGGACTTATAATTTTAGCGATGATGAGCTGAGAGAGTATATTTCACAAGATGTCATTCCGGCAAATCGCTCAATGACCGACGATTTACTAAAACACGGTTTTACAATTTATGACACGTCAACGCAGCGGGAGCGGGTATTCGATAAAATTATTGCAGACATAAAATCAGAAATACAACCGAGCGGGGTGCGGTGAAATGAAAAATTGTCACAAGGTAGAATACTCATTCAAAGTGGAGGCTACGATGAATGGCTGATAAAACAAAAACAGGGTGGGAGCGCGAGAACAGGGTGCATTTTGATGATATAGTCGTGAATTACGACAAAATACGCTGGGATTATCCTGACGAATTATACGCGGACATTTTTGAATATTCGGGAGCGGGGCATAAAACCGCTCTTGAAATAGGCGCGGGAACGGGAAAAGCGACCGTGCCTATCCTTAACGCGGGCTACGATGTAACCGCCGTTGAAATGGGTAAAAATATGTCGGCATTTATGCTTGAGAAATTTAAGGAATATACGAATTTCAATGTAATAACTTCTACTTTCGAGGATGCTGTTTTGCAAGATAATAGCTATGATTTGATATACGCCGCTTCCGCATTCCATTGGGTAGACGCCCAAATCGGATGCCCGAAAGTTTTTCGGTTGTTAAAGAACGGCGGTGTGTTTGCCCTGCTCCGAAACAATGTCGCTGACATTGACGATAGCGAAACCTATGATGAAATTCAAGCGGTTTACGAGAAACATTATTACACCCAACATAAATCGGACAAAAGACCGATTAAAATATCCAAAATGACATATGAAGATTTTTTGAAGCCTGCCGAGATTTACAGGGGATTTCGTTTTGAAAGTATGGAGCAATACGGGTTTACGGATATAACAATGAAGCTGTATAATGCCGTGCGGATATACGGCGCGGATGAATATATTGCGCTTATGGACACCATGTCCGACCACAGAGCTTTGTCGGCGGAAAACAAAGCGGCTTTGTATGCGGGTATAAAGGAAGTTATATTAAAGCACGGCGGGCAGTTGAAGATAGATTATATTTACCAGCTATACATAGGGAGAACGCCATAACATAAGCGCAAACGTATCCGAACTACTATTCCCCAATCGCGCTGACTTCCGCGCATGGCTAATCGAGAACGCCGAAACAAGCGAGGGCGTGTAGCTTATATTCGGAAAAGCAAAAACGGAAATATATTAAAATTTCGTTAGGCTAACCCACATAACTCTGCCGAAAAAGTCGGATGCCTATTCAAAGAGCCTATTACAATAATGGCGGAAAGGAGGTCGGGAGTAATGAAACAAGGTTCAGCGGATATTCTAACACAGTTAAATCTTGCAATGGAGTACATCGAGGCTCATATTGACGATGAAATGGCACTTGCGGATGTGTCAGGTGTTACATCGTATTCGCCATATCACTTCGGACGATTATTCTACTATATCGCCGATATGCCGCTATCCGAGTACATCCGCAAACGCAAGCTATCACTCGCCGCTATGAAGTTGCAAAACGGCAGCGACAAGGTTATTGACTTGGCTGTGATGTACGGATACGACAGCGCGGATAGCTTCAGTCGTGCTTTTGCGCGGCAGCACGGCGTTACGCCTTCCGCTGCTCGGCAAACGGGTGTGAAATTGACCATTTTCCCGCCGCTCACTTTCCAAATAAAAATCAAAGGAGTGCAAGCAATGAATTGGCGAATTGAGGAAAAAGAAGCGTTTGAGGTGTTCGGTATCGAGCGTATTTTCAACAACGACGAAACAAGTAAAGTACCGGGGTTTTGGACGGAGATTCAACAAAATGGCGAACAGGAAAAGCTCTTTTACGCGACAAATGAAGTTATGCCCGAAAAAGGCGAGATGGGGCTTCGTGCCGTATGCGGGTATTGTGAACCGGGCGACAATAGCTTTCCCTATATGATTTGCGCGTTACGTAAGCCGGGCAGCAATACGGACGGTTACAAAATCGCGCAAATTCCAAAAACTACTTGGGCAGTATTTCGGAGCGAACCGCTCCCGCATTACGGCATAGCAATTCCCGAATTATTCAGCCGAGCCTACAGCGAATGGCTTCCCTCATCCGGCTATGACAAAGCAATCGGGCCGGATATGGAAACCTACGGACTGGACGATAACGGCAAATGCTATGAGGAAGTCTGGATTCCGGTGCGGAAGAAATAGCAAGCAATTTCCCAAAGTAAGAGCAATAGTGGCGTAAGTCACGGACTGCCTGTCCTGCCCGTTCGTCCGGCAGGCGGGCAGGACAGGCAGTTCTCGTCTCGCTCAATTATAACGAAATTCAAAATTTCCGATGAAGTTATTATACTCGAAAGCTGCGGTCAGTTCGTTTCCGAGGTACATCCGCTTTTCATCGAAGTATTCGCCCAACGGCACATCGTGCGTGCTCTTTGTCCCACCGCTCCAAATCACCAGTTCCCCATTGTCAAAGTTGTTCACGTATTTTGCGAAAAAGGACTTGAGATTGCTCATATAGTCATCCCCGGACATAAACCTGAGATGCTTTGTAATGTCATATCCGGTGTGGCTGACACCGTCGGCATTTGTCGCCGAAAAACGCGTCATCCAGAGAGGTTCTTCCTTGAACAACGACTTGCCTTTAGGAACTTTTATGAAAAAATCATGACCACCGTGTCCGTCGGAACGTCCGGGGTCGTTTGCGGTTATCATGTAAGTTGTGCCGTTTTCCCAAGCGTCTTGGCTAAAGCGCCGAGGTGTAAAGAACATAACGAAGTCTTTTGGCGGTGCGGCATCTGTATTCTTCATTTGCGTAATACCGGTGTTTATAGCCTGATGTTGCCACATATCGTTAAAATAATACAAAACACGGTGAGGGTTAGTATAAAAACCTTGAACATTAAACGAGGAAAACCCTTTTTCCTCAGCAATACCCGCGATTGCCGCCTTGCCGATTTCCTGCAACTTCAAATTTGCATAGTAGTATTTCGCGTCATAGTATATATAGCGATCACCTTGATTAAGGCTATAATTTGCATGAGCGTATGCATCCCCATCGGCTTGATTAAGCAACCAATTCCCAACCACCGACAGCCTGGAAAAATTACCTTGGACATCGTACAGCAACCTTGCATTGTAATGCGGGTCTGTACCATCGGTCTTGCCTAATGAAACATTGTATGCAAGAAGGTCGCGATACATATTTTCAATGGCGTTGGCAACTGTTGCGCTATCGGCTTTGCCGGTTATATAATCCCGAATGGCTTCATTCGTATACTCAATTATTCTGGCTATCTCCGGATGACGTTTGTCACCGTTTAATAGTACCGGAGGGCTATGATTTGCACTTGATACAAATACATCAACACCGGGTTTTGTATATTGCCTGTATAGTTCCTCGTTAAAGATGTTTACATCAGTGTACTCGTTTTCAATGCTGCCTGTTTTCGTATATGTTGCAAACAATGCGTCTTCCGAAGCGCAAGGCTGATAGCTGTCATTGCTGCCAATCCAAAATGTCTGCTCAGACAACCCAGATGTGTTTACGTTCGTTTGCGGCTTTGCGTTGTTGTCCTGCTCATTTGCCAGGTATTCAACACTTTGCGTGTTTGTGCTTGTTAGGGTCACGGCTGCCATTCCCATATTTTAGCCCCCATAGATTGCTGCATAACAGTATTGTTTTGCATCCATGAAAATATCATTCCTTGATACTATTATCGGAACTTCTACAGGTTTGGTTAGTATAAATATAGCTCTTTCGCCAAAATTAACCCGCGCCGCTACTGCCATAGTAATCCAGTTTTTCCAATAATGACAGGAGAGGAATTACTAACGCTGCGGCGGCGGCATTGTGGGCAGCATGAATAATGTCAAATGGAAGCCCTGCAATAATCCACGCTATTGTTGCTTCAAAATTTAATCCAAACATTAACGCCTGTGCGGGGGCATACATTGTGCCAAAAAGCAACCCATGTAAACCGCACAATACAATACACAACAAAACTTGTAATGTTTTAGTTATTTCTATTTTTCCTACAACCATGAAAGAAAGCCAGAGGGGAAGCCATATGTATAAATAAGGCAGCCATGCAACGGAAAACCCATGTAACGCGCCATCAAGTAAAATATGAACGTAGAGCGGAATCAACGCCCGCCCCCGATACTTCAGCGTACAGACCCCAAGTAACAGTCCAAGGAGATGCGCGTTTGGTATCAGTTTTATTAAGGCCGTTGATAGGAACATCAATGCGGCAAACATAGACAGAATCGTCAATTCCCGTGTTGAACGTATGATTTTATAGCTTCTCATATAGAAACCCTCGGGCGTCAAATATAAACACAAAGGACAAACAGTACGCAACTGATAATCCTACAATGTCTTTAGGTAGTCTTCCACAGCTTTGAGAATGGTTTTTGCGCTTATAATCTGCTGATCTACTTGATTTTTAGAAATTACATAAAAATCGTCGTAGTCACTGTCATTACGCACTTCAAAAGCTCTCTGAATCATTTTTGAGAAATCTTTTGGGAAGTCACCCTCTTTGATATATCTGCGTCCGAACTCTGATATAACAGCGGAATGTCTTTTTGAATCAAAACAATCTAAAGCTAAAACCGCTCGTATCGCATGGAGAATACAATAGTAAGAACGGTTCGCGGCAGATTTATACGCTTTTGCCTTCGCTTCCCTTATGGCCGACCTCAAACAATCTTCCGCTTTTTCAAGCCTAAGCAGCATAAGTGATTCTCTGTTGTCGTCAGGCACTTAAAACCACCCCATCTCTTAAGACGTTCATATAAAAGGGTAAATCATCGGTATACCTATTAAAGGTCGCGCAATCGGTGACATTTAAGGATAAAACTATATCATAGTCCAAATCAATATAACCGAGCAGTTCACGTATCCTATCACGCTCTTCTCCCCGATGCTCTAATGGAATATCCGCCAAAACCATGATGTCTATGTCAGACTCATTATCATTATCTCCGCGTGCATATGAGCCGTACAGAATCACTTTATCTAACTTATTTCCCAAACTGACCCGCGCCGCTTGGACAACCTTGCCCGTTATTTCATTTAAGACAGATTGACTGCACATGATAAAACCTCGCTTCTTAACGTCATTATACACAGCCATTGTTGCTATTACAAGCCCCAGCTCGAAAAAGCAACCTTTCGAGTTGGGGCTTGAGCGGGTATGTTTGAGCGCTGTTTAGCGAAGAAGCAAGTGCATACTCCTCCCCGCTAACCCCCTCAGGGTTCACTCCGGATGACCCTTTTTGACAGCTCCAGCGGGTATATATAATCGCCGTTGTCGGTGACCCGCATATTGCCGCCGGATATTTCGTCAATGAGCATCAGCTTGCCGTCGGCATCTTTGCCAAACTCGAGTTTTATATCGCAAAGCTCCAAGCCTTTCTCTCGCAAATCATCTTTTATGACGCCGCAGATGTTTTTCGCAAGCGTCCTAAGCTCGGCATATTCGCCCCGCTTCAAAACCCCGATAGCCAAAAGCGTATCCTCGCTCGCCGGAGGATCTCCGCGTTTATCGTCTTTTAGCGTCATTTCCACAAGCGCGTCAAGCACAGTCCCCTCGCTGATATAGTCTCCGTAACGGCGGAAAAAACTGCCCAGAGCTTTATAACGGCAAATGACCTCTAAGCCTCTGCCAAACACGGCGGCGGGCTTTACCGTCATGGTGTTGTCTTTTGCCGAAACAAAATGAGTAGGGTATCCTTTTTCTTCAAGCAGCTTAAAATAATACGCGCTCATCTCCAAACCCGCAACTCCGGCGCCGTCCACACTCAGACCGACAGTATTTGAGCCGGGGTCAAAATCCCCATCCGACCCGGTCATATCATTTTTAAACACGAGCATATATTGTCCGTTATCCTGCATGAATACATCCTTAGTTTTACCTTTATAAATACAGTGCATAATTTACCTCCCAAAGCATTAACATTTTTTACGTGCTGTCATTTTCAATATCCGTTTTGCGCCAATCCAATATCCGTTCGATAAACCGCCCCCGCAAATCGGATTTTCTCCACATCCCGATAGACGGCGTTTCTTGCTTCTTTAAAGTCACCACCAAGAGCTGTCAAGGCAAGCACCCGGCCTCCGTCCGTCACGGTCTTGCCGTCCTTTATCCTTGTACCCGCATGGAAAACCTCGCTTTTTATATCACCGGGTATGCTGATTTCAAAACCTGTATCATATTTGGCGGGATAGCCTCTTGACGCCATCACAACGCACACGGCCTTTTCTTTTTTCCACAGTAGCCGTGTTTCGGCAAGACGTTTGTCCGATACGGCCTTTAAGACATCAAGCAAATCAGACTCAAGGCGCGGCATCAGAGCTTGCGTTTCAGGGTCTCCAAAGCGGGCGTTATATTCCAGCACCATAGGCCCGTTTGATGTAAGCAGAAGCCCTATATAAATGACTCCCCGATAATCAAAGCCCTCTGACTTGAGCCCGAGCAGTGTTTTTTTTGCAATATCAGAAATACTTTCCGTCAGCTCGGGCGTATAATACGGGCTGGGCGAAATGCTTCCCATGCCTCCCGTATTCAGCCCCATGTCATTATCGAGAGCGCGTTTATAATCGCTCGCCGTCTCCATCGGTATAATCGTGTCGGAATCGGTAAAGCACAGAAGAGATACTTCTTTTCCGGTCAAAAATTCCTCGATGACAACTCGGCTTCCCGCCCGGTCAAAGACATTGTTCACCAACATATCTTTTAGTACACTTTGCGCTTCTTTTTCGTTTTGGCATATTAAAACGCCTTTACCGGCGGCCGTGCCGTCGGCTTTGAGTACGATGGGGTAGCCGCTATTTTTTAATATTCGCAATCCGTCTTCAAAATCCGTAACCTCGCTGCAGTTTGCCGTCGGAATGTTATATTTTCGCATAAAACGTTTGGCAAAACTTTTACTGCCCTCGAGTTTTGCGCCGGTTTTGCCCGGTCCGAAAATACAAAGGCCGCGCTCGCGAAAAACATCGGCAATACCGAGCGTTAGAGGAATTTCGGGGCCGACGACCGTCAAATAAATATCGTGAGCTTCGGCAAAGCCGGCAAGTTTTTCTGTATCTGACGCATCTATCTCAATGTTTTCGCCGATTTGCGCCGTCCCTGCGTTGCCGGGCGCGAAATACAGCTCTGCCTCGGCGTTTTGCGCGAGCTTCCAGCCAATGGCGTGTTCGCGCCCTCCGCTGCCGATAATCAGCACCCTCTTTTGCTTAAGTATCGCGGGGGAGCGGATCAGCTCGCCGATTTTGCCCTCTGTCAGTGCCCGGACTGCATATACAAGCACTTTATGCTCCGTCTTGAGTACGCGCTTTTGCAAAGACCTGGGCGTGTCGTCAAAAAAGACAGGCACAGTGCCTTGCGCTAAAATAGCTCCGGTATCAACGCCGCTGTCAACGATATGAGCCGTAGCTCCCGTATGTGACACCCCCGCGCTCAAAACCGCCTCGTGAACCTTTATGCCGTAATACCCCATTCCTCCGAAACTCGGCAGCAGCGCAGGATGTATATTGATTATTTTGTTTTTGTAAGCGTCTACGATCTCACGCGGGAGTATGGACAAATATCCCGCCAAAATAATAGCGTGGATATCATGTTTATTAAACGCCGAAAGCAAGCCCGCCGTGTCTTTTTTATCAATAAACACGCTTTCTATGCCATGCTCTTTTGCCCGCGTTAAGGCATATGCGCCGCCGCGGTCGGAAACAACAAGGGCGAGCTTGGCTTGCGGTATATCGCCCCTCTCCGTCGCATTTATGAGGGCTTGCAAATTTGAGCCAAAGCCCGATACTAAAACGGCAAGATTAAATAATGACAATTGATTCTTCTCCCTGTGTGGATTCATGGATTTGACCTATTTTGTAGGCTTTTTCGCCAAATTTTTCAATCTCGGCAATAGCGGCGCCGGCGTCGGCGTCGTCAACGCATACGACCATGCCTATTCCCATGTTAAATGTTGAATACATCTCAAGTTCGTCAATATTGCCCCACTTTTGAATGAGATTAAATATCTCCATATCGGGAACACTATCTTTATAGACACGCATTTTCAGATCACTGCCGCCCGGGAGCATACGCGGGATATTTTCGACCCAGCCTCCGCCGGTAATGTTTGCGATACCTTTTACTCTCACACTCGCGATAAGCCTTTCGAGCATTTTGGCGTATATCTTTGTCGGCGTGAGAAGCTCCTCGCCCAATGTTTTCCCGAGTGAGGCAATATGATCTGTATATTTTAACCCTTTCGCTTCAACGAGCTTTCGCGCCAATGTAAAACCGTTGCTGTGCAGGCCGGATGAAGAGATACCAATGAGCGTGTCTGTTGGCGCTATGCCGCTGCCGCTTATAATCTTGCTTTTTTCCGCGATGCCGACGGCAAATCCCACAAGGTCATACTCTCCCGGCTTATAAATATCGGGCATCTCGCAGGTTTCCCCGCCGATAAGAGCCGCGCCCGATTGCAGACATCCCTCGCTCACGCCCTCAACGATCAGCTCGGCTTTGCGTGGGTCCAAACCGCCGATACCGATATAATCAAGAAAATACAAGGGTTTTGCGCCCATGCAAATAATATCGTTGACACACATCGCGACGCAATCTATGCCGATAGTGTTGTGAATATCCATCTCAAAGGCAATCATGACCTTTGTGCCGACGCTATCCGTGCCGGAGACTAAGACAGGCTTTTTATAGCCCGGCGGCACTTCAAAAAGCGCGCCAAAGCTGCCCAAACCGTCAAGCACACCGGCAGTTACTGTGCGCGAGGCATGGCGTTTCATGCGTTTTACCGTTTCGTAGCCCGCGTTTACGCTGACTCCGGCTTTTTCATATGTCCACTTTTCCATATATTGCCCTCTTTTTCGTCTCTCGTCTATTGTCTGCCGTGTCTTTTGCTCTGACCGCTCCGGTTAAAGTCATGCTTTGCTTACGTCTATCGGATATTTTCCGCTAAAACAACCCGTGCAGTAGCCTGTGCCCCCGAGAGATTTTATAAGCCCCTCGGTGCTTATAAAGGCAAGGGTGTCAGCGCCGAGTTCTTCTCTTATTTCGTCAATCGTATGTTCATTTGCTATGAAATCTTCAATATTTGGCGTGTCCACGCCAAAAAAGCAGCTAAAGCGTATTGGCGGCGAGCAAATGCGAAGATGAACCTCTCTCGCTCCGGCTGCGCGTATAGACGCTATTATTTTACGCATTGTCGTGCCTCTGACTATGCTGTCGTCTACGAGGACGACAGATTTCCCTTGCACGACGGAATTTATCGGGTTGAGCTTTATTCTCACGCCGATTTCACGCTGCGGCTGTGTGGGTTGAATGAATGTACGGCCGATATATTTGTTTTTTATAAGCCCCGGCTTGTGCGCGATACCTGCGCCAAGCGAATACCCCACGGCGGCGGGCGTGCCTGAATCCGGTACGCCAATGACGATGTCGGCATCTACGGGGCTTTCCATAGCAAGCGTTTTTCCCGCAAGCTCCCTGACGGCATAAACATCTTTTCCGTCAATAACTGAATCGGGTCTGGCAAAGTAAACATACTCAAAAGAACACATTGCCCGGTTTGCGGCAATCCCCGCATTGATGGAACGCAGATTCGAGCCGTCTATGACGAGGATTTCCCCGGGTTCTAAGTCTCTGATAAATTCTCCCTCCATCATATCAAACGCGCAGCTTTCAGAAGCCAACACATAGCCTCCGTCCACTTTTCCGAGCGCGAGCGGGCGGATACCAAAGGGATCGCGCGCGCCGATGATTAGATTTCCCGTCATGACGCCAATTGCGTAACCGCCTTGTATTTCGCTCATAATAGTCTTGATTGCCGTTCCTATGTCGCCCATGTCATGCCTTGCTATGAGCGTTGTCACAACTTCGCAATCGCTGCCGGAGCTAAATACGGCGCCATTGTCTTCCATTTGGGTACGCAGTCTCCTTCCGTTTGTAAGAGCACCGTTAAAAGCGACCGCAATAGAGCCGTTTCTATAGTTTATGACAAGCGGCTGCGCATGGATTTGGTAACTTTCGGCTTCATTGCCGTATTTTACATGACCGAGAGCCATACTGCCTTTGAGCAAGCTCAATATCTTTCCGTCAAGCACTTCCGTCACAAGTCCGACATCTTTGTAGCAACTGATGATACCGTCATTATTTACCGCAAGCCCCGCGCTTTGCTGCCCTCTGTGCTGCAAGCCGCTTAGGCCGAAGAAAACAAGTTCGGCAACATCCATATGATTTTTCATACATGCCGCGACGATTCCGCATTCTTCTTTCATTTTGTCTCTTTTGTTCAAAACAACACCGCCATATCGTAGTTTTATTTTACTCGCGCACTGCTCATTTTTAACTTCCGATAACCTTTAATATGCTTTTCAGCTCGACCGCGAGATTTTTCGCTTTTTCCACGTCTGTGTCAACTACGGTAAAATGCCCCATTTTTCTTCCCTTTTTTGAGAATGTTTTGCCGTATAAATGAACATGCACATTTGGGTATGAGTACGCAAGGTCAAGACCTATGAGATTTGCTTTGCCATAATTTTGACCGAGAATGTTTACCATGACCGCAGGTGAAATCAAACTTACGTCTCCGAGCGGCAACCCGGTGACGGCGCGTATGTGATTTTCAAATTGATTGGCAAAGGTGGCCTCTATAGTATAGTGTCCCGAATTGTGCGGGCGCGGAGCCACTTCATTGACGAAAACATCTCCGTCTTTAGTGACAAACATTTCGATACAAAATGTACCGACGCCGTCAAATACCGTCATGACTTTTCCTGCTATATCCGCCGCTTTGCGGGCGGTTTCACCGTCAATACCGGCAGAAACAACGGTCATGTCAAGTATGCTGTCTATATGCGTATTTTCCGCTATGGGGTATATTACTTTTTTTCCGAAAGTATCTCTGCAGGCAATTATCGAAATCTCTTTTTCAAATTCGATAAACTCTTCCGCCATAAGCTCCGCTCCCGTGGATGAAAGGGATGTAAAAGCGGCTTCAACGTCGTTTTCGGAAGCGATCAGCGCGTTGCCTTTACCGTCATAACCGCCTGTTGCCGTCTTTAGCATGAGAGGGTACTTCAGATTTCCTTTTTTGCCGCAGGTTCGTATTTCTTCCGCTGTTTCTATCTTGCAAAACTTTGGGACAGGTATACCGCTGTTTTGCATGGTAGTTTTTTGCGAATATTTATTTTGAATCGCTTCGAGTGCCGTCACCGACGGATAAATAATATGCCCTTTATTTTCAAGAGCTTTGAGAGCTTTTGTGTTTATGTGTTCGTATTCGTATGTGATGACATCCACGCACTCGGCGAGCTTGCGATAACCTTTTTCGGCTTCAAATCCTCCGATGATATGATAGTCGCATATGCTGTGCGCGGGGCAATCGGGAGACGGGTCAAGCACCGTGACGTGAAATCCGAGCCGCTTGGCTTCGAGTATCATCATCTTTCCAAGCTGCCCGCCGCCGACTATTCCGATTCTTTTGTCCGCAGTTCTCTTTGCTGTAGAGGTATTCATTTTCGATTCAAATACTCCTCATATCCGGTCTCTTCCAATAACCGGGCCTTTGCCGTAACGGTGTCTTTTAGGTTTTCTTTATAAGCCGCGAGCTTATCAGCGATTTCTTTGTTATTTACAGACAGTATTGACGCCGCGAGTATTCCGGCATTTTTCGCTCCGCCTATCGCGACTGTGGCGACGGGTATGCCTGCGGGCATTTGCACGATGGAATAAAGCGAGTCTTTGCCTTTTAGCTCTTTTGTCGGCATAGGGACGCCTATAACAGGCAGCGTGGTGATAGCCGCGACCATTCCCGGCAAATGCGCGCTGCCTCCGGCTCCGGCAATGATGACGTAAATCCCGCGCTCCCGCGCTGTTTCGGCGTATTCAAAAAGCCGCTTTGGCGTTCTGTGCGCGGAGACTATGGTTATTTCATAAGGTATATCCATTTGTTCCAAAAACTCCGCCGCGTCTTTCATCACCGGAAGGTCGGAATCACTGCCCATAATAATTGCTATTTTCAAACTCTATCTCCTCCTGTCTATTCATAATGCGTAATTATTTTACGGCTGATTTTTACCGGAGCGTAATTTTTGCGGCGTATTTGAGGGCAACTCTACTCGGTTTGCCGTGAAAAATATTCTGCCGCGTTTTTGAAGATTTTGCACTCACCGGCCTTGAAAACATTCGCGTAAAGCCCCGCCTCAAGCCTGTCAACAAGCGGTATCATGCCAAGCACTCTGCCGTTTTCGCTGACAAGCGCGGCTATGCGGCGGCGACTCGGCGCGGAACTTGTAAAGCTCGCCGCTATCTGACCGTTTGCCAAGTATTTATCATAAAGCTCACAGCTCATATGCAAAGCGCCGTCTTGCCCCGAAACGGGAACTGTCAATGTGTTTGAGGACAGTCCGTAAACCCACGGCGAATCTGTCTGCTCAATAATAATCTCCTCTATCGAGGTATGGTATTGGTTATGCGGATATTTTGCCAAGACTATATCGCCTTGATCGTTATCCATTATTTTTCCGCTTTGAATCATACCTGTCTTGAGCAATGCCTTAAAGCCCTCTCCGAGTCCGATTACAAGTCCTCCCCGCTCTGTCACAAGGCCGTTTACGGCTTTTTTTACATCGGGATTTCTTAAAATGAGGGCTATCAGCTTTGCGCTGCCGTCAGGCTCTGCTCCCGCAGACATACCCGACGGGATAGCCAGTATATCAGCTGCATTGACCGCTGCGGTTAACCCGGCATAGCTGTCTTTTATAGCTTGCGCAGAGAGCGTCCGAAACAAAAATGTGCTCACATTCGCTCCGGCTTTCTTAAACTGCCTTTCGAGTTCGTACTCGCCGTTTGAACCGGGAAATATGGGTATCAACACTCGCGGCTTGGAATTTGAGTCCCGCAGCCGGGCGTTTGACATCTGCGGCTCGGCGCTATGCGAGTTAGAGCCGCTATCGCAATCGCAAGACGGTGCGCTGCCGTCCGCTTTGTTTTTTCCTTCCGTATTTTTGTATATCGGAAACACACTTTCAAGCGCGCTCTCCCAAGCCTCTTTTGCTTTTTCGAGTGAAATTGAAGCTCCGGCTATTTCTATGGTATTTTTATCCGTCGTTGTGCCGATTTTGATTAAATTATCAAAGATGCCGTCCCCGCCGCCTGCGCTGCTACCGCCGATTTCAATATCCGTTTCCAAAATCATTGAAGCGTACATGGGGGCAAATAATTCACCGTCAAATCCGCTGTCAAAGTCAAAGCCGATATGGTTGCCGAAAGCCATTTCGCTCACCGCCGCCGCAATACCGCCCACTCCGACTACGCTTGCGGCATTTATGCGCCCGCATTGCGCGAGTTCATAAACATACGCCATATTCCTCTTCAAAACATCAAAATCGGGTATTCCGCTCTCGTCTATAGGGGTTTCAAGTAAATATACAACGCTCTTGCTTTTCTTAAAAGAGCGGGAAACAAGTTTTGACATATCCGCCGTTACTACCGCAAAAGATATGAGCGACGGCGGTACATTTATGTCCTTGTACGTCCCGGACATACTGTCTTTGCCGCCTATGGCCGGTATTCCAAGCTCGTCTTGCGCCAAAAACGCTCCCATCAAAGCCGCGTAGGGCTTCCCCCAACTTTCGGGGGCGGTAAGGCTTTCAAAGTATTCTTGAAAACTCAGGCGTACCTTGCGGTAATCGCCGCCCATTGCGGCAATTTTCACAACCGACTCCACGACGGCATATAAAGCGGCATGAAACGGGCTTTTATACCCGAGCGCGGGGTTATACCCAACGGTCATGAGCGTTCCAAAATCCGTTTCACCCTCCATAAGCGGCAGACGCATGGCAAGCCCTTGTTCGGGAGTCGCCTGATTTGCGCCGCCAAACGGCGCAAATACCGCCGCGTTTGCCGCCGTATAGTCAAAACGTCCGGCAATGCCTTTTTTTGAACAAACATTGATGTCGGAAAGATTTAAAAGCCATGTTTTCTCTATATTTTTTTGAGTTTTTGCTCTGCCGTCCGTGCCCGTGTCAATGTTCATCTCCAAAGTCCCGGATTTGCAGCCTGTTTCGACAATCTCTTGTGGTGCATTGCCCGGAAAATCCCAATCCGGCGCGTTTACAACGACTTTCGCTTTGCGCCGCACCCCGCCGCTATTGAGAAACTCCCTGTCTAAGCAGGAAATCTCCGTGCCGCGCCATGTCATGCGGACTTTTCCGTCGCTTGTGACGTCTGCGAGTTTAGAGGCGAGCAGATTTTCCGCGTCGGCTTCCTGCAAGAACGCTTCCATGTCTTTTTTGTCGAGCAATACCGCCATACGCTCTTGAGACTCGGATATGGCAAGCTCCGTGCCGTCAAGACCCGGATATTTGACCGGGACTTTGTCCAGATCAATCTTCAAACTGTCGGCAAGCTCTCCGACAGCAACGCATACGCCTCCCGCGCCAAAATCGTTGCATTTTTTTATCATGCGAGATACATGAGGTTTGCGAAAGAGCCTGACTATATTGCGCTCTATTACCGGATTGCCCTTTTGAACCTCCGCCCCGCCTTTGATTAGGGCATCATCGTCTTGCTCTGCTGAAGAGCCTGTCGCTCCGCCGCAGCCGTCCCGCCCTGTCGCTCCGCCAACGAGCACAATAACATCGCCCGGCCGCGGTTTGCCCCGTGTAATGTCATCTTTTGGCACAGCCGCCACAAGAGCTCCGCATTCCATGCGTTTTGCCTTGAAGCCGGGGTCGTATACCTCTATGAGATGACCTGAGGCGAGTCCTATTTGGTTGCCGTATGAGCTGTAGCCGTTTGCGGCTGTTTGCGTGATTTTTCTCTGCGGCAGCTTTCCCGCGAGAGTGTCTCCTATGGCTTCGCGAGGGTCCGCGCTGCCTGTAAGCCTTATTGCTCCATATACAAAAGCGCGTCCCGACAGCGGGTCGCGTATGCCCCCGCCCAAACACGTAGACGCTCCGCCAAAAGGCTCCATCTCCGTCGGGTGGTTATGGGTTTCATTCTTAAACATAATTATATAGTCAACGGGTTTACCGTCAACCATCGCCGCAGCTTCAATACTGCAAGCGTTGACCTCATCGGACAATTCCATGTCCGCAAGGGCGCCGTTCTTTTTTTGTTTTTTCATCTGCATTGTGGCAATATCCATAAGGCAAAGAGGGCGCGGAGCATCGCCATAAACATATTCTTTTGCCTGATCATATCGGGCGCGGGCGCGTTTTAGACCGTCAGAATATTGGTTTTCTTCGACCCTTACATCTTCAAGTATAGATAAAAATGTGCTGTGGCGGCAATGATCTGACCAATATGTACTTAGCACTTTCATCTCTGTAACCGTTGGCTCTCTTTTTTCTTTGATAAAGTAATCGCGGCAGATTTTTAAATTATCCGGCTCCATTGCTATACCGTATTTTGACGCAAGCACCGCAAGCTCTTTATCGCCGGCTCCGACAAATCCGTTTATAACCTCAATATCACAAGGCTCGGTATATTTTATGGGTTCTGTCGCCGCGAGAGATATTTCCCGCATTTCAAGCGGATTTATATAGTATGATTTTATCTTGTCAAAATCAGATTGAGATATATCTCCATACAAAGCAATTTGCTTAAATGATCGGACTTTTGGCTTTGAGCCGGGGTTTGAGATACGCAAAAGCTGCATGGCAAAATCTTCCCGCTGGTCGTATTGGCCGACGGCCGCTGTCACGGCAAAAACAAACGCGGCGCCTTTGATATCCGCCGTGCTTGCCGTCTTATTTTTGGGGTCGTAGTGGACAATATCCTGCCCAGCTTCCGAAAAAACCTCACCGATTGCTTGCTCGATGTTGTCTACACTCTCTATGTCATATCCGTTGAAAATCCGCACGTTGGAAATCGAAGATATGCCGAGAACGGTTTGGATTTCCCGCAGCATATCTCTTTCATCAAATCTAAAAGGTTCTCTCTTTTCAATAAGTACACGTTCCATAACGACACCTTTCAGATATTAGATTTCCCCGAATAGCGTAGCTTCGGTGAATAGCGTAGCTTCGTTGAGCAGCGTTGCTTCGTAACGAAGCTACGCTTCGTTTGATACCGTTATGATAACACGCATATATTGTGTACGTCAATTGTCGTACACACCAAATATTGTGGCATGAAAGCTATAATATTTAACTATTTTTGATAATCCATAAATAGGAATTGGGTTATGATAACCCAATTCCTAAAACCGAACTTTTTTTGGCGGTAAAGCCATTATTTTGCGTAATCTTCTACTTTCTGCTCGCGAAGTAAGGTTACTTTTATCTGACCGGGGTACTCAAGCTCATCTTCAATCTTTTTGGCGATATCACGCGCAAGAATGACCATGTGATCTTCCGATATTTCATCGGGCTTGACCATGACGCGAATCTCACGTCCCGCTTGAATAGCATACACATTGTCAACGCCCTTGAAGGAAGTGGTGAGTTCCTCGAGTTTTTCAAGACGTTTCACGTAGCTTTCGATATTGTCACGCCTCGCTCCCGGACGCGATGCCGAAATAGCGTCGGCAGCCTGAACAATGCAAGCGATGATTGTTTTCGCCTCAACGTCGCCGTGGTGCGCATGAATGGCATGTATGACATCATCGTTTTCCTTGTACTTTTTGGCAAGGTCCACACCGATATTGACGTGGCTTCCGTCAACCTCATGGTCAACGGCCTTGCCAAGGTCGTGCAAAAGTCCGGCGCGTTTTGCCGTCATTATGTCGGCGTCAAGCTCGGCGGCCAGAAGTCCCGCTATATGCGACACTTCGATTGAATGGTTTAGCACGTTTTGCCCGTAGCTCGTGCGATAACGCATTCTGCCAAGGATTTTTACAACCTCCGGGCGCAGACCGTGAACACCTGTTTCAAATGTGGCGCGGTCGCCCTCGAGCTTTATCGTCGTATCAACCTCGCGCTTGGCTTTTTCGACCATTTCTTCGATTCTGGCGGGATGGATACGTCCGTCCAATATGAGCTTTTCCAGAGAAATCCTTGCCACCTCGCGGCGGACAGGGTCAAAGCCGGATAAGGTGATGGCTTCGGGCGTGTCGTCAATGATGAGGTCAATCCCCGTAAGCTGCTCAATGGCACGAATGTTGCGTCCCTCACGGCCAATAATACGGCCTTTCATTTCGTCATTCGGCAAAGGCACCACAGACACGGTTGTTTCGGCAACATGATCTGCCGCGCAGCGTTGAATGGCCAGAGAAATTTGTTCACGCGCCTTAAACTCGGCCTCTTCCTTGAGGCGTTCTTCAATCTCTCTGATTTTCATTGCGGCCTCGTGCGTGACTTCGGATTCGAGATTTTTGATGAGCAGCGCCTTTGCTTCCGCCACCGTATAGCCTGATATTTTTTCGAGCACCTCAAATTGGTTGCGCTTGATTGCGGCGATTTCCTCATGCTCCGCTTCAAGCTCTATTCTCTTTTTTTCGACCTTTTCAGTCTTGCTTTCTATGATCTCCATCTTTTTGTCGAGCATTTCTTCTTTCTGACGGAGACGTTGCTCTTGTTTGTGCATTTCCGACCGGCGTTCCCGGATTTCACGTTCATGCTCGCTGCGGTTTTTATGTATTTCTTCCTTTGCTTCGAGCAGTGCTTCGCGTTTTTTGTTTTCTGCGTTTTTTATCGAGTCGTTGATGATTCTTTTGGCTTTTTCCTCTGCGCTTTGGATTTCTCGTTCTGATACTTTCTTACGGTAAACAATGCCGAGTAAGAAGAAAACAACGGCTGCTACGACTACGACAGCCGCTGCGATTCCAATTATTACTGGGTTTGACATGATTTATATAAACACCTCCAAAATTTGTGATGTGCCTCCCGCGGGTGTTAGATAGCGGGGGCAAGTCACTCTACCCACGACATTTTATAATCCCGAGCAGTCGGTGTCAAGCAAAAAATATTGAAATGTAAAGCGCGTGCGACCCGCAAGTTTAAATCACGCTTGACAATGAGCGCTTTGTGAACTATATTGGATATGCAAATACTCAAAAATGCGGTATCTGACGGTAATCAGACTGATACCTACCCAAAATGGCATATGTGGAGAGCTGTCCGAGTGGTCGTAAGGTGCAGCACTGGAAATGCTGTGTAGGGCAACCTACCGAGGGTTCGAATCCCTCGCTCTCCGCCAATTTCTGCAATTTACACCGCAATTTGCCTCAATCAATTTAGTGAATAAAGTTGACAGCGGGCGGGATAGTGTTGTATAATTTATTTCCGTGTGCATCCGTGCGCGATATGTACTGCGCACTGCGCAATATGTACTGCACACTATGCACTGCACACTATGCACTGCACACTATGCACTGCACACTGTGCAGCATGCGAAGTAAGTTTAGCCTGTGTTATTGAAAGGATTATATAATAATGTTCAGAACGTATCAGCCAAAGAAAAGACAACGCGCAAAAGAACACGGTTTCCGCAAAAGAATGTCTACCAGAAACGGGCGAAAAGTCCTTGCGCGCCGCCGCAGCAAGGGACGCGCCAAGCTATCCGCGTAAATGAAACACACAACGTCGCTGAATAAGAACCACGAGTTCAGACGGCTGTACAGCAAAGGCAAAAGTGTGGCAGCAAAATGCGTCGTTGTATATGCGCGCAGAAATGGCGGCGCAGAAAACCGACTCGGAATCACCGTAAGCAAAAAACTCGGGGGAGCTGTGCAGCGAAACCGCATCCGCCGCCGACTGAAAGAAATCTACCGTTTGAACGAACACCTGTTGCGCGCCGGATATGATATAATTATAGTTGCGCGGATGAGCAGCCACAATGCGCTATATAGCGAGCTTAACAATAGCATACTATCTCTTTTTGCAAAATTGGGTTTATTGAAATGACGCGAGCACTTATTGCTGTAGTAAATTTTTATAGGAAACACCTTTCTTCTCCCGATAAAGCGAGGTGCAGGTTTATCCCTACGTGCTCCGGCTATGCTCTCCAGGCTCTCGAGAAATACGGCGCAGTAAAAGGCGGCTTTCTGATACTAAAGCGCATTTTCAGATGTCACCCATTTTGCAAAGGCGGGTACGACCCCGTACCGTAAACCCTCTGCTATAAACCAAAATACCGTGAAAGAAACGTTTCAGTTAGGAGATACCCATGTGTGGTCCATGTGATGCATTATTCGGCGGCATAGCCAGACCTTTTGGCTGGCTGCTTCTAAGCCTTTATAACTTCCTAAACAGCTATGCTTTAGCCTTGCTGTTTGTCGCTATTATCGTCCGCGCACTCATGCTGCCGTTCCAGATGAAAGGCAAACTCGGCATGATGAGGCAGGGCAGACTGCAGCCCAAAATTGCCGAGCTGCAAAAGAAACACGGCGCCAACAAACAAAAACTCAACGAAGAGACGGCAAAGCTCTACAAAGAAGAAGGGGTCAATCCTGCCGCCGGATGTCTGTGGAGCTTTATTCAGTTTCCGATAATGATAGCTTTGTTCTATGCTATCCGCCAACCTCTTTCCCTCCTCATGGGTCTTGGAGAAGAGCTCTCCGACCTTTGGGAAAAGAAGGGGATATTATATGACAGGCTTGTCGAAATCGGGGCAAATCTTGACGCTCTCGGATTGGGCGCGGAAAGCACAGCAACGGCTGGATATAGCGAAGTCTATGTCGCGCAGGAAATCACAAACAACTGGAATGCTTTTGCAAATCTCGGGATTCCCGGGCTTCAGCAAATTTATTTTACACTTGGCAATATCAACCTTGCTTTGACTCCCCAATATGACCTTTGGAATTTTGACTGGTCAGACTCCGAAATGTGGGTTCCTGCCCTTATTTTATTCTTTTTCCCGGTTCTTTCCGGCGGAATGCAATTTCTGTCGGCACACATCATGCGTAAGATGTCGCCCACGTCACCCGAAGCCGCGGCGGCGGGCGGCGCCGGTAAGGTGATGAAATTTATGCCCCTCTTGTCTGTTTGGTTTGGGTTCATCCTCCCTGCCGCTCTCAGCTTTTACTGGACGATCGGCACGGTTTTACAAATCGGACAGGACATTTGGCTCACCAAGAAATACTCAAAAGTTCTCGACGCGGAAGATGAAGAAAAAGAGAAAATCCGCAAGGTGAAAGAAGCGGACATTGAGGCAAAGAGGCTCGAGACAGAGAGATTAAAGGCCGAAGGCTTGGCCGCGCAAAACCGCAACACATCAAAGCGCAACAGGCAAAAAACCAGCAGGCAGCAAAGGCGCGAAAAGGCTGTCGAATGGGAGAAAAAGAACGCTCCTCCCGGCGCGGCAAAAGATGAGAAGTATGAGCCAAGCAGGGTCGGAAACAGGCGTTATGCACGCGGTCGCGCATACTCCCCCGACAGATATGAGGGAATCGCCGGTGCTGTCGGCTCAGAGGATACTCTTGCGATAGAAAATACTCCCCAGCCGGAAGATGAGCCGGATGCCGATTTTGCACAAGAGCGCGTGAGCGACGACGATTTTGCCGGTTACGATGACGATACAGACGACACAGACGGCGCAGACGACGATGACGATTTTGATGATGATGACGAAAGTGATGATGAAACCGCAAACGACGGTGAAGAATAATAGCCGATAATAGCCTGTGATATTTGAACGTATTCCATAGAAAGGACAGATTATAAAAATGCTAAAATCAATAGAAGTGCAAGGGCGAACAGAAGACGAAGCAATAGAATTGGCGTTGGAGCAGCTTGGTTTATCCCGAGATGATGTTTCGGTAGAAATACTTGAGACAGCAAAGAAAGGGCTGCTCGGCATAAAAAACACTCCGGCTATTGTAAAAGTCGAGTATGAATCAGACGATGACGGCGAAGATGAAAAAGATACGAAAGCGGATAAAGAACCCGAAAAAGTAAAATCAAAAAAAGAGCTAAAGAACGCAAAAACAGCATCCACAACATCAGCATACGAGCCTGTCAGGATTGACAGTGAGCAATCAAAGCGCGTCCAAACATTCTTAACGGGCTTGTTTGAGCGCATGGAGCTTGACGTAACACTTGATGTTTCGGAAAAAGACGGCTCACTTGGAGTAAATCTAAGCACAAGCGACCCCGGAGTGCTTATCGGCCGGCGCGGAGAAACGCTTGATGCCCTGCAGCATTTGACAAACTACGTGATGAACCGCGACAGCTTCAACCGCGCCAGAATACTTCTTGATTCCGAAAACTACAGGCAAAGGCGCAGCGAAGCCTTAATAAGCCTTGCGACAAGAACGGCGAGCAGGGTTGTAAAGTATCGCCGCAACATGACCCTTGACCCTATGAACGCGTACGATCGCCACATAATACACTCCGCGCTGCAAGATTACGCAAATATCTCTACATTTTCCGTAGGCAACGATTCTAATAGGCGTGTTGTGATCGCTTACGGGCAAGGCAAAACAAGCTCAAGCGGCACTGAAACTCCCCAATACAAAGAGTGGAGCTGATAGCACAAATAGCACAGTATAAAACCATCACGCGTCAAAACTTATTATATTATTAGGAGGAAACCCAAAATGATATTCGACAAAATAAAAGCGGTTCTGGCGGAGCAGCTCGACATTGACCCCGAAAGCATCTCAAGAAACACCGACCTAATGACAGACCTCGGCGCCGATTCACTCGATTTGGTTGAACTCATTATGACCCTCGAAGAAGAATACGGCATTAGCGCTGCCGACGAATCGGTTTATGAGAATAAAACCGTCGGCGAAATAGCGGATTATATCGAGACCCTTTTGAAATAGCCGATAAACACAAATCAGAGATGAAGGTATTTACTATTGAAATGGTATGGTCTTAACGAATTGCGCGAGATGTTCCTCGCGTTTTTCGAAGAAAAGGAGCACTTGCGGCTGCCGAGCTTTCCGCTTATACCGCGAAACGACGCATCCCTCTTGCTTATAAATTCGGGCATGGCTCCCATGAAAACATGGTTTACCGGAGAGCAGGACCCGCCGCGCAAACGTATATGCACTTGCCAGAAATGTATACGCACCGGCGATATTGACAGCGTGGGAAAAACATCGCGGCATGGCACATACTTTGAAATGCTCGGCAACTTTTCGTTTGGGGATTATTTCAAAGAAGATGCCATAGTCTGGTGTTGGGAATTTCTTACCGAGCGGTTATGCTTGGATAAAAATTTGCTCACCCCATCGGTCTATGTCGAAGATGAAACTGCCTTTAACATATGGCGTGATGTCGTGGGCATAGACAGCGAGCGTATTGTAAAGCTCGGAAAAGACGATAATTTCTGGGATCACGGATCAGGGCCGTGCGGCCCGTGCAGCGAGGTTTATTTTGACCGAGGGGCGCAGTATGGCTGTGATGACCCGAAATGCGCGCCGGGCTGTGACTGTGACCGCTTTATTGAAATATGGAACAACGTATTTACCCAGTTTAATAACGACGGCTCCGGCAATTACTCCGAGCTTTCGCAAAAAAACATTGACACAGGCTTGGGGCTTGAGCGTCTGGCTTGTGTTTGCCAGAGCGTGAGCAATATGTTTGAGGTTGACACAATAGTCAAAATCGTAAACAAAGTGTCCGAAATCAGCGGCGTTGTTTACGGAAAAGACGCAAACAGCGATTCCTCTATACGCATTATTACCGACCATATGCGAGCGGCGGCAATGATGATTTGCGACGGTGTTTTGCCGTCAAACGAAGGGCGGGGTTATGTGCTGCGCCGTCTGCTCCGCCGCGCCGCCAGACACGGCAGGCTTCTTGGCATTGATGGCGAGTTTTTGTGCGGTGTTTGCGAGGTTGTGATTTCCGAAAATATATCCGCATATCCCGACCTTGCCGAAAAAACCGGGTTCATTTTGCGTGTCATACAAACGGAAGAAGAGAGCTTTGGCAGAACAATTGATGCCGGAATTACTCTCTTGCACGGCTTTATCCAAAACCTCAAATCCTCCGGCAAAACAGTTTTATCCGGCGCCGACACATTTAAGCTCTATGACACATACGGTTTTCCGCTCGACCTCACCGTTGATATTCTAAAAGAGCACAAAATGACCGCCGACATTGATACTTTTAACGAACAGATGGAGGCTCAACGCTCTCGCGCCAGAAAAGCGCGTGAAGCTCTTGGCGACTTGGCATGGGACAGAATTGATCTTGGCCTTGATAACACGCCGACCGCTTTTGTCGGTTTTGAAAGGCATACCGCCGAGAGTTCCATACTTGCCATAGTCACGCAAGGAGAAATCGCCTCTTCGCTTCGCGATGGAGACGACGGCATTATTGTACTCGACAAAACCCCGTTTTATGCCGAAAAAGGCGGTCAATCCGCTGATAACGGCTCGATCTCGGCAGACAATGCAGTCTTTGAAGTTTCAAATGTGCAGGAAACGGGCGGCGGAAAATATCTTCACTATGGCAAAATGAAATCCGGCGCGTTATCTGTAAACGACCGTGTCAGCGCATGTATAAACTCCGAACGCCGCGCCGCCATTATGCGCGCCCACACGGCGACGCACCTTTTGCAGGAGGCTTTGCGCTCTGTGCTTGGAGAACACATAAATCAAGCCGGGTCGCTTGTAGAGCCCGATAAAGTGAGGTTTGACTTCACGCATTTTGCCGCGCTCACTCAAGATGAATTGGAAAAAACACAAAGCCTTGTAAACGCGGCGATTTTGAAAGGCTTTGACGTCGAAATAACGCAAATGTCAATTGATGAAGCTAAAAAACGCGGCGCGACCGCCCTTTTTGGAGAAAAATACTCTGATGTGGTGCGTGTGGTTAAAATGGGTGATTCTATTGAGCTGTGCGGCGGAACTCACCTTGACAGCACCGCGAAAGCAGGCGCGTTTTCGATAGTCTCCGAGTTTTCGGTCGCTTCCGGCGTGCGCCGTATCGAAGCTATCACCGGATATGAAACCTTAAACGCCTTGAATACCTCCCGCAAATATCTTGCCGAGCTTGCTTCGATCATGAAAGTCAACTCTTCCCGAGAGCTTGCGGGCAAGCTCGAGCAAAACTTGGCCGCCATGCGTGATCTGCGGTCAAAGCTGGAAGCCGCGATGTCAAAAGAATTGGGCGGCGAAGCCAAACGTATGCTCACCGGTGCGCATGATGTCGGCGGTCTTAAAATAATCACTGCGGTATATGACGACACAAGCATTGACATTGATATTGACAAGCTCCGCAGCTTAGAGAGCACGCTCCGCGACCTTGAGGCGGGTATCGTTGCGGTGTTTGCCACGGTAAAAGGCGATAAGCTGACTATCATGACGGCTTGCGGCAAGGCTGCTGTAAACAAAGGTATCAAAGCTGTGGAACTCATACGCGAGGTGACAAAAGAGTGCGGCGGTTCCGGCGGAGGCAAGCCCGAGTTTGCTATGGGCGGAGGCGGCGATGTGAGCAAGCTGACGGATGCTCTCGGCACTGTATACACATTTGTTAAAAAGAAACTTGACGAGTAATACTAAAAAATCATAGATTGAGAGGTGTAAAAGTATGGTAAAGCTAAAGAATGAATATGGAGAAATTGCGATCTCGGGCGAGGTCTTTACGACCCTCACCGGAGATGCCGCCACAAACTGTTTTGGCGTAAAAGGCATGACTGTACGCTCCGTTACGGACGGTATCGTTCATTTGCTAAAGTCCGAGTACAAAGGCAAGGGTGTTCACGTTGTATATAATAACGATAATACAATATCTATTGAGCTTCATATTGCCGTAGATCAGGGGGTCAATATCCCCGTACTTTGCGAGAGCATTAAGCACGAAGTTAGTTATAAGGTCTCTAAAGGCACCGGGGTCGAAGTGAAGCGCGTTGATGTTTTTGTTGACTCGATGCTGCTCGGATAATCCGGGATAAAATATTAAGGAGGAGACCAAGTGACACAGTATATTACCGGCGAACTGTTTAAGAAAATGATAATCAATGCGACAGCCGCCATAGAAATACGCAAACAGGAAATTAACGAACTCAATGTTTTTCCGGTCCCTGACGGCGATACGGGAATAAATATGTGCCTGACAATATCCGCCGCCGAGAAAGCCCTGACAAACATGACGCCGGGAACGCTTTCACATGTTGCCGACGTTACGGCAAGCGCGCTTCTCAGGGGCGCCCGCGGAAACTCCGGCGTTATACTGTCTTTATTGTTTCGCGGATTTTCGCGCAGCTTAAAGGATATTGACGAAGCCAACGCGTCTCAATTTGCTATGGCGTTGGTTGCCGGAGTAGCTTCGGCATATAAGGCCGTTATGAAGCCGTCGGAGGGCACGATCCTCACGGTGTCAAGGCTTGCTTCAGACGCGGCCGTCGCTGCCGCCGAGACCCATTCCGATATTGAGGTGGTTATCGAAAAGGCATTGGAAACAGGCTATATCGCGCTCTCTGATACTATAAACCTCAATCCCGTCTTGAAGAAAGCCGGCGTTATTGACGCGGGGGCAAAAGGATACCTATACATACTCGACGGAATGTTAAAAGCTATGCGCGGAGATATGCTCGAGAGAATATCGGATGGCGGCACGGGCGGCCAAAAAGCTGATTTCACACAATATTCCGCCGAGGATATCAAGTTTGCTTATTGCACGGAATTTATGATCGAGCGCAAAAACACGAGCAAAACAAACCGTTTGCGTGACTTTCTCGATACCCGTGGCGACTCTGTCGTGGTCGTAGATGACGAAGAGGTGATCAAGGTACACGTTCATACAAATGACCCGGGCGTTGTTCTCACCGAGGCGCTCACGTATGGCGCGTTACTTTCGATCAAGATTGAAAATATGCGCGAGCAGCATTCTGAAACGGTGGTCGCCTCCCAAGCGGCGGCATCTGCGGCGGCTTTAGAGCCGCAGGAGCTAAAGGATTTCGGATTTGTAGCCGTTTGCGCGGGAAAAGGCATGGAAGGGATTTTCCGTGATTTGGGTGTAGACGGTATCATATTGGGCGGGCAAACCATGAATCCATCCACCGAAGATATCCTCAAGGAAGTTTCGCAAACACCGTCGAACACTGTGTTTGTACTGCCAAACAACAAGAACATCATCATGGCGGCGGAGCAGTGCATAAGGCTTTCGGATAAGCGTGTCATCGTCATTCCCACAAGGAGTATCCCGCAGGGCGTCTCGGCCATGCTCTCTATTGACGGCTGTGATGATGCGGACGAAATGACTTCGCTGATGACCGAAGCGGCAAAGCGGATTTATACGGCGCAAATAACGACGGCAGCGCGCAGCTCCGTTTTTGACGGCACAAAAATCAAGAAAGGCTCGCATCTTGCTTTGCTCGATGATGCTCTTTCCGCGAGCGGCACAGATTTTAATGCCGTTATTGATATTGTCGCCGAAACACTCGGCGCCTTGTCTCCCGAATTTATCACAATATATGAGGGCGAAGACGCGAGCGACGATGAGACTAAAACCGTTTTTGAGACGATTAGCGCCGCGGCGCCGGATTGTGAAGTGCTGCAAATACCCGGCGGTCAACCCGTTTACAGATACATCATCTCCGCCGAGTAAAAGATTAAAACCAAATATCGCACTAAGGTAAGGGGCTGTCGTAAAACAGCCCCTTTTGAGTAATTTGTATTCAGGCAACCTTCAGATTCTGTGTATCTCAATACCGCCCAAAGATACATTGCCCGTGATTTTGACTTTTGGCGCACCCTCGCCTTCCGCTCTGTTTCGGCCTTTAATATCCACTCCGCCCAAGGACGCGTCTATATTATTGCTCACCTGCCATTCGGCGGGAAGATACATCTCTATTGCCCCCAGCTTGCAGTCAACATCAATCACAGCTCCGTTCGGGCTTACTTTTACGTTATCGAAGTATACCTCGAGCGAGCCCATTTTACATTCTAACTCGGCTGTTTCCAAGGCGTCCGCGTGCAGATAGCGGCTGATTGCGCCGCACTTCACGCTGATACGCGGATTATTGCTGTCGTCTTCTATATTGATTTCGGTGGCAGCCGCGTTTTCACTTTTTTCGGACGTATCGCAAAAAGAATAATCAATCTCTATATTGCTGCGTTTTCGAAAGTTTCTTTTCGCGAATAATATGTGAAAGCCCGCCGTCGCCAGAAGCGTGACGACAACAAGTGTTGGCCACAGCCTAATCGATGGAAGCCCCAACGGACTGCAAAAGATATAATAGAGCGTTGCTATCGGTATCGGCAGCGAGCCAAAGGACATATTTGCGATACATTGCACCAAAAAGGCGACAGCAAGCGCCGCCACGAGCAAGCTCCAAAATCCGAGACTAACAAATCCGCCAAAGTGATTTGCGAGAATGAGCGCCGCGATAAGTATAAAAAACACGCCCCAACCCCACGCCCAATTCTTCTTGTAAGTATACTTGAATTTCCTTGCCATGATTATCTCCTCCGTATGTTCATTTTTTCTTTTAACGCTTTATAATAATGCCGCGACACGTATATTTGCTTGTGTGTACCGCTAAACATCACTTGACTTGCCGATGCGAGGTTTCGGTTTATCGCGTATATTTTTTCCGTGTTGACGATCGCGCCCTTTGAAGCTCTTATAAAATAATGCGGCAGCATCTTCTCAAGCTCATAGAGCTTGTATTTGACTCGAAACGCGTCGTCTTTTGTGTGCGCATATATTTGTTCGCCCTCAGTTTCAAGAAACAGTATGGATTCCAAAGGAAGGTAATATTCTTGCGAGCCTTTATAGAACACCATTTTTGGCGCGGATAAACCGCGAACATATTCTTGCAGCTTGCCGACAGTCTCGTCAATCCGGCTCGTGCGGACGATGACTTCGTTTTCCGTCAATCCCTCTATTATTTCAATCTTGAATTTCACTCATAGCGCTCCTTGGGTATGTGTCACATTAAGAAATTAGCCGCATTATATCAAGCATACGCGGAGCTTACAAGAGCAATTTGACAACAGGGGCTTATTTCGCGGCAAGTGGTATAATTATAGTGGCTGACGGGTAGGGGTGAATTTGAGATATTTTTTCTTGACGTATGCCGACCTTTGTGTTATTATCGTCTTTGCCGCTCGGCAGACTATGTTTTTTTAGCTCGCGTATGTCTGCGCAGAGGCACGCTATCGCGGGGTGGAGCAGTCCGGTAGCTCGTTGGGCTCATAACCCAAAGGTCGCAGGTTCAAATCCTGCCCCCGCAACCATTTACGTTTACGCCCCCGGTGATGATAAACTCGTCGCTGCGGGCGTACATCTTTGTATGACGCTGCCCGGTTGCATATCTGCGGTGTTTGTTATATAATTTGATTAGTTGTTTTTGTGACTTGAAATGGGAGCTATAGTGAGCAGACCCGGTGTGCGAAAAGTTTAACATCAAGGGAATATTAAATGAGCAAAGAAAAAACGGTAAAAAAGAACAAACGTGTCAAGCAAAAGGCAGGCAAGCACGTCAAGACAAAAGCGGACGTCAAGGCAGACCGGAAAGCGGACGCGGATGCCAAAGCCAAGCAAAAAGCGGATGCCAAAGAAAAACAAAAAGCAGTTTCGGCAGACACGGCAAAAGCAATTGCGGACACTAAAAAAACTAAGAAAACCAAGAAAAGATGGCTAAAGCTGGGGCTTCGGGCAAAGCTCTTGGTGGTTTTTATCGCGGTCATGGCATTGCCGACAGGACTTTTTACCTTTTTTGCGTGGGATCAGATTTCCGCTCTCAGCGACAGGCTGCGCACTATTTCCGTAGACGACTCGTCTGTGGCCATAAACGATATCGCGAGGAATAATATAGAGCGAATGACCACCGACACGGCGGCGGCAATATCCGAATTTCTCTACCAGCGCGATCAGGATATACGGCTGCTTGCAAATTTGATACCGTCAGATACGTCATACGAAATCTTTTCGGAAAACAGAAACGGAAATATTATGCCCGTAGGGGAGTGGATACTCTCCGATGACGGAAATTATTGGATCGAAGCGGGTCTTGATTTGTTTGATGTCTCGCTCGATATATCATCAAATGTAGAAAATAACGATATTCAATTGGGGAGCGGCTTTAACTACAGACCTCCCGAAATATTTTCCCAGTACCCAGAGCTTATTCCTCTTTACGATGAAATCACATATATTGACCTGAGCGGTCAAGAGATTTTCAAATATGTAAACCCCGATACAACCAAAGTGAATTACCCGCTAAACCCGCAAAAGGTTGATGTATCGGACAAAATGAATACATATGTCAGAGCGGAAACATACTGGCAGGAGCTTTTAAAATTAAAGCCCGGTGAAATATATGTTTCGGACGTGATCGGCGCATATGTGGGAACAAACTATATAGGCACATATACGCCGGGCGCGCTCAAAAACGATGTCCCCGAAACCCACCCAAACTACGAACAGCTTTTAGAGATTGCAAATCTCCCTGCCGAAGAATTTATAAAGGCGGCAAGGCAGCAGGCGTTTGCCAGCTTGGAAAACCCGGTCGGACAGCGTTTTGAAGGCATAGTCAGATGGGCGACTCCGGTGATGGATGCCGACGGTGATATCACAGGCTATGTCACTATGGCTCTCAACCATGACCATATCATGGAGTTTGTTGATCACATTACACCCATGAGCGAGAGATACACTGTCGTGGCGGATGCCGGAGAGGGAAATTATGCGTTTATTTGGGACTACAAATGCAGAAGTATAGCCCACCCCCGCCATCATTCCATCGTAGGCTACAACCCGATCACGGGCGAGCCGCAGGTGCCGTGGCTGGAAGGCGGGAATGCGATGTATCGCGACACCTCAAACGGCGGATTCCTATTAGACGACGACAATAGCCCGATACCTATATTGGATTTAGACGGAAACACCATGCTTGCCGACGACACGCCATTTTATTTTTGGTATACAAACGGCGGACAGCAGTGGCTCGAGAGCAACCCGTCATGGAACAACCTTTCAGGCAATTTAGAAGGCACAAGCTGGGGGGCGTTTTACGAAGCGCACAAGGACGACAGGGAAATTCTCCCGCAATTCGGAGAGCGGGCGATTAGGGACGGCTCGGGTAATATTATTATCGGAAATGACGGCGCGCCCTTGCTTGACTATCAGTCGCGCCTGAAAACTCCGGCAAGAGCTTTGACCGCTGCGGGTTTTGTCGGTCTTGACGGGCGTTATCTCAACAACGCGCCTCAATGCACGGGGTGGATGGATTTGACAAAAAACGGCGGATCCGGTTCATTTTATATTTTATGGAGCGGGCTGTATAAACCGACGACAGCAGGGGCGATACCGTATTATACAGGCCAATATTCGCCAGAAACACAAGGCAATCTGCGCGGTTTTGCCTTTGTGGCGATCGGCGCCGGCATAGAAGATTTTACCGCCCCCGTCGCGGATATGGAAGCAAGTATCATAGGCGCGATAAATGACAGCATGGACGAGAGCATCATACGGCTCGCGCTGACAAGCCTTGCCATATTCTTATTTGTAGTAATCGTATCTGCATTGGTTGCATCCGCAACCACAAAAAACATAAAACAGCTCGTGACCGGCCTATATCGCTTCCGTATGGGCGACAGGTCTTTTAGAATCAATTCCAAAGCAAATGACGAGTTTGGCGCGCTTGCGGATTCATTTGACGACATGGCCGACAGCGTAGAAAACAGCGTAAAAACTCCGCTTGTTATTACGGATATGGACTTTACGATAGTTTACGCAAACCAAAAAGTTTTTGAAGCTCTCGGCAAAACGGCGGAAGAAATCGTCGGCACCCGGTATTATGATGTCAGCGTTTATCCTTTCGATTCCGTATACGATCCCATAAAGGCGCTCAACGAGGGGCGCGACGCTGACATAATGCACAGGGAAGAGGACAATCGCTATTTTATGGGAAAAGCAAATTTCCTCTATGACCATGAGGGCGAAAAATGCGGATATATCATTTTGACGACCGATGTTTCGGATATCCAGATCGCCCGCAGGCGAGCCGAAAGCGCGAGCGCGGCAAAGAGTAATTTCCTCTCAAATATGAGCCATGAGATACGCACCCCGCTCAATGCGATTTTGGGTATGACGACCATAGGCGAAGGCTCGGACAATCTTGAGAAAAAAGACTATGCCCTCCGGCAAATACATAATGCGTCAAGCCATCTGCTCGGTATAATAAATGATATACTCGACGTATCAAAAATCGAAGCCAACAAATTTGCGCTGTCGCCTGTCAGCTTCTCGCTCGAGGAAATGCTCGAAAAAGTTATTGACATGATAAGTTTTCGGGTCAATGAGAAAAATCAAATACTTGATGTAAACGTGGATAAAAATATTCAGGGAAACCTGCTCGGCGACGATCAAAGGCTTTCTCAAGTATTGATGAACGTATTATCCAATGCCGTCAAATTTACGGACTATGGCGGCGAGATTTGTTTGGACGTGTCCTTAGAGAGTGAAGAGGACGATTACTACACCATACGCACCCAAATCCAAGACAACGGGATCGGTATATCACAGGAACAGCAAAAGCGTTTGTTCGAGTCTTTTGAGCAAGCCGAAGCGAGTACGTCACGCCGTTTCGGGGGCACTGGGCTTGGTCTTATGATCTGTAAGAGTATCGTTGAGATGATGGACGGCAGGATTTGGGTTGAATCTGAGGTTGGAAAAGGCTCAAAAGTATCGTTTACCGCGAGGCTTGCCCGTGATAAGAGGCAAAGCTCAAAATGGGTCGGCAGACAGGCGGCGGACAGCGGCGAGATTCAAGACGAGGCCGTAAGCGAAGCTATAAGCGACGCAAATGAAGACTTTACCGGTCACACCGTGCTTCTTGTTGAGGATGTCGAAATAAACTGTGAAATCGTGATCGCGCTGCTTGAGCATACTCACCTTACCATCGAATGTGCAAAAAACGGCATTGTGGCGACAAAGATGTTTGAAGCCAATCCTGAAAAATACGACATGATATTCATGGATATTCAAATGCCGGAAATGGACGGATATACTGCCACTAAGCTCATACGGCAGGGGGCGGCCGCCCGCGCAAAGGATATTCCGATTATCGCAATGACGGCAAACGTCTTCAAAGAGGACATAGACAAATGTATGGAGGCAGGCATGAACGGGCACATAGGCAAACCCGTCTCATATGACAAGGTGATCGCCATCATCAATAAATACTTAAAGCAATAAAAGTATTAAAAGCATTATTAAATGCGGAAATGGAAAGGTTGTAATTATGCAATACAGAAAATTTGGAAACACGGGAATTGAGATTTCCGTACTGGGCTTCGGGGCGATGCGTCTGCCGGAGATTCAAACGGGCGAGGAATATTCCATAGACGCGGGAAAGGCTTATCCTATGCTTATGCGGGCATACGAGCTGGGGGTCAATTATTTTGACACAGCGCCGTATTACTGCCACAAAAACTCGGAAGAAGCGACCGGAAAGGCACTCAAAACGATCCGGGACAAGGTCTATATCTCGACCAAGATACCGTTTGGCGAGTATAAAAAAACGGGCGATTTGCGCCGTTTCCTGGAAAGAAGCCTAAAAAAGCTCGAGACGGACTATGTTGATTTTTACCATTTTTGGGGTATCAACAAGGGCACCGCCGACGACATAATCAAAAACAATGTCATGGACGAGGTGCGCCAGTGCAAGGATGAGGGTTTGATCCGCCATATGTCGTTTAGCTTCCACGACGAGGCCGCGAACATGAAATACATAATTGACAAGGTTGAGGGATTGGCGTCGGTACTGTGCCAATATAATATTTTAGACCGCTCGAACGAGGATATGATTGCCTACGCCCGATCAAAGGGTCTTGGAACGGTCGCAATGGGTCCTGTCGGGGGCGGGCGGCTCTCACCGCCAACAGACCTCTATGAAAAACTGACGGGCAAAAAATCAACGGCGACCTATGAGCTGGCTCTGCGCTATGTGATGGGAAATCCCGATATCTGCTGCGCGTTGGCAGGAATGGAAAACCTTGATATGCTTGAGAAAAACGTCAAGGTAGCAAACATCGCCGGGGAAATAACGGCGGAGGAATGGGCGGATTTGGGCGACGCCATGAAAGAGGTGGCAAAGCTGCGCGACTTATATTGCACCGGGTGCAAATACTGTATGCCCTGCCCCGAAAAAATTGACATTCCGCAGATATTTGAGTTTTATATCCACACGCACGTTTACGGACTCGGCGAGGGAATCCGAGGCAAGTATAAGTGGTATAAGAAAAATCCTTGGGGTGAGGGAAAGACAGCCGCCGATTGCAGCCATTGCGGTCTTTGCGAAACGAAATGCCCGCAAAAATTGGAAATTCGCAAGGAACTGAAACGAGTCTGTGAGGTACTGGAAAATTTGTAGAGGGTGTATCAATCAAGCCCGCTCCCTCAAGAGCCGGTTGATTTGTACCGCCGCAGCCCGATTTGAAAGAAACCATAACATGGCAATAGAAACACCAAGCCAATCAGCGGCGTGACCATAAAAAACGCGCTTTGCTCTCTGTCCAACAAATACAAAAGCGGGTAATACTGAAAAAGAGCCAGCGGGATTACAAATGTGAGGAACATCAAAACATTTTTCCCATATACCGAAAACGGATAGCGTCCAAACTCCCGTCCGCCGTCCGTAAAGACGTTCATAAATTCCAAGCCTTCGATCGTGAAAAACGAAAATGCCGCGTATATGAGAAACAGCCCGAAGAATATCAAGCTCCCGCAAGCTACCATCAGGCATAGCGTCAGAATTTTATCAAACGTCCATATAACGCCGCTGGTTGGAATTGCATAGCAAAATACGGCGATAGTTTGAATCAGTCTGCCAAACCGCGTGAAATCCATTTTTGCCGCGAGGACTTGAAAAATGACATTTCGCGGTCTGACTAAGGCGCGGTCAAATTCGCCGTTGCTGATCATGCGCGGGAACAAATCAAAGCCGCGCCCCAGCATTTCCGCCATCGAAAACGCCATAAGCACCACGGCAAAACAAAGCAAGGTCTGTTCAAACGCAAAATCCTCTACGATATTAAAGCGCGAGAACATAAAATACACGCCGAGAAGCGTCGTGAAAGACACAAGAAATTGGCCGAGCGCGGTCAGGAAAAAAGACGTTTTATATTGCATTTGGCTCTTTAGGTGCATGGCAAAAAACTTCATGTAAAGCCGCATAATCAGCCTCCTTGCACAATGACTTTTTTAAGCGCCCGGGCCATCAAAAAACGCCCGGCAAGCAGCAAAGCCACAAGCCAGAATATTTGCAAAATAATACCCGCGAGCGCGTCCGTGCCCGCGATATTTCCGCCATAAATCCTAAGCGGCATATTTTGCATCGCCGCGAACGGGAGAATCTCGGCGACGGCGCGGATCGGCTCCGGGAAAAATGGCAGAGGGATAACCCCGCCCGCGAGAAAATCTGACAATACCGCGGCAATTATCCTGACGCCCGTCGTTGATAGTGTATAAAACAGTGAAATGTACATCAGTATAGAAAATGCGATGACGACACCCAGAGCCAGCATAGCCGAAAGCAAAAACAAAAATAACTGCTCCGCGTTTGGCGGCAAAGCCATTTTGTACGGCTCGGGCACAATAAAAGCCACTATCAAAATCGGCGCGCAGCGCAGAGCCGTCCGCGCCAAACGATTGGCGGACGCCTGACAAAACCAGCGGCCGTACAGGTCAACCGGGCGCACCATTTCATAAGCTATCCCGCCTTCCGTAATCGAGGCGGCTATATCGTGTTCCCAAAACCACATCATAAACAAAGCGAGAAATGCCTGCTGCATCCATATATAAGAAACCGTCTGCGAAAATTCCATCGGGAAAGCGTCAGGATTTGCCCGGTAAAACGCGGCAAAAGCAAATATCTCCATAAAGCCCCAAGCAAATTGCGTAGCCATGCCCGCGAGCGCGGCCGCGCGGTATTGGAGCGCGTTTATAAACCGTATGCGAAACACCGCAAAATATTTTTTCATATGCTGTATTCCTTGTATAGCGCGGCGACCATTTCCTCCGAGGTGACGCCGGAAACAGAAACGTCGGTCAGCTCCGTTTGTTCCGCGAGGCGGGCGATAGCGTCCGATACGGATAAGTCCGCCGGGTCGAGCGAGATGACAAGCCGCCCCTCTTTCGATTCGCTAAGCGTCATTTTTTCGCAAAGCGCGGGCGCGTTTCCGCTATATTCAACGATCAGAGTCTTGCGCTCTGATGAGCGTTTTTTCAGTTCGTCAAGACTGCCGTCAAGCAAAATCCTGCCCTTGCCAATGAGCAAAATGCGCTCTGTCAACGCTTCTATATCATTCATATCATGGGTCGTTAAAATAACGGTCGTACCGCGCTTGGCGTTTAGTTTTTTGATAAACTGCCTCACGGCGATTTTTGAAACCGCGTCAAGCCCGATAGTCGGCTCGTCGAGAAACAATATTTTGGGATTATGCAGCAAAGAAGCGGCTATTTCGCAGCGCATACGCTGGCCGAGCGAGAGCGTCCGCGCCGGTGTTTTCAACAGCTCGCGCAACTCGAGAAGCTCGGTCAGCTCGTTTAAATTATCCTTGAATATTTTTCCGTCCACTTTATAAATGTCGCGTATCAGCTCAAAGCTGTCAATGATAGGGACATCCCACCAAAGCTGGCTTCGCTGCCCAAACACGACGCCAATATCCCTGACATGCGCCGTGCGTTCGCGCCACGGTGTCCGCCCGTCAATATCGCACGCGCCGCTGTCCGGCGTCAATATGCCGCACATAATTTTTATGGTGGTGCTTTTGCCCGCGCCGTTCGGCCCGATATAGCCCACCATTTCACCGTCCCGGATTGTGAAGCTGACATCACTTAGAGCATGGATAATCTCGTATTCACGCGAAAAAAGCGCTTTGACAGCGCGTCCGAAGCCTGCTTGCCGTTTTGCTACGCGAAACGTCTTATTGATTTTTTCAAGGACAATCATAAAATTTTTCCAACTTTCGATCCCTGTCAGACACCCGGACATCATCCGCCAAGACTTTTCAAAACCTCCGGGAGGCGAGATACGACTCTAATATCAGCGACGCGGCTACCGCGTCAACGGTATTTTTGCGTCGGCGGCCATATTTGCCGACGTTTGTAAGTATCACGTTCGCGCTCTTTGTGGTCAAGCGTTCATCCCATAGCTTGACCTCAATGTCTTTAGTTGATTTTGTTTCGCCTGCGGAGTGCGCGGCGGTCGGGGCAGTTTCTCTGTTTTTGGCGTGCGCGGCGCCGTTCGGTGAGAGGGCGGCGTCGAATATTTGCCTCAGAGAGTGTGCCAAAGCCTCGCTTTTTTCGGCTCTGCGGCCACGGCTGCCGTCCATGTTTTTGGGGTGTCCCACAACAACGCATGAAACATTGCGGCTTATTGCCTCATCGGCTATTTTGCGCGTTGTTTCCGGCGCGTTTTTACTATGTATCACAAAAGCGTCGCCGACTATCGCGGCGGACACATCAGAAACAGCTATGCCGGTTCTCGCGTCACCGTAGTCAACGGCCATGATTCTCATGAGTTTGAACTTTCCTCGACTTCCCCGCTTTTTTCCTCTTCGCCTGTATTTGATTCGTCCTCAATGGCGTCAAGCAGATTCCTGTACCAAATCAATGAGTCTAAGAAAGCGCTTGAAAGCTCTTCAATATCTACGCCGTTTTTTACCATAATGAGTGAGGCGTTGTGCCAATCGGCGCGTTCATACGCGAAGATGAGCTTCATAACCTCGCTTAGCAGCCCTCTTTTCTCAAGTAGCGCGTCTCTGATTTCGCCGGTCGCGGCGACCTCGTTAATGGCCTTATCGAGCGGCATTTGCAAGATGACGTCGAGCATTGAAAAAAGCCCCGTGATGAAGAGCGCGCCTGACTTTATCCCCATTTCAAAAGCCGGGGCAAGATTTTCGGCAAATTTGGCGCGAATGAGAGAAAGCCTCGTTACTTCGCTCGGGCGGTCGTCGCCCATGCCTATTGAGATTGCCACCGACGCCCATTTTTTGACTTCTTTTTGACCTAAGATCGCAACGGCGTTCCGAATGGAGTCAATTTTACGGCTGCGGTCGGGGTTCATGGCGTTGATAAAACGCAATAAAGATATGGACAGCGCGGGGTCGCGTTCTATCGTCGTCGCGGCCTCGCCCAAATCAAAAGCCTCGTCGTTTATGTGTCCGAGCAGGTTTAGCGCGTTGATTTTCAGCGGGGAAATATCAACTACGCCTTTTGTTATGGGTTGGCTGTAAAAATCGCCCGACAAAAGCACTCCTCTGGCTCCTGAATATTTTTTGAAGCGTTCCATATCCGGGACATCTGTAATGATAAGCCTCGTTTTGAAGATGTAGGGGCGTATTTCGCGAAGCTCCGAAGTGAAGTTTTCATCGTTGCAGCTGAGCAGCACATAGTCAAAGACCTTTACCGACGTATCCATGCTCATTTTGCGCGGATAGCCGTCTATGGCCAAGCGATACCCCTTTCGCTTCAAAATAGCTATTTTCGCGTACGCGGCGTTATCTAATAGCGTATCTTTGTGTATCACGCATACTAATTTGTCGGTGGGTATCTGCATAGATAAAGGCATACCCATCAAGAGCTGATATTTGCTGACATTGACAAAAAAGTCATTATCTCCGGCAAAAGGCTCTGTCCCGATATCTTTGATAAACTCGAGCGATGCCGCGAGCAATTCGCCGCCCAACATTCTATGGTCTTCGGCGCTGCCCAAGAGTTTGTCGCCGTCACCCGTCATCATGCGGTAGGCGTGGACTTGCATATTCGCGTCAAAGAAAGGCACTGCGCTAAAAAAGAATCTCAAATCATCTTACCTCCCGTGTATGAGTGTGGAGCGGGTGCGGGGTATAGTCTGTGCATTTGCGAAATTTGCTGCTGTCTGGTATAATGAGGTATCAATAATAAGCACTGTTGTAATGCTATATTATACTATAAATATATCAGGAAATGCAAATGAATATTAAACTCGGAATAGATATTGGCGGTTCTACGACAAAAATCGTAGGAATCAGCGTGTCCGAAAACGGCGGCGCGGGCGGTCAAAAATGCGTCGGTATGCTGCAAGTGAGGGCGGCAGATCAGGTTACGTCCATGTATGGGGCTATCGGAAATTTTTTGCGCACTCATAAGCTCGGCACGTCTGACGTGTCGGAAATTTACCTGACCGGAGTGGGCGCGTCTTTTATTGACGAGCAGGTTTACGGCATCAAAACGCTCAAGGTCAGCGAGTTTGCCGCTATCGGGCGCGGCGCGCTCATACAATCCGGACTCAAGGAAGCTCTCGCGGTCAGCATGGGTACCGGCACCGCTTTTGTGCGAGCCGACGAAAACGGCTCTGTGCATATCGGCGGCACCGGAATAGGCGGCGGCACGATCATCGGGCTGTCGTCGGAGCTGCCGTGCAGAAACGATATCAACGCCATATTAACCCTCGCGGAAAAAGGCGATTTGAATAATGTTGATTTGTTTGTAGACGATATAGTCAGCCGGGATATTGATACTTTGCCGCGCCATCTCACCGCGGCAAATTTCGGCAAGTTAAAGAGCGTTGCGTCCGATTCGGATATTGCGCTCGGCATTGTCAATATGGTGTTTGAAACAGTGGGTATGATGGTGGTTTTTGCCCTCAGAAACGATACGGTAAAAGACGCGGTGATCACGGGCACTCTCGCGACTTTCCCGCAGGCAAAGCATGTTTTTTCAAAGGTTACAGAGGTGACGGGCATCAATTTCATAATCCCGGACGACGCGGTGTTTTCAACCGCACTCGGTGCTGTGTCATGAGACAAGCTCCGGGTTTTCGCGAAAATACTCGACCAACATGTCAACGCACGCGCCGTATGACATAATGCCAAGCTCTTGGCTTTGCGATTTTAAGTATCCGTCGTAAACCGTGTTTACGACGTCGTTTGACACGCCCAATAACCACGACAGGAAGCTGTCGAGAAAATCAAAGCCTATATTTACCGTCGTCTTAGACGCCCAAAACTCCTGATTTTGCGCCCTGTCTAATTTTACCTCATCGGAAAGGCCGGACATAATCCTGTTCCAGCGGTCGTAATTTGCGCCGCTCAAAGCGTTTGACAAATAGCTAAGCCCCACCATGTATCCTGAATATTCAAATGTTATGTTGCCGGATGTCACGCAAGCTAAGACAGCCACGAAGTTTGCTTCGTTTTCGGCAAAAACGCCAAGCTGATGCGCCTGCTCGTGCGCCACGGTCGCGGGCATAAACGCTCCGTGCGCTTGCGTATTTATAAGCGATTCGCCCGTCAGGGCAAAGTACATGCCGGTATAGCCCGTCGCCGACATAAGCCATGAGTAAAATGTCATGGGTTTTGGCGCGTAGACTCTGCCCTGCAGCGACTCAAACTCGCCCGATATATTTTTGTATATTTGCCTTGACTGGTAAAACATCACGCGGCGGTCGAAGATGAGGCTTCCATTTTCGTCACGCTCCACCTGCACGGACAGCTCGCTTGCTTTTTTCGCGAAAAATTCCGTCACGGCGGCAAGGTCCTCATATGCCGTACCGCTGTCCGAAAATCCGTGTTTTTCGGCAAATCCCGCCGCATGATAACCGCTGCTTTGCAGCCAACAGAAGATGCCCCATATATATAGAGCTATTGCGAGTATGGGCAAGAAGCGTTTGCCCATTGCTTTCCATCTCTCACGTCTCCGCCATGAGTTGACTATCGATTTGATTATGTAGTATATGAGAAAAATTCCCGCGGCTGTGCATAGGATTTCCATAAGGGCAAAAGGATATATTGACGACATGAGTCCGAAAAAATTACGAATCGGCAGCACAATATATGAAACGACCCAATCCATTACGTTCCGCGACTCGCGGAGTATGTAGAAAAGCGCCGTTATGACTACGGGTAAGATATATAACGCTATTTTAACGCCGATGGGCAGTTTTAAGCGAGCGCGGAGATTTTTAAGTTTATTTATAAGTTTCTTTGTTAATCCATCATTCTTTTTCATTAAGCACCCTTGTCTTAACGTCCGCTAAACCTCTTGAGTACATTGTCTCCGATTTCCGACAAGGGCAGCTCATCGCAGACACCGCCTCTTTTTACCGCTTCCATAGGCATACCATACACAACGCATGACTCTTCGTCCTGACTGATCGTGTAAGCTCCCATTTTTCTCATCTCGGTAAGCCCTTTTGCGCCGTCCGCCCCCATTCCCGTAAGTATGACACCGACTGAGTTTTTGCCCGCCACTTTTGCCACAGACTCAAACATTACGTCTACGGACGGACAGTGTCCGCTGACTTTCGCTCCCGGCATGATGTATACGTAATATCCGTTCGCGTCCTGCCGAACATATAACTGTTCATTGCCGCCCGGCGCTATGAGGACGGTTCCTTGCTGTATTCTGTCTCCGTTTTTTGCCTCGCTTACTTTCATGGCGCAGATTCTGTCAACGCGCTCCGCCCACATTTTTGTAAATACCGGGGGCATATGCTGCACGATTACGACGCCCGGCGTGTTTGAGGGAAACTTGCGCACTACTTCTATGACGGCCTCAGTGCCTCCCGTCGAGGCGCCTATGGCGATAAGGCTCTTTGAGCTTGCCGGGGACACTCCGGGGCGCGGCATTGCGCTTGGTGCGGCCGGTCTTGCGGCGAGTTGTGCCGCGGGAGACATGGGTTTGTGGTCGGCGTATCTGTGGGTGTGCGCTTTTGACGCCACTTTTATTTTTTGTATAATTTCCGGGATAAACTGGGTTTCGTCAAATCCCGGTGTTGAGCCGGGTTTGCCGACAAAATCTATCGCGCCGTTGTGCATGGCGTCAAATACGTTGCCTGACAGCGCGCTGATGACGATTGCTTTTACCGTTGGGTGTTTTGGCATGACGGTCTTTAGAAATTGGTCGCCGCGCATTCTCGGCATTTCCATATCGAGCGCGATAACGTCCGGGCGCAGGTCGGCGATGTTTCTTGAGGCTTCGACGGGGTCGCCAAAGCTGCCCACGATTTCAATAGACGGTTCTCTTCCGACCTGCCTTGTGAGAAAGGTTCTGAAAAATAGTGAGTCGTCAATTATCATTAAGCGGATTTTTGACATATATATAGTTCTCCTGCCAATTAAATTATCAGTCCGGATGCAAACAACAATCATTATATAGCATAAGTAATATTCATTCAATGGATTTATGAATAAATGTTAAAAGTTCTCTGAAATGTAAATATATATAAGCGACGGTCATAAAATCATTCCTCCCCGATCAGTTGCGTTCATCCATGCGCAAACGATCGGACGCTCCGCATCCATGCTCCGCTCTCGGAATGATTTTTATGCACGCTCTGACTATTATCCACCACGCCAAAAGCCCCTTGAACAAGAGGGGCTTTTGGTGGGTGAAAGGGACAAGAAGACGTTGGGCGCGTCGGCGGCAGGGATATTTGCCTTTGGAGAGGAATATTGTTTGCCGCCGCCCTTATAAACGCCAAAGGACCGCGCCCGCCCAAACATTCATCAGAAGTTGACCGCTGCCGTGTTGTAGACAACAAAGCCGTGCGCCTTGCAAAACAGCTCAAACTCAAGCGAACCGGCAAAGCCGTGGAATATCAGCACGCGGTCGCCGTGCGAGTTTAGCGCGGCGAGCCAGTAGTTATACCCGCCCGCGTCGGGCTCACGCCCAAAGAACGCCATGTATAAGTATTCTATAAACTCTTCGTTGCTTAAGTTCTTCTCGTTCATCTCCGCGCTGAACACAAAGCCGTAGACTACCTGTGCCGCGCTAAGCGAGCCGTCGAGAAGCCCGGTCATCCAATAGTCATATCCGGCCTCGTCGGGTTCACGCCCCAGAGCATTGAGGTAGAGGTTTGTCGAGAAAGAGGCGGGGGTAAACGGAGCGGGGGTCGGTTTGATGTCCGGCGCAGGCTTTGAATCTGTCGGCGCCTGCGGCGGAGCGTAAGCCGCGATAGTCACAGTCGCGTCCGCGCCCGCGTCGTAGTTTGTCTTTGCCTTGTAGCGTACATGGTATGTACCCGGCGCGAGGTCTGTTATCTCTGTTTCTGAGGCAGGGACAGATGTATATGACGTGTCTGTGTCGAGCTTGTATTCCATTGCATCTGTGACGCCGGTGATCGTACCGTCGTTTTCGCCCGCCGCTGTTTCGTCGGTTTTGAGGAGTCCGGTCGGCGCGGCTTGGGAAGCGTTTGATACCGTGAGCGTGTAGCTTGCGCTTGCACCTGCGTATGTCGTGTCAGCGGCGATGCTCGCCGAGATAGTGATTGTGCCCGCGCTGACTATCGTTACTTCACCATCGTCGTCAACCGTTGCTATTGCTTCGTTGCTGCTCGTATATGTTATCGTGCCCACAGAGGGCTGATCTGATGTCGCAGCATAGGTGAACGCCGCGTCGCCGAATATTTTATCCACATGGCTGCCTGCGAAAGAGAGCGTCTGCGCCTCCAAATCCGTGTGAAGGAATGTCGCCACTATCTCAATCACGCCGTCTACCGCGTCGCTTGCGTTTACGGTGTAGTCTTGCGTCACGTTTTGCCCTGCCGTTGTCAGGTTTACAAGCCCTGTGCCGCCCGTGAACGATAGTGTGTTCGTTGTTGTAGGATCGCCGCCGTCATCGGTTTCGCCGAGGACATAACTTAGCGTTATAATGTCGCCTGCGCGTCCGGTGGCTGGCGAGAGCGTTACGGCAGTGTCGCCTGTGCCTGTGTCGACATTGCTTATGGTGATGTTATACGGGACAACACCGCCTGCCAGCGTTGCGGTCACATTGCCTGTGGCGTTGGAGCTACTTACGACGCAGGTGATGGTTTTACCCGCTTCCGCGCCGTTGAGGGTGTAGGTTGCACTTGTCGCCCCGCTGATAGGCACACCGCCCGCCTGCCACTGATAGCTAAAGCCGGATGTCACATTGAGGGGGCTGGTGCTCACTGTCAATAGCTCCCCGATGGCGTTTGTACCGCTTATGGTCGGTGTGCCGCTGAGAGCGGGGAGCGTGACATTAACCGTGGCTACTCTTGACGTGACGTCCGTCGCGCCTGTCGCGCTGACCACGCAGTAGTAATAATATGGACTGCCCGACGCCGTTAGCGTTGTGGGAATGGTGAGCGTCGCCGTGTTCGCGCCGCCTGCCCCGTCAAGAGACGTACCGCCCGTGTTGCTGTTCACCGTGTTGCTGTACCACTGGTAACTCGGCGTGTCGCCTGAGGAAACGCTTGCCGCCACGGTCAGGGTTTCCGTTATGCTGCCCTGCGTGACGTTGGTCGTCACAGCCGGTTGTGTGTCTATGGTGATAACGGGCACCGCCCGCGTGATGGTCATAGTGTATTGATTTGTCGTAGCCCCGTTCTCTGATATGACCCGTACATACACCGTGTTCTCGCCTACGACAAGGGGAAACGCCGTGACGTCCATGCCGGTCAGTTCCGAGCCAGCAATGTATGCTGCATTATTCCAATAGGTGGCGACCGCGCCGGTAGTGGTTGTCACCGTGATATTTACCGATGTCGTCGCGTTGGGTTCGGTCGAGGTAATCGTGGCCCTGTTTGATGAGAGCGGGCCTAGCGTCGGGTTAGTAAGTCCGGCTACGGCTCTCACACTCGCTCCTGTGTTTGTCATAGTGCCGCTGCCTGTAATGGTTCCTCCTATTGTCCCCCCATTAGTAATTGTACCGTTATTTGTGATTGTACCGTTATTCGTAATTGTAACGGAACCTCTTCTAACTGTAAGTGTTTCGCTTACAGGAACAGTAATCGAGCCTGCAGACGTAATGGTAACATCTTCTCCAATATCTCCGTAAATCGTTGCATTGCCTGTTATTTGGATATTATAATTACCGGGAACGTCGGCGAAACCATTTATTGCTTCACCCGTAGAGCTGCCGACAGCGGAAAAAATAGTGCCTCCTTCTATAATAAGAGACACGCCGCTATTATAAAGGCTTATCGCATAACCATGGTTTGTTGAAATAGTTCCGCCTTTAATCGTTATGGCCGAAGTCGAGGGACATCTTGCGTCAATACCACGCGATTCTCCGTGAATGATTCCGTCATTGACAGTTACCGCCCCTCCCGCATAAATTGCGTAGCCGCCAGCGACATTATGTTCAATTCTGCCGCCATTCACAACAATAGCAAGGTTGGATTGTCCACTGGAATAAAGAGTGAAACTGCCGCCGCCGCTTTGTGAATTAGAAACAGTACCGCCATTAAAATTAAATGTGCCGAGTCCGCTATTCGCAGTATTTGTTGGGTTAAGGTCAATCAGGCGGGTTGCTTCTCCGCTGTAATCGGCAGTCCAGTTCACAATGGTACTTGCATGTGCCATTTGAATGGCAATTCCCGCGCCGCCGGTTACGGTGCCGTTTATGTCGATTGTTGCGCCATCCGGTACCGTAAGCGTTCCGTACGAAGTGCTCGTAAGGATCACCGTGTCGCCGCTTGCTACGGATATCGAACTTCCGGCACCACTCCAAGTGTGCTCCTCCGCCCTTGCCGTCAGCGGCGCGATGAAGCCGCCGGGTATGAATGTTAGCACCATTGCTATGGTCAGTAGTGTTGCCAGTATGGCGCGGAATCCTTGACGCGCCGTTTCTGTGGATAAGCGTGTTTTTGTGTTCATTTTGTTCTCCTCCTAAATTTGTTTGTCGGGTTATGCCGATTTTTTGTTATATGGGGTGCGGGGAACGCAAAAAAGCGGGTCTCCCCTCGGCAAGGGAATAACCGCCTGGTGGTTTATGTGAAATTTGACGCGCAGATATGCGTATAGCCTGAGGCTTAGGTCAGCACAGTGCGCAGTGCGCAGTGCGCTGGTCAGCGCACGGAAAGAAAACGGTATTATCTGCTTGCTTGCTTGCTTGCTTGCTTGCTTGCTTGCTTGCTTGCTTGCTTGCTTGCTTGCTTGCTTGCTTGCTTGCTTGCTTGCTTGCTTGCTTGCTTGCTTGCTTGCTTGCTTATCAATTATAGCACATTCCGGCATAATTTGCAACCTTTATCGTTTCTTTTTTGCGGATTTGTTTGTAATTAGAGCATATGCTGCTTAGAGCTTTTTAGCGGAGTAAAAAACGCCATGTTTGTAGTTACAATTAGCTATAAGGCATTAGGGGCATGGCGTACGCGCCGACATTTTTGTTTCTTTAAGTATTTAATTCGCTAGAGGCTGTAAGCGAAATAGCGGAAAAGGTCGAGCACTGTTTGAGCGAGCTATAGACAAAAAAGGTCGAATATTATCTAAAATTAGTATGCGAGCGAGTTTGCGAAGACCCCGCTATGAGCCGTACAGCCACTTTTTACGGAGGTCAAAGCTCTAAGTAGCGTATGCTCGCAATGCAAACTAACCGTAAACATAGCTCATTATGGCACATTGACGCGAAATTGTCAAACTATTTTTTGAGAGTGTGTTTCCCCATCTTTTTTTTTGAGAGTGTGTTTCCCCAAATTTTCAGAGTAAATTTTTTTGGGATTGGGGTGTGCACGAGAGGTGTAAGAGAGCGATCATGCGCTTAATCTTTACAATTTTGTGTCCCGGTGATATACTAAATATGAGGTGAGGTGGAGCGGATGCGGCTTGATATTCTCATAGACAAATTAACGCCGTGCTTGGTGGAAGCGGCAACCGGCAAGGTCTTGCAAACGACCTTTTCCTTAGCCACAGCAGACGACATTAGTGGTTTGAAAGATAAGGGCTGGAGATTTGATTGGGCTGACGCTGGATTGTCTTACTGCAACATCTATAAGCTGCAAATTAAAGGCGATGACGTAATTCAAGGGCTTGTTGCCGCCGAGATCATACGCGGCGCGGTATATGTCCGCTTGATGGAAAGCGCTCCGCACAACCAATCATCAAACAAAGCATATGAGGGTGTGGGCGGTCACTTGTTTGCGATTGCCATAAAGCTGTCCATTGCGTTGGATTTTGGCGGATATATTTGTTTTGAAGCTAAAAATCCTGAATTGGCGGAACATTATGCCGTACAGTTTGGCGCAAAGCTCTTGCGCACGCGGATTCATGATTACCGTATGGATATTGATGAAAAAGAGGCATATAAATTGATTGAAATGTATACTCTGGAGGGTGATTTGGATGTTCGACGATAAGTATAACGGACTGACAGTAGATGAAGCGGCCTCGAAAGCCGGCGGCTATGTCGCGTTTCAGCCGAAAAAAAACGCGCCCCATGAATACGACTATCGCTCATTGAGCCGCTATTGCCGTGAACGCGGGGTGGAGCCGCTGGATTTGCCCGAAGATGAGTTAAGCGCGTTTAGGCTTAGTGTTGCGCGAGATCGGGCGTCTGCGGCGCGGTGATTTTGTGCTTTTCCGAAGAAAAACGCAGCATTTGCAACTGTTTGAGGAACTGTTTCATAATGAAACAGTTCCTCCTTGTGACTGTTTGCGGTGGTTGCGGATTTAGGGGTGGAAAGGGCTTTTTGCGAGGTGTTGCGATTGATTATCCTTTCACGGTCACGAGCTTTGCCGTTTCGACGATGTTCAAGATAAGGTCGCGCAAGTCTTCATAGCTCGCGCTCGTTCCAATCCCCTGCGGCTGCAAAGTTACTGTTGTGCCGCCAAGCCGCGCCTTGATAATTCCCGATGTATCAAAGTACAGCAGGTCGTCCTCGGTCAAACGGGCAGTTCCCGGAACATGACTATCCAAGTGATATTGCAATAGGTCAATATCGGGCAGATGCTCATTGATGTAGTCTTGCCTGTCTATGTGTATGACTATGCGGTTTGAAATATATGTTGTTTCAGTTATTTCATTTTTGTCGGAGAAATAAAAGAATATAAAGTTGACTTCAGTAATATAAGCCGCTCCAAGCGCATATCCCTCAATATATGTTTTCTCCAAGCTGTAAAACTCCGTTATTTCCTGTAATTTGCTCAAAGAGAACAGGAAATAATCCTCATGGTCTTCTTTCAGCGTTTTTGAGGCTTCAATAAGTTTCATAACTTCGGAAACAAAGTTACCGCCGACAGGAACTTCAACCCACTGGGAAATGCGTGCCTGTATACCTCCTCCGTGTTCATCTGCTTGATTGGAGTTTGCGGCGGTATTCTCTTCGCCACCGTTTGCTTGACTGGAGATTGCGGGCGCAGTTTCGCCAATACCGGAATCAATCTCGTCAAGCCCATCATTTTGCTCGGAACTTACGTCGCCGCCGCAACCGCAAAATAACGCCAAGAGTAGTGTCATAAAAACAGCAAGTAATATCATTTTGCTTTTCATTGCTCTTTGTCCTCCTGTGAATTTTCGTGTGCTTGTAATCGCATATGTGTATCTCAGACGCGGGATTTTCTCTGCGGAAGGCTCCGCTTTTTCATATTGTAAGTAGCAAGGCTATATGTTGCTTTGTATTGTGGCGATGCAGGTTGGACACCATACATTCATGTATACCCCGGGCGACTTCATAACACAGTCAACCGAGCCACCATGATCCAGTGCGCCAAGATTATGAGAAAGCTCGTGCTGTATAAGAAACTCTATTGGCTCAGACCATTCGCTTGAGACCACAGCCCGTCTTCCTCCGGACGGCATATAAGCCGCGCCCCCCGCTTGAAAATGGGTGAGTAGTGACGTGGAGCATAAAGCATGACCGACGACTCCCAGCGAGTGCGTGGAGCCTAAATTCGGCAGCGCGGCAAGCAAGCGCTCAAAGCTCTTGTGATGATTGCCTATGCAAACCGAACCGCAGCCTAAACTTAAAAGGGTACACAGTTGGCTATTTGGCAGAGGGCAGTTTCCGCCGTTTAGTGAACTGTAGCTTGAAATGCTGTTTGCCGAAAAGCTGAGGCCAAACTTGGTGTTGAAAGCATTGGTCGAGTAATTAAAGATGGTGTTCATATTCGCCACTATGCCGCCGGGAGTTGTGGAATCGTAGAAAATATATACCGAGCGCGAACTGCGGGTATTTGGCGAAGCCGACCCGCTGATTGTAGCCATGAGGCAGATTGCGAGAAGCAGGGGTATCACGCGCATAAGTCTCTTCTTGCTCATTGCATATTATCCTTTCACAGTCAAATCACAGTCAAACTTTTCGGAACATAATCAAAATCGCCCAAATCTATTTCAACACAGTATTTTATCTGTTCGCCTTCATTTGGAATGATTTGATTATAATAATTGTCCGGGTCAGATGAAAAGAACTCGTCCAGCCATGGAGCCCATTCCTGTGTGTGGCTACAGTCATTTAATTCCAATTCCGTATAAAATATATACGAAACCTTTTCGTTTTGATAAAATTCATAGAGCATTTCCTCTAAATAAAGCGAGAGGAAATCGTCCTCAGAAAGAGTGTGGCAGGCGTTAGCTTTTACATTTTCCAAATCTTGCAAATCATCTTGTACATCGTTCAAATTCGAAACAATGAGGTCATCGCCGCCATCGTCAGGAGGCAATTCATAGGCTATTGAAACAGTAACAAAGACACCTATGAGCATTAGAAGCAGAGCTGCAATTCTTATCGTTGTTCCTTTCATCGCTTTTGTTTCCTTTCTGTTCCAACTCCAAAACCCTTTGCATACCTGCCCTGCCCATTCGACAACACACAAGCAATGCTCACTCTCGCTCAATTATAGCGTACATCGCGTTGATTTGCAAAGGGGGTTTTTGAGAGTTCATTTTATAATTGGCAAAACAGATTAAAAAGGGTATAATGATTATCACACAATAATTATACACGTTTTGCCGTGGTGCAATGCGCGAGTAAAAGGATGGTAATATTTATGCCGAGCAAGCAGGCATTATTTAATGAAATTGAGACACTTCCAAAAAATATAATTGACGAAGTGTTTCAATATGTGCTGTTTCTGAAACAAAAGTCAGCCACGGTGAGTGACATAACGTTTGCGAGCGAACGTTCCCTCGCTAAGGATTGGCAGAAACCGGAGGAAGATGAGGCGTGGGCAAATTTATAAAGGGCGATATTGTAGTTATCCCTTTTCCGTTTTCGGATTTGAGCACTTCAAAAAGACGCCCCGCGTTAGTTCTTGCCGACCCGGGCGGTGATGACATAATTCTTTGCCAAATCACAAGCCAAAACGTCAAAGATGATAAAGCGATTAGCGTTAGTTTATCAGATGTTGAAAAAGGTTCTCTCAACGTTGTCAGCAATGTTAGGCCAAATAAACTTTTTACCGCCGACGAAAGTATTGTCGCATATAAAATCGGAAAACTACGCATAGAAAAAATCAACGCTGTTGTGCGAGCCGTTATAAGAGTAATTGAAGCATAGGTGAACTTGTTGTCAATTTAATATATCACCTTCGCTGAAATTACCGAACCCGAACACTGCCGACGGCAACCGCGCCAGCCTGCTCGTCGCCGCAGACTTTTTGATGGGAGTTGATTTTCATAAAAAAAACGGATATTGGCAATTTTACGGAAAGTATACATTTAAAGGACTATGAACGCCCGTTTTACGAAAAACAAATAGGCGTTGACGGGCTGATCTGCGACTATGGCAGAGAGCGGATTTCTTTAGACGGAGAGTGGCGGTTTGGCGTTGACCAATACGACAATTGTCTGCGCTCAAAATGGTATGAAGAGGTCTATGCCGACGGAGACGGGCGGCCTTTTCCGCTGGATTTTTCTTTCGAGCAGTGGGAAACTATTACTGTGCCTTCTTGCTGGAATCTTTTAAAGGAGCGGTATTTCCTCTATGAGGGCAGCTCGGTGTATGTACGTGATTTCCCGTTTGAAGCCGCCCAAAACGAGAGAGTGTTTTTGAGGTTTGGGGCGGCAAACTCTTCGGCAAAAGTATTTTTAAACAAACAGTATATCGGAATGCACACAGGGGGATATACGCCGTTTTGCTTTGAGGTCGGAGAGCTTTTAAAATCCCAAAACCGTTTGCTCGTGGTGGTAAACAACACGCGAAAGAGTACCGGAGTGCCCTATGACAACACGGATTGGTTTAATTATGGGGGGCTTTTTCGCGAGGTGTCGCTCTTGCGTGTGCCCCGCACCTTTATCAAAGACTTTTTTATTTCTTTAGTGCCATCTGTGCCGGATGGCACAGATGGCACTATTGTGTCGGATGGCACAGACGGCACTATTCAGGCGTGTGTCAAAATTGACGGAGCGGATAAAAAAGGCGCGGCTGTCCTTGACATTCCCGCGCTCGGTGTGCGTGTTGACATTCCAATTTGCGATGGCGATGGAAAGGTTACTTTTGCCGCAAGCCCTTCACTTTGGAGTCCTGAAAATCCGCATTTATACGATATGACTGTTACTTATGGGGAAGATATTTTGCGCGAGCGCGTCGGTTTTCGGGAAATTTCGGTAAAAAATGGGGCTATCTTCCTAAACGGGCAGGAGATTTTCTTAAAAGGCGTTTGCACCCACGAGGAGAGCGTGCAAAACGGCAACGCGCTCACCGAATGTGAAATCCGTGAAAATTTCGCGCTGGCAAAGGAGATGGGCTGTAACTTTATGCGGCTCGCTCACTATCCCCATCATGAGGCGGCGGCGCGTATAGCCGATGAGGTCGGGCTTATGCTGTGGGAGGAAATTCCGGTATATTGGGCTATTGCGTTTGATAACGCTGACGTCTATAAGAACGCCGAAAATCAATTGAGCGAGCTGATTGTCCGTGACCGCAACCGCGCTTGCGTGATCATCTGGTCGGTGGGCAATGAAAATGCCGACACCGACGACAGGCTGTCGTTTATGACCCGTTTGGCGAAAAAGGCGCGGGAGTTGGATCATACCCGGCTGATTTCCGCAGCTTGCATAGTTGATTCTAAACTTCTGAAGATTGCCGACAGGTTAGATGAGCATTTGGACGTTATAGGAATCAACGAATATTACGGCTGGTATGAGCCGGATTTTTCCAAGCTGCCGCGCATCTTTGAAAACAGCCGACCTTATAAACCTGTCATCATCAGCGAGTTTGGCGCCGATGCCAAGGCAAAGTCCGGCGGAACTGCGGGCGAGCTGTATACGGAGGCAAATCAACGCGCTGTTTACGAAAAGCAGCTTGAGGTTCTTGGCGGCATTTCGTATGTCAAAGGTATAAGCCCTTGGATATTTTATGATTTCCGCTGCCCGCGAAGGCTGCACCATATGCAAAATTATTATAACATCAAGGGGCTTTTGTCCGCCGATAAGAAGTACAAAAAACCCGCCTTTGAGGTCATGCGGGAATTTTACTCATCTCGCTGAAAAGGTAATATTGCGCGAGGACTGCGTCGTGCCCCGCCGATGTGAGGGAGTGAAGAAACCGCCGATGTGAGGGAATGAAGAAACCGCCGATGTAAGGCGAAGCGTTGCGCGAGAAAAAACGCATGAAAAGGAGAATTACAATGAAAATAAAATTACGCGAGGGCTGCAAATACGGTGTCGCCGCGCCGACAAGCATGGGGGTGCGCATAACGCCGCCAAACGGCGCGCCCGTGCACACAAGCAATATGTATATCATGCAGGCGACGAGCGCGGAGTCAAATGCCGTGAACGTGTCGTCGGCTTTGGGCGTAAAGGGGCTTGTCCTCACGAATTTTGTAAAAGACAGCCCCATATCGTATTTTATCAAGAGCGAGCTGCGCCGCCGCAATATTGACCATATCGGTCCGGACGTTGACCAAGGCGGTCCGTGGGGGTATCGCCATCAGTTTAATATTGCCGACAGCGGCTTTGGCGCGAGAGGCCCGCGTGTTCATAACGACCGCGCGGGGGAGGTCGGACGGGAGCTTAACGCTAAAGACTTTGATTTTGAGCGGATATTCGGAGAGCTTGGGGTCGAAATTCTTCATTTGTCGGGGCTTGTGGCGGCGATTTCACCCGAAACGACGCGCTTTTGCCTTGAGGTCATTCGCGCCGCAAAAAAGCACGGCTCGCTTGTGTCATTTGACATGAATCATCGGGCTACCTTTTGGAAAAACCGGGAGAGTGAGCTTCGCGCGGCTTTTTGCGAAATGGCGGGCATGACGGATATACTCATCGGCAATGAGGAGGATTATCAGCTATGCCTCGGCATTGAGGGACCAAAAGAGGGCGGCGGCGATATAGCCGCGCAGATAAACGGGTTTAAGGAAATGGTCGGGCGCATAAAAATCGCTTATCCAAACGCGGGCGTGTTTGGAAATACGTTGCGCGAGGTCGTCTCGGCAAATGAGCATCTGTGGGGGGCGATAACGCTCTTTGGGGATCAGTGGACGGTTATTGAGCCGCGCCCTATTCGCGTGCTTGACCGTATCGGCGGCGGCGACGGGTTTGCGGGCGGTCTTTTGTACGGCATTTTGTCGGGCATGAAGCCGGAGGACGCGACGCGGTTTGCGTGGGGCTCGGGCGCGCTCGCCACGACCGTTTTGGAGGATTATGCTTCGCCGCCCGATGAAAAAATGGTTTGGAGCATTTTTGAGGGAAACGCAAGGGTCAGCCGGTGATTTGGCGGCGGTTTTGGCGCAGCGGATAAATATAAGACAGGAGATTTTGAGAGATATGAAAGCTGATATTGGGTTGATTGGGCTTGCCGTGATGGGCGAAAACCTTGTTTTGAACATCGAAAGCCGTGGATTTTCGGTTTGCGTATATAACCGGACGGCAGAGAAAACCGGGCAGTTTATCAAGGGGCGGGGAGCAGATAAAAATATTCTCGCCGCTTATACGTTAGAAGAGCTTGTTTTGTCTTTGACTGTTCCCAGAAAAATTATGCTCATGGTGAAAGCGGGCAAGCCCGTGGACGAATATATTGACGCGCTGATACCTCTTTTGTCGCCGGGCGATATTATCATTGACGGGGGAAACACCCATTTCCCGGACACAATACGCCGTGCGCGTTATGTCGAGTCCAAAGGGCTTTTGTATATCGGCACGGGGGTATCGGGAGGCGAAGAGGGAGCTTTAAACGGCCCGTCCATAATGCCGGGCGGCTCATACGAAGCATGGCAGTATGTAAAACCCATATTTACAGCAATATCCGCAAAGGTCAACGGCGATATACCTTGCTGTGAGTGGGTCGGCGGCGACGGGGCGGGGCATTTTGTCAAAATGGTACACAACGGCATAGAGTATGGTGATATGCAGCTTATTTGCGAGGCATACCTGCTGATGAAAGACTATCTCGGCATGAACGCCGACGAGATACATGATGTGTTTGCCGCGTGGAACGAGACACCCGAGCTTGACAGCTATTTGATCGAGATAACGCGAGATATTATGGCGCATAAGGACGCGGACGGAGGCGCGTTGGTCGAAAAAATCCTTGATACGGCGGGTCAAAAGGGCACGGGAAAGTGGACTGTTATCGCGTCGCTCGATGAGGGCATACCTCTCACACTCATTGGCGAAGCGGTGTATGCCAGAGCGTTGTCGGCGTTAAAAGATGAGAGGGTGAGGGCGTCGGAGGTGTTTTCGGGGTCTTTTGGACGCGGTTTTGGAGGTGCCGGAGAGCGCGTAGGCGAGAGCGAGAAGAATAAATTTATCAGCGATATAAAAGACGCGCTTTTTGCCTCAAAAATCATATCATACGCTCAAGGCTTCGCGCTCATGCGGGCGTATTCAAAGTCAATGGGCTGGGGCTTGAATTTCGGGCAAATCGCCTTGCTATGGCGCGGCGGCTGTATCATCCGCTCTGCGTTTTTGGAAAATATAAAAGAGGCGTTTGACAAAAACCCGGATTTGGAAAATCTGCTGCTCGACCCGTATTTTAAAGAGAGTATAACAAAAGCGCAGAGCGGGTGGCGCAAGGTTTGCTCACAGGCACTGCTTTGCGGAATTGCTGTTCCCGCGCTGACCGCCGCGCTCACTTATTTTGACGGGTACAAAAGCGCAAGGTCACCCGCAAACCTGCTTCAAGCGCAGCGCGACTATTTTGGCGCGCACACCTACGAACGTGTAGATAAGCCGAGGGGCGAGTTTTTTCACACCAATTGGACGGGAAAAGGCGGAGCTACGGCATCATCAACGTATAATGCGTGATGTCCGCCGCCGTCGTGATGACGGGTATTTAGAAAGGATTTATCCATGATGATATTGGTTACCGGGGGAGCCGGGTATATAGGAAGCCATACGGTGTTAAAGCTGCTTGAACGCGGCTTTGACGTCGCTGTTGCCGATAATTTTATAAACAGCAAAACTAAGGTTATCGAGCGTATGAAAAAGCTGGCAAAACGTGATTTTAGTTTTTATGAGACAGATGTGCGCGAAAAAGATCAGCTCGATAAGATTTTTTCGGAAAACAAAATAGACCTTGTTATACATTTTGCGGGTCTAAAAGCTCCGGGCGAATCTGTAGATAAACCGCTTGAATATTATGCCAATAACCTTGATTCCACAATTGCCCTGACTTGCGCCATGAACGAGCACGGCGTTTTTAAGCTCGTTTTTTCATCGAGCGCCGCGGTCTACGATTTGCGGTCTGATATGCCTCTGGACGAGGCTTCGCCAACGGGCAACTGCGCAAACCCGTATGGCCGCTCAAAACGCATGTGCGAACAGATATTGACCGATGCGGTAAACGCAAATAAGCTCCGCTCTGTTGCTTTGCTGCGATACTTTAATCCAATCGGGGCGCATGAGAGCGGGCAAATCGGCGAAGACCCGCAAGACACCCCAAATAACCTGATGCCATATATAACGCAAACCGCTGTCGGCAGGCGTTCGCGGCTATACGTGTACGGAAACGATTATGATACACCCGACGGAACGGGTGTCCGAGATTATATCCACGTAGAGGATTTGGCGGCAGGGCATATAGCGGCGATAGAGTATTTGGAGAATAACCACGGTGTGAGCGTGTTCAACTTGGGAGCCGGCAAGGGCGTCAGCGTGATGGAGCTTATTTGCGCTTTTGAAAAGGCATCGGGCGTGGAGATAAAAACGGAATTTGCCGCGAGGCGCCCGGGCGACAGCCCCATTTGCTATGCGTCGGTTGATAAAGCGAAAACGCTGCTTGGCTGGGAAGCGAAAAAGACCATAGCGGAGGCTTGCGCCGATTCGTGGCGTTGGCAAAAATCCAACCCAAACGGGTATTGAGCGAAGCGTAAAAAATTTCTCTTGACACGGACACCGTGTCATACTTTATGCTGTGGAAAAAAAGGAGGCGAACAGCGCAATGAAACAAATGCAGACAGTCGGTGCGGTATCAAAAAATCTCGGCATATCCAGCCGTATGCTCCGTTATTATGAGAAAATCGGTTTGATCGAGAGCGGGCGTATGGAGGATTATGCCTATAGGGTTTATGATGAGGCCGCCATACGCAAAATCCGCCAAATCATTATTTTGCGAAAACTCCGTGTTCCCGTCAAGCAGATACGCGAGATATTCGGAAATGATGATGCCGTTGGTATTATTGAAATATTTGAGCGTAATATAAGCGAATTGGACGAGCAAATTACAGCCTTATCAACCGTCAAATCCATACTCTACCGTCTTGTTCAAGAATTGCACGAAAAAGCAAATATGCGCTTGCAGCTTGATTACTTGGGCGATAACTGTGTTTTTGCCATTGTGGAAAGCATATCCTTTCCCAGCAATACCTTGCCCGATGAAAAATCAATTGACGATCTTAACAAAGCGAGCGAAGATTTGATGAAGCCGGAAGATAAAGATGTGCGGATAGTCTATCTGCCGCCGATGACGGTGGCCGCAGCTTACGCAGATATTGAAAATGCCGAGGAAAATACAATGGACGCGATAAACAAATTCGTAGCTCAGAGCGGACTGTTAAAAATCAAACCCGATGCGCGCGGTTTCGGTTTTGATTGCTCACCTGAATTTCAAGGAATCGGCGCGCCGTCAAAAATGTATGAGTCGTGGGTGTCCATTCCCGATGATATGGAAGTCCCCCCGCCCCTCGTAAAGCGGAAATTCAGCGGAGGGCTGTATGCCGCCCATGTTTTGCGCGAGTGGGATTTCCAAGATTGGCGGCGGCTCGGAGAATGGGTCAACGCAAGCGAGAAGTACGCCAACGACTGGGGTTCTCCGCGCTGGGAGTCAAAGGAAACAAAGGCGGGAGAGGGCTTTGAGGAGATACTTAATTTTTATAATTATACCCAAAACAGCAAAATGGAAAATTTGCAGCTTGATTTACTCTTTCCTATCAAAGAGAAAGAGGTATTGTAATGAAAGGGAAAAAGGGTTATTTAAAACGCAAAGTATGGGTAATCTTCGGAGCTTTGTCTGTATTTGTATTTGTTTTTATGGTAAAATACGTAGTATTCTCACTTGGCGTGTCCGATTCGCATTTGATCCGATTCATGTCGGCAGAGTTTTTAGTTTGCTTAGTTATAGCTGTATCTCTGTTTGTGGTGGTTGTTGTAAGAAAGCTCAAAGAAATCAAAGCGGAAGAGCAATACGAGCATATCAAAAGGACGAAATCTGTCAGCGAAAATGGGACAAACGAGTGCCAATCATGCGGAAACAGGCAGGTTGCCGAAGCTGACAAATCTTGCAAAATTTGCGGCATAAAATTTTTAGGCAGGCTCAACTAACAACCGCCGTCTTCGCGGCGGCAAAAATAAATAGCACAGAGGATCGAAAAAGTGAGGAACCGCCGTCTTCGCGGCGGTAAAAATAAATAGCACAGAGGATCGAAAAAGTGAGGGACCGCCGTCGTCGCGGCGGCAAAAATAAATAGCATAGATGTATAGCATAAAGGAGAAGAAAAGATGAGCATGGCGCACGGTGCGATAGTAGTACAAAAACCAATCGGCAAGTATGCAAAACACATGAGAAACCTGATACCCGCAAACATACCGGAGGTATATACGCTAAGACCGGAAATTAGCAATATTGCCGATGAAAAAGTCATTCGGGACGGCGTAATTGCTTTTAGAGATTTCCTGTATGATTTTTGCGACCGTTTGATTTCGGACGGGAATTTGTATGCTTTGCCGAGAAAAACGATAAATCCCAGCAATTATCCGTTTTTGCACTATATCAATCACTTATTGATTGATATAGGTTATCACGGAAACCTTGCTACGGACGGCGGGTCATTATTGGTGACGCAAATACCCTCATTTACCGGCTCAAAGAATAAAACCCCTGTTTCAAAACAAGCGGAATGTCTGCGGTTTTTGACCCTATGCGGGTTTGCTTTTGCCGGGATTGATATGGATGCAAATGCCATTGTTGTTTCAAAAGAGCAACCGCTTGCAGTCTCTTATCCTGCCAATCCCGTCTTGGCGGTAGGGCTAAAAGCCTTGTCTGTCGCGGATATGGAACTGCGGACGGAAAGGCGATACAGTAACGACGATAATCTTTTGCGCTGTGATTACAGCTTGATAAAAGCGGACGAAACAGACACGCTTGATGTACTGAAAAATTATTTGCATCCTTTATCCGAGAAAGTAAGAGAGTTCGCAGTGGCGTTACATCAGCGTTATACTGACATGGGGATTGTTTCTGTCGTGAACAAAAGGGACGGGCTGCATATCGCTTACGCGAACATAAATAATAATAGCCGTGTTCTGACCTCACGCGATGTATACGATAGAAGGATATGGGAGTTTGCCGTTTCCATAAAGCATGGTTATTGTTTGGTGGTAAGGGCCAAGAAAACAGACAAAGACAGCGATGCGATAGAGAAATTCCCTTTGTATCTAAAGGAGAAAATCAAGCAGGGCTACGGCTGTGACAGGAAGCTGCGCGGTGAGCGTTGTCAGGGCGGCTGTCAGGGGATTCGCATACCGTTGGATGACAGTATATTGGATATTAGCCGTGAGATTGAAGCGTGGTTGGACAGCGAAACCAACCCCGCATCCGTCCGTCGCGAATGCGGGGCTACTCGTGGTACTCAATGAACAATAAAGTCAGACCACCTTTCTATTTACGAATCCCTCATGTCTACTAACACTCGTTTCCGATGCAGCACTCGCACACCATGCTATCCCTCATTTAGGGTACCGGCGGACTCTCTCCGCGGTTGTGCCATTTGGTCTTATTGACCACCTCTGCCATGAACCAGCCGTTATACTAAACACGACCGGGACTCGATTACTATGGGTATTTGCCTGTTATGTGCAATATAGCATAAATATTTTGCTTTGTCAACACTTATTTTGTAAAATTTTACAATTTTTTGCTATTTTTTTGCAAAATCAAACTAATTTCGTTAAAACGTCACGCGCAAAAACACGGAACGCAAACGCGCAACTAAGTTAAGCCAAGCAGAATTTATGTCAAACAAAGGCGATATATTTGATTTCGTTGTTCATTTGCTATTTTCCCTTAAAATGATAATCCAAAAATTCATTGGCAACAGCTTCAACCGCAGGGCTGTCAAAACCGTGACCTCCGCCAAAAACCGTGTGCATTGCAACTTTCTGGCCGTATTTTTCCAGCTCATCACGCAGTAAGTAGCTTTGATTTATGGGAACGGTTTCGTCCATATCTCCATGGACAATCAGAAATGGCGGCTCGGTACCATTTACATAATTGATAGGGCTTGCCGTTGCCGCCGCCATTCTTCCTTTTGCTGAGCGAATAGATACACCAAACAATGTGTCTATAACTGTATCATCTTTCAAATCCTCCTTTTTACATTTCAATGATGTGGGACCAAAAAAATCAATTACCGCTTGTACTGCGCAATCCGCATCCTCGGGTTCCCAATCCGTGTGACCGGCGGTTACACCCATTAGAGCGGCAAGATGACCTCCGGCGGAATCTCCACAAGCGCAAACACGAGAAAAATCAATTGGATATTGATTAGCGTTTTTTCGCAAAAACGCAAGCGCGTATTTGCAATCTTCTATACAAGCGGGGAACGGTGCCACCGTGCTAAGGCGGTAGTCAATACTTGCTACCGCATATCCTCGGTCAATTTGACCTTGCATGCCGCACCATTTCCTGTCCCCCATCATCCACGCGCCGCCATGTATCCATAAAATAAGCGGAGGATTTTTTACATCATCAGGCAAAAATATATCTAATCGAAGTTTAATATCGCCGATTTCCCGATAAACAATATCAAGCATTTTCTTCATTTTTATACGATCCTTTAATGTAAAAATTATTGCTTATATCAAGCATGATTTATCAAAATCATAAGACCCTCGCTTCTATAACTTCGTTGTAATCTTCTCTCATTCGGTCATGCACGAGTAAACTCGTGCGCGACCCTCATTCGCTTGATTATAAGCGGTGGATTACATTATACCATTGTTAATCCTCTTATGCGCCGGTTTTTTGCCTATATTATTATCTTTTATTTATTGCAAGCTGCGGTACATATCCCAAAGAGACGGGTTACATCAGTGATGTCGGGTGGATTTTACATATAGATTACTGGAAACGCGGAGGCTTATGATTTTACTACCCCTCCCCAACTTCCGCGTCAAGGGCTTTTTTCAAAGCCGATTGCGCCAAATCGGGATTTCCCGCTCTCCCCAGTTTTTTCATGACCTGACCCATTAAAAAGCCGAAAACCTTGATTTTGCCCGCCCTGTAGTCCATCACGGCGTCCGAATAGTCAGCCAAAACCATATCCACCGCCTCAGAGATAATATGACCGTCGCTCATCATCAAGAGCCCTTGTTGCGCGACATAAGTTTCCGGCTCAGCATCATTTGCATATACTGCCAAAACCGCTTCTTTATAGGCGCCTCTGCTGATTTTTGAGCGTAAAACCAAATCAACAAGAATCGCTAATTTCCGTCCGTCCACAGACAAATCTTCCGGCAGCGTGCCGGAATCATTCATAAGCCGCATTATCTCGCCCATAATCAAATGAGCCGATTCCAAAGGCTCTCCGCCATGTTCCAAAACATTTTCAAACAGGTCGGAAATGTTTTTATGTCCTGTGAGAACAAAAGCCTCATGCTCCGAAAGCCCGTATTCACAGATATATCGTTCCCGTTTCCGGTGCGCCGGTTCGGGCAAAGTGAGACGGGCGCGCTCCAACCATTTGTCATCAATAAATATTGGAAGCAAATCCGGTTCGGGAAAGTAGCGGTAATCCCAAGCGTTCTCTTTTTTGCGCATACCGCAGGACTTGCCCTCTTCATCGTCCCAGCGGCGGGTTTCTTGTGTTATTTGGCCGCCGTTTTCTAAAATCTCAATCTGTCGGGCGGATTCATATTCAATAGCGCGTCCGATCGCCTTTAGCGAATTTATGTTTTTCATCTCGGTTCGCACGCCCAGAGCTTCACCAAACGGGCGGACAGAAATGTTGACGTCGGCGCGGAGTGAACCCTCCTGCATTTTGCAATCACTGACACCTAAGTAAAGCAGCGTTTCAGAAAGCCGAGCAAGATAGGCGAGAACTTCATCTTTACTCCGAAAATCAGGCTCCGACACAATTTCCAAAAGCCCAACGCCCGCGCGATTGAAATCTATGCGAGTCTTGCCGCCCGGCGAGTCGTGGATCAGCTTGCCGGCATCCTCTTCCATATGTATTTCGCGTATGCGGATACGTTTTTTTTGCCCGTTTACCTCAATTTCCACAAATCCTCCGCTGCAAATCGGAGCGTACAGTTGAGATACCTGATAGGCTTTTGGCAAATCGGGATAAAAATAGTTTTTTCGGTCAAATTTGCATGTCCGCGCTATTTCGCAATTTAACATAAGCCCGGTGCGTATGGCATACTCGATAACGGCGCGGTTTAACATAGGCAGCGTTCCGGGCATCCCACAGCAGACCGGGCAGACATAAGTATTTGGCTCGCCGCCAAAAGCGGCCTTGCAGCCGCAAAAGATTTTTGACTTTGTGGAAAGCTCGGCATGAACCTCGAGCCCCATAACGATTTCCCATTTCACTTAGCAGCGCCCTCCCGGCCTTTTTGTATGATGATCTGTTAGGTTTTGATAAACCTGTGCCGCCCGTATGAGCTTTTCTTCCGCAAAGAAATCCCCTATGAGCTGAAATCCCACAGGCAAGCCCTCTTTATCAAACCCGCAGGGAAGCGACACGGCCGGGAGACCCGCCAAATTGACCGATACGGTAAATATATCCCCCATGTACATTTTTACCGGATCGTCTATGTTCTCGCCGATTTTATAAGCGGTCGTCGGCGCGACGGGCGAAAGAATCATATCAAAACGCTCAAACAATTTGCTGTACGCATCCTTGATCAACGCCCGTGTTTGCAATGCCTTTTTGTAATAAGCATCGTAATATCCCGACGAGAGCACGAATGAACCGAGCATGATCCTTCGTTTTACTTCTATTCCAAATCCTTCACTGCGCGAGTGGCGGTAAACATCAACGAGAGTGTTTGCGCCGTCTTTTCGATACCCATATTTGAGGCCGTCATAGCGCGAAAGGTTGCTCGACGCTTCGGCACACGCAATGATATAGTACGCGGGGATCATGTAGTCCGTCAGCGGCATATCAAATTCCTCGACAACAGCGCCCGCCGCTTCAAACTCCTTTGCCGCCGCCAAAACCGCAATTTTTACATCTTCGTCAATGCCGTCGCCAAAATAATTGCGCGGCAATCCGATTTTAACGCCCGGCGACTGATTTTCCTCGCCGCCGGGAAAATCAAACGCCTTGTCAATTATGCAGGTGCTGTCTTTGCCGTCAGGCCCTGAAATGACTGACAATAGCGCGGCCGAATCGTTTATGTTCATGGCTATAGGTCCGATTTGATCAAGTGAAGACGCATATGCTATTAAGCCGTAGCGAGATACAGCCCCATAGGTCGGCTTGATTCCCGTCGCTCCGCAAAATGAGCATGGCTGACGTATGCTGCCGCCCGTGTCGCTGCCGAGCGCTAAAGGAACTTCGCCCGATGCCGCGGCGGCGGCGCTGCCGGCGGATGAGCCTCCCGCAACGCGGCTCTTATCCCACGGGTTGAGTACCGTGCCAAAAGCGCTCGTCTCGCCCGATCCGCCCATCGCAAACTCGTCCATGTTGAGCTTTCCGATAACAATCATTCCCGCCCGTTCCAGCTTATCTACGACTGTGGCATTATAGACAGGCGTATAGCCGCCGAGCATTTTTGACGCGCAAGTGGTTTTCGTGCCTGCTGCGGAAATATTGTCCTTGAGCGCGATTGGCACGCCCGCGAGCGGAGAGTGGATTTCTCCGGCGTTGATTTGTTCCTGCACCTTTTTTGCCCGCCGGACGGAGGACTCTTCCGCCACCGACAAAAAGGCGTTATGCTCGTTTTGCCTTGCCAAGCGGATAGCGGCGCTTACCGCTTCAAGCACGCTTAGTTTCCCCGCGCAAATTGCGCGTGACAATTCCAATGCGCTCAAGTCATGCGTCATCATTATTGCCGCGCCTCCTTGGTCAATTTACTATATCGGCTTTGCCGAAATAAATTCGTCTAACACTGCCGCTGACGGCTGCGGAGAGCCGGATAGGGTCAGCCCGCCACAGCAGACGGAGCGATGAACGCTTCGCCGTCACATTCAGGCGCGTTTTGCAAAATCAGTCCCCTGTCAAAGGACGGCAGTGCGTCATCTTCCCTAAAAGCGTTTACATTATCAAACGGATGACTTCTTTCGGGTACATTTTCCACATTCAGCTCTCCGAGCCTTGCCATGCAGCCCAAAATGTCTTTAAGCTCCGCTTTCAAGCGATTTTTCTCATCGTCTGAGAATGTGAGGTAAGACAAATCCTCTAAATACGTGATAAGGTTATCGTCAATCGGTACGTTCATTTCATTCCGTGATGCTTACGCCATCGCCGTTTCTGTCCCACTTTACGGCATAGGAACGCTCGCCCATATGTACGCTGATTTCGTTATAAAGCACCTTTTGAAGCATCATCGCTGCTGTTCCCGCGACTCCGCCCGCTTCACGCGTGAAAGGTATTTCGCCGCGTTTTTGCTGCCAAAGCCTCGCCGCGACGCTGTCTTTGCCGAGTGGTTGAATAAATACAACGCTTGCGCCTTCGGGAAACAATGGGTGCGTTCCAAGCGCCGAGCCGACAGACTGCACATCAACGCTTTGCACATCATCTACAAACACGGCTGCGTGCGGCGCGCCGAAAGACAGCGCGGTGACCCGGTAGGGCTTCCCGTTTACCATAAATGGATTGTTGATACAGCTCGGTGTTGACGAGTGCAATACCGGAATGAGGCAGGGCGCCGTGATTGGATGACCAAGACAAACTGCTGCGCTATCTGCCTTTTCGGTGTGTTCCTCTTCGTTTTCAAAGATTCCCGGCGCGTATTGAGGCGTGGAATAAATCTGTCTCCTCAAAGAAACCGGCATACGGGTTGCTGTTCTCATTTTTCTTTTCTCCTCTTAAAATTTTGACCTTCTCGAGATACGATAGATTTTTCGGATAACAAAAAAGACGCCCTCCGACGACCCGCAAAAAACAAGCCATCGGTAAACGTCTTTGTTTACCGCCCTCACTTTACCACAACGCGGCCACGTTGTCAAATATTTTTTTGCGATGACTCATAAAACAATTTCGTACAAGTCAAAGACCGCACGGCCTGTATCTTCGTAATACATTTCAACCGTAGAAATCAGCGTAAATCCCGCCTTTATATATAGTTTTGCGGCAGGAATATTCTCTTTCATAACATCAAGCCGAATTGCTTTCATCTTGCGGTTTTTGCATAAATCAATCGCAAAGCCGACCATTTTCTTGGCTATGCCTTTGCCTTGAAATTCGGTTGAAACCGCAAGCACGTGAATAATCATAATTTCGTGTTTTTCTGCGGTGATTTGCCATTTTGCGCCGCTGTATTCCGGCGAAAAATTGTTGTCTAAAATCATAGCCCCGACGATTTTATCCTCATAATACGAAAGGTATAGCGTCCCCGCGCTGATTGCGTTTTTGAGTTGCTCTTCGGTCGGGTATATCCCCATTTTCCATTTTGGAAAATGTTTGACGCCTTGCATAGAGTCAATTAAATTGCGGTAAAATTCTTCCACTTGATCGTACTGTGTGATCAATGCTTGTTTTATCAAAATCATAAAGACCCTTTCTTTTGCACCGACTGCGCTAATCGTCTCATGCTGAGATGCGCCCGCCGCCGATCAAGCCTCATATGTTTTGAGAATCCCCTCGGCGACATCCCTTTTCGTGCAGCGCATATTCATTGCCTGCTTTTCGATAAAACGGTGCGCATCCTTTTCGCTCATATTCATATGGGATATCAACAGGCATTTTGCCCGGTCAACGACCCGTATATCCTCGATTTTTTGCCTCAGCTTTGCGTTTTCCTCCTGCCCGCGCCGCAATCTGCTTTGCGCCGCCTTTGCCAGCTTTAGCGCGGACCAAAAGACGGCTTTGTTTACCGGCTTTGCAATCGTCAGCACCCCGTCGTTTTCGCAAATCGCGGATACGGCGTCAAAATGCTCGCTCCGCACCATCAAAATAACTTGGGATAAATCTTCGGACGCGATTTGCCGCGAAAAATCTTCCCCGGATTCATCTTTTAGCGGGGCGTTGACGATGACCAAATCAAAGCTGCGCTGCAAAAATAATCTTCTCGCTTCGCCGCAGGATCGCAAGGCGGCGATTTGATGAAACTCAGCCGCGTCCAACATTTCTTTGATAGACTCAGTGCCTTTTTCCGAACATGAAACAATCAAAACACTGTCCACCATATCGCCCCCTTTCGTAATAATTCATAATGTATAATTTTCAGCCGCCGCTGCCGCCCGCATGGGTTTTGTCCGGCTGCGGACTATGGACTGCGAAGGTCAACCTAACAGACGGGGAAATATCGCTCTTTATAATATTCCGCCTTGTTTTGAGAGAGCGCAAAGTCGGCGGCTTCGGCCTTTTTGACGTCAATATATCTTGCGAGCATCTCCTCGCCGATTACGCTTTTTATAAAATCGCTTTTTTCCGCAAGACCGATTGCCGAAGACAAATCTACCGGCAGCAAATTGAGCGAAGCGGTCACACTTTTATCTGCCGTGTATAAATCCGCGTCAATGGCATCCGGCAGGGCTCGGCTTTTTTCTATACCCTCTAATCCGGCCTCGAGAAGTAGCGCAAACGCAAGATACGGATTGAGGGTCGGATCGGGAGAGCGCAATTCCATTCTGACCTTTTCTCCCGTGGCGGCAGGGATTCTGACAAGCTGGGAGCGGTTTTGGTGCGACCATGAAATATATAAAGGAGCTTCAAACGCGCCAAAACGCTCATAAGAATTGCAAAGAGGATTTAGGAAAACAGTCATGTCGGCGACTTCATGCAGTATTCCCGCTATGAAGCTCTCCGCTATGTTTGAATGTTCTCCTGCCGCTGCGTTTTTGAAGATGTTTTGCCCGTTTTGCGAAAGGGAAAGATTGATATGCAGCCCGTTTCCGGCGGCGTTTGGCATGGGCTTTGGCATAAAGGACGCATACAGGCCATTGCGCGAGGCAATCGCCTTGACAACAGACTTGAATGTCAGAAAATTATCGGCGCAGGAGATGGCGTCAGAAAACTTGAAGTCTATCTCGTTTTGGCCGGGGCCGCGTTCGTGATGTGAGGATTCGGGATAAATTCCCATTTCCTCAAGGGTCAGACATATTTCGCGGCGTATATCCTCACCCTTATCGAGCGGGGAAATATCCAAATATCCGCCGCTGTCGAGCGTGATGTCGGTCGGCTCGCCGTTATCGTCGGTCTTGAACAAATAAAATTCACACTCCGCCCCTATTTTGCAAGCATAACCCATCTTTTCCAAGCGGCTTTCAACCCGGCGCAGCAAGTATCTGCCATCGTTAAAAAACGCGCTGCCGTCAGGCGTTTTTATATCGCAAAAAAAGCGCGCGACCCGCCCGGGCCCAGGACGCCACGGCAAGACCGACAGTGTGGCGGGGTCGGGAAAAAGAAATAAGTCGGATGCGGTTACATCGCGAAAACCCCGAATGGCGTGAGCATCGAAAGATACTCCGTTTGAAAACGCGGACTCCAGCTCATCGGCCATTATTGCAATGTTTTTCAGCACTCCAAAAAGGTCGCAAAAACTGAGCCGGACGAATTTCACGTCGTTTTCCTTGATAAATTCCAATACTTCTCTCGCGGTAGTGTTCATAATGAGCCCCTCCTATTCTACTGTGACGCTTTTGGCTAAATTGCGGGGTTTATCTATGTCAAGGCCCCGGTTTGCGGCCACATAGTAGCTAAATAATTGCAAAACGATTGCGGATAATGACGGGGAGAACAATTCATGGATTTTTGGCAGGCCGATCACCGCGATTTTGCCGTCCGGCGTGACGCCTTTGTCCGGCGCGGTCGCGTCATCCGGCTCGCCGTCTCGCGCAAAATCTCCGCCGACGCAGGAGCCTATCAGCAAAACCTTTGCACCCCGGCTCACCACCTGCTCCACATTGCTCATGATCTTGCCGTACAAGCGTTCGCAGCTTGCGAGCGCGACGACCAATGTATTGTCCTCAATAAGCGAGATAGTGCCGTGCTTGAGCTCGCCTCCCGCGTATGCTTCGGAATGTATATATGAAATTTCCTTGAGCTTTAAAGAACCCTCCAGAGCGATGGCATAGTCAATGTTTCTGCCGATAAAGAAAATGCTTTTGCAGCCGACGCAGACGGACGCGTACTTTGCGATAGCGTCTGTATGCGCCAAAATCTCCGCCGCTTTGTCCGGCAATGAGGCGATTTCGGCAAAAAGCTCCGCCTCCTCCGATATTTGCCCGAGCTGCGCGGCAAACCGGACTGTCAGCATATATATGACCACGAGCTGCGCGGAAAAAGCCTTTGTCGTGGCAACGGCTATCTCCGGCCCCGCCGCGGTAAATAAGCAAACGTCCGCTTCTTTTGAGACGGTGCTGCCCACAACATTTACAATGGCAAGCGTAAACGCGCCCTTTGACTTGGCTTCGCGCATGGCGGCGATGGTGTCGGCGGTTTCCCCCGATTGGCTAATCAAAATAACAAGCGTTTTTTCATCAACGATCGCGTCTTTATACCGAAACTCACTGGCAAGCTCTACCTCGACGGAAATTCGGCAAAGCCGCTCAAAAACATATCTCGCCACGACCCCGGCATTATATGCCGAGCCGCAGGCGGTTATGACGATTTTGTCAAATCGCGCAATATCGAGGCTGTCCAGAATGTCTTTGTTGCTTCCCGACGCCGAGCGTATGGTCTCGCGCAATATCGCGGGCTGCTCCATTATTTCTTTGAGCATAAAATGCTCATATCCGCCCTTTTCCGCGCTGTCAAGACTCCATGAAACAGTTTCAAGTTTCTTTTTTAGCGGAGCTTTGTCCATTCCAAAAAATTGCACGCTGTCTTTTTTCAGCACCGCTATTTCTTTTTCGCCCAAATAATAGACCCGATTAGTATGGCGCAATACGGCGGGCACGTCAGAAGCGATAAACATTCCGTGCCCTGACGCGCCGATTATGAGAGGATTATCTTTGCGAATGGCGACGAGCGTGTCCGGCTCGCTTGCGCTCATGACTGCGAGCGCGAATGAACCTTCGAGTACGCTTGCGACCCGAATGACGGTGTCCGTCAGGTCGTCGCCGCTGTATTTTTGTAAATAGTATTCGGCGAGCTGCGCGATAACCTCACTGTCGGTTTGCGACACAAAGCTTATGCCTCTTTGCTCTAAGCGTTCTTTTATTTCTTTGTAATTTTCAATGATTCCGTTATGAACGACGGCGATTTTGTTTTCGCTGCCAACGTGAGGATGGGAATTTATATCGGAAGGCTCTCCGTGCGTGGCCCATCTGGTATGGCCGATCGCCATGTTTCCCTCAATCGGGGCGTCGGCAAGCCGAGCCTCCAGCGCGGGCAAACGCCCTTTTTGCTTCACGACATCGAAAAAACCGCCCTCGCCAAAAACCGCTATCCCTGCAGAATCGTACCCGCGGTATTCTAATTTTTTAAGACCGTCAATAATAATGGGTACTGCGTTTTCTTCCCCCACATAACCGATAATACCGCACATAGATAAACTCCCGTTTCGCCAGAAGACTCGCTCATTTCACCGCGCCGAGCGGGTTTGAGCGCGGCGCAATGCTTCGTTTGATGTAAATAAGATAACACGTCACGCCAAAAATGACAATAAAAAAGAAAGGCAATCAAACTTATTTGAGTTTATAACGCGGTGGCGGTGCCGGTCAGAACGCCTTTTTCGGTGATAATCGCTGTTATAAGCTCCCGCGGGGTTACGTCAAACGCGGGGTTGTAGCATTTTACTCTCGCCGGAGCCATAGGCTTTGAAAAGTGCAGTTTTTTGATTTCTTCAGGCCGGCGCAGCTCAATTTCTATATCGGCTCCGCTGGGGCAGCTTAAATCTATCGTTGTTGACGGACCGAACACATAAAAAGGAATACCGTAATGTTTTGCGAGTATCGCAAGGGAGCTTGTGCCTATTTTGTTTGCGACGTCGCCGTTTGCCGCAATACGGTCACAGCCCGCGAACACGGCGTTTATCTTGCCCTGACTCATGACTGCGCTCGCCATATTGTCGCATATAAGCGTGCACTCAACACCCGCCCGGTCGAGCTCATATGCCGTCAAACGCGCACCTTGCAAAAGCGGGCGCGTTTCGCATATGTAGGCGTGTATTTTCATGCCTTGCTCGTGACCCAAGATTATCGGGCCGAGCGCGGTGCCGTATTTTGACGTCGCCAAAGGCCCGGCGTTACACACCGTCATAACACCAAAAGACTCGCAAAGCGTACTGTCATCGCAGCGCAAGCCGCCTTTGCCCGCGTTGCCAACTCCGCCGCGTATAAGCGAAAGGCCATGCCGCGAGATGGCGCTGCACATCTGCACATCTTCGTCATATATTTTTTCCGCTTCAATTCTCATTGCCTCTATTATTTGATGGATAGGCAAGTCCGACAGTGCGTTGACCGTATCGGTCAACCGCCGCAACTGCGTTTGCAGATTTACTGCCGTCGGCCTCGTAGAGTTGAGGTACGCGCTGTATTCATTTACTTTGGCGGCAAACACTGCAAAGTCTCCTGTATCTATTTGCCCGGCCAACACGTACAGGGCGTAAGCGGCAAAAATGCCTATGGCGGGAGCGCCGCGCACTCGAAGCATATATATTGCTTCATACATCTGCTCTGGCGTGGTCAGCGTGAGGTATTTTTCCTCATTTGGCAAAAGCGTCTGGTCAATGATAACAACCGCATTGCCGTCATCGCTCAAGCGCACATTTATAAGCTCCCCGATATTCATACTAAGCACCTCCATAACCCGCGCCGCTTCGCTTTTTTGTATTCAGCCAACATAGTGTCGGATGGCCTCTTCTACCGTGGCGTTGAGTGTCTGCCCGTTGGCAATAGCATACGCCGCCAAGGAGCGGTGAAGATGAGGGGCGATGCGAACGTTAAATGTTCCCTTGTACGGCTTTTGCGGCTCTACGCCGTCTTTGGTGCAGGACTCAAGATAATCGTCTATTACATTCTCAAAATCTTCTTTAAGGCTCTGTATGCTGTCGCCCTCGTAGGAAATCAAGCCTTTTATGCCTAAAACCTTGCCATAAAGGATATTATCAGCCGCCGAATATTCTACTGTTCCGCAGTAGTCCTTGTATTCCATCATATTTTTCATATCAAGCCCTCTTTTTCCAACGCGTCTAAAATGTACTTAATTTGATATTCCAGAAGTTCTTTACGTGGGTGCGGTTTATGCAAATAAATGGGGATATTGCCGCTTGTAAACTTCACACGAGAACCGCTTGTTTTGCCCTTGTTTGACATTTCCAAGCCCAACAATTCTAACAGGGTTTTCATTTCATCAAACGTGAAATCCTTTGGTTTGCTTTTGAGCCGCTCTATCAACTTTTCCTTTTTGCCCATAACGACCTCCGCTATATTACAGTATAGCGGATTTTTCAACAAATGCAACTAAAAATAGTGGCAAATGCGCAAAGATTCGCATTTGCCGTGCGAGACGTCAAGCCCGTCGCCTGCTATTTGTCAGCGGCGTTAGTTTTGATTATTGATTAGCCTCTTGCGCTCGCGTTTGCTGATCCGGCAGTCTTTGATGTTTATCCCGGTCACTTTTTGACGGTACTTATTGTATTTGCGTACGCGTGCCGGTTCGGCGACAGCCTCGTCAAAAAGTGACCCCGTGCTTCTCAAAAACGCTTTGAGGCATATGCCAAGGCTGTTTAGCAAGCTATGCAGCGGCTTGCAGTTTTTCTCGGTAAAACGGAGTATTGAGCTTCGTATTGCCTTGCGCTTTGTTGTAACGGGGAGGGGGCACCACTGCGGCGGTGGCATCCGCAGATGATCAAGCGGCAAGCCTCGCCACGGGGACATCTCCCTCCACTTATACCAATCGCTGCGAAAGGTGCAAATTAGCGGGCTATCCCAACCGCTTTCCGCTTTGTCAATTTTTCGCATGATTTTAGGATAATGAACGATTTTCGGATTATTGTGCAGCGCTATTTCACGTACACGTTTTCTATCTTTAGCGTTTATAAATTTTTCATATATGCTCATTTTGTCATTGAAATTCGTGTGAAAGAAGTTATATGTCGGATCAATAGCTCCGATATAGCCCTTTAGTACGCTGTTTAACACGGATTCCTCATTTGCCGGCAGCTTGCCGTCCATCAGCCTTATGAACTTGATAAATTTTGCTTCAACATCGTAATGTCTCCATAAATCAAGATTTATGAGGAACACGCCGGAGCTTATGTATATGTCTCTTCTTCTTTTCAGAAAAATCTGTTGGTAAGGAAGCCTTTTTCTTAACACACCAACCCCTCTGACAATATTTTTCCATTGATCCATGTCCCATAACCCGGCGATAGAGCTTCGAATTATCGTATCGCAGTCAAGATATAATATTTTTTTCATATCCGGGGGCAAAATAGATGAAATGAATATCGCATTGAACATTGCAAGTGAGAAGCGTTTATCTTGTATCTCAATTGCCGTGCCCGCTATTTTCTCTACAGATGGCGCATCAAGCAATATAATTTTCCGCCCGTAATCTTCTTGCAGTTTAAGCAGTTTTTGCTTGTTTGCGTCCGATACGCTTTTACAAACGGCATATACGTTGATTTCATCGGCATCCTTGTTGTTTTCAAACAAAGACAGGATTGACAGCCCCGCAACCTCGGCAAATTTATCATCAAATGTATATAATATGTTCATATGGGTTTTCCTATCCGGCAGTCTTTTATGTTTATCCCGGTCACTTTTTGTCTGTGCTTATTGTACTTGCGTATGCGAGATGATTCGGGGATCGTCTCTTTAAATAACCTTTTAATTCTTCTCAAAAACGCTTTAAGACATACGCCGAGTCTGCTTAGCAAGCTATGCAACGGCTTGCAGTTTCGCTCGGCAAAGCGGAGTATTGAGCTTCGTATTGTCTTGCGTTTGGTTGTAACGGGGGGGGGGCACCACTGCGGCGGTGGCGATTGCAGATAATCAAGCGGCAAGCCTCGCCACGGGGACATCTCCCTCCACTTATACCAATCGCTGCGAAAATATAAAATATCGGGCGCATCCAAGCCGCATATCAAGTTGTTAATCATGTATCGGATACCGAAGTAATGGACGACTACCGGGTTATTTTGCCGCGCTATTTCACGAACACGCTTTTTATCTTTAGCGTGTATCAATTTTTTATTTACGCGCATATAAAAATAGTTATACATTGGGTCTATCGTGCCGATATAGCCCTTTAGCACACTGTTTATTACACCTTGATTTCCTCCTGATGGCGGAACTTTTCCCTCCATCAGCCTTATAAACTTGATGAACTTTTCTTCAACGCCGTAATGCCTCCACAGTTCAAGATTTATCAGCATCACCCCTGCGTTTATGTATGGGTCGTTTCGTTTCAAGAAAAGTCGTCGTCGGTTTTTGAGATACAGATTATCACAGTTTCTAACGCCGCTGACGATATTACCGCCTTGCTCCATATTCCATAACCCGGAAAGTGAGCTTTGGATTGTCGTATCGCAGTCAAGATATAATATTTTATTCATATCCGGTGGCAGCAAAGACGAGATAAAGAGCCTGAAAAAATTAGCAATTGGCCAGTTTTGTATCTCAATTGCCGTGCCCGCTATCTTCTCTACATCGGGCGCGGCGAGAAAAATGATTTTTCGCCCGTAATCGTCTTGCAGCTTCATCAGCCTTTGCTTATTTTCGTCCGACACGCAGTTGCAGATAGCATACACGTTTATCTCATCGGCGTCCTTGTTGTTTTCAAACAAAGACAGGATTGAAATCCCGGCAACTTCGGCAAACAGATCATCAAAAGTATATAATATATTCATATGGGTTTTCCTATCCGGCAGTCTTTGATGCTGATTCCTGTCGCTTTTTGACGGTGCTTATTGTATTTGGGAATCTTTATAAATGTCTTAATTAGCGTGGCAGTAAATTTCGTGATACGTCTCGGAAAAGCCTTGCGCACAATCCCAATGTTATTTAGCAAATTATACGCAGGCTTGCATTTTTTCTCGGTAAATTTAAGCAGCGAGCTTCGTATTGTTTTGCGCTTGGTTGTAACAGGGGGGGGGTAGGTAAAAGTGCTCGGCGACCGCAGGTGATCGAGCGGCAAGCCTCGCCATGGGGACATTTCCCGCCACTTGTACCAAACATCAAGAAGCGGAGAGTCAAGACCGCTTTCCACATCGTCTATTCTGTGTTTGAGGTTAATGTAGTGGATGATTACCGGATTGTTTTGCCGCTCTATTTCGCGCACACGCGCTCTATCTTTGCGATGCTTAGTTTTATCTTCTTTTATTGAGTGAAAGTAGTTATACTTAGGGTCAATCACACCAATATGACCTTTTAGCACACTGTTTATTATACACTGCTCAGCCTGACCCGGAGTTTTGCCGCCAAATAGTCTTATAAACTTGATAAACTTTTCCTCAACGCCATAATGCCTCCACAGTTCAAGATTTATCAACATCACCCCCGCGTTTATGTATATGTCGCTTCTCTTAAGGAAAATTTGCGGGTTGCGGAATGGGTAAACGGCAGCCCTGACGGCGCTTATAATGCTCTCGCCTTGTTCCATTTCCCATAAATCTGAAAGTGAGCCGCTGATTATCGTATCACAGTCAAGATATAATATTTTTTCCATATCGGGCGGCAGCAAAGATGAGATAAATAGTTTTAGATAAGTAGCTTTTGTTAATAATACGTGGCTTTTACCCATCTCAATTTCCGTGCCCGCTATTTTATCTACAGATGGCGCATCGAGAAAAATGATTCTTCGCCCGTAATCTTCTTGCAGTTTCATCAGCCTTTGCCTGTTTGTATCCGAAACGCTGTTGCAGATAGCGTACACGCTTATCTCATCGGCGTCCTTGTTGTTTTCAAACAAAGACAGGATCGAAATCCCGGCAACTTCCGCAAACAGATCATCAAATGCGTATAATATGTTCATATGGATTCTCCTCTAACTTTTGGGGTGCATTTCAATCCGGCAGTCTTTTATGTTTATCCCTGTCACTTTTTGGCGGTGCTTATTGTATTTGCGTATGCGTGCCGATTCGGAAAATGCGAAGATTTTGTCGGTAAAAAAATTTCTTGAGCTTCTCAAAAAAGCCGCAAAATATATGCCAATATTGTTCAGTAAAACAAAAAGCGGCTTGCAGTTTTTTTCTGTAAAGCGGAGGATCTGGCGTCTTATTGTCTTGCGTTTTGCCGGAAGAGGCGGGGGCGGCGCCGGTTTTTGATGGGGCGACCGCAGATGTTCAAGCGGTAATCCACCCCAAGGGGACATCTCGCGCCACTTGTACCAATCGTTGCGAAAATATAAAATATCGGGCGCATCCAAGCCGCTTTCCGCTTTGTCGATTTTTTGTTGGATACGAAGATAATGAACAATCACCTGATTATTATTTTGCGTTATTTCACGGACACGTTTTAAATCTTTGGGGTGTATTTCTCTTTCCGAGTTTATGTGAAAGTGCCAGTAATTATATGCCGGGTCTATTGTGCCGATATAGCCGTTTAATACACTGTTGATTATGCATTGATCCTTAAATCGAGTATTGCCATCCATCAGCTTCATGAATTTAATGAATTTTTCTTCAACGCCGTAATGCCTCCACAAATCAAGATTTATCAGCATCACCCCGGCATTTATGTATATGTCGTCACTTTTCAAAAAGATTTTTTGATTTCTGGAATGATACGGAAACCTGCGCGCTCTGACGCCGCTTATGACATTTTTGCCTTGCTCCATGCCCCACAGCTCGGAAAGTGAGCTTTGGATTGTCGTATCGCCGTCAATATATATGATCTTTTTCATATCATGAGGAAGCAAAGATGAGATAAACAACCTATAATAAGTGGCAAGTGACCAGTGATTATCTATCTCAATTGCCGTACCCACTATTTTTTCCACATCGGGCGCGTCAAGGAATATGATTTTTCGCCCATAGCTTTCCGAAATCCCGGTCAGCCTTTGCTTATTTATATCCGTTACGCTGTCGCAGACGGCATACACGTTTATCTCATCGGCGTCCTTGTTGTTTTCAAACAAAGAAAGGATAGAAATCCCGGTAACCTCGGCATACAGATTATCAAATACGTATACTATGTTCATGCAGGTTTCATTATCCTTTTGCTGTTTTTTAAGCAAAAGGCCATAATGATTGCTCCGCCGACTAAATCTCGAACCATCTTGTCTGCAATCCCGCTTCAACATTTAGTCAGCGGAGCAATTAAAAGGCACGCAGGAGGGTATATTACCCGAGCCAACGAAGTTGGCTTTGCCTACGCGCCGATGTAAACATTCAGCGTTTATTGCGGATAGCCTGCCGCAAAAGCCACAAAATCAGGTTGTAAATACCGAGATGAAAAGGTATACTGATAGTGGTTGTAGCGGCGGATTTTCCGTGTCTGTAGGCGTTGATTTTAACTGTTCCCTACATTCGCCGTGATAGTGTTCGCGCACCGTCACGGTCGCTGCGGCCCCTTATTATGGCCTTGCGGTTGTTAAACTATCATAAATGATGGAAAATTGCAAGAGGTTTTTGCGTATTTTGCCTAAGAAATTGCCTAAAAATCGGGTTCGTAAGATAACATTAACGCGACGACCCGGCGAGGACTGCTGTATTTTTATCCGCCGCCGGCGTCAAGTTTCGCACAGCGGCACTACCGCAAGAGTTTTCCCCAAAGGGGCTAAAACCCGCAATACTGTGTCAATCTGCGGACTGGTTTCCCCTGCTTCCATGCGGGAGATTATAGGCTGTTTAACACCACTCAATTGTTCAAGCTCTCGCTGTGATATGTTCTTTTCGTTTCTGGCTTTGATGAGCTCACTGATAATGGCAACCCTCAAGTCGCTTTCCCGAATTTCTTCAGCGGTATAAATCTCTTGCCTGACATCTTTCCACTTTCTCATTGTTATCCGCTCCTTTCCCGCATGTCTTCCAGATTGCGCCGGGCTTGTTCAATTTCACGCTTCGGTGTTTTTTGAGTCTTTTTTATAAAATAGTGAAGCAGTATAAAACCGTCGTTATTCCAACCGGCAAAAAATATTCTGTTTCTTATCGGTCTGACTTCCCATATCTCGCTGTCAATGCGCTTGATATACGGTTCGCCCGCCGCTTTGCCGTGTAGACTTAATGTCTCAATATAGTCATTGATTTTATTGAAGTTTATACGGCTGTCCTTGTCGCTTCGCCATGACAAGGATTGCAGGTACTCATATACAGGGCTCTTTCCGTCCTTGTCCTCATAAAAATAAATTTCATACATTTTTGCTGTCCATCTTCCAATTATTATGATACTTAAAAGTTATCGCATTGTCAATACGTCAACGCATAAAACTTATCGGCAAGGAGAGACGCCGATGACTTATCCGCCGGCCTGCGTCAAGTTTCACACAGCGGCACTACTGCAAGGGTTTTCCCCGCAAATGGTGCCCTAAACCTGTATGTAGAGCTCGCCGAGCATATCCGTATATTGCTTTAGCGTCGTCCTCAGCCTTGCCCGCCCCGCTTTCTCCTTTATGTTTGGCAAGTGCCTTTCGAGAGCGTCTGCGGCCTTGCCGATAGCTGTGTTTATAGGTGCAATGCCAAAAAGGGCGAGATCAAGCGGCGTTGGCGGCTGCGACTCTTTTACCGTATCCTTTTTCTCGTAAACACCGTTTAGAATGTCCGCCGCTACGGATTTAATTTCATCTTCCGAAGCTGACGAAAGCTCTTTTAGCACTTTTTTATCAATTTTGGCCTCGCCCGAAAAGATCATAGATTTTGCTTTTGGCGAGGCGTTTCCTATTTTGTCTATGGACGCCGCCGCTTTCGCATCGCCATATATCGTAGACTTTGAAATGTCGTATTTTTTTGCAAGAAGTGCAGCAGTTTCAGTCGTTTGAGGAATTCTTTCATTTTTAAAGAATTCCTCTTCTCGTCCATTTGCTCCCGTGGAATTGCCCACCAATTTCTTCTCTTTATTGTAATGCAAACCTCGAAAGTATGATAGCTGCACGGGGGTAAGATTGCGCCTTGCCACCTGATTTGAGATGACCCAGATGAGCGCGTCCTCGCGTGTTTGAAACTCTTTGTAAGAAGTCTCAAAATCTATGCCATGCTCCGTGCAGATGGCATAACGGTTGTGCCCGTCAATGAGGACATTTTCCACACCGTCAAGAGTGGTTATGACGAGCGGATACATACAGCCATATTGCAGGATGCTCTCTTCCAGCGACTTGAGGGTTTCCCCGTCAAGCGCGGGCAAGAGGTCTCTTATTTCTTCGTCTATTATTATGTTTTGCATGATTTGATTTATCCTTTCTATTGGGCAACCTTCAATTGGCTTCGCCTCTCCTGTCGGCAGACAGGCGCTTTTTCTCTCGCGCGATTATAACTTCGTTGTAATCTTCGTTCATTCGGTCATGTCCGAGCAAGCTCGGACGCGACCCTCATTCACTCGATTATAAATACTCAAATATAGTGTAAACCTTTGAGCAGCTCCAATGTCAACAATAAAATCAGCTTTTTTCGCCAAATTTTTTTGCGAAAACATTTTTGCCGAAAATCATAGAAAAATCAGTGTATGACGGCTCAAAAACCGATACAAGCTCTATGTAAGCCTCACCAAAAATGCACAAAAACGCGGAAAATTACGCCAAAAACCTTAAAGCAGCTCTAAGGTTAGCCCTCGAAAAAAACTCTAATCAGCGGCAACTTCGGATAGACGCGGTCATAAAATCTGTTGCGCGAGCAATTTGTTGCTATTGGCAACACGGCGTAGTATAATTTACAAGGTAGGGTTTGGGTAAAGGCAACCTCCAAAAACCCTGAACGAGCAAGATACCAAGTGATTTTTTTGCCATACGAGGCAAATTTTCGCAGGAATAATTGCTTTATTTCAAGGAAATTTAACGAAGTATGGCGAAAAAATCGCAGGTAGATTGGCGTGATAGGATTTTTGGAGGTTGCCTCAAAAAGGCGGATAGGGGTATTTTGTATGTCAAAAATCAAATTCAATGATAAATACATATTCCCGATTTCCGTGCTTTTAATATTTGCCATCGTTTTATTTAGTATTACGATGTATATCCGCTTCACAGGCTTTAGCAACGTCCTGATCAATGAAAAGCTAAACGCGAACATCAACAGCCTGACCTCATTTCTTGAAAACAACGTGAACAATTCCCGCATTGCGGCTGTCACCATGTCGCAGGATCGAGACGTTATTTTGGCCGTAAAAGAACGTAATACCGCCGAAATCATGAGGTTGCTAAACCCGGCATACGAACGCCACAATATAAACTATTACGTTGTCACCGACAGCGACGGGATAGTGCTGGCAAGGGCTGATGAGCCTGACAATCACGGCGATTCGATTTTGAGCCAGCAAAATATCAAGGACGCGCTCGACGGAAAAGTGTCGTCATATTATGAGTCGAGCCATGCCGTGAGAGTTTCCGTCAGGACAGGCGCGCCCTTGTACGACGCGGACGGCACGCTGATAGGGGCTGTTTCCGCAGGAGTCAGAATAGATACCAATGCAACGGTAGACGAGCTAAAGAACCATTTGGGCAACACGGAGGTCACGGTTTTTCTCGGCGACACGCGAATAGCCACGACGCTTACGGAGGGCGAGCAGCGGGCGATAGGGACGACGCTCGACCCCGACATTGCGAAGATACTTATTGAGGACAAGCAGGAGTATTCGGGCAAGGTTAATTTATTCGGACTGATGTATGAGGCCTATTACAGGCCGCTCTTGAACGCGGAAAATGAAACCTTTGCCATCATATTTCTTGGTATTCACATAGACGAGCAGCTAAGGGAATCTAACACTTTGATTTTGATGGTAATTTTCATCGCCGTGATAGGAGTCTCGGTATCTCTGATTTTGCTCAACACATTGCGGAAGACAATGGCCGCCAACCGCGCAAAAAGCAACTTTGTGGCGAATATGAGCCATGAAATTCGGACGCCGATAAACGCGATTATCGGTATGACCTCCATCGCGCAGCAGACGACCGAACCCAAACGCATAAGTTACGCGATCAGCAGCATTAGAAACGCCTCTGTGAGCCTGCTTGACATCATCAACGATATATTGGATATGTCAAAAATCGAGGCGAATAAACTGGAGCTTGTGCCTGTTGAGTTTAACCTTGAAAAAACATTGCAAAGCGTCATTGATGTCGTCACGTTCAATATGCGGCAAAAACAGCAGAATTTCTCGATAGAATATGATGAAAACATACCGCCTGTTTTGATGTGCGACGACAAACGCCTCTCGCAGGTCATTACCAATCTGTTGGTAAACGCCACGAAATTTACGCCGGAAAAAGGCGCGATAAGCCTTAAAACCACGCTGCTCCAAACAGAAAACGGAATCTGCACCATCCGCTTTGACATAAGCGATACGGGCATAGGGGTCAGCGAGGAGCAGCAGCAACGCCTATTTCAGTCATTTGAACAAGCCGACGCAAACACAACGAGAAAATACGGCGGTACCGGGCTCGGCCTTTCGATCGCAAAAAGCATTATCAAAATGATGGACGGAGATATATGGGTCATATCCAAGTTGGGCGAAGGCTCCACGTTCTATTTTACTATAAATGTGAAAATCCCCGACGGTCAAGCGGCGACCGAAACAAGTGAGGACGGCAAAGGCGTTGCAAACGGCGACGGTACATTTGACGGCTTTTGTATGCTGCTTGCGGAGGATATGGAGATAAACTGCGAGATTATGACCGCTTTGCTCGAGCCTACTTTAATAAAAATCGAATGTGCGGGAAACGGGATCGAGGCGTTAAAAATGTTCTCCGAAAACAGCGAAAGATACAATATTATATTTATGGATATTCAAATGCCGGAGATGGACGGCTATGAATGCGCGAAAAAAATCCGGGCGTTGGATATGCCAAGAGCCAAGGAGATACCGATCATCGCCTTGTCCGCGAATGTATTTCGGGAAGATATAAAAAGGAGCATTAAAGCGGGTATGAACGCCCATATCGGCAAGCCCCTCAATTTTGACGAAGTGCTCGGCATTTTGCGAAAGTATTTAGTATAAGGCAACGTATGCTTAGGATAATATAATAGATGCATCTCTTTGGCATCGTCAAAGCGGTCATAAAAATCATTCCGAGAGCGGAGCATGGATGCGGAGCGTCCGAACCGTCTGCGCAAGGATGACGCAGTGGTTCGGGGAGGAATGATTTTATGACCGTCGATAAACGCTTGCAAATGCTGCGTTTCTCTCAGAAAAAGCACAAAAAACCACCCCATCTCAAAACCCCAAATAAAAAAATGTTTGGCAATTCTGCCAACTTTCACACATTTTGAAAAGAGATGTGCTACAGTATCGTCAGACGGCAAATAAAGCCGCAAAAACAAATAAAAAAACATAAAAATAAAGGGAGAACAAGAAAATGAAAAAGAGAGAACAGAAAGCAAACACACTAAAAAGAATCATGGCAATACTACTGGCAGTGGTAATGATGAGTTCATTCACAGTCACGCTTGCGGACTATAGCGAACAATGCGACGTATGCGGCGAGCTTGAAGACATCTGCGTCTGCGATTCGGTAGCGCAAGCGGATATTTGCGCAGACTGCGGCGAGCCGGAAGCTGACTGCGACTGCGCCTCCGCAGGAGGCGTTGACCCGATAGCGCAAGCGGATATCTGCGCAGATTGCGGGCAGGAAGAAAGCGACTGTGAGTGCACCGCCGCCGATGGCGGCGAGAATGACTTTGTCCTGTTCGCGCCCTCATCGTTTGAATTTTGCTTAGACTGCGGTGAGCTTGAAGAAGAGTGCGTATGTGCATTGACAGTCTTCGCGTCGGTATCAACCCTCGACCAATTGCGCGAGGCAATCGCTGCTGCCGAGCTTAGAGGCAAGCCCGCGACCATCTTCCTGACCGAGTATATTACCATTCCCAACGGCGTTACGCTCGATTTGAGCCCATCGGTCCCCGTCACTTTGACGGTGGGCGGCCCCGATAACACCGTCGGCAGCACCTACTATGCCTACGCCACCTACAACCATTTTTATGTGGGCAACTACATTCCCGGCACGGCCATCTTGATCCTCGGAGAAAACATCACCCTGACGAGAACGGAGGGTTACACCAGCACTTGCGGCGGCGTACAGGTAACCAGCACCGGCATCCTTGATATCAGGGGCGGCAAAATCACCGGTAACCGTAATGGCAGCAGCGGCGGCGGCGTGACAAACTCCGGCATCGTTAATATGTACGACGGCGAAATCAGCTACAACAGTAGCTCTCGTGGCGGCGGAATATCAGCGTCAGGCAGCGCCGTCATCAATATGTACGGCGGCAAAATTTCCGGTAACACAGTAAGCGGTATGAACTCACTCGGCGGCGGCGGCGTGCAACTTGGAAACACTTCCGTACTTAATATGTATGGCGGCGAGATAACAAACAATACTGCCGCGAACAATGGCGGCGGCATTCAAATATGCGCCTCAAGCCGCGCCAACATTTACGGCGGCAAGATTTCCGGCAACACAGCCACAACCGGCAGCGGCGGCGCCATCCATATCGACAGCTCCTTCAACCCCACGATCCTTGATAGGCTGACCATCAATCCCAATCACCCGGACGCCCTCACCGGACGCCCGGACGGGCAGCCCGTGATAAAAGACCCCATCGTAATAAACGGCAACACAGCGTCCAGAATATGGTATCTCTACCCCGAACATGCCGTTTTTGAAGCCTATCTGGAGAATATCAAGATAGACTCCTGGAGCGCGGGACTTAAATACGGCTACAACGGCTATGATATCGGCGCAACCAGCTTCACAGGTTTTAAGACTTACCAGATAGTGACCTTCAACGCCAATGGCGGCGTGATGTCCGGCGAGAATACCCGCAGCGTCTACACAGGTGAGACCATTGGAACGGGCAATATGCCCGCAGCTCCCACCCGCGACGGCTTTGACTTCCTTGGCTGGCAAACGAGCACCTCCGCCAAGCTCGACCCATTCACAGGAGAAACCCCCGTCACCGGCGACATCACGCTTTATGCCCGGTGGGGCCACGAGGTCAGCTTCTATAACGGCGATACATTCCGGCAAGTCATCTCGGTCGGAAAGGACAAATCATTCGCGGATATAGGGCGCGTACTGCCGACAGACCCAGCACCGAAAGCCGATATGTTATTTTCCTGGAATACGCAAGCCGACGGCAAGGGCGAAAACTTCACGGCAGACACGGTAGTGACCGAATCAATATCTGTCTACGCCACATGGAAAGAACCCGCGCCCCCGCTCGAGATTCCCGGACGCCCGTACCCGGTCAGCACGGGTGACACCGGCCCCATCTGGGTAAACCTCCATTGGACCGCCCCCACGACCGGCGGCGCCCCCGACGGCTACAAATACAAGGTTATGGGGAGCGGTGACTGGGTGGATGTAGGCATGACCCTGCAAACCAAGGTGGCGGGACTCGATATTAACCAATCAAGCTACTACTTCCAGGTGTTAGCCTATAACGATGCCGGCGAAAGCCAGATCACAACGCTATCGTACAACAGGTACGGCCCCCCCACCCGCGGCCCGGCGGCTTCGGTCAGCGAGAAGGCCAGCGCGGATGCCGACGGCGACGTGACCGTCACCTGGACGGACAGTTCCCGGCAGATGACCCGCATAGAGGAACGCGATCACAATGGCGACCTGGCCGTCTTCTTTAAGGACAGCACCGGCTATTACTGGGAACCGGTCGATTATTACAAAGTTTCCATCAGGGTACGGAATGTCGAACAATCCTTCGTGTGGTTCGAGGAAGCATATGACGCCAGGGTGGAGTTCGACCCCGACACCGAGACCTACAGCCTGACCGTCAGCGGTCTCGCCGATGCCGAATATACCATCGATATCAGGGCATATAACGAGAACGGCTCCAACGGCGGCGATTCGGTCAAGCTGCTGCTGGACACCGGCGCCGCAGGCGACGATAACCATAATGCGGACTGTGACTGTGACGACTGCAACCCTCCTTGCGCCGATGACTGTGACTGCGACGACTGCAACCCCGGCTCCGTAGGCGACCCCGGCTCCGTAGGAGACCCCGGCGCCGTAGGCGACGGTGCGCATATTGCCGACGATTGTGACTGCGACGACTGCGATGACAGCCACGACGGCGACTGCGCCTGTGATGACTGCAACGCTGCTGACAGCAACATCAATGACGGCGCGGACAAAGATAATGGCGAAGTTAACAAAAAGAGCGACGTCAATGACAACAATGATGGCGACGACGCGGTAAACAGCGACGGTCAAGACCAAAATAAAGCTCAAAGCCAAGATGACACTGACAGCTTACTGACAGACGCAGAGAATGGCAACGGCTCACAGACGACCGCACAGCCGGGTACAGAAGCGGCCACAGCGGGCACACAGGGAACAACCCCCGCACCGACACCCGAGCCGACGCCGGAACCGACCCCTGAACCGACACCGGAGCGGGCGCCCGAACCCACCCCCGAAAGACCCCAGCCTGATGACGGTTTTATCGGCGGCGACGAATACGTAAACGCGAACAATCCCGACACACCGCTTGCCAATATAGGACAGAGACAAGCAAGCAACAACGGACTTAGCTCACTGTCACTCCTCGCAATGGCAAGCATGGCGGCACTGCTGATACTTCTCGCTTTGCTCTTCCTGTTTGTCGTATGGAAACGCCGCGGCGAAGAAGAGGAAGAAGAAATAATAGAAATAACAAAGGGGGAAGATTATTAAGAAAAACAAGGCATTAGAAATGTCAAAGAAATAAAAAGAGGAAAGGAAAAAATATATGATAAATAAATCAACGAGGCTGCCGCAAGGCAGCCTCCCTTTTGAATATATAAGCGGCGGTCATAAAATCATTCCTCCCCGATCAATTGCGTCATCCGTGCGCAAACGATCGGACGCTCCGCATCCATGCTCCGCTCTCGGAATAATTTTTATGACCCCCGCTTTGTAAGCCCCTACACAGCCCATCGGCAGCTTTTTCTTTTTCGCTATTGCAATTTTGGTTATTCGTGGTATTATTCATATATTCAGATTATTTTTAAAAGCGTTATGTATTCGAGAGGGGGAGTATGTATGCGACTGTTGACAAGATCGGATTTTGATGGGCTGGGGTGCGCCGCGTTGCTTAAATATCTCGGAGTTATTGACCATTGGACGTTTGTACACCCAAAAGATATTCAAGACGGCCTCGTCGAAGTGACGGACAATGACGTTTTGGCGAATATCCCTTATGTAAAGGGCTGCAAGCTGTGGTTTGACCATCATTCGAGCGAAAATGAGCGTTTGGGCAAAGACATCGTGTTTGAGGGTGATAGCCGCATAGAGGACAGTGCCGCTCGTGTTATTTACGAATACTACGGCGGCAAAGAGAAACTCGGCCGCTTTGAGGATTTGGTTCGCGCCGTTGACAAGGTTGACGCCGCAAAGCTCACACGCGACGAAATATTAAACCCCACAGGATGGGTTCTTCTGGGCTTCATTATGGACCCGCGTACGGGCTTGGGGCGCTTTAGGGATTTTCGTATCAGCAACTATGTGTTGATGGAAAATCTTATTGATGAGTGCGCCACTAAAAATATCGGGCAAATACTTGAAAACCCTGATGTGGACGAGCGCGTGAAGCTCTATTTTGAACAAGACGCGTTATTTAAGGAGATGGTCGCAAAATATACGAGAACCGACGGAAACGTCATCATAACCGATTTGCGCGGCGTCCAGACCATATATACAGGAAACCGCTTTCTTATCTACAGCCTTTATCCCGAGCAAAACGTGTCAGTTTGGATCGTTGACGGGAGAGGCAAGCAAAACTGCCCGATTGCGGTCGGCCACAGCGTCTTAAACCGGACGTGCAAGACAAACGTTGGCGCGTTGATGCTAAAGCATGGCGGCGGAGGGCATCATCAGGTCGGCACATGCCAAGTGGCATACGACGGCGCCGATGCCGCTATAAAAGATATTGTAGACAGCATGAAAGCCGACGAATCCGGCAAAGCCGCTGTAAATTAGCAAAAGACCGCGGGATATTGAGCGCGGCTAAGCGTGAGAAAACTCGAAAACAAATCCCCGTATCATCAAGTAAAAGAGCAAAGCCCCCGTGTTGGGGGCTTTGCTTTTGCCTAAAAATCTTGGCTTTTCGCTCCTGCCGGAAAAATCCATAGGCGTCAGCCTTTTGGCGAAATCACAGATTCCTTATTTGTAAAGAAAATTGACTTTCGTGCCAATAATGGGCAGCGGCTTCATCTCGCCTTTGACCGCGTTTAGGATGCCGATAACGGCGATGATAAAAATAGGGATGCTGATGAGCCATAAAACCGTACTCAGCCATGCCGGGGTATACGAGCCAAGCGGAAGCCCAAAGAACGGATCATAGTGCGGAACCTTGACGACAGCGTTTAGTATGCCGCTCAGTACAGAATAGCCCACTGAAATGAGAGCCATCGCGATTCCCTGGTTGAGATGGTACTTCACAAAAGGATTCTTTTTGTGCTCTCCCATGAGCAGCGGAACAAGAAAGAGAATGTGAAAGTAAGATAAAATTGCCATGAGCTTACCCGCTTCCGCATCACTTTGCGGCGTCCCGTAGCCGGGCGGTCCGTAACCGGGCTGGGGGGGGTATTGCGGCGGCTGCCCATAGCCGGGCGGCGGCGGCCCATAAACGGGCGGCGGGGAATATCCGGGCTGAGGCGGAGCAGCCTCTGCCGGGGGCGGTGAAACTTGCGGCGCCGGGTCAGTCATTGACTGCCCGCATGATGGGCAAAAGCTCGTGCCGTCTTGCACTGAGGTTTCGCACTTTACGCATTGTGCCATAATAATGTCCTCCTAATATCGGGTATTACTACCTACGTGTTTTGGTCTTTGGCTTATTTTACACTTAATTTTATGTTAACGCAAGGTGTTTTTATTAGTATCTGCGCGGCGCGCCCTGAAGTTTTAGCAAAATCATAATTCCCCCACTTCTATAACTTAGCCTCTATCTTCGCCCCTTCGGTCATGCACGAGCAAGCTCATGTGCATCCGCCTGTCGGCAGACAGGCAGTGCTCATTTCACTCGATTATAAGCGGTGGGTTGCATTATATCCAAAATCAATGGTGAGTACAAGCTCCGACTGATTTTGTTAAATAAATAGTTGAAAAGTGTAGATACTTGGTATATACTTGTGAGCAGAGGAGTTGATTATATGCTGACCACTATTCAAAAATGGGGAAACAGCCAAGCAATAAGACTGCCTAAAGCTATATTGGATTCGCTGCTGCTCCAAGAAAGCGACCAAGTCTATATCGTGGCGGAAGATGATTCTATAGTAATCAGAAAATCGTCTCGCAGACGACGCGCTAAAAAGAGTATTGATGAACGGCTTGAAGCATTTTATCAAAAACCGATAAACGAAATTTTTGCGGACGAATCCTTATATGCTCCAGCGGAATATGACTGGGGAAAGCCTATGGGGAAAGAGGTGTGGTAATGTATATCCCGAATCAGGGCGACATTATTATTATGAATTTCGACCCGCAGACAGGATTTGAACAGAGCGGCAGACGCCCGGCGTTAGTCATCAGTAATGAGAAATACAATCGTCACTGCAAAATGGCAATGGTTTGCCCGATAACAAGAACCGATAAAGACCATGCCTTTCATATTCGCCTTGATGACAGCGCGAAAACTACAGGGGTCATTCTTTGTGACCAAGCTCGCGCATTGGACGTAAGCGCCAGAAGCGCCTCATATGTCGAAACTGTTTCAGATGAGATTATAGACGAGGCAATAGATTTAATTTGCTCTTTTATAGAGTAATACCACTAAATGGAAAGTTATCCGCTTAGCATTACAATTTATTGAGAGCTGATGCGGGTTATTATTACATTTCTTCAAGGCATAAGACCCACGTTAAAGATTTGACTCTACGTCACTCGAGTAAAGTTAGCTTTTTGACCTAAATAATGTTTCGCGCTGAATAGTTAGCACATTGTATCATGCGACTTGCCCGCGTTGCCAAATTTTATTTGTTCAGACACTTGATAGCGAATCGGTATCACTCACCCAAAAGCGGACACAAAAGCTCCACGGCTTTCACAAGCCGTGGAGCGGAAATTATTCTGCCTTTAGCACTAAATCTTAACGGTCATACCAATTCGATAATCGTAAATTGATGTGATTGGTATGCCAAGAATTGGGATTGATGTCTCTAATGTTCCATCTGCCTATTCGGATTGCCGTCACGGTTTTCTCGTTGTGTATGTATGCACAATGGTTGTTCCGTCGTTGAGTCCGTTTAGAGATGCGTAATTGAATATTGGAGTGAGCACTATAATTAAAAACTGTATGACTATGACCGCCGCAAAAACAATCGCGATAACCTTCCATGCCCGGCGAGTATAACGATTTCTTATCGCAAGGTTTTCATTTAGCCGCGACAACTGCTCGGTTACCGCCTTGTCGTCTTGCCCGCTCTCTGTTTTTGAATCCAATATCACGCTAACGGGCATTTCAAAAACCTCCGACAGACGAATTATCAGCTCCGCGTCCGGTACAGACAGCCCTTTTTCCCATTTTGAAACCGTTTGCCGGACGACATTTAGGCGCACTGCCAATTCCTCTTGAGAAAAGCCTTTTAACTTTCTGAGTATTTTGAGGTTTTCCGCAAGCATCTTAGTTCGCGCCCCTTTCCGTAAAGATAACTATACCCCATTATACTCCGCTTCGCCCATTGCTACAAGCAATGTAAATTAACAAAATCTACAAATACTCGGGAATGTCGGACTCAAAGATGATTTTTTCTGAGAGTTTGCTTACCTCAACGCTCACTTTTGCCTTGCAGCCTTCTCTGGAAAGTGTTACAATTGAGGTGCTTGAACATCTGTGATAGCAAAGCTATGGAAGATGTTATAAAGCATACCGTATTTTTCACTGCCCAACACACCAAATAGAGAGATAAATAAATGATTGTATACCATGGCGGATATTGTGTTATTGAAAAACCTGAAATCCGCATAGCTAAAAACAAAAAAGATTTCGGGCATGGCTTTTACTGTACGCAGTTGCAAGCGCAAGCCGATAAATGGGCAAGGCGGTTTGATACGCCCGTTGTAAGCGTATATGAATACACACCATCTGCCGCGCTTGAGCTGTTGAAATTTGATACTATGACCGATGAATGGCTTGACTTTATTGTCCACTGCAGAAATGGGAAACCGCATGATTATGCAGTTGTCGAGGGCGCTATGGCAAACGACCAAGTATGGAACTATATCGCCGACTTTGTGAGCGGCGTGTTGACTCGTGAGCAGTTTTGGGTTTTAGCAAAATTCAAGCATCCTACGCATCAATTAGCCTTTTGCACCCCGGCGTCACTTGAGTGTTTGAAATATCTGAAAAATTATGAGGTGAGGACATGACGGGGAGAGAGCCAAAATTAGATAATGATATTTTTTTCGTATGCTCACTGATTGAGCATATTGGCAGAACAACGAAAAACCGCCGTGCAGATGTTGTATCCGCGCTTGGAAAGGACGTACTCGCCCGATATTTAGAGCTTGCGGATATTTACCATTGCGAACCTGTCGAAAATACCGCAGCGGATTTAATAGAAAAACACAGCATAATTAACGGCGGATTTGATAACACGACGGGCGATTTCAATGTTCCTGCGGTGTTTGATATCGCTAAGGTTTATAAACGTCTAATTGTCAGCGTTGCCGCAAACAGCGGCGCGCGGCCTGTTGATGCGCTCATTGATGTTTACGGTTCATGGATAAGCGATAAGATAAGCGACTATGGGTGCAGTATGTTTTACGAAAGTCCTGAATACCTGTATTTATCCTATCTTGAGGGTGAGCCGATAAAAGATTAACGCATTGCCGACCGTTAACCGTTACACAGCCGGTAAGAAGCTCCGGGCTATGCGCTAACTCCGGCTCTACCACTGCTCTTCTCTTTTCATTGAGCACAACCAAGTGTCAGACAATCCGAAACGTCAACATAGATTCCGGGTGCGGGCTTGTTTTGTGTGCTTCTCCTCCCGGCATTGTCACCTAAGCGACAAAAGGCTGCTTCTTATCTGATTTACGGAGGCAATGGCATCTCTTATGCCGCTGGATATAGCCTCAATATCACCGTCGCTCATACCGCTTTTTATGTGCCCTTCCAAATCGTTGATAGCATCAGACAGCAGGTTTATGCTGACAACCATATTTTCAACATCATGATACGGGCGCACCTCTTCATAAATCTCTAACACCTCGTTAAACAAATCCACAAGCACTCCGTGATCAGCCCGCAGCTGATCGACCCTGTCGTCACCGCAAGCGGTCAAAAGCCCAAGGCTCAAAACAAGCGCAATAGTTAAAACAAATATCTTTTTCATAATAAAATCTCCTATCTTTCAAATAATCTAATCGTCTTGCTTAAACGGCATAAACGGAACGAGCTTTGATGCCAATGTTTGTGCCGGCATTGTTTGCAGCCAGACCTTGCCCGGACCCTCTACGGTGGTAAGAAACAATCCCTCACCGCCAAACAGAATGTTTTTAAAACCTTTGACCATTTCGACAGAATATTTAACACGCTGCTCGAAGGCGGCGACATTGCCCGTATCTACCTTTAGCTTCTCTCCGGGCGCAAGGTCTATCTCTTTCACACTGCCGTCAATTTCAAGAAACGCCAAACCCGTTCCCGATAGCTCCTGCAATATGAAGCCTTCACCGCCAAATAATCCGCTTTTTATGCCCTTTGTGACATACATTTTAAGCTCGACATCCGGCTGTGCGCAGAGAAACCCGCTTTTTTGGCAGACATACGGCCCTTTTGCGACATCAAGTACAATTATGTTTCCGGGAAACGTAGACGCGAAAGTGATGGACTGCCCGCTTGCCGTCGCCGAATAAGTCGCCATAAACAGCGAATCGCCGCTCAACATACGTCCGAGCCCCTTAAAAAGGCCGCCCTTCATGTTCGTGTCCATCTGAATATCCGCCGACATCCAAGTCATGCCGCCCGATTGCGTGTAAATGGCTTCCCCGTTTTCCAAAGTAACGGTCACAGCCGGGAGATTCCCTCCAAAAATTTCGTAATTCATAATAAACTCCTCTCATAAATTATTTTTTGCTCTGCGAAATTTGCGATATTTAAGCGGTATACACCGGATCGCGCTCAATCATACAATAAATAAATCTCCCCACCTTCAAGCTCAAAAGCGGCCGCCTCTGACAAAAAGCTGTTGCTTAGAGCGTCAATCATTTCAAACATAAAGATATATATGCCGTCGCCCAATGAAGTTTCTTCAAACCGCGTATTTGCCGTAACGGAAAAGCCCTGCGCGGCAATGACAGAAAAATCCTCGTCATCCGCGTCAAACAAAACAAAGTGCAAAGGCTCAACTACGTCGCCGGCAGCAAGCTGGCGCAAATTCTTATCGCTCATGCCGTGTTCGTCAATGCCCCGCCGCGCACCGAGTATTTTATATTCCGCGCTGTCATACATATAGCTGACCCGCAGAGAGTATTCTTCCCCGTTTAGCAAAACAGGAACGGTATAGAGCTGAAAATCGTCAGCTTCGTCCGTCAGCTCCATATATACTAAATTTCCGTCAATACCGCCCCACACTCCCCGGAAATCATCCATAAACACGCCGTTTTCCCAATCGGCATAAAGCTCATTGTCGCGCCCGAGCAGGACGGTTGTCTCGCTTTGATCATCATAATAGGCAACGTAGCAATATACCCCAAAGAGCTTGTCCGCGATGTTTGCCCCAAGCTCAAGTATCACATAACCGTCGTCCGTGTATGCGAGAGGAAAGTCCTCAAGTCCGTCGTTCAATGAATTTGGAATACTCCTCGATTTGATTTCCTGCGGCCCGGAATACCTTCGCGCCAGCTCAAGGACATACCGCTCCCCTTCGGCAGAAAGGCCGCCCGTGAGCAAAAAGTCATAAAACCAATGGAACGGATCGTCGTCGCGCAGCAGCACGTATTCCATAAAATTAGCATAGTCGCCGTCATAATTGTAATATTTGGATAGTCCGCTGGCTCTGCTTTTTAGAGGGCCGGTTACCTGATATATCACGCAGTCGCCCAGCGCGTCAAGCAACGCCTGCCCGTATTCGGGAAGCAAGTTGATTCCGGCCTGCCTCACAAGGTCGCCCAAATCAACCATATTTGTATAGCCATCCCAATCATTGTTGCTGCCATAATTTAGCGCGTTTCGCGCCGCCCGCCCGTATTCGCTAAAATATGACGGCGTGGCACTCGCGCCGATAAGCGACTCTGCGCCAATGTCATAATATGCCGACATCAAGGCGTCTACGCGGCTCAAATCCACCACCGAAAGCGTTGCGTCATCATAGTATGACATAAGCCATGAGGATTCATCCACGCACGCGGCATAATAAGTATCGCATATGGCCACGCCAAGCTCGGCGCCCGACATACCGGGATTATCTGCCAATGCCTCAAAAAGCCCCTCATAGTCCCAGCCGAGTCCGGGCTCCCATTCCTGCGAGGCCACCATATAGCGGGACACGCCGTTTAACATATCGGCTACGTCAATGGTCGCCATAAAACATGCGTCAAAACCGACCAGCTCATAAGGCGGATTTTCTTTAGAGATTGTGTGTACCGCTTCAAAAGCGCTCCTCATCTCCGGCAAGGTCAGCGAGTCGAAAAAATACCGCTCGTCAAAAGCGACGCCCGCAACACTGCCGCCGCCGTGATTCCAAATGATCAAAACCTGACGGTCGGCGGGGTAATTTGTGTTGCAAAAGCGCAGAAAGTTTTCAAAGGTTCTGCTCTCGCCCATGTTTGCGGAAGGCATCTGCTCCAAAAGGGTAAGGCCGCCGCTGTCATACAGATAACGGGTGTTGCTGTTTGCTTCCGCGCCGTTATGCCAATAGTTTGCGCCGCCCAGCTCAATGACGGCAGTGACGTTTTCGGGAAGGCTCACTCTCATCATTTCTTCAAGGTCGCCGCTGGCAAATCCGGCATCCGTCTCCAAGTCGCTGCCGCACAAATACCAGTAGATCGCCCACGTACCGTCAAACTCTTCTTGCCTGTTTGAGGCGGCGGGAGTAGCTGGCGCCGGTGTTTGCACTGACGGCGGCGCAAAGTCGTTGCCGAAATCGGGCGTTTCATCGTCCGCGTCGCTTGAAAAGAAATAGGCAAGAACAATGATGATGATTGTCCCTATGAGAATAATCGGCCACTTTTTCTTTTTTTCCGGTTTGGACTCAAACTGCGGCGGAGAATAATTAGGCATCGCGCTTTGCATGGGCGCGTTTACCGCGCCTTGCACCGGCGCGTTTAGGGGACTCGCGCATTTGCCGCAAAAAAACATATCATCGGCGTTTTGCGCGCCGCATTTGGAGCAAAAAATCAATTTTGTCGCCCTCTCTGCTTTATAGATGTGCTTTATTATCGCATTACGGGAATACAATCGGAATTGTGAACATGAAAATCGTAGCAATCACAAATCCCATAGCCGAAACGATAAGCAGTATGTATTTTTCCTTCACTCCCTTGAAAGACGCGGAAATACCGAGAAGGAACAAAACCACGGCATAGATGACCGAAACAAGCCCTTGATTGTCGCTGTGCGTATTGTTAGCGTTGCCCGCTTCCAGCATAGCTTCCGACTCTTCATAAAGCTCTGCATACGCTCCAAAATATGAGAAAACAAACTCTTCGTTATCAAACGGAGACATATATTCCTCAAATCCGTCAGTCCATGCGATTGCCGCCGAAAATTCTGCGGATACGCTGTCCTCCATAATCTGGGTGTATTTGTAATCTAATTTTTCCATCTCTTCTTCGTCGCTTCTTTGTTCGGCAAAGGCATAGTCAATGCTAAGGCCCATAAGCTGATTCCAAAGCATCATGTCCTGCGTCATCTGCGAAACGCCCTGATTGTACATGGTATTGGCTTCGCCGTTTAAGTTGTTTGCCATCGTATACTTCTGATCCATCTGACTGCCGTGCAGCCCGCCCTGCCACGACGACCACGCCGTCGCTACCGCGGTGATGCCAAGCATTATGACAATAACAAACTCCAAAACCTCTGAGAGCGGCTTTTTTTGTTTCTCCTGCATTTTACTTTTCTCCTTCAAATGCTTTTTAAGTATGCGCACATTTCATACGCATACTTTATTGTTTGCATTTTATCAATATTTATAGCCGAACGCCGAAATTTACAAATTTGTAAACATCAGCTACGTTTTGTCGAACGTATACCCTTTGTTTCGCGTGACGAAAATATAATACCCGGATGGCTCTATTTTTTTCCGCAAGCGCGAAATGGTCGTGTTGACCGTACCCATGTCGTCAATTATTTGTAGTCCCCACACTTTTTCGTAAAGATACTCCGTGCTGACAGTCTTACCCTCGTTTTGAACAAACATCAAGAGCAGGGCAAATTCCTTTTGGGTGAGGAGCAAATCCTCGCCGTTTATGAACGCTTGCCCGCTGATGGGGGATAAGGTCAAAATGCCGCATACTATCCGCTCGGAAAGGTATTCGATATTTCGGAAAAGGGCTTTGATTCGCGCCAGCAAAACCTCATATTCAAAAGGCTTGCCGATATAGTCATTTGCGCCCGAATCAAGACCTTGCACAATGTGCCCGCTCCGATTCCATGCCGTCAGCATGATAACGGGCGTGTTGTTGCCGGCCGCCCGCAGCTCTTTGAGAAATTCCAACCCGTTGCCGTCTGGAAGCATGATGTCAAGCACGATCACATCGGGGGCTGTGTCAGAAAGATGCTGCCGCGCCTGCGATAAGGTTTCTGCGGTGAGGACATTATAGCCGTCCTCTGTGAGCATATCGCGGTTATTGTACAGGATTTTTAAATCGTCCTCGACGCAAAGCACAGTTTTCATTGGTCGTCACCTGCCTTTTCGTCAAGAGCGTTTCGGATTTTCTCCGCCATTGCCATTATCTCCGTCTGCGTTTCCAAAAGACGTTCGCCCGCTCTTTCCGGATGCTTTTGCACAACTTGGACGTCGGTAGATATTCGCGTCAGCGGCGTGAGCATTTCATGCGACATACGTTCAAAAAACGCGGCTTTTTCGGCGCGTCGTTCCTTTTCGGCATATTCCAGAGAGAGACTCAAAGTGAAGCAGAATACAAAGAACACCATTCCCACCGACGCTGCAAAAGGTATCGAGGTAAATGATATTAACTCTCCGTGGTCACGGTTATGCAATAAATCCGATATGCCGAACAAGCCTAAAACCAACATGCCGACGAAGCCAAGCACATACTGCTTCCCCCGTCTAAGCGACATGGCAAAACGCGCCACTATGTAAACAATAAAAGCTATTGAAACATAAGAAAAATAGATTGCGGCGGCGGTAAAAAAGCGCGTTGAGAAAAATAGACTAAAAATGTGCAATATCAGAAGCGCGCAGTAAGGCACGGCTATCACATTGTGCAGCAGCTTTGGAAATTGCGCGTACAAAAACAAGATTAGAAAAAGAGCGATAAGAAATAGCACAAGATATTCGAGCCGAACATCAAGATACCAGCTTATGTCCGGGAAAAAGGCATAGAGCAGCGTTTTATCCATCATCGCCAAAATCAGACACCATATTGAAAAGATAAGCGAAGAAGTTCGGCGCCTGTTCATGATAAACACTGAAATATGGTGCAAGACTGAGGTCAGCAGACAGCCGAGAACAACGGCTTTGAAAAACACGGCACGCCTGTCAAGAGCATTGATGACAAAGCTGTCGCCTATTGAAATAACAGGCGGCCTGCAAGCGATTATGCCGTGGACAAAATTTGCGGTTTGGATGATAATTTCCACTTGTTCCGTTTGTGGTATAAAGGAATATATCTTCTCAAACGCCCCCGGAATAACTTCCTCCCTCGATGTTGCGGGCATACCGACGCCTTCAAGTTCATCTCCGCAGACAAAAATCCTCTGTGAGTAGTCGGCGGTTCTCATAGACATATTGTATATTCTTCCGGGCGTCAAAAAGAGCGTAAGCCTGTGCGTAAAATAATCTATGCTTCTGTAGTCGGATAATTGCGTGACGGTTGGTTCTCCGGTTATGCCGAGCGCGAAATCCTCCGGCGTAAACAGATTGAACGGATAGCTTTCCCATAGCTCCATTGATCCGATAACATAAACAGTGTCCGTAAAATCCGCGCCGCGTAGATCACGCTCCCCCTCGCCGCTTCCGATATACACCGTCCGGGGGGAGGGCAGCATGGAAAAGCTCATCCATAAAGCAAGCACGATAACGAGAAATACGACTATGGCAATTATGTCGCGACGAGCAGTCATGCCCTCTTGCCCTCCAAACCCCTATAATAACCTTACAATCCTACGATAGCCCTACGATTTGCAAAGCTGATCTAAAAGCTCGCCGCCGAGTATCGAAAACCCCGCGCCGTTTAATTTCGAGACCGCCGCATCCTGATCGCTAAGGCTCAGTATGACAATGGCGTCGTAGTCGCTGTGCCGGCTGGTGAACGCATACATATATTCGATAGATATATCGAGCGTCTGGAGTTCTCGCAGCACCTTATGCAAACTGCCGGGGCTATGCCCCATCGCCAGCGCGATTACCGAGGCGGTCTTTACCATAAAGCCTTTTTCTTTCAAGACGCGCACCGCCTTGTCGGGATCGGAGGCGATCATTCGCAATATGCCAAAGTCGGTCGTGTCGGCGATAGACAGCGCGTGGAGATTGATGTTCTCGTCGGCCAGAGTTCTTGTCACTTCCTCCAACCGTCCGGGTTTATTTTCAAGAAAAACCGTAATCTGATTTAACATAGTATAATACATTCCTTTCTGTGTTAATTATTTTCTCGTCGGCGGCAGGCACATTTCGGTATGAGTCGATCCCCGCCCGGCGAGTTTCGACGGTGCGTTCGCCGTCGGCGATGCTTGCGATTATTATATCATATTTTTCTATTGTCAATGACCCTTTTTGCCTTGCCTTCGCTGCGCGGGATACTCTTAGGCTCGACAAGGTGAACCTTCGCGCCGATACCCAAAACGCTGGCGATTTGGCCGCTGACCTTCTTTTCAAACACCTCGATACCCTTTACATTGTCGGTAAAAATAGATTCGGGAATTTCGATTTCTATGGTCAACGTATCAAGATTATTTACACGGTCAACGACGATTTGATAATTTGGCTGCACGTCCCCGATACTGAGCAAAACAGACTCGATTTGCGACGGGAACACGTTCACGCCGCGAATGATCAGCATATCGTCTGTGCGCCCCGCCGGTTTTGACATACGCGCATGGGTTCGCCCGCACTCGCAAGGCTGACGGTTTAGCGTGCAAATATCCCTCGTCTTGTAACGAATGAGCGGGAAACCCTCCTTGCTGACGGTGGTGATGACAAGATCGCCCGGCTCGCCGTCCTCAAGCGGCAAATCGGTGTCGGGGTCGGTTATTTCGGCGATGAAATAATCCTCCCAAATATGCAGCCCGTTTTGATGGCGGCATTCGTGCGAAACGGCAGGCCCCATGATTTCGCTCAAACCATATATATCATAGGCGCGTATTCCGAGACGGCTTTCGATCTCAGAGCGCATTCCGACGCTCCACGGCTCGGCGCCAAAGCATCCCGATTTCAGCTTCAAATCATCTTTCGTGTAACCCAGTTCAGACAGGACTTCGGCAATGTTCATGGCATATGAGGGGGTGCAGCAAATATGCGTCACCCCAAAATCAATGAGCATGGTGATTTGCCGCTGGGTGTTGCCGGAGGACGCCGGAATCGCCACCGCGCCGAGCTTTTCCGCGCCGTAATGCGCCCCAAGCCCCCCGGTAAAAAGCCCGTACCCATACGCCACCTGCACACGCGAACTCTTATTCGCGTCTTCCATCACAAGGCAGCGCGCCATGCAATCCGCCCACATGTCAATATCAGCGCGGGTATAGCCGACGACGGTTTGCTTTCCCGTAGTCCCGCTCGACGCGTGTATGCGCACAATATCCTCCATCGGCACGGCAAACATCCCAAAAGGATATGTATCGCGCAAATCCTGCTTTGTGGTGATTGGCAGGTCGCTCAGATTTTGGAGCGTCTTAATGTCTCCGGGAAGAATCCCCTTTTTTTGCATTTTCTCCCTGTAGTACGGCACGTTCTCGTACACGTTCCGGACGGTGGTTTGCAGCTTTTTGAGCTGAATCTCGCAAAGTTCTTCGCGCCCCATCGTTTCTACAGGTTTGTTCCAGTATTGTTCCATAGTTTTTTATCCTTTCTATTTCTTATTGTTTGAGTTATTCTTGCGACCCGGTGAGAAGAGCTGGGGGTCGCAAATGTAACCTATTTGACCTTATTTGGATCATCCATCAGCAAAACCAGCACGATGGCTATAACGCAGGTCGCCGCCGCTACGATAAAGGAGCTGATACCGACGACCTCACCCGCCTCTTTCGGCAAAAGCGTGGAGATATATTGGAAAACCAAAGCCGACACGCCAAAGCCGAGCATCACAAGCCCGAAGTTTACCCCGCCATACTTTGTGCCAAAGCTCTCTGCCGTCATTGCCGAATAGACGCTCGCCGCGCCGCCGAACGCAAAAGAGATAAGCATTATGCAAATAAGGACTATTATGCCTGTTGCCGGTATCATGATCAGCGAAGAAACCAGAGTGATTACAGCAATAGACACCATCGCCGTCTTTCTTCCGATTTTATCCGACACCCATGACACTATCAGGCGGCCTGACGCGCTGCCGATTCCTGTGAGCATGACAAGGAGCAAGGCGACTTCGGGCAAACCTCTTTCTATCGCGAGCTGCTTAAAAGATGGGTTTAGCACGAAATATGAGGGCAAGGTAAACAAAAGCCCTCCCGCGAGCAGATAATATTGCTTGGTTTTGAGCATTTCGAGCGGCTTATACTGCCGCTTGGAGCTGACAGCCTGCGGCGGAGAATATCCCTCCGGGAGGTAGCCTTGCGGCGGGTTTTCGACAAACAATGAGGACACGGCGCAAATCACGCCAAACCCTATACCGAAAACCAGAAACGTCGCCGGAACTCCAATTCCTCCGGATAGTGCCTTCACATTATTGATTTCCACCACGCTGCCGAGCATCGCTCCCGCAATCGGCATGAATACGACCAGCGAAAATCCGAACGCGCAGACGATCATGCCCGATGCAAAGCCGCGCCTGTCGGGAAACCATTTTTGCACAGCCGCAATGGTCGCCATATAGACCGTCCCGACGCCAAGCCCCGCGGCAATGCCATAGGTGACATAAACGAGCCAGGGAGCGGCCGGCGGAACAATGGCGGTAAGAGCCATTCCCGCCCCGATAAGAATACTGCCCGCGAGCGTTACCTTTTTTGGCCCGAACTTATCCTGCGCTTTGCCGCCAAAAATGATGCCGAGCACAAACATAGAGAGCATGATTGATGAGGTGAGCTTTGCCGCGTCCGAGTCCCACGGGAGTCCGTCTTTGGTAAGGTGTACCGCGACAAAATCACGAAATACGCTCCACCCATATATGATGCCGGCGCAAAGCTGCACGGTCATCCCCGCGGCCAATATCAAGTACCTGTTTTTTGTTTTCATTTTTAATACAATCCTTTTCCGGTAAATTCATAATTTATAGTGCATAATTATCTGATGGTTAGTTTGATACTTCGCCGCCGTCGCCGCCTTAGAGCCGCTTGCTATCTGTTCTCGCGCAATTGATTTTGCCAAAATCCTGCGCACATAAAAAGCGCCTGTAACAACCTTGCCGACTGCTACAGGCGCGTTCCTCACCGTTTTACGGTTTTAGGAAAACTCCATGAGCAATCGGCTGCATAAAGAAAAAGCCAAAAAACGAAGCAAAAGTGGCTTCGCTATAAAGGCTATTTGTATTTGCGGCTATATGGCTGCGATTTCTCACTGGATGCCTCCAAAACTGTCAATCAGACCCGCGCATACGTGCGGTGCATAGCGTGCGTACCGCACGCTCCTGTAAGGAAACCATAAATCAAACCGTTTGTCAACAATTATTTTTCATTTTTTAGGAAATTTCTGTGTGAAATTGTGAAATAAGGTGTTCGTTGCGACATACACTGCGCGGAGCTTCAGACCTGCGCTACAAAGTTCCACGCAGCGTATGTCGCAATGAGCGCATGGCACTGCACAAAAACAATGCCAAAACCACAAAACCACACCTTTTATCAAAAAACTCTTGCAATTTGCTAATATTTGTGATAGATTACCGTCCGAAAGGCCATAATAAAGGGCCGCAGCGACCGTGAGGTGTAACGAGCACCAACACGGCGAATGTAGGGAGATAGTTAAGTCCAAAGCCTACAAACACGGGAAAACCCGCCGCTACGACTTAAAATCAGTATACTCTTATTATCGAGTGTTTACAAGGCTGATTTTGCTCGTATGGTTGGCAAGTCTTTCTCGCAGAACGCTGAAATTAAACTTTAGCGCAAGGGTAGGCAGAGCCAGCGAAGCTGGCTCAGGCAGTCACTTACGTGATTGCTCCGGTATGATTGCTTTGGCAATTTGCCCCCTACGCGCTTTTTACTTATGGCCTTCTGAAAAACACACGGGCACATAATATGCCTATAAGTGTATTTTGGAGGGTTATTTTTCATGTCGGGAAATCAAGGTCATCAGGATTTTGTTGATAAATTTGAATCCGTTTGCACCCAATACGCGGACAAGTCAGCCATTACCTATATGCGCGATGACGGCACTAAAACACTTTTTACCTTTGGTAAAATCTACGAACGCATACAAAAAGCGCAGGGAGCTTTTGAAAGAGCGGGTCTACGCAAGGGCGACCGCACCGCCATTATTGCTCCATCCTCGCCGTTTTCGCTAATTGCTATGTTATCACTTGCTTACAGCAACATCACAAGCGTTTTGATTGATTCGTCCTTGCCTATCGAGGAAATAAGCCGCTTGCTTGACTTTTCTGATGTTCGAGCCGTGTTCACCGTTGCGAAGATATATGAGGGGATTGACAAAAATCTTGTTTCTGACATTCCTGTATTTGATTTAAGCAACGAGAGCGCAGAGTATAGTGTTTTTGCCGATTCTGTTAAGAATATTACAAGAGTAGCAACCCCCGACCCGCACTATGACGTAGTTGCTATTCTCTATTCATCAGGAACTACGGCGAGTATGAAAGGGGTTATGATTACTTATTTCGCTTTGCTTGAAAGCATTAGACTGTTTGTTATTCCCTCAAAAATTACAGATAAAATTAGTTTTCTATATGCTTTGCCATTTCACCACATGGCAGGTTTTACAGGTGGTTTAGCATGTATTTTTCCGGAAGTGATGTTGGAATGATAGAAAATGTAACCGCTACAAAATTAAGAACAGGATTATTAGAATATAATCCACATATTTTTTCTATAGTGCCGAAGGTTTATGATTTAATGGCGCAAAAAATGAAAGAAGCAATCCGTGAAAAAGGTGTTGCTGTTTCAACAATTATAAAGGTTCTTCTCGCTCTTTCGGGATTTGCAAGAAAGCATCTAAACATTAGAGTTGGAAGATATATGTTCGGCAGTGTAATAAAAAAAGCTTTTGGTGATAATTTTTGGGGATTAGGAACCGGTGCTTCGTTATGCAGTAAAGAAACAACAAAGTTTTTTCTCAACTTAGGTTTTGAATGGGCTAATTTCTATGCTTTAACAGAAACAAACGTGCCTACTGTTTCGACAGGTGTGTTTGACCGCTATCCCATTGAGGGCGTAGGTAGAATTGACAGATATGATGAAATAAAAGTAAAAATCCACGCACCAGATGAAAAGGGAATCGGTGAAATTCGTGTTAAAACTGTTCTGATTATGAAAGGCTATTTCCGTGACCCCGAATTGACCGCCGCCGCCTTTGACGAGGACGGATATTTCAAAACAGGCGACTTGGGATATATTGATAAGAAAAATTATCTGCACGTCACAGGACGGCTAAAAGAAGCGATAGTTTTACATACAGGAAAAAAGGTCGCACCCTTTGATGTGGAAGCGCTTTATGGGAAGCTATTGCCCGAAATAAATATGGCTTGTGTTGGTGTTCCTGCCCGCGGCGGACAATTTGACGAAATTCATCTGTTTATTGAAGACGTGTCGGAGGACAAAAGACAGGAAATCAAACAAGCTATCATGAATTTCTCCGGTGAAACAAGCACGATTTATCAAATAGCAAAGATTCATTTCATTGATAAATTACCCATAACCTCTGTAGGCAAGGTTAAGCGTTTTGTACTAAAGGAAATTGCACAAAATGAAAGATAAGAACATTAATAATATTGAGGCAAGCGTTATGCAAATTGTTACTTCGATAGCGCATAACGATGTAGTAGAAAATATTACCCTTGAAAGCCGATTGAAAAATGATTTGAGATTTGACTCACTCAATATGATGGAACTCTGCGTTAGTTTAGAGGGCGCGTTTAATATAACTATCGGCGTAGGAATAGGTAACGCAAAAACCGTTCAAGATTTAATTGAATTGGTAAAAAGCGGCGATAACGGTCAATCTGCAATGCTGTATAACATCGAGAACTATCCGCTTCCGAAAACAAAAAGGCATATACGAAAGTTGAAACGGTATATGCGGCTTTCTCTCCTTGCATGGCGTTTTGAGGTAACGGGCATAGAAAATCTCCCTGCGGACGAGAAATATATACTCTCTCCTAATCATCAAAGTTATCTTGACTGTCTTTGGTTATGGGCAGCAATAGGACAAAACCGAGTGGATTTAACGAAAATTGCTTGCCTTGCAGCGGAAGTATTTTTACCACGAAAAAGACTATTGGCTATGCTCGGAGGTATTCCTGTTGAGCGTTATGGAGATACAGTGCCTGCAATGAAACGCGCTATAATTTGTATTCAAAACGGTTACACTATGTTGATTTTCCCCGAAGGCACACGCTCCCGTGACGGGAAAATCCACGAGTTCAAAGGCGGAGCGGCGAAGTTGGCTATTGATTCGGGCGTTTCTCTAATCCCCGTAAGGATTGAGGGAGCGTGGGATATTTTCCCACCGCACAGAAAACTCCCGAAAATCTTTCGCTTCGGCAGACGTTACCCGATAAGAATATCATTCGGAAAGCCGATATTGCCGAATGGGAAAAGCGTTGAGGAATTGACGACACAGTTGCAAAGCGAGGTTGAGCGAATGGGTGCTGTACATTGAACATCGGCATTGACGTAGACGGGGTTTTGACGGATATACACAGCTTTAATCTGCAACACGCGCCGAAGTTTTTCAAGAAGCGTTTCAACCGTGATGTTGCAGACGAAACCCCTTATGATATTCGTGATATTTTCAAGTGTCCTGAAAGCGAGTATAAAGCGTACTGGAAGAAATATCTGCTACGATACGCGATTTTCGAGCCCGCGCGAAAAGGCGCGAAAGCAACCGTCCGCAAACTTCATGAGGACGGGCATAAGATTTATATAATTTCTAAGCGGGTTTTCACCTGTCAAGATAATTTTCTCGGAAAGCTCATGCGCTTTATTGTGCGGAATTGGTTATGGCGCAACGGGATTAAGCACCATGAAATAGTCTTTTGCGACAACGACATAGCAGACAGCAAGAAAACCGCCTGTTTGGAAAAGCGCATTGACATAATGGTTGACGACGAACCTGTGAACATTTACTCTGTTGCGCCGATTGCAAAAGTCATCTGCTTCGCCACGAGCTACAATCGTGATTGCGAGGGAGTGAACATTGTGAGGGTGCAGGACTGGGAAGAGGTGTACGGGGTGATTGGGAACCCCCGCGAAACAAGTTGCTAACTACCAAATTTCATTCTAAAATCAGGCGAAATTGTATTTACACCGTATTTCAACTTACCCTGACTGAACTTCTTGAAAAATATTCACAATTTTCAACGTGTTTTCGATAATCTGTCCATTGCGCATATCCTCTGTAAATATTTTCTGACAACCACTTTCCAATGCGGTAGCAAGCACTAAACTGTCATAATACGAATAGCCGTACCGTTCCTTCAAGTCCAGTGCTAATTGAACTGTATCATAGGTAACAACTGCGACACTGCATTTATCGTTAACAGCCGCTATTATCTGCTTTACTTCGTCTATGTGCATTTGCAACTTTTTTATCATTACATTGCAAATTTCGCTGAAAATCTGAGTGCTTACAACACAATCATACTGTTCAATTGCATTTAAGCTGATAGTACGCTTCTTTGGTTCAACGGAGCTTTGTGTATAGACAAATACGTTTGTGTCAAGAAACACCTTATCTTTCATTCGCTTCCTCCCGATTGAACACAAAATCGGTTGTGTCAACTGCAAAATAAGGAAAGGAAACCGCTTTTTTGTATGGCTTATCATAGACACTTTGCCTTGTATTATTATCCTGCATGAGAATTACCTTAACAACACCAAACAGTTTTTTTCGATATTCTGTCGGGATTTGAATAAAATCATTAGTTTCGGTTAAGGTTGTTTGAAACTCGTAGGCTTCCATAGTTTTCTCTCCAATCACAAGGTTTCTTCAATTAGTATATAGCAAAATGATAAAGAAGTAAACCTTGAAACACGAGAAATGTGTGCCCTTTGACTTAACGTAGAAATTTGCAAAAGTCATTTGTTTTAATACAACCCTAAACCGTGAGAGCAAGGACACAAATATCACCCCAAGTATACCCTCTAAAGGAGAATCCGCAACAACAATAATCCGATTTTACTAAGTAACATGAAACACGAAAGGAACACACACCAATGAACCTACAAGAAATTTTCAGCAAGGACAATTCAATCTACGAAACATGGCGGTCTGCCGTCTCGCTTGCGAGACGGTGCAACGCCGAGCACGCCGATTTACCCGCAATAGAGTATTTCGGCAACCAGTGGACGTTTAAGGAAACAGACGAAATGATTGACATCTACGCGAGAGCGTTCATGTCAATGCTCCCCGACAAGACAAGAACAGTCACATTCTGCGTGCCGACCTTGCCGTCAACCCTTTTCGCCTTTTACGCATTAAACAAAATCGGCATACGAGCGCAGTTTGTCAGCCATACGATATTGCCGTCCGACCCGAAGGAATATATAGACGAAACCGACACCGAGATATTATTTCTCTTTGACGGCTTCTTCTCTGCCGTCGCGGGTGAAATCGTAAAAACTAATATAAAGAATATTGTAGTAGTGCCGTTATCGGACGGAATAAATACAATCCCCGATTATGTGACAGAGCAGATACGTCCTTTGCTTAATAAAAGCGATTCCGTGTCGAAAATTAAAGCCGCTCTGCCGCATTTGAACATTATAGCGTTAGATGATTTTGTATCAATCGGCAAGCAAAGCGCCGAAACGGTAAAGTCGGTATATAACAAAGGCGACACCGCTGTCGTGCTGTACACAGGCGGTTCAACGGGTATACCGAAAGGGGTTGAGAAGACTAATGAAGAGTTTATCGATATGGCAAGAATTTACTTGCAAGCGAATTACTTTGATTATAAAACTCGAGACAGAAACCTAATATTAATTCCTCCGAACCACCCCACCAGTTTTGTTTTAGGCTGTGTTGTACCATGGTTTGTCGGGACAACACAAGTATTGCAACCAATTTACAGCAAAGACAATTTCGCGAATGATTTGTACTATCTCAAAGCTCAAAGCACTATCGCTGCGCCGAGTCATTTTGCGACATTACCTTTATGCAATTTATCGGATGGCGCATTATCACATGTGCGAATATTATTTTGCGGCGGCGAACTTGTAACGCCTGAATTGGCAACAGCAGTGAACAAAACACTTAAACGGTTAAAGAGCCAAAACCAGCATATGGTTGTTGGTTATGGAATGGCTGAACTTGGACCGCTGACGCACCTTTCCTATGGTGTACCGGAATTACTGAACAGGGTTGGTAAACCAATACCGGAAGTAATTGCTCGTATTGTTGACGATAACGGTAACATTTTAGGCGATAACATTCGCGGAAACCTTGAAATCAAATCACCCTGCCGAATGAAAGGTTATTTCAAGCAGCCCGAATTGACAAAGGCGTTTTTCACCGAGGATGAATTTGCGAAAACAGGCGACATAGCCATGCGTGATGAAAACGGATACTATGATGTTTTAGGACGTGCATCCGATTCGATTATCATGTCAGACGGTTCAAAGGTATATCTGTTTGACATTGAGCGAGTTGTGTATAAAGACCCTGCCGTATTAGAGTGTGAGGTCGTTGGTCTTGAAATCGGCGGCAAAAAAGAGCCTATTGTACACATAGTCTTAAACCCCGAGTACATAGGCAAGAATGATGAAGTCATATTGCGAGTACATAAACTGTGCCGAGAACACCTAAGCGATAACGAAATGCCGAGAGCATATAAAATCCGTGAAGCGTTCGGCACAAACCCGATAAGCCAGAAGCGGGATTATAGGGCGTTGTTGTTAGAACACGACGGATACTATGAGGTTGCGGGGGATAGGGTGAGGGCGGTTAGGTTTTGAGTAGCTATACTATAAATCACATGGGCGTGTTGGCTTGTCACTTTGCAGTTCCCACTACCACGCTTATTCTACCAAGATACTCTCAGCATACAAGGTGTCGGGGCAATAGTCAATGTCGTTAGACCAAAGGATTGACCCATAAGCTACCTTAACAGATTCAAAGAAAGCCTTGTCTTGAAGCGATTTGAATACTGCGTAAGCAAACAATGGCTTAACATCGAATATACGCCGCTCTCCATTATCAAAAGTCAACTGCAAGTTATAGTCTTCCATTGGCGACACTTCTGCTACACGGGGACCAAGCAACTCTCCGCAAATGATATTATCCATACCGCTTCTCCTAACGTAAAGGTTCAATTCTGAATATTTCCTCACCATTAATTGCAAGCCTCCAGTTGGCAGCTAAATCATCCTCATGTAGCAGCACCCATGCTTTGATAAATGCACTTTGTCTTTTGGGGAAACTCCCTGAGATTATCTCGCCGTCCAGACCGAAAACCGCTTCATACTCACCATAGAAAGCGTGAAAATGCGGCGCATTATGTTGACCTGTATCTTTCCAATTCATTTTGATAAGGATACCGTAAAACAACGATATTGTTGGCATTAGCCTGATGCCCCCATTCATTTATAACATAAACAACATTATATCACCATAATGGGAAGTGTACAACCTCGCAAAATCTATATATTATTGAAAGGAACACACACCAATGAACCTACAAGAAATTTTCAGCAAGGACAACTCAATCTACGAAACATGGAAGTTATGCAACGCCGACCACGCCGATTTACCCGCTATAGAGTATTTCGGCAATCAGTGGACGTTTAAGGAAACGGACGAAATGATTGACATCTACGCAAGGGCGTTCATGTCAATGCTTCCTGACAGGACGAGAACTGTCACATTCTGCGTACCGACCTTGCCGTCAACCCTTTTCGCCTTTTACGCATTAAACAAAATCGGCATACGAGCGCAGTTTGTCAGCCATACGATACTGCCGTCTGACCCGAAAGAGTACATAGACGAAACCGACACAGAGATATTATTTTTGTTTGACGGATTTTTCTCTGCCGTTGCGGGCGAAATCGTCAAAACTAATATAAAAAATATAGTGGTAGTGCCGCTATCGGACGGAATAAACACAATTTCCGATTATGTGACAGATGATATACGTCCCTTGCTGCATAAAAACGATTCCGTGCAGAAGATTAAAGCCGCTCTGCCGCATTTGAACATTATAGCGTTAGACGATTTTGTATCAGTCGGTAAGCAAAGCACCGAAGCTGTAAAATCGGTATATAACAAAGGCGACACCGCTGTTGTACTGTACACAGGCGGTTCAACGGGTATACCGAAAGGGGTTGAGAAGACTAATGAAGAGTTTATCGATATGGCAAGAATTTACTTGCAAGCGAATTACTTTGATTATAAAACTCGAGACAGAAACCTAATATTAATTCCTCCGAACCACCCCACCAGTTTTGTTTTAGGCTGTGTTGTACCATGGTTTATCGGGACAACACAAGTATTGCAACCAATTTACAGCAAAGACAATTTCGCGAATGATTTGTACTATCTCAAAGCTCAAAGCACTATTGCTGCGCCAAGTCATTTTGCGACATTACCTTTATGCAATTTGCCTGATGGCGCATTATCACATGTGCGAATATTGTTTTGCGGAGGCGAACTTGTAACACCTGAATTGGCAACAGCAGTGAACAAAACACTTAAACGGTTAAAGAGCCAAAGTCAGCATATGGTTGTTGGATATGGAATGGCTGAACTTGGACCGCTGACGCACCTTTCCTATGGTGTTCCGGAATTACTGAACAGGGTTGGCAAACCAATTCCGGAAGTAATTGCTCGTATAGTTGACGATAACGGAAACATTTTAGGCGACAACACTCGCGGAAACCTTGAAATCAAATCCCCCTGCCGAATGAAAGGTTACTTCAAACAACCCGAACTGACAAAAGCGTTTTTCACCGAGGACGGATTCGCGAAAACAGGTGACATAGCCGTGCGTGATGAAAACGGATATTATGACGTTTTGGGACGGGCATCTGATTCAATTATCATGTCAGACGGCTCAAAGGTGTATCTGTTTGATATTGAGCGAGTGGTGTATAAAGACCCTGCGGTCTTAGAGTGTGAAGTAGTCGGGCTTGAAATCGGCGACAAAAAAGAGCCTATTGTACACATTGTCTTAAACCCCGAGTACATAGGCAAGAATGATGAAGTTATATTGAGGGCACATAAACTGTGTCGCGAACACCTTAGCGTAAATGAAATGCCGAGAGCCTACAAAATCCGTGAAGCGTTCGGCACAAACCCGATTAGCACGAAACGGGATTATAGGTCGTTGCTGTCAGAACACGACGGGTACTATGAAATCACGGGGGATAGCGTGAGGGCGGTTAGGTTTTGAGCTACCTTATTCTCAAATCAGGCGAAACTGCATTTACACTTTTGCAACGCAAGTAATCAAAAACCTCCGGCTGTGGGTTTGAAGCAAAATAAATCTTGTCGGATTCTGTGTCAATATGATACTTAAAATAATCAATCACATTCAATCCCAAAATATCCATGTCGGTATCATCGTGCGGAACTGCCGCTTTCACGCCTGTCAGGAATCTCCCGCCTATGACAAATCCGGGCAACTCTTTCAAGTCCGCCAAGCGTTTTCCCGCAAATCCTGATAAAGGTATGTCGTGTTGTATAGTATAGGAGTCCAAAAACCCGAAAATCGCAGCGGTCTTTCGTGTGATAACTGTCAGAAAAGCACCTGTATCAAAGACAAAGTCTATGTCGTGGTTGGCGTAGCTATCATATTCAAAGAAAGCAGGTATGCTCAGATGATAGTGTCCGTCATCCCTAAGCGGTAGGGTATCCTCAAAGGTGTGAATAAATGTTAGCTGATTGGTCATGCGTTTTCCTCCACAAACCTAAGCGCGGATATAAAACTCCTGTTTGGCAAAAGGCTCATCCCCATGCTTGGTGCATATCCTTCAGCTTTGTACTTCTCGTAAATCCCATCCTCAACTCCGTCATAAGGCACAGAGCCGATGATGACGGGAATCCCGCCAAGAAGTTCTCCACGAGAGGTTTCTGTAGGTTCGGAGCGTTCAACATTCACGATGAAAACCCAATAACCTTTGTACAATCGCTCAACTTCTCCGATTGGGAGCGGCTCTGTATGGTCTAAGAGTTTGTATGTATTTTTCATCAAAGCTCACCTCGCTAACACTTATGTTAATCCTTATACCCGTATTATATCCTGCTCACAGAGAATCCGCAACAGCAATAATCCGATTCAAATATGAAAAACACGAAAGGAAACACACACCAATGAACCTACAAGAAATTTTCAGCAAAGACAACTCAATCTGCGAAACATGGCGGCTATGCAAAGTGCGTTTTTAAGATAGCAATTATGGAATGAAAACTTGAAGCAACAACCCGTATTTACTCCGTAGGTGAAGTTTCCTCTTCCTCGTCTGTATGCGCTAACAATCTTCGCACAGCTTGCAAGGGCGCAAATGCTTTAATTTTCCGAGCGTTATCAAGTGCTTTTACCATGTGATGTTTGTCCTCATAAATCAAGAAAAAGCACGTACTCTGCACTTATTCATGTCAACCAAATCTTTTTGAGTGCGAGTAAAAACATTGTTAGGGTGAGGGATTGAGGAGAAGTGTACAGGGTGATTGCGTAAGGTTACTTGCCGAAGTATATTAATTTATCAAAAAGCTAAGTCGCTGTGTGTTCCTGTCCGAGTAAGTGTCAGAACCAAGATATCGTCCTCTTTCCTGTAAACGAGCAACCAATCTCCGGCTATATGACACTCCCGATAACCCGCCCAATCGCCCACGAGAGCATGGTCACGATTTTTCTCCGGTAAAGGTTTTCCATCGGCTAACAGTAAGATAATATCACGCAAGGATTGAATATGATAACCGCGTTTTTTAGCAAGGCGATAGTCTTTCTTGAAGCGAGATGTTTGCTTTACCTCATATATTGTTTTACTCATCGGCATCCAAGTCCTTAAATAGCTCGTCCATATCGCGATACCCTTTTACAGATGAATCCCGACTGATACGCTCGGCTTCTGCCATAGCTGCAAGAGTCTCTGCGTTTGGGCGCGAAGGGCGCAGGTCAAAAGGCAGCCCCCCTATGTTGCAGGATTGATGGATAAATACTGTGACCGCTTCTGCAAGAGACAGTCCGTAGTGTGAATAAACTGCCTCCGCAGTTTTTTTGATGTCAGAATCTAAACGGATATTCAAGCTCGCTGTTTTAGGCATAATAATGCACCTCCGCCGCTATTTTACCGCAAACCGTTCACAATTGCAACCATTTGATTGTGATACAAAAGTTTAAAACTGCGAAAGGAAACACACACCAATGAACCTACAAGAAATTTTCAGCAAGGATAACTCAATCTACGAAACATGACGCTTTACGCGAATTATTTTTCGTTTTTTAGAAAATTCTGTGAAAAAGGTAATTACTGCACAAAAACAACGCCAAAGAGCTAACTATGGTGAAAACGGTATTCACATTTAACCTTTTTCATGATATAATGATTGCTACGCAATCATTATATAGGCGATTTTAGTCCTTTTTCTCGCCGCTTGCGCGACACCAGTTTCCTGCGGGAAACGAAAAGATGACGCATTATATCATGTAAACATGATATAATCCTACACAACAAACTTCGAAAAGTAAAAAGAGGTGGTCACAATAAAAAAGTCAAGCAATGCGCCGGTCGCAAAAGCCGATAAGAACAAAAAACCGTCACGGACAATATCGGTGCTCACTGCCACTCTCCTCGTGCTTGGAATTATATCGTTTCCGGCTCCGATAACAAAGGCCGCCGACGCCGACGCTTTGGCAGCGCAAATAAATGCCGTCAGCGGACTTGCAGCCGCAGTTGGCGGCTCAAATGTGACAGTCACGGGAACAGCCCATCGCACCTCGGGTCTTTCCCTCAGTATTGACAGCGACGTTACGGTAATTTGGTGCGCGACGCTGACAGGAAACATCACGGCAAACAATTACCTCTTGACCTTATCAGGCGGCGGTAAATTTGAACTTGGCGACGACGGCACTGATGGCAGCCTTAGCGTCACCTCCGGTGCCGGAGGTACGGCATATATTTCAGGCGCGGTTACATTAGACGTTAAAAACGGCATAATAAATAGCCCGGGGTCGGGCTCTGCGGTCACTGTCGCCGCGGGAGTCCAAGACGCCTATATATATGTGCGTTCCAATGGTATAATACGCTCCGTGCCGAACGGTTATGCCATCAATGACGGCAGCGGGATGACAGCAAGCGACAACAACACACAAATTTTTGTCTATGGGTTGGTGGAGTCGGGCAGCGCCTGCGCCATCCGCTCCACAGGTATGAAATCCAAAGTTACGGTATATCCAGGCGGCGTGGTGAGAAATAACGCCGCGAGCAATACAAACTCCACTATCTATATGAACTATAACGGTTCCCTTGCGGAGGCGAATTATATTGATAATATTATAATTAATGGCGGCCTGGTGGAGACAATAAATACGGGAAATCAAAGCTATGTCCTGCAATCGTCTCAAAACATTCTTGTTTCAGGAGGCGAGGTAAAAGCAATAGCGGGACGCGCCATAAACCTTGTCGGCTTATATTCTACGGCTACCGTCACGGGCGGCAAAGTATCTACGGTATCCGGCACGGCAATCAGCACGGCGACGACCACCTTAGACGAAGTCGAAAACGCTAAAGTAGTCATCTCGGGGGGCACGGTTGAGGCGACGGGAAGCGGCACGGCGGTGCGGATAACGGGCGCAAACAGCACAGTAACTGTAAGCGGCGGCGATACAAAAGTCATTGCGGCAAGCTCTCTTGCCATTGACGCTTCGGGTCGTCCGTCAACTTTGCCAACGTCGGTCAACATTTCAGGAGGTCTTGTATTTGCTTGGGGCAACGCGATAAACAAGGTCGTCAGCCCCGAAGCCAAGCTAAATCACACGGGCGGCACTATCGTGGCGTGGAACACAACGAGCGGCACGGGCGAATACGATTACATACAAGGAAAAAGCAACGATTTGACAATGCTTCCGGCAGCCTCAGTGACGTGGGACAACGAGCCTTCAACCGGCGATACCAACGGCGGAATACGATATGGCACATCATCACTGTTTCACGCGCTCGACGTCACCGTAATCCGGGAGGCTCATATTTTGACGATAGTAAACGGAACGGACGATGGCGGACAAACTTCTATAGCGGTAAAAAATGGAGATCCGGTAACTATCATAGCCCGCGATGATGTTCCAATCAATCATGATATTGTCGGTCCTTCTCCAGATACCATTTATAATTATCCAATCAACGGGGATAAATTTGCAAAATGGGTGAGTAGCTCGGGCGGGACGTTCGGCAGCGACAGTGCGTCCACGACTACTTTTGAAATGCCGGGCCATGATGTCACCGTCACGGCGGAGTATAATCCCCATTATTTGCTACATGTGGCAGGGGGAAGCATAGACAGCCCCAGAAATTTCTACACCGGGGGCGGCTACTCAGCATCTTATGGCTACTACGCGCCCGACGATATAATAACAATAACTAAAAACTCCGGCTACGGTGAATGGAACGCAAATGATGGCGTTACGGTGCCGACCCTTTTAGGATATAACTATACGTTCACAATGCCGGATTTGCCCGTTGACTTAATAGCCAAACATCCCTCAGACTCGAGCCCCATCTCCCCGAACGCATTTTCCACAAAATACACGACCACCGCAGATGACGGCACTATTATTTCAACAACCGCTGGTGTCTCCGTTAATTACACCAGCTATGAAAGTTTTGCGGGAACGGGGCTGAACATTATAGCCGAGCCGCCGGCGACAGGCTATGAATTTGCGGGGTGGAAGTCGTCAGGCGGAGGAACATTTATAGACGCAAGCTCTGCGGCGACGGTATTTATCACGCCGCCCGAAGATGTTACCATAACCGCATATTTTGCCGAAAAAACCTACACGCTCACAGTTGAGGACGGCAGCGGCTCGCAAGAATCCATCAAGGAGGGTGCGTCCGCGCACATAACCGCAAACGCGGCGCCTGAAGGCATGAGTTTTAGCTGCTGGACGATTGACGAGGGCGGAGGGGAATTTTCTGATGATAACGGCTCGTTTGAGGACGAGGCGGACTTTATTATGCCCGACAGCAATGTGACAATATCGGCTCACTATGAATACATAAACTATGAGCTTACCGTTATAGACGGACAGGACGTTTTTGGAGAGGGCAGCTATCATTTTGGCGAGGGTGTGCTTGTTTCCGCAGATCCGCCGGAGCCCGGCCTTAGCTTTACCGGCTGGATCATCGTCACAGGGAGCGGCTCGTTTAGTAACCGCAGCGCGTCGGAAACAATCTTTTATATGCCCGCAAGCGATGCGACCATAAGGGCGACATATGGGGCGCCCGGTCAGGGAGGCGAAACGCCCGAGCCCGCGGAGGAACCCGACCCACTATGCCCCATACACGGAGAAGACCCCGACCCCGATTGCCCCGACTGTCCGCCGATAACGCCGCCGACGCCGGAGCCGCCGTGCCCCATACACGGGGGGGGCGAGTCCGACCCCGACTGCCCGGAATGTATTAACAGCGGAGCGGGCGGCGAATCGGCGCGCGATACCGATACCCGGGACGGTGACGGTACGGACGTTGCAGTGCCCAAAACCGACGCCCAAAGCAATATGAAATTATGGTTTGCGCTTTGCGCCCTGTCTGCCATAGCCGCCACCGCATCCGCAATTTTACTTCGTTTCCGTCACCCAAAAAAGCAAAAAATAATTGATTGACAAAATCAAGATAACCCTATCAATTATGAATTAAAAATCAAGATTCTGTCACCCATAAGAGCGGCTTTTTCCGGCAAATTTTTAGCCCAACAAGCAAAAAGAACCCAAATAATTATACATTAAAAGGAAAGGAAAGGGGGAGATTAATGGAATACACAATTCTCATCGTCGCGGGAGTCATCATACTTATTTGCGTGCTGTCCACTAAAGTTCTCTATCGCTTTGGCGTCCCATCGCTGCTTATATTCATGGGGCTTGGTATGCTCATGGGTTCTGACGGGATAGGCGGCATAGAATTTGATAACTTTGAAATGGCTGAGCGCATTGCCACATTAGCCCTTGTTATTATCATATTTTTCGGCGGCTTCGGAACAAGGTGGGATACCGCAAAGCCAACTGCGGCAAAAGCGATTTTGATGTCATCGTTTGGCACGGTGATAACGGCTTTTGTAACCGGGCTTTTTTGCCATCTGATATTCGGCGTCCCCTTTCTATATGGCTTATTGTTTGGCTCCGTTGTGGCTTCGACAGACGCGGCATCGGTATTTTCAATACTTCGCTCGCGCAAACTAAACCTAAAGCATGGATTGGCCCCGCTCCTTGAGGTCGAAAGCGGCAGCAATGACCCGGTTGCGTATATGATGACTATTTTGGTTATCTCCGTCATAGGGGCGCAAGGGGAAAGCATAGGTTTTTTGGCTATGACAGGCGAATTTGCCCTGCAAATAGCGATCGCTATAGCTATTGGCGTGATAATGTCGCTCCTGTCAGTGGTTTTGCTAAAACGGCTGAATTTGGAAATGGATGGGCTTTATCCGATCTTGCTTTTGGCGATAGCAATTGTGAGCTATTCGCTTTGCGCCTATTTGGGCGGAAACGGCCTTCTTTGCGTTTACATCATAGGAATAGTGGTCGGCAATACCAAAATGCTGCATAAGGTTACGATAGTGCATTTCTTTGACGGCCTTTCTTGGCTGATGCAAATCATGCTCTTTTTCTTGCTTGGGCTTTTGTCGTTCCCGTCGCATCTTCCGAGCCTCATCATTCCCGGTATGCTGATCTCGCTCGTTATAATTTTCATAGCGCGGCCTGTGGCGACCGCCGCAATTTTAACTTGGTTTAAAGTACCTATAAAGCAGCAGCTTCTCATCGCATGGGTAGGATTGCGCGGGGCGGCATCCCTCGTGTTTGCCATAGTCGCCGTGGATGCCATCGGAAGAGATATGCCCTATGATTTGTTCCATTTGGTGTTTTTTGTCGCGTTATTCTCCATACTGGCGCAAGGTACGTTAATGCCGCTCATATCAAAAAAACTCGGATTAGTAGATGATGATGACGAGAAAAACTCCGTCGAAAAGACTTTTACGGACAGCTTTGAGGAGGTACACTCCGCGCTCTTTGAGTATACGGTCGTCTCGGGTGACAGGCTCTCGGGCAAAACCGTCGTTGATTCCGACATTCCCGATGATTTGCTGATCGTTATGATTAAGCGTGGCAGCGAAATAATACGACCAAAGGGCTCAACCCTCATGCTCGAAAATGATATTTTGGTGGTCAGCGGCGATGATTTTAGCTATTTTTTCGAATCGTCCATAATGTCAAAAGAGCTGTAAGGCAGGCTCGCGGGAGATTACCGGGCAAAATCCAAGCGAAAATAAGGTTTGCCTTGAAATGCAATCAAGCTACATGATATAATAACCGCACGCGGTTATTATATGGGTGATTTTCTCTTGCCGGTACGCGCCCGCCGCCGGACAAGGTTCAAATAATATAGCAGCGTTGATTTTTCACAAGATTTCGAATAGTATTATCTATAGCTTGAGGTGCTTGCTTTGATCAAAAACAGAAAATTTTCTTCGACCGCGCTTTTACTTTCATTTTCCGCCGCTTTGCTCTGTGCCGCCGCGTTTTTCATAACCTCATGCCGGCAAGACGGCGGCGTAGCCTTTGACATAAACTCGATTACATCATATCAGCAAATACCAAATGTCACGCAACAAGAAATTGACGCAATCGAAGCGTTAAAAGCGCAAAGAGACGGCTTTTCCTTTGGATCGGTGACATCAACAGAAGCCTTTATGTCGGAAGACGGCACGCCAAAAGGATTTGCCGTGCTGCTTTGCGATTTGCTGACCGGGCTCTTTGACATACCGTTTGCGCACGAATCGGACGCATGGGGTCGGATACTTCGCGACTTTACGGACGGCGAGATTGATTTTGCCGGAGATTTAACTGCCACGCCGGAGCGCAGGCAGAGCTTTTTCATGACAAACCCCATTTTGGAACGCGAGCTGAAAGCGTTCTATGTAAACGAGACGTTTGTGATAAACGACGAACATGACATAGACGGCAAGGTGGTCGGATTTTTAGAAAATACTATTACGGCAGATTCCATTATGAACGCATATCCGTATTTGAACCTTTCGATAGTATGGCTCGAAAACTCCCAGCAAGCTCTCGAATATCTCTTGGACGGAAAAATAGATATCTTTATAAACGACGAAAACGGAAGCTGGAGATTTAGCGATTATCCCCAAATCTCCAGCCGGTATGTGTTTTCACTCGTATATACCCCCGTCTCTTTGTCCACCGCGCGGCCGGAGCTTGAGCCGATCATTTCCGTTGTTGACAAATACTTGGCGGCGGGCGGCATTTTCAAGCTCTATGAGCTATATAGCATGGGAACCGACGAATATGCAAGCTATGCGTACATCAAAAGCCTCCCGGAGGCCGAAAGAGATTACATAGCTCGCCTGCAAGAAACAGGCGAAAAGATACCCGTCGCAATGGAATCGGCAAATTATCCCATATCTTATTGGGATGATTCATACGGATATCAAGGCATAGCGCCGGACATTCTCGCAAAGATAAGCGCTCTGACGGGTCTTGAATTTGAAATTGTAACGAATAAGGACATGGCATGGTCGCAGATTTTGGATATGCTTACAGACGGGCGGGCTTCTCTCGTTACAAATCTTATTTATAACGAAAAGCGCAAGGACCTCTTTCTATGGCACGATACTCCATACTTTACGTCAAACTACGCCTTTATATCAAAAAACGATTATCCCGACTTAAAGCTGACCCAAGTTATACAGGCTACCGTCGGCGTTACAAGAGATACGGCGTTCGCGGACTTGTATGAGCGCTTGTTCCCGGATAGTACAAGCGTCATATACTTTGATTCCTCACAGGAGCATTACGAAGCGTTCATGCGCGGCGATACAGACCTGATGCTGACGTCAGAATCGCGGATATACGCTTTTGCGCATTACTTTGAAAGCCCGGATTATAAGGTAAACCTTGTGTTGCCTTATTATACGGAAGAGTCATATTTGGGCATCAATTTAAACGAAACCGAGCTTTGCGCCGTCATATGTAAAGCTCTTGAGTACATAGATACTCAAACAATCGTGCGCGAGTGGCAAAACAGGACATTTGACTACACAAGGCAAGCCGCAATCCGCCAAACCCAAAGCAGAAACACATATATTGCCGTTCTCATTGTACTGCTTTGCGTAATATCGATCCTCTATGTCTACAACAGGCGGAAAAACGCAAAAATCGCGGAGCAGTCGGTGCTCTTGTCGGCGATTTTCCAGACCTTGCCGGAACGTATCTGTTTAAAGGACGCGCAGGGAAGATACATGAAATGCAACGCCTCGTATGAACACTTTGCCGGCAAAAAAGAAGCGGATATCATGGGAAAGACAACAAAGGATATTTTCCCGCAAGACCAGGCGTTTTGGCAGCAAATGATGGCAATGGACGAAATCGTTTTGACCGCGGGCACTACGGAATCAATGGAAGCGTGGCTCAAAGCGAGCGACGGCACGCACCGGCTTTGTGAAATAGTCAAAATGCCGCTCAAGCAAAACGGCAAAGTGACCGGAATGTTGGTCTATACAAAGGATATCACGGAGCATAGGGAGGCTTTGGAGCGACTGCGTGAATACACAAACCAAGAGATTATAAACTATATGCTCACGACACAGTCCTTGCGTATCGCTCCGTGGGATATTGATATTTCCGGCGGCGACCCCCTAAATCCAAACAGCAAGCCCCGATGGTCCGCGCAGATGCGCGAGATGCTTGGATTTTCGGACGAAAACGATTTGCCAAACGTGATGACGGCATGGACAGACATCCTGCATCCGGAAGACAAAGAAACCACGGTAACGGCGTTTCTCGCGCACATCAACGATTTTAGCGGAAATACGCCCTATGACTGTGAGCAGCGGATCATGACAAAGAGCGGCACATACAGGCATTTTCGCTGTTTTGGCGAAACGCTCAGAGATGAAAACGGTGTGCCGCTGAAAATGGCGGGTGCGCTGGAAGACATAACCGAGAAAAAAGAGCTTGAAGAGTCCGTAAATCAAAAAAGGGAAATGATCGAGGCTGTCAACACCGCGGCCACATACCTTCTCAACACGGACATAGAGAGCTTTGGCCAGGCTCTCTATCAAAGCATGGGGACGCTCGCCTTGGCCGTCCGAGCCGACCGTATGTATGTTTGGAAAAACCACACGGCCGACGGAAAACTCTACTGTACGCAGGTGCTTGAGTGGTCTGAGGGCGCCGAGCCTCAGCAAGGCGGCGAATACGCGACAGACATTTCTTATGACGATCTTGCCAAGGGCATAGATATAATTTTATCGCAAGGCAACTACTTCAACGCGATAGTCAGCACTCTTCCCGATGAGCAAAAAGTAAACCTTGTGCCGCAAGGGGTGCTTTCAATACTGCTTGTTCCTATAATGATGAAAGGCGAATTTTGGGGTTTTGTGGGATTTGATGATTGCAGCAATGAGCGTTTGTTTTCAGAAAGCGAACAGGCGGTTCTTCATTCCGCGAGTTTATTATACGCCCACGCGTATCAGCGCAACGAAACGCTTACGCAGCTTGAACACGCTTTGCAAAAAGCAAATAAGGCTAGCCGCGTCAAGACAGATTTTCTCGCGAAAATGAGCCATGAAATACGAACTCCCATGAACGCCATTATCGGCATGACGGAGCTTGCTTTGCGCAATGACGACACCGGGCGAATGGTGGAGCACATACTTCCGGTAAAACAGGCCGCGTCAAACCTTTTATCAATCGTCAATGAGATTTTGGATTTTTCCAAGATAGAATCGGGAAAAATGACGCTGGCTCCAAAAGACTACTCCGTCGCGCAGCTTATAGACGAGGTCGTCAGCATTATCCGCATGAGAATGACGAGTGCGCTCGTGCGCTTTACGGTTTTGGCTGACAGCAGCATCCCCAGCGCGTTATATGGCGACGAATCACGAGTCCGTCAAGCCGTTTTGAATGTGCTTATCAACGCGGTGAAATATACAAGGGAAGGCTTCGTAACCTTTGGCGTGCATAGCGAGATTGTAAATGATGAAACCGTAAATATAATAATGGAAGTAAAGGACACGGGCATAGGCATAAAAGAGGAAGATATTGACGAGCTGTTTACCGATTTTACGCAGTTTGACCTTGAAAAAAACGAAGGCGTCGAGGGCGTTGGACTGGGGCTTGCCATTACCAAGAGCATAGTAGAGGCTATGGGCGGCGAAATCAGCGTCGAGTCTGTATACGGCAGAGGCACCACAATCAGGCTTTCAATACCGCAAAAATATCACACTCCGGCAACACCTCTCGCGGCGGTAGAAAAACCAAAAGATAAGAAAGTGCTGCTATATGAGCGGCGGGAAATATACGCGCAGGCATTTGACCACTCGTTTGGCGGGCTTGAAGTGGACTACACGCTTGTCAAAAACGGGGTTGAATTATACGAGCAAATGGAAAAGCAAGACTTTGACTATCTTTTCATAACATACGCGGTATACAGGAAAAATGAAGAAACGATAGTGAAGTTCGGCAAAAACACAAAGGTAGTCATATTGGCGGAGTATAGCGAAGTGATTCCCGAACGCGATCTGTCTGTGCTGACACTGCCGGTATATTGTACGCACGTCGCCTGCATCCTAAATGATGCCGATTATAAAGAAACGTACTATATGAACGAAGCAAAGCAGGAAACCTTTGCGGCACCGGACGTTTTGATACTCATCGTAGACGATCTGAGGACAAACCTTGCCGTGGCAAAAGGGTTGCTCGGGCCGTACAAAATACGCACCGAGCTGTGCAGCGGCGGCGCCGCGGCTGTCGAAGCCATAAAAAAAGCCTCCGGCAAAGCTGCCGATAAGCGTTACGATTTGGTGTTTATGGATCATAGGATGCCGGGTGTAGACGGCATTGAGGCTACCTCGCAAATCAGAAAGCTGGGTAAAACCAACGAGTATTGCCGGAAGCTGCCAATAATCGCGCTCACGGCAAACGCCGTTTTGGGCGCAAAGGAAATGTTCTTAAACAGCGGCTTTAACGATTTTCTGTCAAAACCGATTGACACGGAGGCTCTCCACACAATGCTCGAAAAATGGATACCAAAGGATAAGCAAAAACCCCTGTAGTGGTATGGAAACAAGGGTTTTTGAGACAATACATCAGAACGTAAACGGGCGAAGCAAGGTAAATCTTGAAGCGTCCTATGCTCCTTTTATCGTGACCTCAACGGTTGTGCCTTCCCCGTCGCCGCTTTGCACACTCACGCCGCCGCCGTGATGTTCGGCGATGTGCTTTACGATCGAAAGCCCAAGCCCGGTGCCGCCCGTCTTTTTTGACCGGGAATTATCCACGCGATAAAACCTCTCAAACACCCTATGCAGGTGTTCTTTGGGTATGCCAATGCCTGTGTCGCTCACCGTGATTTTGGCGGATTTACCATCTCCGGAGAGCGAAAGATTGACAGAGCCTCCGTCATTATTATATTTAATGCCGTTATCAATCAGATTGTACAAAAGTTCGTCAATCATTCGGCGGTTTGCCGTTATGTTAAAACGCTCGCCCGTGATTTTTATCCCGACGCCTTTTGAATTTTCGCTCAAAGTATCCGCGACGTTTTCCGCGAGGGCAAATAAATCAAAATCCTCCGTGATAGTGTCCGCTTTTTTCTCGTCAAATTCGGACAGCTTGATAATGTCGTTTATAATGCTCATAAGACGGTTTGCGTGTTCGGATATTTTAGAAGCAAATTCCTTTACATCCTCTCTCTTCGCGATGTCGTTTTCGATCATTTCGCCAAGCGCGATAATGGCGGTGAGAGGGGTTTTCAGCTCATGAGAGACATTTGCGGTAAACTCGCGGCGATGTTTTTCCGACACATAACGCTCTGTCATATCAAAAATGAGAATTATGCCGCCGTCAATATGATTTTCGCCCCGCAGAAAACCGGAAGTCATGGCGGGATTGAAAAAGACGCTGTATATCCGCCCGCCCAGCATAAGCTCTATTTCCGTGTTTTCGCCGGATAAGCATTGCTTTACCGCGCGGCGAAACTCAATGTCGCGGCAAATGTGGGTAATGTTTCTTTGCGCCATCAAATCTCTGCCAAAGGTATCAGACATGAAGATATTTTTCGCGCTCTCGTTGGCCATGAGGACAATTCCGTCCTTATCTATGAGCACAAGACCCTCTCTCATAGCTCCGGTAATGATTTCTATCGTGTCCGCGCGCTCTTGCAGCGCGAAGATTTTCTCGGATATTTCCTGCTTTTGCCTGTCTATTTTTCTTTGATAAGGCACAAGCTCGTCATAGGGCACGATCGCCTCGCTGCTCAAGTCAATATGCTCGATGGGGCGGATTATGTTTACGGTGAGCCTGTGCGCCGAGGCAATTCCGACCACCAAAATAAGGAGAGTGACGCCAATGATCGCCGGGATAATCGCATAAATAACACCGTCAATATTGCTCATATCCATTGCCACGCGCAAAACGCGGCCATCGTCGAGCAAGATGGCGCAGTAGTAAGTATAGAGAGCCAGTGTCTCCGAATGGCGTATCGCGTCCCCGCTCCCGCTTTGGATTGCCGCAATAAACTCCTCACGGTCGCTGTGGTTATCCATAAGTGCGGCATCGCCCTTGCTGTCGAGCAAAACTTTTCCGTCAAAATCAATTATCGTGATTCTCGCGGAATTTGCGTCGTGCCGCGCATAATTGCCGAGCACTATGTTGTCGGACACGGCTCCCGCAATGCCAAGATTTAGAAAATCGGCCAATATTACGGCTCTGTCACGGGCGGCGGCCTTTTCCTGATCCCTATTTATGTTGAACATTATAAGGGTAAATGACGTTGTCAGCAGCAAGACGCAAAGCAGCAAAGCCCCGAGAAAGCTCAAAAAAATCCTCTTTTTCATTATTATACGATCCTTTCCGGCGCTACGCGCCGTGTTTAGGAGTCATCTCCCTCCATTTTATATCCAACATTGCGTCGCGTTTAGGTCTCATCAGCCTCCATCTTGTACCCGACGTTGCGTACTGTTTTTATATATTTTCGCGCCGAGCCGAGCTTTTGCCTGAGCAAGCGTATATGCACATCTAAGGTGCGGCTTTCACCCTCAAAATCATATCCCCACACCGCGTTTATAATACTGTCACGGTTCAATGCCCTCCCCGCGTTTTGAGCAAGATAGAGCAATAATTCATACTCCTTATAGGATAAATCTATCTTTTGAATTTTATTGTCTTGGTCAAGCGCGTTATTTTCGAGCAGGTATACGTCACGGCCAATATTATCAACGGTCAGCCTGCCGATTATTATCTTCTCACCGGGAGCATCCGCCGGCATAGTGCGGCGCAGCACCGCTTTTACGCGGGAAATAAGCTCCATCACGCCAAACGGCTTTGATATATAGTCGTCCGCGCCCAAGTCGAGAGCTTTTACCTTGTCAAGCTCGGTATCCTTTGCCGTGAGCATGATGACGGGAATGTCCTTGGTGACGTTTGCTCCGCGAAGCCGCCTGAGGATGGATATCCCGTCCTCGCCGGGGAGCATGACGTCAAGGATCGCGAGATTTGGCACAGTGCCGCCGAGCCTGTCAAAAAACTCTTCTCCGGTCTCAAAGCCTTGCGCGTCAAAGCCCGCCGATTGCAAAGCATATATGATGATGTCGCGGATACCCTCGTCGTCCTCCGCCGCGTATATGATTGCTTTTTTGTATGCGCCTTGCATACCCTGTCCTCCTTGTCAATGCGCTTTAAACATGCGATCCCGTAAGCGAGAAAACAACCCAGTTTGCGATATTGACCGCATGGTCTGCGATACGTTCTAAATATTTGGCGACCATCAACATATCCGCGGCTATCTCACCGTCCGCGCTGCCGTCATGAATACGCTTCACCCAATTTTTCCGCACCGCCACAAACAGTTCGTCAACAATATCATCAGACTCTATGACAAACCGCGCAAGCTCCAAATCACGGCGGACGAAAGCGTCAATGCTGAGTGTCACCATCTTTGCCGCCTGCTCCGCCATTTGCGGTATGTGTTCCAAATTGCCGTTATACAGAGAGCCGGTCAACATTTTTGTAATTTCCGAAATATCTGCGGCTTGATCGCCGATGCGCTCCATGTCGGTAATCATTTTGAGCGCCGATGATATAAAACGAAGATCGGCGGCGACAGGCTGCTGCTGCAAAAGCAGCTTCAAGCACAAAGCCTCGATCTCGCGCTCTTTTTGATCTATCTCGTTATCAAAAGCTATCGCGTCTTTCGCAAGCTGCGCATCTTGCTTCTCGAGCGCGCCGATAGCAAGATTGATGGCTTTTTCAACCAACGCGCCCATCTCTATCATCATGTCATTTAGCATAGCAAGCTGTTCATCAAATTTAACGCGCATTATCCAAACCTCCCCGATATATAGTTTTCAGTCGTCTTTTCCTTTGGCATGGAGAAAATCTGCTCCGTCTCGCCAAACTCGATCATTTCGCCCAAAAGAAAGAATGCCGTGTAGTCTGATATGCGCGTCGCCTGCTGCATATTGTGCGTGACTATGACTACAGTATACTCCATTTTTAATTCCGACATCAAGTCTTCTATTTTTGATGTTGATATCGGGTCAAGCGCGCTTGTCGGCTCGTCCATCAAGAGTACCTCCGGCTCCACGGCAAGCGCCCTTGCTATACATAAACGCTGCTGCTGTCCGCCCGACAGTGAGAGCGCTGATTTTTTTAGCCTGTCTTTTGTTTCTTCCCAAATCGCGGCGTCCTTTAAGGCTTTTTCCACAATGCCGTCAAGCTGGTATCTGCTTTTAACTCCGTGCGTACGCGGCCCGAACGCGACATTGTCATATATGCTCATGGGAAATGGGTTTGGCTTTTGAAAAACCATACCGACGCGGCGGCGAAGCAGGTTTACATCAATATTACCATATATATCTTCTCCGTCCAACAAAAACTTGCCCGTAATTTTGCAGCCCTCTATAAGGTCGTTCATGCGGTTCATGCTTTTTATGAGCGTTGATTTGCCGCAGCCCGACGGCCCGATAAACGCGGTGATCTGATTGGCGCGAATATCCATGCTGACATCTTTGAGCGCCTGAAAATCACGATACCATAAATCTATATTTTGCAGCTTAAATTTTTCCATATCACATTTCCTTTTGATAATTTCCGTGTTTTCCGCTGTTGTTTGTTATTGGCAACCTCCAAAAAACTTTTCGAGCCGAGCTATCCGAAATTATTTTAGCTTGTCCGCGAATTTTCGCTCCGCCCTCGAGGACAGCCAGTTTATGCAAAGCACAACGACAAGCAAAACAACGGCAGTCGCATATGCCTGATTTGTGTAAAGCCCCTCCGTTGCGAGATTGTAGACATGCAAAGCCAATGTCCTGCCTTGCGAATACAAACTTTTGGGGATTTGAATAACGCTCCCTATGGTAAACAAAAGCGCCGCCGTTTCACCGACAATACGCCCCACCGAAAGGATAACACCGGCAAAAATGCCGGGGGTTGCCGAAGGTAAAATAACGCGGAAAACAGTGCGCAAGCGTCCCGCGCCAAGCGCGAAAGAACCCTCCCGATAAGCGTCGGGGATAGACTTTAAGCTCTCTTCGGTAGTGCGGATAATCAGCGGCAGTATCATAATAGCCAAGGTGGAAGAACCCGCGAGAATTGATTTTCCCCAGCCGAGCCAAGAGCAAAAGAAAATATAGCCGAACAGCCCAAAAACGATAGACGGGATGCCCGCGAGCGTTTCCGTCGTCATGCGGATAGCTTTTACCAAGCGGCTGCCGCGCGACGCGTATTCGACGAGATATATCGCCGTGGCTACGCCAAAAGGTACGGCAATAAGAAGCGTCAAAAACACCATCAGCACAGTAGTAATGAGAGCCGGCAAAAGCGACTGATTTTCCGGCGTATACTCCAGCTCAAACAAAGCCGGGTTTATATGCGGTATGCCTCTGACCAAAATAAAGATGACCAAGTAGAGCAAGATGGCGATTGTGGAGATTCCCGCCGCCCACACTAAAAGGAAGCGAACCCAGTCTGAAGGTTTTTTACGCGAGACAAACAATAAGAAAGATTTCACTGTGATTTTGCCCCTTTCTTGTTTTTCTTGACCGAGTTATATTCTTTGTCCTGATTGAGAATCGAAAACAACAGGTTGATGATCAAAATAAAGACAAACAACACAACGCCCGTCGCGACAAGCGCCCCAAAATGCAAGCTGCCGCGCTCCACGTACCCCATCTCCAAAATTATGTTTGAAGTCAAGGTGCGAACCCCTGTGAAAAACTCATAGGGCAGCCTGAGTACGGGCTGATTTCCCGCGACCATCCTTACAGCCATCGTTTCGCCGATAGCCCGGCCTATGCCGAGCACAATCGCCGCCATGACGCCGGAGCGTGCGGCTGGCACAATAACCTTAAAAACAGCGCGTTCATGCCCTGCCCCGAGAGCGATAGCCCCCTCATACAGCTCTTGCGGCACAGCGCGTATGTTGGTTTCCGCAATGCTGATAACTGTTGGCAGTATCATAATGCCAAGCAAGATTGACGCGGCAAGCATACTGTTTCCGCTCATCATGTCAAAACGCTTGCCAAAGAGTTCAAATATTGCCGGAACCAAGACCATCATACCAAAGAAACCGAATATTACGGACGGTATGCCCGCCATGAGGCTGATGGCCGGTTTGACAAAGCGGTAAATCTGGCGGGGGCACATCTTTGCCATAAAAATAGCCGTCAGAATACCTATCGGGACGCCGAGCAAAATAGCTCCGCCCGTAACATATATGCTGCCGAGTATCATTGGAAGTATTCCAAATGACGGTTCGGATGCGGTGGGTCTCCATCTGTCGGAGCTTAAAAATTCAAACACGCCGATTTCGGCAAGCGGCGGTATGCCCTGCGCAAAGAGAAAAATACATATAAGGGCTACCGCCAAAATGGAAGCAAGCGCGGCGGCGAAGAATACGCCGCGCATGATCCGTTCTTTGTTTATTAATCTGGGTTTATCTGATTTTTGCTTATCCGATGACAGCTTCGCCGATCTTCGCTCATCGAGTTCTTGCTTATCCAATGATTTCGCTCCATTTGGTCATCTCGCCGATAAAGATGTTCTTTACTGTTTCCATATCCATACCATCTACCGGGTTGTCTTTGTTTACTATTACCGCCACGCCGTCAAGGGCAATGACATATTCGTTGAGGTCCGGTTTCTCGCTGTCTCGGAGTTCGCGGCTCGACATACCGATATTTACGATTCCGTCAATAGCCTCACTGATACCAACGCCGCTGCCGCCGCCGGAAATCTCAATGTTCACGTCAGAGTTTAAGGCTTTGTACTCAGCCGCCAGAAGCTGCATGAGTGGGTCAACGGAAGTTGATCCGCCGATTTTCAGCGTACCGCTAAGTCCGCTTGCCTGATATTCCGGCGCTCCGTCAATCGGGCTAATCCAGCTGGTGGACGACATCTCCTGACCTGTCGCCGAGAGTGCAAAGTTTATAAAATCCTGCACCAGTTCGTCGCCGTCGTTTTCATCGTTTGTCATGATAATAAACGGGCGGGAGATGGGGTAAGTTCCGTCCAAAACCGTTTCCGTAGAGGCTTTGATGCCGCCTATGTCAAGGGCTTTTACGGTGTCGTTTAATGAACCGAGCGAAACATATCCGATACCATAAAGATTTTCGGCTACATTGGTGCGGATTTCAGCGGTCGCGGTGAGCACTACGGCTTCGACATACATATCGTCGCCTACTCCGGTGATGTCAACAAACGCGCCGCGTGTGCCGCTGCCGTCCTCGCGGGTGTATACGCCGATTATGCGGTCTGCGTCAAAAGCGTCTGTCTGCTGCGGAGTGGGGTCTGTGCCGCCGCCGTTAGCGGGCGTGCTGTCGTTTCCGCCGCCGGACGGTGTTGTGACCGGGGTTGTGTCGCCGCCCGATGGCTCTGTGCCGCTGTCGCCACATGCCGCTATTGCTACGGTCATAAGAGCTGCGATGATAATAAGGGCTAAAAGTTTTTTCATTTTTGTATTTCCTCCATACAATTTTTTATTTAGACTTGCGTTTCGAATACATAATACAATCGCAATGTAAAATCCAAACGCAGGGTTTTGTAAAATCTATGTTAAATTATGGGGCGCGGCAAAAAAGAGCCGAGGCGCGTTTGTCCGCATCGCAGCTCTTTTGATTTGGTCGGAGTGCGGGGACTTGAACCCCGGGCCTCTTGACCCCCAGTCAAGCACGCTACCAACTGCGCCACACCCCGATATTTGATTGCCCTGCTATTTTACAATAGCACGAAGCAAATTGCAACAGGTAAAATCATCCCATTTTTGCAATAACGCAAAAGGTCCGCTCATGACTAACGTAGAGCTTCAGACCTCCATAAATAGAGGCTGTACGGCTCATGCCGGGGTCTTCGCAAACTCGCTCCGCTCGAACAGTGCTCGACCTTATCCGGCATTTCGCCTACAGCCTCTAATTTATTCCGCTACGAAGCTCTCCGTCAGCCACGAGCGGACCTTTCTATTTAGCAATATCCCCTACACCCTCACGAAGCCGTGGGCGTCGCAAAATACGTCAAACTCCACAGAGTTCGCAAAGCCGAGAAATACGTCGTAGCGTGTGGCGCCGGAAGCGAGCCGGCCGAGCCAATGCGCCTTGCCGCCCTCGTCGGGGTCGCGCGCGAAAAACGCGGCATAGAGCATTATGACATATTCTTCATCGCTAAGGTTTTTGTTTACCATTTCGGGGCTGAACACAAAACCGTAGACGACGTCGGTGGCGGTCATTGCGCCGCTTTCGAGCGCGTCCGCCCAATCGTCAAAACCGCCCTCATCGGGAGTGCGTCCCAGCGCCGCGAAATACAGCGACGCGAGGAAAGAATCCGGCGTGTTCGGCTCGGGGTCTGTCCAAGGCATTGACGGTGCGGACGGGGGAGCGGACGAAGTCGGCGGCGCGTTGTATATGTACTTGATGTCTAAAACCGGCGGAAAAACATTCAGAAGGTCACTCGTGTCAATGTCAAAGCTGTAGTCGCGACCGTCTACTTCGACATCAAGGTCCAAATCAAGATCAGTGTCCCCAAAGGCAATTGAAACAACTTCATAATTTGCTTTTAGCGTAAATGTTACAGTAGATGTTTCCTCACCCGTGACAATTAGCGATGAACCTGAACTGTTTACAGCAAAATCATTTACCATCATATTGCTGGCACCGGCGACGGAAGATGCAGGCACTATTAAACCTGCAAATCGGCAAATATTTATAGTATATTTATCAGAGCCGACGGTTATCGTTGGAAGGATTAAAACTTCATCCTCCTTATCATTATCATTGCCTACAAAAGCTATTGTGATTTCGGCTATGTTAGTATCAGTTCCTGTAAGCGCAGAGATGTTATTGCGGTTTTCATTTGCAACTGCAGTTATATCGTCAGCAAAGGTTAGCTTTATTTTGTTGCTTTTTATGTTGCCAATGTTTACAAAGTAGAAGTCAATCTGCAAGTCAATATCCGGGTAATTGGCGTTTGGTGAGCCGGCCCAAAGCAAAACAGCAGTCTCTCCAGGGTTATCTTCCTCAAATGAAAGTTCAAACGGCACAGTACCCGACCCTCTCATTACCACTATCAGCGGGTCTTCTTCCGCCACAGCCGTGAGCGGGATTACGGTAAGCGACAGCGCGAGCGCGGTCATAAGTATGATTGCGATGGGTCTAAATAATTTTCTTTTCATGGTTTTTCCTCTCCTTGTCTTTCCTTGTTTCTTCTTGTTTTGTTTGTTTATTTTTAGCAAAAGGCCATAATGAAAACGCGCGCAGAAAGGGCATATAGTTCCCGAGCAATCACGCAAGTGACTGCCAGAGCCCGCGAAGCGGGCTTTGCCTACTGCGCCGATGTAAACATTCAGCGTTTATTGCGGATAGCCTGCCGCGGAAACCACAAAATCAGCTTGAAAATACCGAGATGAAAAGGTATACTGATAATGGTCGTAAGCGGCGGATTTTCCGTGTCTGTAGGCTTAGGGTTTAGAGTATTCCTACATTCGCCGTGATTGTATTCCCGTACTCTCACGGTCGCTGCGGCCTCTTATTATGGCCTTGAGGCTGTCAATTTATCACAAATGACGGCAAAATGCAATAAAAACTTTGCATTTTTTAGAAATATTGCGAAAAAGATTGCAAACTTTCGAGCGCAAGGGGCTGGCGTACAACATTCAGCGCTCCACGCAGCGCACACTCGTAATTTGCGTAAGCAAACCCTTGACAGTTTGGTTAATCCGAAATATAATGAAAATCGGCGTTGCCCCGTCTCGCAAGCGAGACGCTGTGACGGTAGCGGTTAGCTAATCCTCCGAAGGGAGGTGATGCCTTTGTCAGTGTACGAAATCCTTTCGCTTGTCCTCGCAATCATTGCGATTTACATAGCTTGGAAGTCCGGCAAGGACAACAGAAAATAACCGCCCAGTCCTAACAAGATAAGCAGTTATTTTCGCTTTACTTTTAGGCTAACCGTTACCGGCAGCGCCTTTTTATATACTCATAGTATCACATCGAAAAAACCCTGTCAACATTATTTTTGCGTTAGCGTACACTCGTCTTTTTTGCGTTAGCGCACACTCGTAATAGGTTTTTATACTATCTCAAAATAATTGCCAAGCTGCTTTTTGCACTTCTTTTTCAGCTGCGCCACAGCGTGGGAAAACTCATCAACATTCAAATAAGGCCGGAAGGTGGCTCTGTTCGACACCCCCGCGATAGAAAGGGACGCTATGGGAAAATTCTCTGTCACGCCGTTTCTGTTTTTGCTTATGATATACCCGTTTTTAACATCCTCATCACGGTACAAGTTGGTAACTTTTCTCGCAAATTCGTCAATGACCCCCTCGCAATACTCTTTACCCTCATGATAATCGCAAATGACAATAAAATCATCGCCGCCGATATGCCCGATAAATTCATTTTTCTTAGCGCGATCCTTTAGTATTTCGGCGGTAAGGCTTAACATCAAATCCCCGTTTTGAAATCCATAGGCGTCATTATATGCCTTAAAATTATCTATATCATAATATGTTATACAATATGGCGCATCCGCAAAAATACGGCTTGTAATTTCCTTCTCGAGCAGCAAATTGCCCGGCAAACCTGTCAATGGATTAGAGTGCATAGCGGCATCCACTTCGATTTTTGTACAGGTGTCAAGCAAGTCTTTTACCGTCACTATGCCGATATGCGTTCCGTCCCGCTCCACAACAATAGGATTATAGAGCTGCTTATAGGTTCTTTGCATGGCAAGCCTTTGAATCATATCAACCTTTTCCGACGCTATCGGCGCAAATGAAAAACGCGGAATCCCCAGAAAATACCCTTGCGCGTAGTCCGTGCGGAGTGAAATGAGCGTCTCAAGCTCCTCTTCCGTTTCCACTCCTTCGGCAACCGAAAGAATACCCGCGCTCTTGCAAAAATCTACCATAGCCTTGCAGAGCAGCTGCTTTGTTTCGTCTTTGTCAATATCTCTGATCAAGTGCATGTCGAGCTTGATCATCTTTGGATAAAAAATTGTCCATATAATATGAAACTGACGCCGCATATTATATAGAGCCAATGTAAAATCCACTTGCAGTATAAAGTAAAATGTGTGAAAGATTTATGTAAAATTGCCCGGAAGAGATTATCGCCCAATTCACCTATTATCAAAGTAAGCCTTTGCCAAGGCGCAGTCTTTTTGGATTTGCGCTCTTAGCTCTTTAATATCAGAAAATTTGATTTCAGGGCGCAGACGCTTGTAAAACTCCACGCGCACCTTGCGCTCATACAGGTCATGGTTATAATCGGGGATATGCGTTTCAACAGTAATATTTCCCGAATCATCAACTGTCGGGCGGACGCCAATATTTGTAACACCAAGCAACCCATCGTCTATAGCGGCGACGGGCGCACCTCGGTATGAGGTGATCCCCGCTGCGCGAGCGTCGGGGCGCCGAGTGCCGACGGTGCGTTCGTCGCCGCAAAGGTTGATATAGACCCGTGTTGCGTAAACCCCAAAAGCCGGCACTAATACACCGGGGGCAAAGCGCATATTTATTGTCGGAGCGTCAAGATTTCTACCCAGACGCTCCCCGCGGCGCACAATATCGGTCAAAATATGTGCGTGACCCAAGAAAGCGTTGGCGCGTTCAGTGCCGCCGCAAGCTAGCAATTTGCGGATATACGTCGAGCTGCTGACGACATTGTCATATATGACATCTTCGATAATATCACAGCCCAAACCGTCCAAACGGCATTTTTGCTCTAACGCCGCGCTGTTTCCGGCTCTGCCGCTTCCAAACCTAAAGTTACCGCCCACAACAAAATGACGCGCCCCATACTGCATAGCCAAAAAATCAATAAACTCATCCCAAGGCATGGCCGCCAATTTTTTGTCAAAGCGCAAAAAGATAATATCATCTATCCCAAAAAGACGTGAGATTAAACCGGCTCTGTCCTGCGGTGAATTTATTAAAGGCACGGGAGAGGACGAGGCGTTGATCAAATTTTGAGGCAGCGCGTCAAAGGTGATAACACAGGGGGTAATATCCTTGCCGCTTGCGATTTCAAGCGTACGCCGGAGCAAGGCCATATGCCCGATGTGTATTCCGTCAAAAAAACCAAGCGCAATGACGCGTTTGACATTTGCCATAGCTACACCTCAAAAAAACTCTTGATAGTTATAAGCTCACCGTTTTTTAGCTCGCCGATGAGCAAAAATTCGCCGTTTGGCGCGTAAACCTTGTATCTGCCTACGGGTAGCTCCCTTGCGCAAGGCTCTTCCCGCACACCGGGCGCTTCGCATATGGACTCTTCACGCACACCGGACGCCACGCGGCCCTGCTCCGTGCTTTTAATACGCGGCCGCGCTCCGTTTTTGACCTTTTGCGCGTCAGCCTCGCTCAAAATTATCGAAGGATAGCGGGAAAACATACTGTCAACGGGGCAAAGAATATCACCCGCCGACCCGGACAATATGCTTGAAAGCGCGTCTTTTAGCGTGTGCGCGGCGTCGGCGGAGTAAGCACCGACTCTTGTCCGCCGCAGATATGACATAGCGCCGCCGCAACCGAGTTTTGCGCCAATATCATGGCATAATGTACGGATATATGTTCCCTTAGAGCAAACAATACGAAGAAAAATGTCGCCGCCCGGAAAATCACCGCCCTCTTCGCGGCATAGCGCGGACTTTGAAGGCTCTATCAGCTCTATCTTTGATATTGTAATATCACGCGCCTCGCGCTCTATCTCCACTCCGCGCCGCGCAAGCTCATATAATTTTTTTCCGCCAATCTTAATCGCGGAATACATTGGCGGCAGTTGCTTTTGCTCGCCAAGAAAAAGAGGCAAAACAGCGCGGACATCGCAAATGCCTGCAGTATGCGGACTATCGCTGAGAGCCGTGCCCGTTATATCTTGCGTATCAGTCACAATGCCAAGCCGCAGCCCCGCAATGTATTCTTTTTCGGCGTTTTCGCAAAACTGCGCCGCCCGCGTTGCGCGGCCAATAAAAACAGGCAGCACTCCGGTCGCCATTGGGTCGAGCGTACCGCCGTGACCAACGCGCTTTATCCGCAAAGCCGCACGCAGCTTTGCGACTACATCATGTGATGTAAAAGACGCGGGTTTATCAATAATGAGGATTCCGCTATGTTTCATTAAAGGCAATCTCCAAAAACCATATCACGGCGAGCCGGGCAAGCCGTCCGCGCCGCCCAAGACTTTTAGCAGCTCCGCTTTGATCTCCTCAATTGTTTTTGCGATGGACGCGCCCGCGGCCGAGCGGTGCCCTCCGCCTCCAAAATGAATGCACAGGCGGCTGGCGTCAAAAGACCCGGACGATCTGACAGAAATTTTACAGTCGGTTGCGGAAGATAATTCGCGTATGGTTATGCCGACATCAACACCCTCTATAGAGGTCGGAATACCGGAAATATCATCAACGTCATCTTCGACCGCGCCGGAGGTTTTCATCATATCCCTTGTTATCACAGTGATAGCGACCTTGCCGTCAAAATGAAACTCAATATTGTTGTACAACATACCTTCTATAGCAATGCGCCCGCGTGTCTTTGTCCTAAAGAGCAGCTTGTTCAATTCCTTATGCGGCGCGCCGCGCTCAATGAGCAATGCGGCTGTTTTCAGCGCGTTTGCTGTGGTGTTTCCATAGACGAAGCAGCCGGTGTCCGTCGAGATAGCCACATACAGGCGCAAAGCGGACTGCACGCTTACATCGCCGGACATTTGCGTCAAAATCTCGTAAATAATCTCTCCGCATGACGCGTAATCGGGATAGCAGCAAAGAAGTTTCGCATATCCCGTGTTTGAAACGTGATGATCAACGCACAGTGACACATCATCTTTATAGCACAAAGCATTTTGCGGAAACAAACCCACAGACGCGGTATCTACAGCCACTATATGATCCGGCACAAAATCGCCCGAAACCCAATAATCGCTGACAAATTTTTCGTTGCGCGGGGTTGTCTCGGGATTGTGCAGCAAAAATACGCGCTTGCCAATCTCGCGCAAACCCTGCGCAAGCGCACCCGCGCTTCCCAAAGTGTCGCCGTCGGGACGCCTGTGAGTCAAAACCAAAAAATTATCCCGCTCCTTAAACCAAGCCGCCGTTTCGATAATAGAAAATCGTGCGCTCATAGTCAGACCTCACTGTGCGTATTCAGCTCGCTCAAAATCGTGTTGATCTTTGAACCGTGTTCTATAGAATCGTCAAGAATAAAAATAAGCTCGGGCGTATGCCGCAGAGACAGAGCCTTGCCAAGCTCATAACGCAAATGACCTGCCGCAGACTTCAAACCCGCCTTAAAACTCTTCTCAGATTCTAAATTATATACGCTAAGATAAATCTTTGCATAACTTAAATCGCCCGTCGTTTCCACAGCGGTTATGCTTATCATGCCCTGCTTTACGCGGGGGTCCTTGATATTGCGCAGCAAAACCGACAGCTCGCGCTGTATGTCTTCATTTATACGAAAAAGTCTATTCATAACACACTTCCTATGTAACCTGAGGTCATAAAAATCATTCCGATAGCGGAGCACGGATGCGGAGCGTCCGATCGTCTGCGCAAGGATGACGCAGTTGATCGGGGAGGAATGATTTTATGACCGAAGAAAATCACAATAAAAATCATTCCGACAGCGGAGCACGGATGCGGAGCGTCCTATTCATAACTAAATGTTTACAATCTCCTCCATCGCAAAACACTCAATGACATCGCCGAGCTTAACATCGTCAAATTTCTCGAGCGAAATACCGCATTCATAGTTTGTCAAAACCTCGCGGACATCATCCTTGAAACGCCGCAGCGAAGCAATCTCGCCCTCGTGGATGACGATACCGTCACGCACCACCCGCGCCTTACCGCTGCGAATAATCTTACCGTTTTGCACATATGAGCCGCAAATAGTACCGGCGGCGGAAGACTTAAATATATCGCGAACCTCGGCCTGCCCGTATGTGACCTCGTGAAACTTGGGAGAAAGCATACCCTTCATAGCAAGCTCGATCTCGTTGATACACTCATAGATGACGCGATACATACGCACATCAACATTGCTGCGAACGGCGCTGTCGCGGGCGGCGTTGTCCGGGCGGACATTAAAGCCGACGATAATAGCGCCGCTTGTGGACGCGAGCATGATGTCACCCTCGCTGATGGCGCCGACGCCGGAATGAATAACACGCACGCGAACCTCTTCGTTTGTCAGCTTCTCTAAAGAAGCCTTTATAGCCTCCGCGCTTCCGACAACGTCCGCCTTGACGATAATGTTCAAATCCTTGAGCTCGCCCTCTTGAATACGCGCAAACAAATCTTCCAAAGAAACCTTCATTACACCCGCCGCTATGCCGCGCTTTTCATGCCTTCGCTCTTCGGCCAATTCTTTTGCCATACGCTCATCCGTGACGACATTAAACATATCCCCGGCAAGAGGAACTTCGGACAGGCCGGAAATTTCCACAGGGACGGAAGGCCCCGCCGTTTCTATACGTTCACCGGAATCGGACATCATCACGCGCACATTGCCGACGGCAGTACCCGCTATGATCGTATCTCCTTGTTTTAACGTGCCATTTTGAACAAGCACGGTCATGAGCGGCCCGCGCCCCTTGTCGAGCTTCGCTTCAATGACAGTTCCGCGAGCCAAACGGTTTGGGTTTGCGCGAAGCTCCGCTATCTCGGCGGTCAATATGATCATTTCAAGCAAATGGTCAATGCCTTCGCCCGTCTTTGCGGAAATCGGGCAAACAATGGTTTCGCCGCCCCACTCCTCGGGCACAAGCTCGTATTCTGTGAGCTGCTGCATGATCTTGTCGGGATTAGCCCCCGAAACATCTATCTTATTGATGGCGACGATAATCGGTATGGACGCCGCTTTTGCGTGGTTGATAGACTCAACTGTTTGCGGCATAATGCCGTCGTCCGCCGCGACCGTGAGAATTGCTATGTCCGTAATGCTTGCCCCGCGGGCGCGCATTGCCGTAAAAGCCTCATGGCCCGGAGTGTCTAAGAAAGTGATGGTGTTGCCGTGTATGGAAGTCTGGTAAGCCCCGATATGCTGTGTGATACCTCCCGCTTCTTCCGATACGACGCTCTCTTTGCGAATTTTGTCAAGCAATGACGTTTTTCCGTGGTCAACGTGACCCATGACCACCACGACCGGGGCACGCGGCACCAAATCCTCACTCTTGTCCTCGCTGTCATCAAAGAGGCGTTCTTCTATAGTCACCACAATCTCTTGCTGAACCTTACAGCCCATCTCAATAGCCACAAGCGACGCCGTATCTTGGTCAATTATATCGGAAACAGAAACCATAACGCCCATCTTGACAAGCTGGCGCACAACCTCGGCGCCGGTTCTCTTCATACGGGAGGCAAGGTCTCCGACGGCGATTTCCTCCGGTATCAAAACCTTGACGGGAACCTTCTTCGCAACCTCAAGGTGCAGCCTATGCAGTCTGTCGCGCTCTTCCTGACGCTTTTTTGCGCCGTGCGCCATGTTTTGCATGGGCGTCCTTGCCTTGCGGACGATTTTTTCTTTGCCGTATCTCATGCGTTCGGCGCGTTCGGGTACTAAGCTGTCGAGCCGCTCGTCATATTTTGACATATTTATTGTCGCGCCGGATGTATCAACAACGCGCTTTTGCGGCGTCAGATGGGGCATAAACGGTTTGTCTATCTTCTTTTTCGGAGCCGCCTGCTGCGCCGCGGGGGCTTTATCCAAGCCGGATGCAGCTGCAGCTTCCGCGCCGCCTGCCGCGCCGCCCGAGCCGGATGAGCCGTCTGACGTTTTGCCCGCGGCGGGCTCGCCGTCGGCGCTTTGCGCACCGTCCGCCGACGCGCTGTCTTTTGTATCGCCGCCTGTGCCGCCGTCAGGGGCAGGAGAGGGCAACGGCGCGCCTTCGGATAAAACGACCGAAACATCTTCGATTTGATTATTAAAGGTCAAATACGCGAAAATAATGTCAAGCTCTTTGATGGAGAGGATGTGCATATGATTTTTTGGCATTGTAGCATATTTTGTGAGTATTTCCGTAATCAATTTTGTTGTCACATTGAAATCCTTGGCGATTTCGTGAACTCTGTATTTAAACATTGTACTCATAACGCATCACCCTCCTTTATTTCCGACTTTGTCTCCGCTTTTGTTTTTGCTTGCGCCGTCAAATTTAGCGTCCGGCCGGCCTCGGTCAGCTTATCGGTAAATCCTTTGGCAAGCCCTTTATCCAATATGGCAATGACGCCGGGAGACCCCCGCCCGGTAATGCTTCCGAGCTCAAATTTAGTATATGGGACAGGGAGATATTTGATGTTTTGCATTGCCGAATTTTCTTTTGCCCGCCTAACGCTTCTTTCGGACGCGTCACACGCCGAAATGATAAGCCGCGCTTTTCCGTGTCTGGCCGAAATTGCGGCAGCCTCGCCTCCAATGGCAAGAAAACCTGCTTTTTTCGCTATTCCCAATAATCCAAGGGCTTTATCCACTTTGTTTCTCCAACTCGTCAAACACGTCTTTTGGTATTTCCGTTTTTAATGCGCGTGACAGCGCGTTTGATTTTTGCACTCGCGCAAAACACTTTTTATCCTTACAGACATATGCCCCCCGCCCGTTGCTTTTTCCCAAGGCATCCAACTCTACAGACCCGCCGGGAGCTCTTACGACACGAATAAGGTCGTTTTTGGTTTTCATTTCCCGGCACCCGAGGCACATTCTAAGCGGCGTTTTCTTCATGCTTGCGATTCCGATTTAATATCTATTTTGAAGCCTGTGAGACGGGCCGCAAGACGGACATTTTGACCCTCTTTTCCTATCGCGAGAGATAATTGGTTGTCGGGGACAACGACGCGGCATGATTTGCCGTCCTCGTTGATGAGGACATCAATAACCTCTGACGGAGCCAGCGCGGAAGCGATGTATTCTGCGGGGTCCTCGTTATATCTGACAATGTCAATCTTTTCGCCGTTTAGTTCATTGACGATTGCGTTCACGCGAGCGCCTTTTGTTCCAACGCAAGCGCCAATCGGTTCAATGGCGAGGTCGTTTGATTCGACGGCAATCTTTGTCCGGTTTCCTGCTTCGCGGGCTATGCTGCGTATCTCGACTATGCCGTCGGCGATTTCCGGGACTTCAAGCTCAAACAGCCGCTTTACAAGGCCGGGGTGCGTGCGCGATATAAGAATGAGCGGGTCGCGGGTAGATTTTTTTACTTCGATAACATAGACCTTTATCCTGTCTCCGTCGCGGAGCGGCTCGCCTGGTATACGCTCGTTCGACGACAGAACAGCCTCCGTATGCTCGGAGTTTGAACCGATTTGTATCGCCGCGTTTCCGGTGCGCGGGTCAATACGCTGCACGATACCCGTGAGTATTTCATGCTCTTTTGACGTAAACTCGTCATAGATCATGTTCCGCTCCGCTTCGCGTATGCCTTGAACAATGACCTGCTTTGCCGACTGCGCGGCGATTCGCCCAAATCTGGTTTTATCAACAGGCTCGGTGACAACGTCTCCTATGTTTATGCCTTTTATGATTTCACGCGCTTGCTCGAGCGAATATTGCGTTCTGGGATTGTCAACTTTTTCTACGACTTGCTTCTCCAAAAACATATCCACAGTCTTTTCGACGGGGTCGAGCACGACACGCGCACAATCGGATTCCAATGGATAATCCTTTTTTAGCGCGGCCAAAAGCGCTTGCTCAATTTTATCAATCATGTAGGCTTGCGGTATTCCTTTTTCTTTTTCGATATCGGCTATTGCAGCGAAAAACTCCCGATTCATGGTAAAATAAACTCCTTATATTTACTTTCTTGTGGTTTTGCAGAAAAAAGAGTGGGGAATCCCACTCGTCGGAACGTTCCTTGCGGTGTGCTCACGGCGCATGAAAATAAGCACGAACGAAATAATATCACACTTTTTCAGCAAATGCAAGCATTATTTTCCGGCCGTGTGTTTAAAAATTATTAAGCTGTCATAAAATTCATTCCGAGAGCGGAGCATGGATGCGGAGCGTCCGAACCGTCTGCGCAAGGATGACGCAGTGGTTCGGGGAGGAATGATTTTATGACAGCGTATAATTTTTAACAAAATCAGTGGCGAGCAGAAACTACACCTACGCTGTCATATCGCGTTTCTTATACGCAAAAAGCCCGATAGCGGTGAGGCAAGCGGCAATAAGCGTCAATGCGCCCAAAGCGAGCCAGTTTACAGAATCCCTCGGAAGCAAAGGTATATATCCAAAAGGCGTGGTTTTGCCTATCCAGCCGGACAAACTTGGAATCATGCGCCCGAAAAACAGCGTAAACAGCGAGTAACCCATCATTGCCCAGCAGATGAACGTCGCTCTCGGAATCAGCCCGACCAGCAAAACGGCAAGGCCGATTATCACCCACAGCGCGGGCAGGTAAATCATTGTAGCGTTAAAACAGAAACTAAAAGATATAGGGGTGTCCATAACCGAAACGGCGCTCGCGTATAGCCCGAGAGCGGACGCAAACGTCGCGGCGACGCTCACGGCAAAAGCCAAAAACGTATACCCGCCAAAATAGCGCACACGCGAGACAGAGCGGGAGAGCACATGCTCTATGCGCCCGTCTTTCTCCTCCGAACGCAGTTTTAGAGAGGCAATCAGGACGGGGATCACGCAGCAAATAGCAAGCATTACAATAATGGTTGAAGCGAAATTTTCAGCCAGTGAAATATCCGGGTCTATGACCATCAGGGTATAGTATATTTCGTTGCTTTCGAGAAAAGTCTCAATATCACCCAAAATTGCTCCGTATGAGACGGCGATCGCAAACAATCCGAACACCCACGCTATTAGCGGATTTCGCAGCAAACGCCATGACAAGCCGAGAGGAGAGAGCAATCCTTTTTTTGCCTCAGTGCGCCCCGGCCGCGCCGAAATGAAGCCCTGATCTATATCGCGGACTCTGTTTAGCGCGAAAGCAATCGCCACAGCGACAGCGGTTATGGCCAAAACCGCCAAGACAGGCAGCCAATCATTGCTGACAAAAGTCCGCGCGTGCAATAAAAGACCTATTGGCGACAGCGCCGTCATAATCGGGATGCTCCCCGAATCTTCGACATTCATGTCTCCCATAATCCGTACCATATAGGCAATCATCAAAAACAAAAAGGAAAAGCCGATAGCTCCCCGCGAGCTCACGCAAAGCTGACAGAACACGGCTGTCACTGCCGCCATAAACAGTCCGAACACGCCCATTGCGGCGCCGTAAAGCATACTGCCCTCAAAGTCCATTCCGTGCTCGGCGCCGACCGCCAGTATGCAAATACCTGATACTATGGCGATAACAGCGTTTACCGCGATTGCCGTGAGCACAGCCGCATTGAGTATTGACAGGCGTCCGACGGGCAGCGAGCGCACGACTTCTGTGCGGTTTCGCTCTTCGTCGGCTCGCGTATGCCGTGTCATCAAAAATATGTTCATTATTCCGATGGTGATCAGCATCCACAGCAGCAGCATAGCGGAATACAGCCCGGCAAAGGTATCCCCGCCATCAAAAAGCGGTCCCATAAAGGCTCTCATTGCGGGGCTTTCAAGTGTGGTAATAAGCGCCGCCCGCTCCGCATCATCACCAAACATATTGGTAAGCAAAGGTATAAGTCCGGCGGAGAAAAAGACCAAAATGACAATCCATACCACAGACGTCACGCGCTCACGCCGCAGCATAAAGCGGGTAAGTTTAAGGCTTCCTGCAAAAAACTCTTTCAAACTTCACACCGCCTTTCCTTAAACCGCTTCACTTACTTTGTAATAGCGCATGAACAAATCTTCCATCGAATCGGGGAGCTTGCCGTCCTCCGCGGCGGCTTTTTGCTTGAGTTCGTCGAGCGTGCCGACCTGCATCAGCTTTCCTTTCATTATGATACCGACCCTGTCACACAGCCTTTCAACTTCGCTGAGTATGTGGCTTGAGAGGAAAATGCCTTTGCCGCTCTTTTTGAGTCTTTGCACTTGCTGTACAAAAACTTCTCCCATCAGCGGGTCAAGGCCGCTGGTTGGTTCGTCAAGCAGATATAAGTCGGCATCGGATGCAAACGCGGCAACGAGAGCGACTTTTTGACGGTTGCCCTTGGAATATGTTCTGCATTTCTTTGATGGGTCAAGGTCAAACGCCTCAAGCATTTCTTCGCGCATTGCCTTGTCTGAGCTGCCGCGCAAGCTAATAAACAAGTCAATGACCTCTCCTCCGGTAAGGTTTGGCCAAAGGTTGACATCACCCGGAACATAAGCTATGCGCTTGTGTATGTGGGTGGCTTCTTTCCACGCGTCCATGCCAAATACTTTTGCGCCTCCTGACGTCGCTTGCAATATTCCGAGCAGTACGCGAATGGTGGTCGTTTTTCCGGCGCCGTTCGGGCCGATATAACCGAATACTTCTCCCTTTTTTACTGATAGGCTGATATCATCAAGCGCGGTAAATTTCCCGAATTTTTTTGTTAGGTTTGTGATTTCCAAGCTAAAATCTGACATTGCTCATCCCCTTTCTTTTTTGCACAGCTTCGTTAACTATCCCTTTATTAGATTGTAAAGCATATTGACCAACATAGTCAAGAAATATCGCCCCTATCTGCAAAAGATAACGCCGCACGATGAGCGCGACGTTATATTATGACGTATAACTATTAAATTTTTGCGCAACACAAGTTTAATATGCCTATAGCGGCAAGTTATACAGATATGTCGTAGTTTGAGCCAACTCCCGTGGCGGCTGCCATAGAACTGATGAGTTCGTTTGCGGCATTTTCAAATTGCGTTTGCGCCATATCAAGAACCTGCATAGAAACCTGCGAGCTAAGCTGAACCGAGTCAACCGCTGAAACCCGCTCTATGTCCGCGCTTTGTACTTGTGGCTCCATTTGCGTCTGTGTTTGCGGCAAAACTTGAGCTGTTTGTGTTACTCCTGCAATATTCATGTCATTGCCATCCTTTCTGCACCGCGCACATCGTAGTTTTAAGGTACTTTATGCGCATCGGAAACTCCTTTTTCCTTTGGGTAACCATCAGTTTACCATGAAAGTTTACATAAAGCAAGTCTTTTTTTTGAAAAAATTTAAAAAATTTTTATGATAATTTTGCAAGCAGTGCGGCAATGTTGCAACCACCCCGCAGTCACCCCGCCGTTTTGCGTTTTTCAGTTGACAAAGCGCGGTAACGGACATACAATTATATATACAACAAAGCAACCAACAACACAGGAGCTATGCAATGAACTATCCAAAAATTGGTATTCGCCCGACGATTGACGGCAGATGGGGCGGCGTGCGCGAGTCGCTTGAAGTAAAAACCATGAACATGGCAAGGTCAGCTTCCTCACTAATTTCACAGAACCTGCGTTATCCCGACGGAAAGCCCGTCGAGTGCGTAATCAGCAACACAACAATCGGCGGCGGCGCAGAAGCGGCAATGTGCGAGGAAACATTTTCGCGTGAAAACGTTGCGGCAACATTAACGGTTACTCCAAGCTGGTGCTATGGGTCGGAAACCTTTGACATGAACCCGAAAACGATAAAAGCCGTTTGGGGATTTAACGGAACGGAAAGACCGGGCGCGGTTTATCTTGCGGCAGTAATGGCGGCGTATGCGCAAAAAGGATTGCCCGCATACAGCATTTATGGAGAAGACGTGCAGGATTTGAGCGATGACACAATTCCGCCCGACGTAGCGGAAAAGATACTCGTTTTCGCAAAATGTGCGGTTGCTGTGGGATGGATGAAAAATAAATCGTATGTAAATCTCGGCGGCGTATCAATGGGGATTGCCGGAAGCTACTGCAATGAAACATTCTTTCAAAAATATTTGGGCATACGGGCAGAGTGGGTGGACTTAACAGAGATTCTGAGGCGTATGAAAATCGGAATTTACGACAAAAACGAATTTGAAAAAGCGTTGGAGTGGATAAAAGCAAACTGCAAAATGGGCTATGATAAAAACGAGAAAGCGGAGCTTGCGGAAATAGTCGCAAAATCTAAGGTCATACCCCCCGACGAGGATTGGACATTTATTGCAAAAATGACGGTCATTATAAAAGATATTTTGCACGGAAACCCGAAGCTCGCCGAAATGGGATGGCACGAAGAAGCACTTGGCAAAAATGCTGTTGCCGGAGGATTTCAAGGGCAAAGGCATTGGACGGACTGGCTTCCGAACGGTGATTTCTGCGAGGCTATCTTAGCCTCGACGTTTGACTGGAACGGCGCACGAGAGCCCTTTGCGTTTGCTACGGAAAATGACACGCTAAACGGTGCCGCAATGCTCTTTGGCAAGCTCGTGTCCGACACATCCCCCGTGTTTCATGATGTCCGAACCTATTGGAGTCCCGAAGCGGTAGAAAAAGCGAGCGGCAAAAAACCTCAAGGCGAAGCGGCAGCAGGCTTTATACACCTGATTAACTCCGGAGCGGCGGCGCTCGACGGAACGGGAGCCTCAAAAAATGACAGCGGAGCGGGGCTGATGAAGCCGTGGTGGGAGATGACAAAAAATGACATTACCGCTTGCCTGAATGCCACGCGTTGGTGCCGCGCAGACTATTCATATTTCAGGGGCGGCGGGTATTCAAGCGCATGGGACAATATCGCGTCAATGCCTGTTACAATGCTTCGTGTAAATATAATTGACGGAGTTGGTCCCACGCTTCAAATCGCGGAAGGACAAACCGTATTGCTCGATAAAGACACGCATAAAATTCTCACAGACAGAACAGACCCCACATGGCCAACGACATGGTTTGTGCCGAACCTTACAGGGCATGGCGCGTTTACTGATGTCTACGGCGTTATGGCGGCTTGGGGGTCGAACCACAGCGTAACTGTTTACGGTCATGTCGGAGATAGGTTAATAACACTCGCTTCAATGCTCAGGATTCCTGTTTCCTTGCATAACATTAAAGAAACCCGCGCATTTCGCCCGCACGCTTGGGCGGCGTTTGGCATGAACGCGGACGCGGCAGATTACAAGGCTTGCGAGGTTTACGGCCCTCTCTACGGATAAACTGTTATTTGTTCAAACTACAAGAATCAAATATAGCGCAGTATATAATATTAAGGTGTGACTGATTTTGAACGTAAAACTACCGAAAATAATAAGCTCAGGAATGATAATCGAAAAAACCGCTCGTATATGGGGGACTGCCGACGACTGCGAAGCGGCGGAAACCTCCGTAGAAATCTCCTTTTGCGGGAAAAAATACTATGCGGACATTCAAGACGGAAAATGGGAAGCGGTTATTTTATCCAACGATTACGGCGGTCCGTATGACATGACCATTGGGGACATAACCCTCTCGGATATATTTGTGGGGCGTGTCTTTATGCTTGGCGGTCAATCCAACATGGAAATGCCCGTAAGCCGAGTGCGGTTAAAATATGACGACGATTTCAAGGGGCTGACCCATAACCCGCGTATTCGGGCATTTCTGGTGGAGCGGGATTATGAATTTCACGCACCGAGAAGTGACTGCAAGGGCAGTTGGCGGTCTGTCAGTCCGGAAACCGTTGACAATTTTTTTGCCGTGTCATTTTATCTGTCGCGCATATTAGAAAAAGCCTTAGACATACCTATCGGGCTGATTGAATGTGCTGTGGGCGGTTCGCGAATTGAAAGCTGGATGAATGAAGCGGAAACAGTTTTTCACGGCTATACTGCCGAACTTCTGCGGTTGTGCAAGCACGAGGGGTTCGTAGAGCTTATAACCCGAGAGGACGAAAAAAGAGTCAACGAATGGAAACAGAATGTTCTTGACAATGACCAAGGGCTTGCCGATAAATATTTCAGTGACGATTATGACGATATGGGTTGGAAAACCCGCAATCTTACAAAGGATTGGGAAGAAGATATAGGGTTATTTTTCGGCTCAACATGGTTTAGAAAAACCTTTGAAATCGGCGATGAAATGGCAAACTCCCCCGCAAGGCTTCTGCTTGGCACAATCTCAGACAGCGACACAGTATATCTCAACGGTGTTATTGTCGGTCAAACATGGTACAAATACCCGCCGCGAGCCTATGACATTCCGCAAGGAGTGTTGCGCAGCGGGCGCAATACAGTTGCGGTGCGTGTTGTCAGCGAGCGTGAATACGGCGGATTTACCGCAGGCAAGGAGTACAAGCTCAAAACAGCGGCGGGAGAGATTTCTCTCGACGGTGACTGGGCGTACCGACACGGTTATGAAACCTGCGAATTGCCGCCCGCCACTCAGTTTGTTAACTATCCGAGCGGATTATATAACGCCATGCTCGCGCCGATAATGCCGTTTTCAATATCTGCGTTTTTGTGGTATCAGGGCGAGAGTAATTCTTCCTCACCATACATATATGACAAGCTGCTTGCTGAATTTCTGTCGTACATACGCGCAAAGCACAGAAAAGAGCTGCCCTTTGTTGTGGTGCAGCTGCCAAATTATGATGCGGGCGCACTCAATGATAACTGGCGGATTGTCCGAGAAAAACAGGCAACAATTCTGAATTACCCAAATACTGCTATGATTGTCACAACGGACATAGGCGAGGACAATGACTTGCACCCGCTTAACAAAAAAGAACTCTCAAACAGACTCGCCGAAGCAACACTGTACTTGCTCAGAGGTGACACGATAAAAACCGTTGACAAAGTAAAAATACTCCCCTCAACATCATAAGGGGAGTATTCTTTTAGCCCCAATGTGCGGCAGAGGTTTTTAGAAGTAATGCAACCCACCACAAAGCGGTCATAAAATTCATTCCGAGAGCGGAGCATGGACGCGGAGCGTCCGATCGTTTGCGCACGGATGGACGCAATTGATCGGGGAGGAATGATTTTATGACAGCGAAGGTATAAAAGTGGGGAAATTATGATTTTGTTATACTATATCTCTGTTACGGTGGGTAAAATCATGGGTTTTCGCTTTGTGTTTTTGTATAAATAATTGGAAAGATCGGAGCGTATGGCTCGCCGCAGGGCATTGTGATTGCCGCCTATTTCACGCGCCGCCCGCTCGATCGTATCCATCACCATATCCTTTAGGTCTTTCATCAGATCTTCCGACTCTTTGACGTAGACAAACCCACGCGTTATTATGTCCGGCTCCGATATAAGGCTTCCGTCCTCGCTCGAAAGATTCACAATAACAACGATCATGCCGTCCTGCGCCAAATGCTTTCTGTCGCGCAAAACAACAGAATCCACGTCAAAATCGCCCGAGCCGTCAACCAGCACTCTTCCCGAAGGCACCGTGCCGTTTTTTGCGATACTTTTGCCCGAAAGCTCGAGGACTTGCCCTATTTCTCCGATGATGATGTTGCCGGATTTGATACCCATTTGCCCGGCAAGCCGTGCGTGTATGCAAAGATGCCTGTGTTCACCGTGAACGGGAATGAAAAACTTGGGCTTCGTTAAAGCAAGCATCATCTTGAGCTCTTCCTGATATGCGTGCCCCGATACGTGAAGCTCCGAAACCTTGTCATAAATGACCTCGGCTCCGCGCCGGAAAAGCTCATCAATTACACGGCTGACGGTCACTTCATTGCCGGGCACGGCCGACGCCGAAATGATAACCCTATCACCGGATTTTATCTCGATCTGCTTATGATCCGAAAACGCTATGCGATACAGGGCGCTCATGGGTTCGCCTTGGCTGCCCGATGTTATAATAACTGTTCTGTCCGCCGGCAAATTGTTTATCTGGCCAAGCTCCATCAGCAATCCGTCGGGTATTTTCACGCACCCCAGCTCGGTTGACACACGCAGCGCGTTTTCCATGCTGCGCCCGGTGACGGCAACTCGCCTGCCATATTTGGCGGCACAATCTATTACTTGTTGGACACGGTGAACATTTGAGGCGAAGGTCGTCACTATTATACGTTTAGAACAGTTTTGAAAGAGTTCGTCAAAACGCTCCCCGACCTTGCTTTCCGACGTGGAATAGCCGGGTTTTTCAACATTTGTGGAATCCGCCAGCAACGCCAGCACGCCATTTTTGCCAAGCTCAGAGAGCCGCGCAATGTCTATCATTTCGCCGGAAACAGGGGTTGTGTCAACTTTAAAATCTCCCGTATGGACAACAATGCCGACAGGCGTTCTTATGGCAAGCGCTACCGTGTCGTGGATGCTGTGGTTTACATGAATAAGTTCAACCTTAAACAAACCAAGTTTTATTATGTCGCCCGGTTTTCTGACTTCGATCTTTACGTTTTCGAGCAGCTTGTGTTCCGCGAGCTTGATTTCGATAAGCCCCGCCGTCAGCGGCGTTGCGTATACCGGCACATTGATCTCGCGCATTACATAAGGCAGCGCGCCGATATGATCTTCGTGCCCGTGCGTCAAGACGATTCCGCGTATTTTGTCTTTGTTCATAACCAAATATTCAAAATTCGGAATGACAATATCAACGCCATACATCTCGTCATCGGGAAATCCCAAGCCGCAATCTACGACTATCATGTCCTCCCCAAATTCATACACGGCAAGGTTCTTGCCAATCTCACCCTGACCGCCAAGTAAGATAATTTTTAGTTTTTCATCCATTGTATGTTTTTCGCTTTCATTAGATTTGTTTGGCTTACCTGTCTAACTGACGCGGCGTTTAGCGTTTAACGCCCAAAGGGCAGCAAAAAGGCTCTTACATTTCCATTCTGCCTTCAATGGCACGCATCAAAGTAGCGTCATCGGCATATTCAAGGCTTCCGCCAACAGGTATGCCATACGCAAGGCGCGTTACTTTCACGTCAAAAGATTTCAGCAAGCGTGAAATATACCTTGCGGTTGTTTCTCCTTCCGTATCGGGGTTGGTCGCCATTATAACTTCATCAACGCCCCCGTCACAAACTCGCGTAACCAACTCTTTGATCCTTATATCATCAGGCCCGACATTGCTCATCGGAGATATAACGCCGTGCAGGACATGATATACGCCGTCGTACTCGCGTGAACGCTCAATGGCAAGCACTCCTTTTGGGTCGGGCACCACGCATACAATCCGGGGGTTTCGTCTTTCGCTCTCGCAAACCATACATAGCTCGCTGTCCGTCAAATTCATACATACTTTACAGCATTGCACATAAGAAACCGCGTCGTTTATCGCCTCCGCGAACGCCGCCGCTTCTTCATCGGGCAGTGATACCATAAAAAATGCCAGCCTCTGCGCGGTTTTCCGGCCTATACCCGGCAGCATGGCAAACTTATCTATGAGGTTTTCGAGCGCAGACGGAAAATAATCCATTTTTCTCCTTTTTGCCGGTTCCCGGCGATATTATATCCCCATGCCGCGGTTTCTCAAACGCTGCCTCGCAGCTCTTCTATATGAGCCGCTCTGTCCGGCACGCTAAACACGTCAATACCCGCGACCAACACATTTGCCCCCGCCGAAACACAGAGCTTTGCAGTCTCTATATTTATTCCGCCGTCCACCTCAAGCTCACATTTCGGATTTACGCGGTCTATGGCCGCTCTTATCTCGGACACCTTAGATAATGTCCGGGGCAAAAATTCCTGCCCGCCGTACCCCGGCTCAACCGTCATAACCAAAACAAGGTCAAGCCTGTCAATATATGGGATCACGGCAGCCGCCGGTGTTGACGGTCTGAGCGTAAGCCCGGCTTTTTTTCCGCATGAGTGAATCGTATCGATCGTATTTCGCACCCTATCCGACGCTACAGGGTTAAGCCAAGATACATCAGGTTCTTCCGCCTCGATATGAAAAGTAATTATGTCAGCTCCGGCGGCGGCAAACTTTGCGGCATATTGCGACGGGGATTGTATCATTAGGTGAACATCGAGAGTCTTGTCCGTAATCGCGCGAACTGACTCGAGTACGGGAAACCCAAAAGAAATGTTTCGCACAAAAACCCCGTCCATTACGTCAAAGTGTATATAGTCGGCGTTTGCAATGCTTTCTATCTCATTGCCCAGCTTTGTAAAGTCTGCCGCAAGAATTGATGGGGAAATCTTTATCATGGTATGGATTATATCACAATAATATGATATAATCAAGTATGCGCAACGCGCTATTTACTATTGTGACCCAGCCCCGGCGAGGAAGGGTCTGTGGTGTAACATGCGCTGCTTCACAGCGCGGAGAGGGGGTGAGATAACATGTCAGAATCAAAAAATGACAGCCTTTTACAAAAGGCGGAAACGGAGCGTGCCGAATATGCCGAGCATAACGGGCAAGCACATGATATTATCTCACTTCGTCAGCGATTGCAAAGCACAAACCCTGCCGATATAGCCGAAGACTTTGAAAATCTCGACGACGAGCAGCTTGTCACGCAATTTCGGATGCTTTCAAAAAACACGGCGGCGGACGTGTTCGCAAACCTGTCCGGCAGCACGCAAGAGAGCATAGTCAACGCCATACAAGACTATGAAATCAGCCACATCGTTGATGATTTGTTTCTCGACGATGCCGTAGACTTTATCGAAGAAATGCCCGCAAATGTCGTAAAGAGGGTTTTGCGCAATCTTCCAAAGAATAAAAGAAACATGATAAATCATTTCCTGCAATATCCCGATGGCAGCGCGGGAAGCATTATGACCATAGAATTTGTAGACCTTAAGGAATTCCTTACCGTCGAGGAAACCTTTCAGCGCATACGCCGTATCGCCGTTGACAGGGAAACTATTTATACCTGCTATGTCATAGATTCGCAAAGGCGTCTGCTCGGCGTTGTTTCCGCAAAAACCCTCCTGCTTGCCGAACCCGAAGATAAAATCGGTGATATTATGGATCGCGATGTGATATATGCCACAACTTGTGAAGATGTTGAAAATCTCGCCAACGATTTTAGAAAATACGGTCTTTTGGCAATGCCTATTGTAGACAATGAGCATAGGCTTGTCGGTATCGTCACGGTAGACGACGTGCTGGAAATCCAAGAGGAAGAAGCGACGGAGGACTTTGAGATCATGGCCGCTATATCGCCCTCCGATGACCCTTATCTGAAAACAAGCGTATGGGTGCTCACAAAAAACAGGCTGCCTTGGCTCATGCTCCTCATGCTTACCGCAACCATTACCGGCACTATAATTGAGGGATTTCAGGATGCGCTTGCCAGCGTGACAGTTCTGATGTCATTTATCCCTATGCTAATGGACACCGGGGGCAATTGCGGGGCGCAAAGCTCGACACTTGTTATCCGCAACATGGCGCTCGGCGAGGTTGAATCGGGAGACATCTTTAGGGTTTGGTGGAAAGAAATCAGAATTGCCGTTTTGTGCGGCGGTGCGCTTGCCGTCGTCAACTGTATCAGAATACTTATACTGCACGGAAACATCGTAATTGCGCTTAGCGTGTCATTATCCCTTTACTGTACAGTCTTGATCGCAAAATCCATGGGCTGTATGCTCCCTCAAATTGCAAAACGGCTCAAGTTTGACCCCGCTGTCATGGCGTCGCCAATGATAACAACGCTTGTTGACGCGTGCAGCTTGCTGATTTTCTTCACGATAGCGAAAATTACTTTAAACATATAATATCCGTACCGGGAGAGCGCGGCTGTACCCTGCGGCAGATAATGCAGATAATAACGGGAGGTTGGTTTTGGCTATAAATTTTAGTGACGAGATTTTTCCCGAAGAGGAATCCCAAGCCGTATTGCTGTCGGCCCGGTATACCGGCGAGGACGCGCACGAAGCAAGGCTTCGCCCGCAAACTCTCGCGGAATATATCGGCCAATCCAAAGCAAAAGAAAATCTTTCCATTTTCTTGGAGGGCGCGAGACGCCGGGGCGAGCCTCTTGACCATGTGCTGCTACACGGGCCGCCCGGTCTCGGCAAAACTACCCTTGCCGCCATAATCGCAAATGAGATGGGGGCTGCTCTGCGCAAAACATCCGGGCCCGCTATTGAAAAACCAAAAGACCTCGCCGCGCTGCTCACAAATTTGCAGGAAAATGATGTCCTCTTTATAGATGAGATACACAGAATGAACCGCTCTGTTGAGGAGATACTCTACCCTGCCATGGAGGACAAGCAGCTCGACATCATCATCGGGCAAGGGCCTTCCGCAACTTCGATTTGCTTAGAACTCAAAAGTTTTACCTTGGTCGGGGCTACAACACGCAGCGGACAGTTGTCGTCGCCGCTCCGCGACCGCTTTGGCATTGACCTCAAGCTCGAAATGTACGGCGACGACGAACTTGCGACAATTATACGGCGCAGCGCAGGAATCCTCTCCGTACCCATTGAAAACGACGCCGCCGGAGAGATCGCGTCGCGCAGCCGCGGCACTCCCCGTGTCGCCAATCGGCTCTTGCGGCGTCTGCGGGATTTTGCCGACGTAAAAGGCGACGGTATCATCACTTTGGATATTGCAAAAAACGCTCTTCATATGCTTGAAATAGACGAAATCGGACTCGATTCCGCAGACAGGCGTTTGCTCGGCAGCATTATTGAAAATTATAACGGAGGCCCTGTCGGGCTTGAAACCATTGCCGCGACAATAAACGAAGAAGCTATAACGATAGAAGATGTATACGAACCGTTTTTAATGCAGCGGGGATATCTCACGAGAACCCCGCGCGGACGCTGCGCCACGCGCAAAGCGTACGAACATTTAGGGTTGCTTTATCCCGGTCACGAGCAACTGACTTTTTGATATTTTGCGAAATCAAATCCGCTTTAAGGAGAAACTATGGGAAAATATTTTGGGACAGACGGAATCAGAGGGGTTGCCGGAGAAAAACTCAGCGCCGAGCTTGCTTTCAAAATAGGCAGAGCGGCGGCAACCGCGCTCACTCTCTCCGCGATGACAAACGAGCGGCAAGAGGCCGCGAGCCGCGCAAGACCCGTAGTAATGATAGGGCGCGATACTCGCATTTCTTGTGATATGCTTGAGACTGCGCTCGCCGCCGGGCTTTGCAGCGCGGGAGCTGACGTAATCTCGCTTGGCGTACTTCCGACACCCGCAATCGCATACCTCACCGTAAAATCACAATCGGATATGGGTATAGTTATTTCAGCCTCGCACAACACTTTTGAGTATAACGGCATAAAGATATTCGGCAGCGACGGATATAAGCCGAGCGACGAATTTGAAGAGCTGATTGAACGGCTTATTGATGATGACAGCGAAATAAGAAAGGCCGTCGGCTGCGATATTGGCACAATTTCAATCGAGCATGGCGTGCGCACAAATGAATATGTCAAATATCTCGCGTCACACGCTGTCGGCGCGCGCTATGGCGGGCGAATCGCCATAGACTGCGCAAACGGCGCGGCATCCGAGACTGCAAGGCTACTCTTTCGGCAGCTTCACGCGGAGTTTGAGATTATCGCCGACGAGCCCGACGGCGTTAACATCAACCGCGACTGCGGCTCAATGCATCTTAATTATTTGCAGGATATGATCAAATCGGGGAGATTTAGCATAGGTATCGGATTTGACGGCGACGCGGACAGATGTCTTATTGTTGATGAAAAGGGTAACATCATAGACGGCGACATGATGCTCGCAATGTTTGCGCGTGATATGCAGCAATCAGGCAAGCTCAAAAACGACGCTTTTATCGGCACTGTCGTTTCAAATGCCGGTATGGATATTTTCGCCCGCGAAAACGGGTTTACATTTCACCGCAGCGATGTCGGCGACAGAAATGTTCTCGAAATGATGAAAGAGCGAAGCTGTAATCTTGGCGGAGAGTCGTCCGGGCACATCATTTTTTCCGATATTGCCACAACGGGAGACGGCCAGCTTACGGCTCTCATGTTTTTAAATATCCTCGTCTCGTCGGGCAAAACCGCATCCGAACTTATCAGCGATGTGCCCCGCCTCCCGCAAGTCATGCCAAGTTTCAAACTTACGGAAGGCTCCGAGCAGCGAGACAGGATACTCGCGCACCCGCTTTTTGCGCAAGAGATAGCAAAACAGGAAAAAGCGCTTGACGGCTACGGTCGCATACATATTCGCCCCTCGGGCACCGAAGCGATAATCCGTGTGCTTGTGGAGGCAAAAACCGACAAATTGTCAAACGAAATCGCGCAGTCGCTTTTGGATTTCATGAAAACCCTTTGAGTTTTGGTGTGTATTTCTTTTATTATTGATGTAGCTTTGGTATACTAAACAATAAGTTATAAAGATTGCGAACGCTTGTGTTCGCAAATCGAAAACAGATTACAAGCGTGTGTGCTCGTAATTAGAGGAACACGCAAAGGGTGACGTTGATATGAAGTTAGAGAATTACCGCGCAGGCAGTTATGCAAATCAAGGCGATTTCAATTCTTTTATCCCTGCTCCTGTTGACATTCCTTGGGAATGGAGCGATACCTCATTGAATATGTTGCTTGAACGCGCCGGTAGTGAAATCGGCGGACTGAACGCTTTTGCCGAGCTTGTGCCGAATATTGACTTATATATCAAAATGCACATACGCACCGAAGCGAATAAATCCAGTAAAATTGAGGGCACAAAAACTTCCATTGAAGAAGATTTAATGCGCGTTGAAGATGTTTCGCCGGAAAAACGTGATGACCATGTGGAAGTAAATAATTATGTCCGCGCATTGCAACATGGAATAAACCGTATAACAAAAGACCAATTCCCTCTTTGTTTACGTCTGATTCGTGAAATGCACGGAGTTTTGATGCAGGGCGTTCGCGGTGAAAATAAAACGCCGGGAGAATTTCGCAAATCGCAAAATTGGATTGGCGGAAGTATGCCCTCAACTGCCATTTTTGTTCCGCCAAGCATTGTTGATATGGATAATGCTCTTTCAGATTTTGAAAAATTCTTGCATAATGATACTAACAACATTCCTCACCTGATAAAGGCGGCAATCGTGCATTATCAATTTGAAACAATTCACCCGTTTTTGGACGGCAACGGGCGTGTAGGGCGACTTATAATCCCGCTCTATCTGCTGGCAAAAGGCGTTATCGCAAAGCCTTGTTTCTATATATCGGACTACTTCGAGAGAAATCGAGAGCTTTATTATAGCGCGCTTGATAAGCCCCGTAAGGATAACGATTTAGGATATTGGATAAAATTTTTCCTATCAGCGGCGATTGATACAGCTAAAAGCGCGAAAGACAAGTTCAATAAAGCTGTACATGTGGTTTCTCAATTAAACGAACGAGCCCCCCATGTTAAAGGTAGAATTGAAAATGTTCAGGCGATTTTGAACGCGTTTTATTTAGAACCTATGCTTAGCATGAAAGATATTTGCGAAAAAGCAAATTTGCCGCAGGCAACTGTGTCAGGTATCGTCAATGACATGTATAAAAATGGGTTTTTAGAGGAAACAACGGGATTTTCCCGAAATAAAGTGTATCTGCTTAAAGACTACGTTAATTCTTTCAAAACTGCTGAGTAAGTCTATATATCGAAAAAACGCGAAAATCCGATATATGGAAATCTATATATCGGAAAAACGCGAAAATCCGATACATGGGATTCTATATATCGAAAAAAGGCGAAAATCCGATATATGGAAATCTATATATCGGAAAAACGCGAAAATCCGATACATGGAAATCCATATATCAAGAAAATACAGCTTCATCTTTTCTTTCGCCTATCTATTGTACCTCTACAGGGGGAATAATGCCGGGAGTAGAGCAATGTTTGAGCTAATCGTCAAAAAGTCCCGCTTCATCGCCTACGCATCTACGACTGATAGCGAAGAAGCCGCCAAGACCTATATCGCCGAAATATCCCGCAGGCACAAGAAAGCGCGGCATATTGTGTTCGCTTATGTGACCCCAACTGCCACCCGGCATAGCGACGCCGGCGAACCGAGCGGTACGGCGGGATTGCCGCTCTTGAATTCTCTCCAACGGCGCAATATGGAGAATACCGTACTCGTTGTCGTGCGATATTTTGGTGGGATTTTGTTGGGAAAAGGCGGACTAATCCGTGCCTACGGGAAAGCAGCGGGGCTGGCTCTGGATGGAATTATAGAAAAAGGAGCATAGGTGGTAAAAAATACCGAAGCCTTAATGCTTTACCTACGCGCCAAATATACATTTTAGCGTTTTTTTCTCGTCTACCGTAACAACCTCGCGCCTACCCAAAACCTTTCAAATTTTCACGCTAAATCCGCGCTTATTTGCGCATAATCTGCGTATATTTAGGATATTATCAACAATTTCAGCAGTTTTTTGCGAAAAATGCTTGACATTACTTGATTTACTGCATATACTGACTCGTGCAATGGATTGTCGTGACGGAAAGAAAGGTAACTTGGCTGCTGAAGATGCTCTTGTAACCGAGTATGCATGGCTTGTCAGGGCGTGTTCCCGACCCTACTACCTCGCGGGCGGTGACAGCGAAGACCTTATCCAAGAAGGGATGCTTGGGCTTTTGTCCGCCATTAGAACATTTAACCCCGAAAAAGGTGCAAAATTTACAACATACGCCGAGTTTTGCATCCGCAGGCGAATATACAACGCAATAAAAACCGCGTCCGCTAACAAACACACCCCTCTCAACAGCTATATATCATTAGAATCTCCCGGAATCCACGGGGACAGTACCCAAAACGCAGCATTTTTGCGTGATCCTGAGGACTTTCTTATAGCGCGAGAGCAAGCCGGCGAAATCGAAAAACTTCTTTATGGCGCATTGTCCCGTTTTGAGTCTTGTGTTTTGGAGTTATTTTTTGAAGGAATGTCATATAAAGACATGGCCTTACGACTCAATAAGCCAAATAAGTCTATTGATAACGCTGTGCAGCGAATTAGGAAAAAGCTATCTCAGGTCTTTACGCAGGAACGCAATTAAACATGGCGACATCAGTGAAAACTGAACGCAAATACACAGCCTAAAAGCCATAAACGTATGGCGAAAAGGGTACAAAAGTGAAAAAGAGAGAGGTTCAAAATGTACGAAGACAAAACACTGGTATGCAAGGAATGTAACGAGGATTTTACATTCACGGCAGGCGAGCAAGAGTTCTACAACGAACGCGGATTTCAAAACGAGCCGCAACGCTGTAAAACTTGCCGCGACAGCAGAAAAGCTGCCGCGCGCGGCCCGAGGGAATTCTTCTCAACGGTATGCGCCGACTGCGGCGGAGAAGCAAAAATTCCGTTCGAACCCAAGACGGACAGACCCGTCTACTGCAGCGATTGCTTCGCAAAATCCAAGGAGGCGTAAGACTCTATATGTCGCAAATCACAAAAGATACAGTTATTGCTGATATTTTGAGCGCCCGGCCTGAATCGGCGTCCCTGTTCAGAGCTGTTGGTATGAATTGTCTCGGATGTGCCATGGCAAAAGGGGAAACACTTGGCGAAGCCGCCGCGGTTCACGGCGTGGACGCAGACGAATTACTGTCAAAACTTGAAGAATCTACAAAGTAGCGCAGTAATACAAAGATGTGAGGCGCGCCGATAGGCGCGCTTTGCGTACTCATCTGCCGCGCTTTGCGTCCGTGAGGCTGTATATGATGCGAGTCATTAGGTTATCTGAAAGACTGCAAGCTATTGCGAGTTGCATAGATATGGAGGCAAATGTCGCCGACATAGGCACAGACCATGGGTTTTTGCCCGTCTACCTCGCGCAAACCGGCATAGCCCGGCGTATCGTCGCCTCTGATATAAGCTCCGGCTCTCTCGCGTCGGCAAAGCGCAGCGCGGAAAAATATGGCGTAACAGGAAAAATCGAGTTTCTTCACGCTCCCGGCCTTGACGGTATATCTGTGCCGAGCAGTGAGGTTATGACGCCGGGCGAGGATAATCATCTGTCAAGACCAGACACCGCAATAGACACGGTTGTTATCGCGGGTGTAGGCGGCGAAACAATTGCGGATATTTTAACTGACGCGTCCTGGACTGCCGGGGCAGCTTCCGGCGGCAAACTAAAGCTCATACTGCAGCCGCAAACTAAGCTCGAAAAATTGCGCGAGTATTTACGCAAAGGCGGCTATGCCTTAAAAGACGAAAAAACCGTTCTTGACCGCGGGCGAACCTATACGATTTTGATAATCTGAGGATTGATTTTCCTGAAAGGTTTACAGATATGCACATGAAAAAATATTTTGATACCCGAAAACTCGTTCTGCTTGCCCTGCTCACAGCCCTTGTCGTTGTTTTGCAAATGTTTGCGTCGGCAATTCCCATAGGTCCATTCTCGCTAAATCTTGTTTTGATACCTATAGTTGTGGGCGCGGCTCTGATAGGCCCTCCGGCAGGTTTATGGCTGGGTGTTGTGTTTGGCGCAGTCGTGCTTATTGCAGACCCCGCAGTTCCGCTGTTTCTGAGCTTTAACGCTTTTGCAACCGTTTTCGTGATAATACTGAGAGGGGCGCTTTCGGGATTTTTGGCAGGCTTTGCGTATAAGCTGCCGGAACGTAAAAATATAACCATCGCGGCGATAGCCGCCGCGGCGGTATGTCCGCTTGTGAATACCGGGCTTTTTATCGCCGGTCTTTATATTTTCTTTGCGCCTTTTTTCGGAGACGCGCAGGGTGTCACGACGTTCGTAACCTCTGTATTGCTCGTAAATTTTCCAATAGAGGTTTGCGTCAATCTTGTTCTTTGCCCCGTCATTATCCGTCTTATCCAACACAGTCAAAAGACGGTCTGAATATACAGACAAATGTGAGTATTTTTATTACCGGCAAAATTGTTCATCGTGTTGACCGTATCACATCGCCGTTATCAATCTCGTATGTATCAATGGTTTTGCACATTATCCACAAGTTTATCCACACACATTATGTAAACAAGTCGTAAAATGATTATTCATTTTTGATAGAAACAGCCTAATATTGACCGCAGCGGTGAATATTTGCAAGACTGCAGCAGGCAAAAATCGGGAGGTCGAGCTTTGCAAGAACATGGCAAAACAAGCTATATAAAGGGCGCCGCAATCCTTACCGCGACTTCGATTTTTGTCAAAATAATCGGCGCAATATACAAAATCCCCCTGTTTCAAGAGGGCGTACTTGGCAAGGAGGGAACGGGAGATTTTCAAATAACATACAGCGTCTACTCCCTCATTTTGACGATAGCGACAGCGGGTATTCCCGCCGCGCTCTCGCGTTTGGTGTCAACCGCCAAGGCAAAAGGCGATGCCGCTCTCGTAAAACGCTATTTTAAAATCGCGATGCCGGCTTTTTTCCTCATCGGCTTTACGGCGATGCTTGCGATGTTCTTTTTTGCGGACGGGCTTGCCAGTCTGATGAGCAACTCCAAAGCCGCAACAGGTATCAAAGTGCTTGCCCCCGCCGTATTGTTTGCGTGTATAATGTCCGTATACCGAGGGTGGGCGCAGGGTTTTCAAGATATGGTGCCGACCGCGATGTCTCAAATTGTTGAAGTTTTGAGCAAGGCCGTGTTCGGGCTGCTCGTCGCTCTATGGTTTGTCAGTCTCGGGTATGAGTCGCACATCGTGTCTGCCGGGGCTATCGTCGGAGTAACAATCGGGCTTGGTTTATGTATACCCTTGCTCTCGTGGAGAAAACAAAAGCTCGACAAGCGGCTCACGCCCAATATAGCTAATCAACCTGACAGTCCGATTGTCAACGACAGTTCCGGTCTGGCCGCCGGCAGCGCCGGCAAAGGTCAAATTCTCGCTCAAATCATGAAAGTCAGCATACCGATCACGCTTACCGCCTCATTCATGTCAATTATGGTTGTAATAGATAACGCAATTGTAATGAGCAGGCTTCAAGGCGACGCTTATCTCGCCGAAACCGCAAGGTCGCTCGGCACGGCGGACGCCGTTTTGATTGCCGAGCAGACGCTCTCGCAAGCCAGAGGATGGTTTGGCCAGTATTCCAGAGCGCTCACGGTATATAACCTGACTCCCGCTTTGCTTGTGCCGATTTCCGTCAGCATAATACCCGCTATAGCAGCGGCTCGCGCAATAGCGCAAAGCAAAGAGGCCAGAGCTATCATGCACTCATCTCTAAAACTTGTAAACCTGATAGCAATGCCTGCCGCCGCCGGGCTAATGGTTCTGGCAAAGCCGATTATGGAAGCGCTCTATAACGATTCCCAACCTCTATCAATAAATTTGCTCTTTGTGCTCGGACCCGCGTCATTTTTTGTCTGTATGCAATACATAACAACGTCCATACTTCAAGCAAACGGGCATGAAAAAGTGGCTCTGCTGACATTTCCAATCGGAGCGGCAATCAAAATAGCGCTCACTTGGTTTCTTGCCGGTAATCCGTATTTTGGCATACTTGCCTCGCCGATGGCAACCTTTGCGTGTTTTATGGCAATATCGGCTTTGAACATACTTTTTATACTATCAAAGGTCAAAGATATCAGAGAAAAACTGCTTAGGGTCTTTTTAGGCCCCGCATTATGCGCGTGCATAATGGCGTCCGTCGCCCTTGTTTCGGATCGCCTTTTATCTCAAATCGCCTCGGGTATATTTGGCGGAGGACGCGCTGAAATTTCACTTTTTCTCGCTTTTTCCGTCTTTATCGGCATCGCTGTTTATACCGCGCTTATCGTCATCACACGCACTGTAACAAAAGATGATATGAAGCTGATTCCAAAAGGAGAGAAACTTGCCAAATACTTACGTCCGGCAAAATAACGCAAATTTTTCCGCATTTTTCACATTTTTATTGATTTTTTGTGTATTTTAAGGGGTTTTTTCGCAAAATGTACTTGCGAAACGGTGAAAAGTATGATAGATTTTGAAAACAAACTCAGATACGGTCTCTCGGACCTTTTAAATCTCATGTATTTACTGCGCAGTCCGGAAGGCTGCCCATGGGATCGCGAGCAGACACACAGCAGTATTCGGCGCAACTTACTCGAAGAAGCGTATGAGGCCGCGACCGCGATTGACGAGAATAATACATCCGATCTTTTGGAAGAACTCGGCGATATATTGATGCAAGTGGTGTTCCACGCCGATATAGCAAAAGACGACGGCACCTTTACATTCGATGACATAGCTGACGTTGCGTGCAAGAAGCTATTGCGCCGCCACCCGCACGTATTTGGCAATGACAAGGCGGACACAGGCGGACAGTCTCTCCTGCTTTGGGAGAATATCAAACGCGAAGAAAAGCAGTTTGAAACAACCGCAGATACCATGAAAGCCGTAGCGCGCAGCCTCCCTGCCCTGTGGCGGGCGGAAAAGATTCAGAAAAAAGCGGCAAAAGCGGGTTTCGACTGGCCGGATTACACAGGCGCGTTTGAGACGCTTTCAAGCGAGCTTGCGGAGTTTGAAAAAGCCGTCGCTTCGGCACAGATACGCGCGGACGGCGGGGACACCTCCGCCAATGCCCCGCAAAACGAAGCCATTTTTGAAGAGCTTGGCGACATACTTTTTTCAGCGGTCAACGTAGCCCGGTTTTTCAATGTTGACCCCGAATACGCACTCACCGCTGCCTCTGATAAATTTACCGCGCGCTTTGGGCGTGTCGAGGAGAAAGCGGCGTCGCTGGGCAGAGACCTCTCGGATATGACCACCGATGAAATAGAGGAACTCTACAGGCAAGTGAAATTAGAGAAGTGAGCATCGCTTCTTTAATATAAAAAGTGAGCATAGTTTAAAGTGTAAACGCAGTTTACACCCCGGGAACAAAGTTTACCCTTTGGACACAGCTCATAAGAAAGTACATAAAAATTTTAGGAGGATTCATTCAAATGAACAAAACAGAACTCATCAATGCCATCGCGGCAAAATCAGGCTTGTCGAAGAAAGACAGCGAAAAAGCTCTCGGAGCGGTCGTTGACTCCATCTCCGACGCGCTGAGCAACGGCGACAAGGTTCAACTCGTAGGCTTTGGCATTTTCTCGGTCAAGGCTCGTGCAGCCCGCATCGGCCGCAACCCCAAGACAAAAGCGGAAATCAAAATCCCCGCCACCAAAACCCCCGTATTCAAAGCCGGCAAAGCCCTTAAAGATGCAGTCGCGAAGTAAGTGTCTTCGCTATACACTAAGGCGTGGGGTCTACCCACGCCTTAGTTCTTTGTCAGAAAGGAGCGTTTTACGCAATGCGCATTGATAAATTTTTAAAGGTATCACGGCTGATAAAGCGCCGTACTATTGCTAATGAGGCTTGCGACGCGGGGCGCATATCGGTTTGCGGACGCCCCGTCAAGGCGTCTTATAGCGTAAAGCCCGGAGATATTATAGAGATACGCTTTGGCAACAAGACGCTAAAGGTGGAGGTCATGACCGTCAGCGAACATGTCTCAAAAACCGCCGCCCCCTGTATGTATAGAGAAGTGATTTAGTTTTGCAAAACTGTGAGCTTTCCTCCGTCCATTTCGCACACCGTATCGCAGAGCAGTGAGATGTCTTCAAGATGGCGCAAAAACTTGCAAAACACGAACATTTTCTGTTGACTTTTACATTTTTTACGTGATAAAATATGAAAATCGTAACCCCACAAATCGCAATGAAACCCAAAACACCAACAGACAATAATAAGAAAGAAAGGGTATCTCTATGAATTGGAGAAATTCTATGAAAAGAAGCCCTTTGAAGCGCATTGTTTTTTTGATTGCTCCCTTGTCTTTGACGTTTCTGTTTCTGCTATTATCCGCTTGCTCAAACGAGACGGATGACCCGGCAAAGTCACCGTCACATTCGGCAACAGATGATATAGGCTTGAACACGCCAAACAACGAAAATAACAACACGCAGCAGCATCTGCAACGCCAGCTTAGCGAGCGCGTTAGCGTGGATGCGCAAGTTATAATACCTAATATAACGTCTTTGCCTACAGTAGACGTTGATCTCGTCACATTTGACAGCGATGTCATAAGAAATGCGCTGTTTGACCCTGCTTCAATCGTTACGGAAGAGGTTGTGTATGCAGGTTCGCTGGGTATAACTCAGCTAATAGACGACAGCGATTTTTTTTGCAGCTATTGGACATACGATAAAGACAGCGTCCTGCGCTCACACACAGGCTCTCAGGAATATATTTTTTATCTCTTCCGCTGGCAGGAACGCTATACCAACACTGAGCTGTTTTCAACCGAATTGGAACTCGGTTTTGCCTCTCGTGACTTTGTGATAAATGAGATATTAAATGCCGTCAAATCCCTTGGCATAGGTACCTCAAGTCTTGGAGAGCCTCTGATATATTCGCTCGACCATGAAACCCTCGCTACGGAGAATATGCGAAAGAGGGATGATGGGGAATTTGAAGGGTATAGAAACTTCACATTTAAGGAAAATTGGACCGATGAGGACGATTATTACTTCATATTGTGGGAATTTGAGGCACAAGAGATTTCCATTGTCTCAGAGGAAATGAGATTATTATTAAACGACGACATTGTCCGCGGCTCAAAAATAGCGGCACTCTATTCGCAAAGAGGCATAGAATATTTGGAAATAACCAATGCCTTTACTGAAACATCAACAGGGAGCGCATCACAAATCATCTCATTGGAAGATGCGATGAGCGCGATGGTCGCTAAGTTTGAATCAATCATATCAACAAACCGTTATGTGATTACAGACATTAAACTAAAATATATCCCCGAGTTCAAAGATAGAAGCCGCACCTCACAACAACTGATTCCTGTTTGGGATATATCCATAGCCGAGTATTATTCATCACACGCGGATAGCGCGGATAATGATATACTGGTTGGGCATATACAGCACTATCTGATAGACGCCTATACCGGAAGAGAATATGTATGATGAGAGAATATAAAAGATGAAGCTGCTGCAAGCGTTGAGAATAGATATGAAGAGGGCGTTCTTCTCCCCCCTATTCTTTCTTGTGATTTTGCTCATTGTCGCCCTAAACTATCTTTCTGTTTCCGGTGAGATGCCCCTCTCGCAAGGCAATGTTTTGTATTTTTTTCAATTGATTTTTGGCGGTCCGTTTAGTATTGTAATGCTGTTTATAGGAACTCTACCGTATGGTACTTCGTTTTGCGTTGACTGGAAGAACCAATTTATCCGACCAAACTTGATAAGGACGACACTAAGCACATACGCCTGGTCAAAGGTCTTCACGGTGGCACTATCCGCCATAACGGCAGTAATTATCAGCAATCTTCTCACGGCGTTTTTATTTTCACTCCATATGCCAATGGTTTTCTGGTTTTATGCCGAATATGGGTATGAACTGTATATCCAAGCCGTAATAGGACAGCTCATTGACATTCATCCTATGCTCTATTTGACAGTGCGGATTGTCATTTACGCTCTCCACTGCGGCTTTTGGGCTGTTTTTGCGCTTTTGGTGTCCACCTATAGCACAAATGCCTTTGTGACATACGCGTCCCCTGTGCTTGCGTACTATCTCGTCGTCAACTTATCTGCTGTGGTGGGCGTTCCTTATTATCTGCGCTTTAACGCCGTGGCCTCTGGATATGTTGAGATGGGCGGTATATTTGCATCCATTGCGTATTCTGTGCTGTTTTTTGCAGTGCCCACCGCTCTGCTTGGGTGGCTGACCACAAGAAACATAAAGCGGAGGGTCGAAAATGGGTAGTATGAAAATGGTTTTGCATCTGTGCGGAAATAACATCAAACGCTGGGTAAGCAACCCGCGATACTATATAATTTGCCTGCTTTCGGTGGCGTGGCTTCACTTTCTGATTAGCCCGGTGCTTAATTTTTCAAAATCAGTAGGCGTTAAAGCAACCCCGTTTATTTTTCCCCATATTTTTGGCGAGTGGTATTCATCAATGGTCTTTGTGCTTATCGTAGTGCTGCTCTTTTGCGATGCGCCATTTATGAATGACAGCACCCCCTATGAGTGCATCAGATCGGGAAGGAAAAGATGGATACAAGGTCAGCTATTATATGTTGCCGCCGCTTCCTTTTTATTAGTGCTGTTTTATTTTGCCGCCTGCCTTTTGCTCCTGTCGCCAAACATCGAGTTCAAAAATGAATGGGGAAAAGTTTATAACACCCTCGCACAAACTTACGCGGGATGGGAATATGGTACAATGCCAATGTCGCACACAATGATGCTTTTATATACTCCATTGCAAGCGTTATTTATCAGTTCCGCGTTGCTGCTGCTTATCTCTATATTCGTTGGCTTGGTTATTTTTACGCTAAATCTTGTGACAAGCAGGATTGGCGGCATTATGGCAGGCTTGGTTCTTGCTTTTCTCCCTCCGATTACACAAATAAGCATAAATCCGATTTTCTATTACATTATGCCTACAACTTGGGGGAATCTTGATCTCTTGGATATTACGGGAAAGTCCATATATCCGCCACTTGCCTATACCATAATATGGCTTGTGACCGCCAACATTTTACTTATTATTGTTGCGCAGCTAATACATAGAAAACGGCAAATTGAAGTGCTGCTGCGCATATAACTTAATAACAGGGAGGTATGAACATGGATATAATACGAGTTGTTGAAGCTACAAAGAAATACAAGGATGCCACAGTTTTAAGCGGCGTGACTGTTTCGTTTGAGAGCGGCAAAATACATGGCATTGTCGGGCGCAATGGTTCAGGTAAAACTATGCTTTTTAAGTGCATATGTGGGTTTGTCCCTCTGACCTCGGGGCAAATTTTCGTAAATGACGCGCAAATCAGAAAAGATGTGGATATTCCCAAAGACGTCGGGATAATCATTGAAGCCCCCGGATTTTTGCCGAATTACAGCGCATACGGAAATCTAAAGCTACTCTCTGACATAAAGCGGACGATTGGGCGCCGGAAAATAAAGGACACGATTTCGCTTGTCGGGCTTGACCCTGACGACAGAAAGCGCGTCGGCAAGTTTTCTATGGGTATGCGCCAGCGGCTTGGCATTGCGCAGGCGCTTATGGAAAGTCCGTCCTTGCTTATCCTCGACGAGCCGTTTAGCGGTTTAGATAAGCATGGTGTGCGCGAAATGAGAGAGCTTTTTCTCTCGTTGCGCGAGCAGGGCAAGACTATTCTCTTGGCCACACACAATTCAGAAGACATCTCATTGCTCTGTGATACGGTGTGCGAAATGGACGGAGGAACGCTCACAGTTTTGCCAAAATCATAAGCCCCCATCGGCAGACTGGCTTCTTTAAGCGATAAGTTTAATGGTGTGATTTGGCTATATCGCGGAGAAGCCTATCCAGAGGCGAGCGTTCGCAGCGGTTTGCGTTACCTCCCCCTCCTCCCCCCTATGGGCGCGGATGTCGCGCCTTTTTTCGGTATGCCAAAGCTATGTCAAAGCTATGTCAAAATTGATATGTGTCAATTTACATCAATTTTTTACATTTTTCGCTAATCTTTGGGGGCATAAGTGCCGATACTTAACTATAGGAGGTGAAAAAATGAGTTTACCCATGGAGTTTCTGTCTCCAGTTACGACCCGGACAGACTCCGGCGCGGGGGTTCAAACATCGGCAAGATCGCGGTCTGAGAAGATTGGCGCACGGTTTGACAAAATATTTGAAGCGGAGTTAAACAGGCACGATCAAAAAATAACCGATAAGAAAACTATCCCGAAGAATGCGGAAAATCAGAGTTTCGCAAAAGAAGGTTCACCGTCGGCAAACAGGGCTTTAGAGAAAAAAGACAAGCTCGCTGACGAACAAGGTGAAGCACTCATAGCCGGAGTAGTGGGTACAGAGCAAAAAGAGGTCGTTTTTATTCTCGAAGGAGATAAGGAATCTGTCGCAAACCCCGAAATGCGTGTAGACAATATCGCAGGGCTATCATCGGATATAGACATCGAGGTAAACCCGGAAACGGGAACCGAACCTGCGGGGAGCGCGGAGAATACGGATATAGGCACTGCCTCGCGAGACACAGAAAACGCGAATAAAGCGCCAAGTGACATAACCGACCCGCCGCAAAAAGAAGTACACGCCAAAACAGCCGAAACAGCAGTAGAGGACAAAATAAAAGCTGAATTGGCCGCAGCGAATGAACAAGCGCAAACAGCGGACGCTGCAGGGGAGCGGGCGGCACGGATGCCGGAGAAAAGGTCTGAAGATGGTCGGGAAAACGCAAGAAACGATAGGTTTTCCTCGAGAGGCAATCTGAGCCCTTTGGAGAATGAAAATGATAAAGCTCACGAGCTTGGAGAAGAAAGCAGCGCAAAAAGCGAATTGGCCGAGGCCATAAAGTCCAAAACAGACGAGAATCAGGACAAAGACGAAAAAGCAAACAACGATAAGACCCAAAGCGAAATACCGCAAGCCCCGCCCCTCGCAGACGGAATCAGGCCGGAACAGTTTAAGGCGGCACAGCAAATGACAAAAGCGGCGCAAGACGTACCGGTAAAACCCGAAAATCTATTTCAGGAAATGATTTCCCGCGTAGAAACATTGCAAACCGACGCAAAGACCTCAATGACAATCCAGCTAAACCCCGAGTTTCTGGGAAAAGTCGCTCTCGAAGTAGCGATGGACGCAAGCGGATTGCACGTAAAGATAAACGCCGAGGATAGCAATGTCAGGGGTATGATCAACGGACAGCTCACCACGCTGATAGAATCGCTCGAAAACAAAGGCATCATCGTTTCGGAAGTCGAAGTAGCATACGGAAGCACACTCGGCAGCGCGTTTAAAGAACAAGGAGACACAGGGGAACGCGCAGACGGGCGGCAGCAGACAAAACACCGCACGATAACAACCCGGGATAACGCTTCATACTACACGACATTACCAAACATAATGGATTACTATTTAGACACAGGAATCAGCTCGGTAGAGTATAGTGCGTAGCACGCTCGCACTGCATAGCAGGAATACACGGCAAACAAAGGATTTGTAAACAAGCGCGAAAAAGGACTTCGCGTCGCAATAGAAAAGGGACGGACCCCGAATTAGTAAGAAGCATTAGCTTTAAACTATGAAGGGAGAACACCAATGTCAGTATCAGCATTAGATGCGATCAGATCAATCCAAAACGAAACCGCTTATCAAGCGGCAAGAGATCGCATGAAAGAAGTTGAGGATAGCAGCAAAGCCGAAGGCGTGGATAGGAGCGTGGGCGGCATGATGGGAAAAGAAGATTTTCTCATGCTCTTGTCCGCCCAGCTTCGCTACCAAGACCCGCTCAATCCGCAAAATGACTCGCAGTTTGCCGCGCAGCTCGCGCAATTCTCGTCGCTTGAGCAGATGCAGAATATGAACAGCACCCTAAACACTTTGAGCAGCTACCAAGCGTATAGCCTCGTAGGTAAGTTTGTCGTTGCCGAGGCATTGATAGAGGGTGTGTTTGGCGAGATACCCGGCGTGGTTGACAGCATATTTGTTGACGGAGGCGTCACATACGCGCAGATTGGCGAGTATGTTGTGCCTGTATCTTCTATAAAAGAAGTGTTTGACACAAATAACATACTGACAACGGAAATGTTCATGCAAACCTCGAATAATCTGATTGGCCGCACCATAATAGCGCAGGTGGACGGTAAGGATATTGAGGGTGTCGTCACGCGCATACTTGTTGACAAAGGCTCGCTTCTCGCGCAAATTGACGACGGCACAAACGATCCCAAATTCGTGCCTGTCAACTCGATCGTTGATATTCGCGAAACAGGCTCGCTAAAACACGAACCCAAACCCGAAACTCCTCCGGAAGCCGTAAACTTCAAAACAGACGGAAACGGCGGTTTCATAGAGCTTTCGGAGGATGGCACCGAAGAAATCGGACGCTGGGATTTCAATGAGGACAAATGGAAATGGGTGTACACAAGTTTTCTAAACGATAATGAAGAAAACGAGAACACCGTGGGCGAGACCGAAAACGCGGCTGAGGGCGAGGCTTCCGGGCAGACCGAAACCGAAGGCGAATAGCAAGCCGCCGCATAGACCCGGCAAAAACCAAGCCGCGCAGAGCGGCAAACAATAACGAACCAATAAAGAAATAGGAGGAATCGCATTATGATGCGCTCGCTATACTCCGGAATATCCGGACTTAGAAATCACCAAACAAGAATGGACGTTATCGGTAACAATATCGCAAACGTCAACACAGCGGGATATAAAACAAGCCGCGTTATATTCCAGGACATATTCAGCCAAAACGTATCATCCGGTATGGCAAACAACAACCAGCCCGTGGGCGGCGGCGGTATTGGAGGAACAAACCCAGTGCAGGTCGGACTTGGTATCAGGCTTTCGACTGTAGACGTAATCCACACAAGAGCGGCGTTTCAGCGCACAGACAGAGAAACCGACATGATGATAAACGGCGACGGATTCTTTATCGTTCGCGGACCGGACGGCGACTTCTTTACAAGAGCCGGTAACTTTGACATTGATAACGAAGGTTATTTGGTAAACTCTCTGGGATTTTACGTGATGGGTTATACGTCAGAGCTGCAAATGGCCGTCATTGACCCCGGACAAGAAGAGATTGAGGCAAGGGCGCAGGTAGACTTTGCCGCCGGAGCGACTGTTCCGGTGGGAACAGTTATCCCCGCGGGAATCTTTGCTACAGGCACCGCGCTTCCCGCACACCTTTTCGGCTATAATTCACCGCCGGAAGGCTCGATTGCCGAAGCTCCTTGGCCGGAAAAGGCTATGCGCACACGCATAGAGTTTAACGCCCCCGCCGCGTTCACTTCATTGGCAGCCGGGTCACAGCCGTTTCGCGCGCCTACATTCGGCCTTGTGCCGGTCGGACAAAACCCGGAGTCTGATATAAACGGCCTGTCGCGAATCAGAGTGACCTCTGATGTCTATTACAACATACCCGCGTGGGAAGATTTAACGGCGGATCAGCAAGACGCGCTTATTGATATGATAGGCTCGGGCAATCCCGAAGCGGATTTTGACCCCGATTTCTTTAACCAGTTTCCGCAGGAAACAGTCAGCCTCCCGGGATTTGCCGTTTCGGATAACGGCGACGTGTCGGTCATACTCGCAAACAGAAAGGTAGTCATCGGACGCATTGCGGTTGCTATGTTCGCAAACCCCTCCGGCCTTGAAAAAGGCGGAAACAGCCTTTATCGCGAATCCGCGTCGAGCGGCCCTGCTGTAATAACGGAAGCGTATCTTGACGGCGCGGGCAAAATTGACGGCGGCGGACTTGAAATGAGTAACGTAGACCTTGCAAACGAATTTACCGATATGATCGTCACCCAAAGGGGATTTCAGGCAAACTCCAGAATTATCACAGTTTCGGATACAATGCTTGAAGAGCTTGTAAACCTCAAGAGATAAGCGTAATATAGGTAGTAGTTAATTCCTGTCACTATGAGAGTGACGCGTGGACTGTAAATCTAAGGCAATACTCACAGGAAGCAGTGACAGGGTAAAAGAGAAGCTGCGGCCGGCCCGGCAAAGTAAATCCGCGCAATCTTTGCAAAGCGGACAGTCAAAAGGCTTAAAAGGCCGCAGCCTCATGAAAGAGAGATGTCATGATATTAGTTACTAAGCTCAACAAAGCGTCGCAATTTTATGTCAATGAAGATTTAATTGAGTTTATAGAGGAAACACCCGATACGATTCTCACGATGAGCACGGGAAAAAAGGTTACGGTGGGCGAAAATGCGCTCGAAATCGTTGAGAAAATCCGTGAGGAAAAGATCAGGATAAGAAAAGCCACCGCGTTTTAGGAAAATCGGGTGAATGGTAAGGTTTTTGCGCCGTGAAACAGTAAGCAAATCAAGAAGCAGAGAAGTTTTTGCGCCGTGAAACACAGGGAATATATAAAAAAGGAGTGAGTGCGACTTGTCCGAAATATTATCACAATCGGAAATTGATGAGCTGCTAAGTGCGCTCATGACAGGCAGCTCGGAGACTGATGAGAAGTCCGGCGACGCGTCCGCGTCTTTGAAGGTAAAAGACTATGACTTTAGGACGGCAAATAGATTTCCAAAAGAGCAAATGCGTACCTTCCACGTCGTTTTCGAGACATACAGCCAGCTTTTATCAAACAGTTTATCCAGCATTTTGCGCCTCTCGTGCGAAACAGAGATACTGTCCATAGAAGAATGTTCATACAGCGAGTTTAACAATTCGCTCCCGGCGCCTGTGGTGCTTGCCGTCATGCTTGCCCCGCCGCTGCACGGAACTCTGCTGATTCAAATGTCGCCGGAGTTTGCGTATATGCTCATAAGCCGTTTGTTTGGAGGCGGGACAACGGGCGAAAACTCAAAGCAGTTTACGGAAATCGAGCTTGCGCTCGTGGAACGTGTGCTGCGCCAGCAATGCGCGGTGTTTGACGAGGCTTGGGACAAAGTTATTTCTCTGAGCACGCAAATAGACAGAATAGAAACCAGCTCGCAGTTTGCGCAAATCACGGCGCCCAATGAACCTGTCGCGGTCGTAATCATAAATATCACCATGGGAGAAGACTCCGGGCTTATGAGTATTTGCATACCGCATACGGCGATAGAACCCGTGGCGCAGCAGCTCAATACGCGTATGTGGTTTTCGAGCGACCTTCGCGACGACGGTAAAAACGAGGAGCGGCTCGCCTCTCTGACAGGTATGCTCATGCATACGCCGACCCCGCTCACGGCATATTTTGGGCAAACGGGAGCCACAATATCTGATATAATGAATCTTCAAATAGGCGATGTTATCAGGCTCGATCATCCGGTAGACGAACCGCTTACTATAAAAGTACAGCATATACCCAAGTTTCGCGCCACAGTGGGGACTTTTGGACAAAAATACGCTATGCAGATAATTGATATTTTGCAGGAAGAGGAAGAGGAGGCAGAAAATGAATCTATCACAAGATGAGATCAATGCTTTGGTGTCAGAACCGGCGGCCGAAGAAGATTCCGGCGGCGGCGGGGACATAATGTCGCCCGAGGCGATAGCGGCAATGCTTGCCGATGCGGAGCTTGGAACAGCCGCCGCGGGCGGTGATTCTGACGGCGACGCGCCCGGCGGTCTTGATGAAGCGTCGGGAGATATAATGTCGCCCGACGCGATAGCGGCGATGCTTGCTGATGCGGAGCTTGGAACAGCCGCCACGGACACAGGCGCGGATTTGAGCGCGGCTCCGGCAGCGTCGGACGGCGGCTCGGGCAATGCTTTTGAGGGTGTGCAGCCTCTTGAGGGGATGCTCACCGAAGAGGAAATAGATATATTGGGAGAAGTGGGGAATATCTCTATGGGAGCGGTCGCTACCACGATGTATTCACTTCTCGACAGGAGAGTTGATATAACGACGCCGCGTGTCACGGTTTATGAATCAAAAGATGTCCTGTCTGTCTATAAAGTGCCCTTTGTGGTTTCTGTAATTGAGTATAAAAAGGGTATTGCTGGCACTAATCTGCTTGTGCTTAAAGTTGAGGACGCGGCTCTTATCACCGATTTGCTCATGGGCGGCGACGGCAATCTCGAAGAGCCGATCGAGCTAAACGAGATGCACCTTAGCGCAATGAGCGAAATCATGAATCAAATGATGGGCGCGTCGAGCACGTCTTTGTCAAAACTTCTGGGTACGACAATAGATATAGCTCCGCCAACCAGCTCTGCCGTTGATGTGGGCTTTGATGTATCGTCGCTGTTCGGTGATATGGATAAGGTCACAAAAATCAGCTTTGACATGGAAATCGAGGGTTTGCTAAACAGCGAACTCATTCAGCTCATGCCATATGATGTGTGCCGCGATTTTGCAAAGCGGTTTATGACTGTAGACGAGGTCGCGGAAGCGGCAGGTCTTCCAAAACACGACGAGGCTCCTCCCGCTGCCGCTCCCGCGGCAAGCGCTCCGCCTCCGGCGCCTATGGCGGCTCCTGCGGCGGCTGCTCCCGCGCCTCAAGCCGCGCCCGCTCCGGCTGCCCCACCGCCCCCCGCTGCTCCGGCAATGCCGATGATGCAGCCGCCTCCCGCGCCTATGGCGCCATATCCGGCGGCTATGCCCGATCCCTACGGCCAAACCGCGGCGCAGGCTTATCCCCCCGCTTATCCGCCCGCTTACCCGCCGCAAATGCCTATGCAGCAGCCATATCCGATGCCCGCAGGTCCGTCTCCGATGGTGGGGCAAGGACGCGTGGTTGATGTGCATCCCATGCAGTTTCAATCTTTTGACGCTCCGTCAGCGGCAAACACTCCGGGCGGCGGCATTGGGCTTGTGTATAACATCCCGCTTCAGGTGAGTGTGGAGCTGGGTCGAACGAAGAAGGAAATCAGCGAGATTTTGGAGTTTACCCTTGGTACGATCGTGGTGCTTGATAAGATTGCGGGCGATCCTGTTGAGGTTGTTGCAAACGGTAAGCTCATTGCTCGCGGTGAAGTGGTCGTTATTGACGACAACTATGGCGTGCGAATTACTGACATCGTTCAAGAGTAGGTGTCCCCGCCTCTTGCGCTTATTGCGAGCATACACTGTTTAGAGCTTTGACCTACGTAAAAAGTGACTGTACGGCTCATAGCGGGGTCTTCGCAAACTCGCAAAGCGAACTTTGTTCGCTCTGCTCAAACAGTGCTCGACCTTATCCGCTATTTCACCTACAGTCTCTAATTTACTCCGCTAAAAAGCTCTAAACAGCGCACGCTCGCAATAGACAGCTCAAAACTACAGCCTTCCTCACCGGGTCTGGTTTACTGCAAAATGCAAAATTACGTAAATTCCCAAAGTAAGAGCAACAGTAGAATGGTGGATTGCGTTTACTCTGGGAAATGGCTAAAAATCAAGGTGCATTTAATGTGAGAAAAGAAAAGCGACGGAAAACGAGTAGCTTATA
>WRMH01000002.1 GCA_009777235.1 Oscillospiraceae bacterium
GCAAACTGCCTGTATTTTATTAAAGGCTATTTTGATTGTCAAGAGATATGTTTTTGACAACATACGACAAAACTGTTATATTATAAATACAAGTTCCGGGGCAAGCGAGGTGAAATAATATGATGGAATATCTTAAAAGCGCGTTTGCCGCCGTGACGGCTGCGTCATCATTTACTGTGCTTGCAATCTTTTTCATATTGCTGTTTTTTATGTACTATATCAAAATATCAAGACCCGAACCCGGAACGGTCGAATGGATACTCGCAAAAGAGCAGTCTCGCGAAAAAAAGCTGACGTTCTTTACCGAAAGATATTCCCTTTCCAAAAATGATTACATTTCATTATCTCTCATTCTCATCTGCTTCGTGTTTTTGGCTCTTTTTAACCTTGGCAGTACAAGTCATGTCGAGGTGCCGGAGCAAATAGAATATCGCAGAGAGCACAGCAGTTTGCCCGAGGGGAGCAACCATATAAACAATATGTATTTTGATGAGATTTATTTCGTCAGAACCGCTGTTGAGCATATTGAGGGCGGTAATATTTATGAATGGACTCACCCGCCGCTCGGCAAAAACATCATGGCCGCTTCCATATTGCTTTTCGGCTCAACGCCTTTTGGCTGGAGACTCATCGGAGCTCTTTGCGGCGTGATCATGCTCGCGGTCATGTATATTTTTCTCAAAAACCTATTTGGCAAAACGGCAGTCGCCACCTGCGGCACACTCCTCTTAGGCTTTGAATTTTGCCGCTTAGTACAGTCGCGCATCGGCACTATTGATACCTATGTGATACTCTTTATCTTGCTGTCGTACTTTTTCATGTATCGCTATGTGACGACTAATCCTGACGCACCGCTAAAAAACAGCCTCTTGCCTCTTGGTATGTCCGGGCTCTTCTTCGGGCTTAGTTTTGCGGTCAAGTGGATAGGGTTCTATGCCGGAGCAGGGCTTTTGCTTATATATATCATTCGGCTTGTGTTGCTGAAAAGGCATTATATGGATAATGACAAACCGAAATTTGCCCTATATTTCGCGCAAACATTTCTGTACTCGATATTGTTTTTTATCATCATACCGCTTGCCATTTACTACATCAACTATATCCCGTATATACCGCAATGGATAGCGCGGGGCTCGGTTTCCGAAAACAGAACGCTCCTTAGCCTTGAGTATCTCAAGTTAGTGTGGGCCAACCAAGTGAACATGTTTAACTATCACAGCGGGCTTGAAGCTACGCACAGCGCTTCATCTTTCTGGTGGCAATGGATTTTTGACATTAAGCCTATCTTGTTTGTGCGAAACTATTCAGATGGATTACGCGCCGTTTTCGGAGCTTTTGGCAATCCGATTATATATTGGGCAGGGCTTCTTGCTATGATGACAATGGCTGTCCGGGTATTTGCGCACCGTGACGCGAAAGCACTCTTTATACTCATCGGTTATTTGGCAGGCTTGCTGCCGTGGGTCGCCGTGACACGCGTTGTGTTTGCGTACCATTACTACGCAAGCTCGCTCTTTTTGATTTTAGCTTTGGCACACATTATAAACACAATCTTTGAGCGGAAAAAGCCAAAGCACAAAGCCTACGCATATGGTTTTACAGCCGTTGCCGGAGCTGTGTTTGCGATATTTTACCCTATGCTCTCCGGTTTATATTTGCCGGCTTGGTACTATGCCTTTTTCACTCAATGGCTGCCGACTTGGGGTTTTTGAGGTCAATTTAATACAGGCAACCTCCAAAAACCCTATCACGGCAATCTCCCTGCGATTTTTTCGCCATACTTCGTTAAATTTCCTTGAAAGAAAGCAATTATTCCTGCGAAAATTTGCCTAGTAAAACCTGCCTGCCGGCAGGTTGGCAAAAAAATCACTTGGTATCTTGCTCGCTCAGGGTTTCCGGAGGTTGCCTACAATATATCTAAACAAAACGGAGGTTTACAATGATTGCGTTAGCGTGTGATCAAGGCGGATTTGAACTTATGGGCGTCGTGCGGGCTCATCTTGACTCAAAGAATATTTTGTATAAAGATTTTGGAACATTTTCCCCGGATAGCTGCCATTATCCCGAGATAGCTGTCCCGGCGGCAAAGGCGATCGTTTCCGGCGAATGTGACAAAGGTATCTTTATATGCGGTACGGGTATCGGAATGTCCATAGCGGCAAATAAAGTGCCGGGTATTAGGGCGGCGTTGTGCACCAATGAATATATGGCGGATATGGCGCGCGCCCACAATGACGCAAATGTTTTGGCCTTGGGCGGCCGTGTTCTGAAATCTGACTGCGCGATTGCTATCGTAGATACATTTTTGAAAACTGCTTTCAGCGGACAAGACAGGCATATCCACCGCGTCGGTCTTTTAAATGCGGCCGACAGAAGCAATGAGGAATAGGCAATGGCTCGTCGTTATGTACCCAATACATATTATAACAGGCGTTTTTTGCGTCTTATCGTCAGCATTATCATAACTGTTGTTTTGTCTTTTTTGATATTGTTTCTGATTTTATTTTTTATCTTCCAAGGCTATGTCGTAGACGGGCAGCTTGTGGGTATACCGTGGCTTGACGGCGCTTCCGTCACCGACGGCAATTCCGACGCCATCTCAGACGATGCCTCTCCCTCCGCCGACGATGCTTCTCCCGTCACAGACAACAATGACAACACTCCCGCCGCCGACTGACGACTCCACTCAAAGAACCTCTGCGGCGAAAGAGCCGCAGAGGTTATCTGCATAGAGCAAAATGTTAAAGTGTTTTAACCCTACCTATAGTTGCGGATAAATGCTTCGGCGATTTCGGGGTGATGCCATACATTTTCCTGCCGATGCATAAGCCCGAAAGCTTCATTATTTGTCGTGCTGCGAATGCCGTTATCCCACCATACGCATGGTATGCCAAGCGCCGCGGCCTTTGAGGTATAATAATCCGCCCAGGCAACACGGGCATCATGGTTTTCGTCTTTGTTTAACATACCCGTTTCGCCCATCACAACGGCTATCCCCTGCGAGATAAATCGGTTGTCTATGCGCTCAAAGAGCCAGTCAATTTCTTTTGTATCTTCAAAATCGTTCGGATCAAAGGTATTTCGGGCAAGCCTTGTGTTGAGCACAATGTCATATGGCGTGTAGGCGTGAAGCGATACGATTACTCTGTCGTCGTTTCGCGGAGTCCACATATCGCCGATGGCGTTTTGATCGGCGCTTGCCGCGTGTGTCGGTATCATGAGAAAACGCTTTTCGTTGTTGTAGCCCGTGCCGCGCACAGTATTGATGAAATACATATTCCACCCATTGATGACGCTGCGGGCTTCCGTCGTGCCTCCTGTCCACTCGTGATCCGTATCAAACATTCTTGGCTCATTCATCGCCTCAAAGATGAGCTTTTCGGAATATCCCGCAAAACGCGACGCTATTTGGTGCCAGAGCGCGGTCAGAATATTCAACGCGGCTTTATTATCTGACGAAGGGAAGTTCCATCTTTCGTGGTGGGTGTTGATGATAACGTACATATCAAATTCAAACGCCCAGTCAACTATTTCTTGCACACGGTCAAGTATTGACTCATCGAGTATATAATCGGGCGCCGGGCCGATAAACCGCTCCCACGTGGTTGGAATACGAAGCGTCTTAAACCCTGTGTCGGCGAGAAGCTCTATCATATCGCGGGTTGTAATGGGGTTTCCCCATGAGGTTTCCTGCAATGTCACGGAAACAGGTGAGTTCGCGCCCAAAACCGCGTCGAGCGTGTTACCGAGATTCCATCCCGCCCCCATATTTTTTGTCAGCTCAAACGCCGTGATATTCTCGTCAAACGGCATTATCACATCGGGGGTCGGAATCTCGCCAAGCGTCGGAGGGGGATCATCACCATTGCCGGGCCGGGCGCTGCCCGGGGTAGGTTCGGGCGCGGGCGTCGGCGCGGGCGTCGGCGTCGGCGGATTTTCATCGCCCGTGCCCTGTGTGCCGGGTGGTGCTGTCGAGACACTGCCCTCACCGTCTGATGATGGGACACAACCAACAAGGCTCATGCTTACGAGCACAAATATCAAAAGCTCTTTTATATATCTTTTTTTCATAATTTACATCAAACTCCTGACTTTTGATTGCATCCCACCCGGACGGCGCATTTGTTAATTATTTAAAGTAGTTGTCGAGAGCGTCCTGATACACCTGTTTATATGTCTCGGCATATTGTATCGCCGTATACTCGGCAGGACGGGTCGTAGTTTCGAGCATATATGGGACTGACGGCCCAAAGCCGAGGTCCATTAGCAGGTCAAAGCCCATACGTCCGGCGACTTTCATATAGTACTCGATATTCGCCTCTGAAATCATTCTGTCTTTCCACCACTGAATGTCGTCGCGATACTCAAGGTCTCCATCATACCAGTTGGTGAGGTCGTACATTATATTGAAAACTTCTCCCGGGTCCTTGATGTAGCGCGGTATGAAATAGTAGTTTCCTGACACGTTTGTAGTCGCCATAGTGTCTTTATTTCCGCTCGGGCCAACGGGGAACGGAACCATTCCTATATCAAACGGGGTTTCAAGACCTCCGAACTCTTCGTTTATCCAAAACGCCGAAATCCAAAATCCCGACTTGCCTTCCGCAAAGAGGCTGTTATTTATCGCCCAGTCGTCTTCGTTCCAAGGACGCGCCGTCTTGTCTACATTGTACAGCTCATACATGAAGTTGAGGACTTCGAGCGTTTTTGGAGAGTCTACCGTTTGAATCGGGCCTCCCGCAAACACCGTATCGTTAGAAAACAGCATACTTTGCAGGAAGTTTGTCCAATATCCTGCATAGCCGTAAATATCTTGCGACGTGTCGGTCAGCTCGCGGCAATACTCGCGAAACTTATCCCATGTCCACTCGCCTTTATCCCAAAGGTCTTGCGGGTCTTCAAGCCCTTTTGCCTGAAGCATGTCGCGGTTGTAGCCGAGCATATACATACCCGTATTTAACCCCGCTCCTCTGAACATATATGTTTTGTCCTGACCGGGAATTTTCACGTTTTCCATAACGATATTTTCACCGGGGGGCGCAAACAGGTCATTATAAAACTCGGGGTCAATATCCATGTCCTCCAGAGCCGTAGCCATGCCGTTTAAGACTGCCGGAATGACAAATTGGGTGTCGCCCATATAGACATCGGCATCCGGCCATCCGCTCATAATTGAAATCGGGATATTTTCCATTATGCCGTCCCATGTCATGTTGACAAATTCTATGTAGACATTATATTTGTCTTCAACATAGCGTACTCTGTCGAGCGTCATTTGCGCGGTTTCCGGGTCGTTGACAGAGGGGTTGTCAAAAATACTCGTGTGCGTTGAATCGTAATACATATCATAAAACGATCCGATTATTATGTGGCGTCTTCCGTCTTTTGTGCGGTAAACGTCCGCATCTTTGTCCGGCAGGGTATAGTCGGGAGCCACAAACTGCGGAGGCCCGTCATCGTCACCATCGCCGTCGCCGCCGTTGCCCGGATTTTCCGTACCCGGTGAGCTGTCCGGGTTTGTGTCGTCGCCGCCTCCGCCGCCGCAAGCGGCAAGCATGACAAAGAGGAATACGAAGCTGAGGAGTAAAGCAAATATACGTTTCATTGTTATTTAATCCTTTCTCAAGTAATGAATTCTACTTAAAGCTATCGGGCACCATGTCCGCGTCATATAACAGATAGATTGCCGTAACGGGCACGCTGTTCCAGTTACCCATCGCAAATTTTGCCGATGATTTCAAAACTCCGTCATCACCTTCTTCTACGGCCTCGCTGATCCATCCGGGGTCAAAATCAATATCTTGCCACATGACCGTCAAGACGCCGTCCGCCCAAAATTCATGTACTTTGACTTGTGTCCACGCCCAACTGTTGTATACACCAAAGTAAACAAACTCAAAGCTGTCAACCGGGTCTGCTATTTCAAACGCTATGCCATATGAAACCGCAACGATTTCCCAAGGCATATCTTCACCCTCGTAGTTATCCGTGCCGGGCGTAAACCATGTTTGCCAGCCGCCGGGGCTGCCGTCGGGCGGTGGGTTTAGCATTTCCCATTTTGACAAGACAACGCCCTCGCCATAGCTTTCGGGAGCCGCCCAGCCCGCGTTGGTTTTCGCGCTTATCGCCATATCGTTGGCATCATAGAAAGTGATGGACTCAATATGAACGATGGCGGGGGTTTCCCCCTTGTCCGCCGGTCCGTTTACAAGGCAGGAAAATTCCACCAAGTTGGGGCCTTGCGCCGAAAATCCTTGGTCTGCTTCAAACTCAAATATTGCTTGGTTTGGGTTTCGCGTAGCCAGATAGACTTGCCATTTGCTCTCGGCAAACGCGCTTCTGTCTCCGCTCATGACGCCGATTCTGCCGGAAACCGCGCTAAAATTGCCGTCCGGGTACTCGGCATAAATGTCCATGACAATCGTTTTCACGTCTGTCACGCGCTCGCCCAATAGCCCGTCTACATTGATGCCGACGCGCATATTCCGTCCTGCGGGTGCTTTGATTGCAAGACCGTTTGCGCCCGCGGCAATCGTCGTGCCCGCATCTGTGCCCGGTGTTCCGGTGTTTGCCATGACAAAGCCAACATTTCCGTCGGCAAAATCAATGGTATATGCGTATGTGTCTGCGTCGGGTGCGTTCGCGCCGTTATCGCCGTCTGCGGGTGTTGGTTCTGGGGTTGCGGTTTCGCTTCCGTCATTACATGCCGCCGCAAATGCAAGTATGAGGATAAGGCAAAGAAGTACGCTAAATATGTTTTTTCCTTTCATTTTATCCTTCCTTTCTTTAGGTTGCCTTTTTTTTCGCTAAAAACATTATAGCAGAATTATGCGCTTTATAAAACCTTTAATTGTCTACCTCGAGCTTTTTATCCGACGATTCCGCTGCGTTCGATGCCCTCAATGAGATGTTTTTGCAGAAAAACATAGATAAGCAGCAACGGCAAAATCATCATAACAACACCCGCATAGACATATAGTGTGGCAATGGCGGGGTCGCGCACCTGATCAACATTGGAGATCGTGGCGGCAAGAGAGCTGATTTTACGGCTGAGTAAAATGCTGTCACTCACGTTAAAAAGCCTGCCGAAAAAGTTGTCGTTATACTGCCAAACTACCCCAAATATCGCGACCGTAACAAGAGCCGGAGCCGCGTTTGGAAGCATGATCTGCAAGTATGTGCGTATATTCCCGGCGCCGTCAATAACGGCGGCCTCTTCGATTTCCCTCGGAAGCCCTCTGAAAAATTGATTGAAAATGAAGATATATAATCCCGAGCGCAGTCCCACGCCAAACAGCGTCATAATGATAACAGGCCATGTCGTGCCGAGCAAATTGACGCTGTTTCCCTGATTAAACAGCCCGACAAGCCCCAAGGGGTTGAAAGTTTGAAACGTCGTGTATAACGGGTACATGATCGTATGTGTCGGAAGCACTATGGTAACGATTACGCAGGCAAAGAGAATTTTCTTAAACGGGAAATTAAATCGCGCAAAACCGTACCCCGCCATAGAGCATATGATAAGCTGTATGAGCGTAAGCCCCACCACATAGATCATCATATTGACAAGCACATTCCAATAATCCATGCGAGTTATGGCTAATTGATAGCGTTCTATGGTGGGGTTTTGCGGAATAAGATAGACTACGGGGCTGTAGTTGTCGGCGTTTGAGAAAAATGAGCTGGCTATTATGCCAATGAGCGGACTTAATATGACATAGGAGATACCGAGAATTATAACAGCGCGAAACGACGCGTACACCCACTGCCGCGCTTTGCGTTCGGCGTGGCCGCGCTTGCTCGAAAATGTGGGGTCGTCCGTTATTTCTTTTATTTTTTTGAAAACATTAAACATATTTCCTGCTGACTCCTAACTGCCGACCGCTAAGTATGGTAGAATATGCGGCGGCTCATCACGATTCCGACGATTATAAGAACAACGCAAACCGCAAGCGAACTGACAAGGCTAAATACCGAGCCAAGCCCATAGTTATATTCGGAGAATATCGTGTTGTACGACAGCACAACTACGGGGCTGTTTGCAAACGAATCAATAATTGTATACACCACATTGGTTAAAATAAGAGGCGAGACCATCGGGAAAGTTATCAGCCAAAATGTCTCATATGGCGTGGCTCCCTCAATTTTTGCCGCCTCATAAACTGACGGGGGGATAGACTGCAATGCCGCGAGGAAAATCACTATCTGAACGCCGGATGCCGTGATTATCGTGTTTATCCGACCCACCGCCCCTATAATATATCCGATAAAAGCCGGAGGTATCGCCAAATCCCCCAGCATATTGAGGTAGTAGTTTACGTCCACATTCGCGCTTGAGGTGATCGCCGTCATAATCTCGGGAGACGCGGGGCTGACGCCCCCCACCATCATTGAGCGGGCGGACACAAGGGCGTTTGCTATAGCCGGGGCGCCGAGAATGACCGGCATGAAAAATATGGCGCGTACTATTGTGCGTCCTCTGAATTTCTGGTTTATAAACAGCGCCATAAAGAGCGAAAAGAAGATTATCAGCGGCACGTCAATCAGCATATTAAGCAGTGATGTACCGAGCGTTTCCGCAAACGTCGGGTGTATCGTAAACGCCCTGGTAAAGTTGTCAAAATTATTCCATACCAGCTCAACTCCCGAGGTCGCTCCGGCAACAATGACATCAGACAGGCTCATGCGGACAGTCGTTACAATCCCATAGGCAATAAAGGCAAAAAAGCCAATAAGAAACGGCAATACGAAAAGCAACCCTACGACCGACCTTTTGGACGACAGCGATAATGAAAACCGTCTCTTGTGTTTTATTTGTTTTAGCTCTGCTCCCGCGCTCATTTGTTAAATTCCTCTCAATAAGTTAAGCCTCGTGTTCAGTTGTCGTGCTTTACAATATATCCTGCCGCCGCCACGCGCTCTCCCTCAAAAATCAGATCAGACTCGGTGCGGTTGATGATAATCCTAACGCCGTTTGAGTATGTCACAACGCGCAAGCCGTCGGAGAGTATCTCGTGCGTCGTCATTTCAGCGCCCGATACCAATCCGAGCGCGTCATTTAACGTGTGATAAATTTCGCCCGCCATGTCTTTCCAGTTTTCATAGTGCGTGCTATACATCCAATTTAAGCCCGTGTATTTCATTTCCCCGGCGCTTTCATAAGTAAACGCGAAGTGCGGCGCAGCTCCGTATTCTAACAAACGTATGATAAGCTGATCTTTGTCAAATGCCGACGAAATGTTTATCGGCGTACCCGCATAGTCAATCCTGCCGTGCAATATCATTTGATAAAAGGGTATTTCATCATCTACGATATAAAAAGCGTTGTGCGAAAGCGGCATGTTTATAATGTCATCGGAATATCTGACAGCATATAGATTTCCACCTGAAATCATGATCGGCTTGCCTTGATTTTGCAGGTTTTCCATATTGGCTTCTATGACTTCCTTTGCCTGCTGCCGATGTATCATTCCCGTTCTCCTGCGGTCGGACGCAAGAAAATCACCCATATCCCGCAGTGAGGTTCCTGTCAAATCATAGCGCGATTGCGCCTTAATGTAGCTATCCATATAGCGCGTCATGAAACGCGGGCTGATTGCGTTATACATGACCTCTAAGTATCCGAGCGAATTTGTTTTATAGAGCGTAATGGGGTTTATCATGCCAAAGCCGCCGACCATTCCCCCTGCATAGTATCTGGTGGATTCAAGCTCATATCTGTATCTGCGCGAGCTCCATGTCGCTGTAATCATGTTTACATCAGAATACAGCTTTCCGCCGCCGGTCTCGACATTACGCGCCAAAGCCTCAAGCGCGCTTGTGCTGCCGAGCTGTCTGACAGGTCTTATTTTATCGGCGACATCGTGATAATAACCTCGGTTAAACCAACCCTGATAGTTTATTATCTGACGCGAAATATCCCGCGCATACAGGTCGCTGACGATTTCTTCCGCCTGCGCGTATGTCGTCAGCGGTATTTGCGCCATGTAGCGCAGACCCAAAAAGAATTTTTGCCCCATTGTGCTGCCGATAAGGTCCATATAGAAAGGTATATCGCTTTGCGAAAGAAGCTCTTTGCCGAGAGTGCCGTCATGGGTCAGCAATTCGCGCGCGCGTTTTGCCATAGCCGAATATCCGCTGTCCGTGAGCAGCGAATAGCGTACCGTCAGGTTCATCTGCGGCAAGTCTCTTTCAACGACCGGCAAAGTGGATTCGTTGCCCGTCATACCAAACATCGCAAGCGACAGGCTGCCCCGCAGCGTAAATCCGGGATAGACATAGTTATATGAATTGTACTTTTCGGAAATGCCCGCCGTGAGATAGCATTGCGTATCACCGGATTCAACACGGCCTAAAATCGTGCGGCCGTCATACGCCTCTATGCCGAAAAACGGCATACGGGTTATCTCCGTATTTCCCAGTATGACATATTCGCTCTGCATCGGGTCTTCTCCGTAAATATACTGCATATATTCATCGGCATATGTTTTCCCATTGTTAAAGTAAATGAGCGAGCCTGAACCGTTTGGAACGACAAGATAACCGTCTTCCTCTGTGCTCCCGGCTCCAAATCCGCGCATGAGCTGCACGGCGGATATAGCCCCGCTTGCGTACTCTCGTATACCCGCGGTGTTCAGGTTTACCAATAGACTATCCCCATCCAATAAAAACTCGAGCGGAACGACAAAGTGCAGCGGCAAAGAAACCTCCATGCCCGAGGCTTCCATATCCATCATGTAGTCCTCTGAGGTATACCCTACCGACGCAAACACTTCATTCATCTCGGTTATGGTCATGCGTCCCGTCCGCGCCGCTTCTATAAGCTCCATAAATCCGGGGGCATCCTCAGATTCAATATACCGCATCAGGTTTCTGGTATATGCGCGTGTGCCCTCAAGCGGAGCAAGGAACATCTCGAGCCTTTCTTGCGTGATATATACAGGCACGATACCCGTCGGGCTTGACGTATCGCCGATAGTATATACGATTCTCAATCCGTCCTCGAGCGACTCAAACCGAAACTGCCCGAGCTGTACGCTATGGTCGTAGCTGTTCCATCGCCCGGGAAGCCGGGCGGACGTGTAGTAATCCAATATTATATGTGATTGCAAAAAGCTCTTGTTTAGGTCGGACGCTAAGGGATCGTCTTTCATGTCCGGGTGGGCGGAATATACAATGCTGCCGTTTCTTTTGTCATACAGAGCGATATTTGTCGTGACTTCATCAACATATAGGCGGAGCGTTTCGTTTTCCGCCGCAAGCACCATGCCCGGCACATCATTTGCCGATATATCGAGCGGCGTAAACGCGCCCCCGTCTTGTGGCGGCAAATGTTCCGACAGCACCGCAAGATGCCCGTTGTGAAGCCTGTAGCGGACGGTAAGATACCCCTGATAGACAAGCACGACCAAGGCTATCAAAATGAGCGCCCATAAAAACAGTGTTTTTGGGGTGATTTTTATTTTCTTCCCTGCCTGTTTTTGTTTTTCAGTTTTCCGCTGCTTTTCTTTTTTCATCTTGCTCCTGTAGCTTGAAAGACTATATTGCTTCGTATCGTATGACGTGAGATTTTGAGTTTCACTTGGCGCGGCGCGGTTTTTAAGAGCTTTAGAGTTTTCGCCATGATGGAATTAAGGCTAAAATCTGAATATGATTTCCGTATATATGCTGTAAAAAAAGCCGTAGATTTGATTTAGCAAATCCAGCACAAGCACACTTATAAACACCAAAATAAGCACTGTCAGAAAGGTGAGCAGAAGCGTTATGAGCGCTTTTGCGAGAGTGTAATTGTGTACCGTCATAATACCTATGAGCAGTAAAACGGCTGTCCACGCAATGCCGATGATGAGCAGTATCTGATAAATGGCGGCTTCCTCAATAGATATGAAGTTGCTTATCAGCGTAGCCGGACCGAGTATGAGCGTTATCGGGAGCATTGCATACCCCGCCACCGTTATAATGTCGCGCATACGCCCTTCGCCTTCCATAAGGCAGGTGACAGCCCAATTGCCTACGCAAAAAAGCCCGAGCAGTACAAAAAATGATGACATTTCCGCGATACCATCTATCATTAGCGGGTTTACTTCATTGACGGTAAACCCCGCAAACACGCGGTTTACGGTAAAAAGCACAGCCAAGCATAATACGCAGATAACAGCAAGCGGTATGCTCCCCTTGTCTCTGTAGCGTATCTCATAAAACGAGTCTATGGGGCGGCTCAAGACACCAAACATATATTGGGTTCGTTCACGGGAGAAATATTTACGCATCGAAAACATCACCCCCTTCATCTTGCACAGAGCCTTTGCGCTTTTTAAGCACGACGCGCACCACAGTAAACGCGGTAATCGTACAGAGCGCGGCGGTCAGTATCCAGCCAATGTTTTCCTTGAGTATGTCATTGCGCCATCGCTTAAAAGCAATGGAATAGTTTTGCTTGTCCATGCCTTTTTTGAGATATTCCATCGCCAGCTCATTTTCCCCTGCGGTAAGGTATGCCTTACCTATGCCGGCATTGGCAAGCTCAAAGTTTTCGTTGAGGCGGAGCACCTGCTGCCATACCTCGACCGCCTGTGCTTCGTCGCCGCCATATCGCAGAGCCACCGCTTCATTTATAAGCTCGCCATAGAGCGTTTCTTCAAATGTTATAAGCTCGTTTCTGACTGCGTCGAGAGCCAAGACGCGGTCTTTTTGCGCGGCTATGGCTGTTGGCTGGCGAAATGTCCCCGCAAGCTGCCCCATGCCGCCAAAAATATACAAGAGATTGCCCTCATAGTCATAGGTGAATATGCGTCCGCGCCGCGAGTCTAAGAGCGAGTACATGCCGTTTCCTCTATAGGCTACATCAATGATATTGCTCGGCCCGGAATAGGCGCTTGCCGATGAGCCAAAGAGCGCGATATCCCCGCCGACATGCTCATTTGATCCTTTTCGCAAGACATCCTCGCCTTTGGGGTTGAGGCGGCGCACCGCTTGCTTGCCGTCACCGTCAATGTTTGACGCATATACAAATCCCGCCGGATCAACATCAAGCCCCGTAAAGACCGTCGGTATAAATAATCTTCCACGCGCGCGCTGTTCTTGCGTGGATAATGCCCGCCAAAACCTTTCCCACAGGGTAATTGTGACATTGATAGTGCCGTAAAAACCGATAAACTCACCGTCCTCGCCAAATGTCATAATGCCTTGAAACATATCTCTTGCTATGACAAACACGCGCCCCGCATAGTCTACAGTCACCTTGAGAGGCACAAAATCAAAGTTTTCCCCCAGTATTTCGGCCTGCGGATTTTCTATGGTCTTTACCACTTTCCCACCCGCGAGAGCTATGACGCGGCGGTTTTCCGTATCCGCGACATATATAGTACCGTCGCCCGTTACCATGACCCCGCGCGGTTTGTTAAAGCTGTCCGTAGTTCCGTTGTTATCAAATGTCACTATAACGTCGCGCACCGTTTTTAAATCCTGCTCAAGCACGAGGATGCGGTTATTGCCCGTGTCCGCGATATATACGCTGTCGTCACTTGCGACATATATCCCTTGCGGGTCGTTTAAGGCTCCCACCCCCAAAGACACGCCGGAGATCGTTTCGCCCGGTATATACGGCGCCGGTGTGAAGATGATGGTTTCCCAATAGTCATATGTATATGTGTCATACGGTACGCTGTCTGCGGCTTTTGCGGCTTGCAAAGGCAAAAGCGTCATAATGAGCACCGTCAACACCAATACAGTTACTATCGTTTTTTTCTTTTGTGTAGCATACACAGCTTGCATAGTTTGTTTTACCTTGATTACTTATTTGAATTATTCCTTTAGCCCGCTTGTCGTCATGGTCTCGAAAATACTGGATTGGCAAACTAAAAAGAATGTGATCGGGATGGCCGCGATGATAAACGCAACCGCCGCTGAAGCTCCGGCGCGGGCAGCTCCTCCCGCCATGATTTGCCCCATCGCATATTGCATGGGCTTTAGTTCTTCACTGCGCAGGAACATACCTCCGGTGTTGCCCCAAAGCACTTGAAACTGGAATATCGCAAGCGTGAGCCATGCGGGTTTTACGTTTGGCATAATAATGCGCCAAAATACCTTAAACTCACTGGCGCCGTCTATTCGCGCCGACTCGATAATCGAGTCGGGGATTTGCTCCATAAATTGCTTCATAAGGTAAAGCCCTATGCCAAATGACCATGCCGGCAATATGAGCGCGAGATATGTATTGTTGATGCCAAGCATGGATATTATCATATAGTTTGGGATTTGCGTGACCGTCCATGAAAACATCATGGATAAAACGACCACCGAAAACAGCAGCTTTGATCCGGGGAATTTGCGCTTTGCCAGAGGATATGCCGCAAGCGAAGCGCACAGCACATGCCCCACCACGCCACCGCCCGTGATTATGACCGTGTTAAATATGTATCTCGAAAAAGGCACCCAAGTGTCGCCCATGAGTACAAAAAGGTCGGAAAAATTCTCGAGAGTGGGATTTCGCACAAAAAGCCTCGGCGGGAATTGAAACAGCTCGTCAGGCGGCTTTAGCGCGTTATTTACTATCATGACAATGGGAAGTATCATAAACAATCCGCATATTGCCATAAGAATAAACAAAAGCATATTACCGGCGCGGCTGCGGTTTAATTTGCTGTGCTTAGACGCCTTGATGCGAATGGGCCGCCCCTTGGGATCGAGCACATAATGTTTATTTTTTAGCGTCGCCCCTGCCATTATTCACCAATCCTCCTCAGTCCCTTTTGCACCAATTTATTTGTACCGACCATCATGATAAACAAAACCGTCGCTATTGCGGAAGCAGAACCCATTTCAAAGCGTATGCCGCCGTAGTCGAGCAAATGCGTGACTATAGTGGCTCCCGAATTGTTTACCGACGGGTTTCCCGCCAGATATAACGACACGTCCGCAATCGCGAAACTTTGAGTAATCTGCATGATAGCTCCAAACATGAGCTGCGGCCTGATTGCCGGGAGCGTGATAAACCACAGTTCCTGCCAGCGGTTTGATACGCCGTCAATCGCCGCCGCTTCGTAGAGTGTTTTGTCCACAGTTTGCAGCCCCGCTATAAACGCCAAAAATCCTGTGCCGAGCGACAGCCATAGCTGTACGACGATCAGCACCGGCAATACGTATTTTTCCGTTTGCATCCAAAGTATAGCTTCTTGGATAAATCCAAATTGCATAAGCGTTCCGTTGAGAAAACCGTATCTGTCGCCGGTCAGTATGAGGCTCCAGATGAGGTACGCCTGTCCGCTGATGGACGGCGCGTAAAACACGAGCGTAAGGAGCGCGCGCGTAAAACCGCGAAACTCGTTTATTATCCACGCAAACAGCACGCACAGCAGATAGCTCACAGGCCCCGTGACCACGGCGAGTATGAGCGTGTTTCGCAGCGCGGTAACAAAAAGGTCATCTTCGAGTATGAGCTTTGCGTAGTTGCCCCAGCCGATAAACTGCGGCATGGAGTGCATATCAAAATAGGTAAAGCTGAAGAAAATAGAAATCAAAACAGGGAGAACCGTAAACATCGTAAACAAGATGAAATACGGCGCCATCATCAGATAGCTGACCTTTTCGCGTCCTATACGGGCTCTTAAGCTGTGGGTGTTTTTATTGCGCATTGACCGTATGCCTTTCACAAGTTTTCTTTATTTCGCGCCATCGCGAAGTGTGCGCCATTGCGAAGCAATGCGTGCGCCATTGCGAAGCAATGGCGTTGATTACTCCAACGGCAAGCCAAACTCTATACGCTTATACCGTATTTCATCGTTTATCAAAATAACGCGATCCATAATCTCCTCCCGGGGCATTGACAGCTTCGTTCCGCCCGCCGGCCTGTCGGTTTGCGGAGTCGTGACCGCATAAAAAGCGTTATTGACGTTGCGCCATGTGAAGTAACCGCCCGGAACTTGCGGTATGCCGCGCACATACTCAAACTGCTCGCTGAGAGCCGCATAGTCCCCCGCCGGCCACGGCATTTTTGCAAACGCCTCGCGATTTGCCGTAGGCACACGCGCCGCCGGACCCATGAGGCTTTCCATTTCCCGTCCAAAGCGTACTTGCGTATCCGCGGACGTCCACCATCTGAGAAACTCCCACACTTCCTCCGGATGCTTTGTTGACGACATCATGACCGATGCGCTGCCGCTGCCTCCCGTCACGCCTATCATTGTGGTCGCGGCTATCCCGCCGCCGCCGTTGCTGCTGACCGAGCGGTTTATAGAGCCGTCCTCTTGCATAATGCCCGGCACGGGCGCAAAGCCCCAAATGCCCCGCAGCTCCGGCGCGGAAATCTGCAAGTTGTTGTAGAAGGTATAGTCGGCAATGATGATCGGCGTTTCTCCCGTGCGGAAGCGTTCTTCGACGCTCGTTGCGCGGTCAAGTTTATAATCCGTATAAAACTCTGTATACATTCTAAACGCATCTATCGCGGGCTCACGGTCGAGCGCCGAGCGGGTCTTGTTTTCGTTATAATATTCCCCGCCGTGCTGATACAAAAGCATTGTAAATATCTGCTCGTTTGGCAGCATACCAAATTCCATATGGTTAAAGGCAAGCTCCGACATTATGACCGCCACATCATCCCATGTTTGAGGAAGCTCCATATTCAGCTCGGCGAGAATGTCTTTTCTGTAAAACATCATCGGGTAAATTTGCGTTTCAGGCAAGGCGAATACCTGCCCCTCAAACTCATAGGGCATCATCGCGCTGTCGGCAAACGCGAGCCGTGCTTCGTCAAAACCCTCAAATTGGCTCAAATCCATGACAGAACCGCGCAGGCCAAAATTCATCGGCAGCTCGCTTGCTACCTGTATGGCGACATCCGGCCCTTGCCCTGCCAGCGATGCTTGCAGGAGCGTACTCATATCAACAAGCATGACATTTACGCTGATCCCCTTGTTTCGCGTAAAATCTTCATCAATAAGCGTTTTTATCACGTTTGCCTGATCGCGCCCCGACCCAATCCATAAAGTGATGGCTTCCGTGCCCTCTGTCACGTTTCCCACCTGATTATAATCAATAAAGAACGAATACCATAAACGGCAAATTTCATGCCATATCCTGTGAAATATCGTGTTGTTCGGGCTTTTTACCGTAATATCCGGCGAGTGGATTGATATAAAGTCAAGCTGCAAAGGCTGCTCTATCGCTTCTGAGAGCCACGCGCCGCAGGCGCGGATATTCACGCGAAATGAACTGACGTTTCGCGGAAAAAGCTCGTTATCCCCAATGAGTATGTCGAGCTGGTCACGCATGGTTATCAACACGCGCTCGCGCTCACTGCTCTGGCCTCCTATGCGCCTAAGCTCGGAAAGCGCATAGTCCAAGCTGTCACGCACCCCAATCATCTGTGAGGTCAGCTCCGGCATAGTCCTTGCTATCTGGTAGTCCGCAAATCTGTCCGGCGCCACGCCGGTGCGCGAAATAACCTTGCGGTATATGTTGTTGAGGTCATAGACCGCGTCGCGCACGGTCGAAATTATTTCGCCGAGACTGCCGAGCACAGCTTCCATTCGTATGGTATAGGCTGTATCTGCCTCGAAATAGAACTTAAACGGCGTACCCTCACTGTCCGAGAGGGTGTCCGCCCGCCAATGCCGCTCAAAGCCAAACCCGTAGTCTTGCAGTTCTTCAAACGGCACCTGTCCGTTTATGCTTATTTTGCGCGAGACAAATGTGCCGCGCCGGGCGTTTTGTTTTACGTGTAAAGTAAGCTCGTAATAACCCGTTTCGGGCACTGTGAAATCCCATTCCATCCATTGCCCTGCCATGCGCCACGAGTTTCCGCCAATGGTGTTGTTTATGAGGTATTTCGAGCTTGCCGGAGTTATCGCCGGTGATGATTGGTCTTGTATGGGATATAGCATTTGCGAAGAGGTGCGCACCGCGTCCTCCGCTTCGATCGTGACTTTTTTGCCCGCTGTGTCCGCAGCTCCCGCATTTTCCCATGCCGCAAGCGTCTGGGCGTATTTTGGCGTGTCCTCGCTGCCTTGCAATGTCACACGGCGCAGGAGCATCGGTTCGCGCAGCGAGTATAACGATATGGTATGCTCTCCCGCTGTGAGATATACTAAGAGCGGTGATGTGATATATCCGCCGGAGTCATGCACAAAGGCGCAAACCCACTCGGGCGCTTCAAGCATGGTGGGTTTGAGGTCATTTCCCCGATTATCTTTTTCCCAAACGATGGCTGAGGTTGTTTGACCCGGAGCGGCGGCCAATGCTGCGACCCCGTCTGCGCCTAAGGCTTCGCTTTTTGCCATTGCTTCTTTGTTTTGCCAAATACGCGGCAGTTCTATAAGCGACAGCTCCCTATACGGCAGCTTGCCGTCAATGAATATGCTCCGCTGTATTGCCGAGCTTTTGCCTTCTATCGGATAGTAGTCTATGAGTATTTCGTAAAGCCCAGACTGCGCGACTTCAATATTATATTCAACGAGCGCGGTTTCCTCCGTAAGCAACGAAACACCGGGCATACCTTCAAAATCGGTATATACCTGCGGTGTTTTCGCTATGCCGCTTTCTTCGTATCGCGCCCAGTTGTCGGCTTCTATTATAATTTTGTCTGTGGATATGTCCGCCGGGCTGTTTTCTTTGTAGCTGCGATATGTGGGTATGTCCGGGTTTACCGAGTGTGTTCCGATAATATCCCCAAAGTCCTCCCACGCAAGGTCTGTTTGCGCCTCGATGCCCCAACCCGCGGCGGCGCTGCCCGCGTCCGAGAGCGGAAAAAGCATTTGAAAGAAAACAGCAAACGCCAGAAAACGGCACATTTTTCTGTAGGTCTTTTCGTTTTTCCGTTTTGTTTGAGGCATTTTTCTCATAGTTGAATTATACATATTTTCATACTGTAATGTCAATGAAAAATATGTTTGATTATTCGCCGCCCGGATCGGTTGTGCCGTCCGGGTCGCCGGGACTGTGCGTTTCGCCCGGATCATCAGGTGTGCTTGAAGGTTCGGGTGTCTCTATGGGCGTTGTCGGAGTCCGGTCAAGGTCAACAGTGCCAAAGGTAATTCTTCCGCCTTTCTCATATACGGCGTTTACGGCACTGCCCGAGATGTTTCCATAGAGCGTAATTTTCGTTTCGCCGTCCGCGCTCGCAAGATTAAACGATTCTTCGGCTCCGATACGCGCCCCGTTTATCTCCCCGGAATCGGGTTCATGCCACACAATAATCGGCTGATTATGTACCGTATACATTCCGAGCACCCGGACATTGCCTGCCGTGCGTGCCGTATGCACAAGCTCTCTGTTTTCGCCGTTCGTATTTTGCCTGTACAGAAGCGTATCTCCGCCGTCAGATACGCTGTAATATAGCCATACCTTATCTCCGACGATTTGGAGGGCGGGAAATTTTGCGTCAACGCCCTCGGGCGTGACTGTTCCACGATATGTGTATGTGGCTCTTGCATTTGGCGCGGTAAAGAGGGATATGCCCTTTGCGCCGCCGAGACCGGAAACGGTTATAAATGCCCCCTGCGCCCCTTCCGCAGCGTCGGCGCGCGCGTCTATAAGTGCCGCCGCAGTATACATGCCCGCCGAAATGCCCGAATGTGACAGCGCCTTAAACGGTCCTTGCACATTGCTTCGATCACCTATATATCGGTCAAAAGCTCCGCTCACCGGATTGAAAAAAACCAATCTGCTGTAAAACGGGTCTATCGCAAAAGCGGCTCCGTTCATATTTACGCTGCCAAGCTGCTGCATATACGGTATCGAATAGTTTTTGCGGTCGGTATTTGTTTGCGCAATCACCTCTTCGGGTATTTCTTCACCCTCTCTGAGTTTTCGCGCGTGTACGACAAAGCGCATATCATCATATGTATAGTCGCATGTGCTAAGAGTGATGATTTTATCTTTTGCCGTTACCTCTACATCGGTGTCAAATAAGCTCCGTGCCCTGATTTCTTCGATAAGCCCGGCAAATTCCGCTTCATTGGACGCGGGCATCATAAACCATGTTTCCGGCTCAACAACGTGGGATGCAAATATGATCCAAACGCTTTCTCCGATAAGGCCATCGAGCACTATAATCGGCGATGTCTTATATGTCGCGGCCTTTTTGTATTCCATCAGTTTTGTGAACATATTGCCCGTGCTCGTGTAATGCCCGAAAATCACGCTGTTGTAGTCAATTAAGAGATGGTCGTTGAGCGCGTTGAGAAATAGTGTTCCCTGACGGTTATAGTTGCCGTAAAAGTCCGTATAGAGGTAGTCGTTGTTGTTTCGCGACATAACATACGGCTGGCGTTCGATAACTCCCGGTATTTCAATCACTCCCAAAAAATCCGGGTTTATCTCGAGCGTCTCGGCAAACAATATCCTGCCCTCCGCCTCGGCTTCGAGCAGCAAGCGAAGCTCTCTTGCCCACTGACTCTCTGTGGGTTTTGTATCTCCCGGGTCGTCGTCCGGGCTGTTTTCCGGAGTCGGGGTGGGCGTCGGCGCGGGCGTGCGGTTGTCAATGATCTCACTTATCTTTGGCATTTCTTCGCGTATTATTTGATCTTGCTTTGACTCTTCATATAGTGTGTAGATAATGTACGCAAGTGATAGCGCAAAAATGCAGACAAATAACGCCAGAGCAATTTTTAGTATCAGTCTGGTTTTTTTTGAATATTTTGGTATGCGCCGCTTTGAAGCGGCGGTTATGAAGCTATTTGGAGTGGCGGCGGTTTTTGCGGCGGCGTTGGAGTTTGGGGCGGCGTCAGCATCGGCGGCGGCATCGGGGGCATCGGAGATTTCTTCCGACGAGCTTGTTTTTATATCTTTAAGATTATCTGTATCATCTTGAAAAACAGGCTTTTTCATGCTTATACCAAACCTCCCCTTAATCTTCTTTCGCTTATAATTATAGCGCAAAAGGGGCTTCGTGTGAAGCCCCTTTGCAAACTAATGAATTTTGCGCCGCGCAAAAGGAGCCTCGCGTGAAGCCCCTTTGCTAAACTAATGAATTTTGCGCCGTCAAATGTAATAACAATGCTTGTTGCCGCTTTGAAGAGTGCCCACGGGATGTCAGTTTGGTAGCCGTCATTGCCTTCTGCGTTTTGCTCCGGGTTTGACCAAATGGCCTGCGAAGCATCGTCATTGACATAGGGTCTGCCCAGCGGAACGCTTGTTGTTGATGCAAATGCGGAAGCTGAAAGCGCGAGCGCGAGGACTACTACGAGTACGATTGCCAGTAATTTCTTCATTTTTGCTCTCCTTTAGTTTGTTTTGTTTTTTGAGTTTTTTGTTGTCATGCCGAGTGCGAAGCCGCATATGAATTTTCCGCAATTTTTTTGTGTGTTTTTGTGTTTTCGCGAGGGTTTTTTGCGTGTCATTAAACAACAGCGGAGACACAAAAATTGCGTTTCGTTTCACACTCTCTTATTGTAATAGGCACAGCAAGTGTTTGTCAAGCGTTTTTTATTCTTTCCGGGTGGTTTGCCGGGTGATAAATGCTTTTCTCCCGGCATTTCGGGGAAACTCAAAAAAAATGACACTGCCAAAAGGGGCTTCGTATGAAGCCCCTTTTGCTAAACTAACAAATTTTGCGGCACGCGAGCGCGCCTAAGAGTAATGGCAATTACTATTTCTTGATCTTGCGTCCTATGACGACCGCGCCCGTGCCGGAGACTGCGAGAGCCGCAACCGCGATGCCGACGAATGTGACCGCGCCTGTCTCGACCGAGTCAAGCATTTCTTGCGTGTATGCCGTTGCTACAAATGATCCGACCAGAGGATTCCAGCAGCCTACGGCGATTTCGAAATATTCTTCATCTGCCGCAAGTCCGGTATAATCCCACCATAGGTTGTAGTTCGGGCCGTCGAGCGTAACATTGCCCCATTGGTTGAGGTCCGGGCCGATATTGCCCCAGTCGTGTGTGGCTGAGTTGAGCACGAGCTGAATGTCATCGTTTTCTACGTCATCCCAGTTGTTGATGGTGACTCTTATGTTGACTCTTACGATTTTCGACCAGTCAAAGTCATCGGGGGCGGCGTCTTTAAAACTTACTCTGGTGTGTCCGTTGACACCAATGTCGCCTGAGACTCTGATGGGGTCGGCTGCGAACGCAAACGCCGAAAGCGCGAGCGCGAGGACTGCTACGAGTACGATTGCCAGTAATTTCTTCATTTTTGCTCTCCTTTAGTTTTGTGTTGTTTTTGGGCTGCCTCGCCTGTTTTGGTGAAAACATACAGGCAAAATAAGGCAAACCGCTGATTTTGTTAAGATTATACAAAAAAAACCAAGTATTTGTCAAATATTTTTTTTGCTTCTCATAATTATTTTATGTATTGATTGTGTTAGCGACCCGGATAGTAAGGAGAACAAGGGTCTGTACAGTAACTATTTTCACCATATTAAAACCGCGCTGCCCCATGTTGGGAGGCGGCGCGGTTTTATTTAGTCATGCTTTTTTACTTCTTTTTCTTTGCTATGATGATAATAACAACGATTATAACGACTGCTCCCGCAGCGAAGATTAACCACATCCACCAGTCAAGTCCGCCGCTGCTGTCGCTATCGCCACCGCTCGCCGGAGGAGGAGTCTCAACGTCTGCCGGAGGAGGCGTTTCAACGTCTACCGGAGGCAGAGGATCAACGTCCGCCGGAGGAGGTGTCGGGTCGTCCGCCGGAGGAGGAGGCGGCGCTTCTCTTACGGGTGCCTTATAGAAGAGGTACGCATCCGTAATGAGTTCTAAAAGCGGTACATCAATAGAGCCGTCGAAATCAAGGGCTATTTTGCCGCGGGTTCCCGTTTTGAGGGTGTCCCATGTGGAGTGACCGGAGAAGAAGAAATCAAGATATCCGCCCTCTCTGTCATCGCCAAACGGAGTGTAAATCGGGTAGAGCTCGGATTTATCCCAGCCCCAGTTTGTCGCGTCGCCTTGGAATACTATTCCCATCTCGGCTATGTCTGAACCGTCCACGCCGATTTCAAGCGTAAGACCCATAGCTGTCCTGAGCGCGCCCCATTGGAGGTCTGTGTCGCCCTCTTTCATTTCAATAGTGAGCCAGCCTTTTTGGAAGTCGGGATTTCCGAGATTATCCCATGTGAAGTCGCCGAGGTTTACTACACCGTCGGTGAAATTGGTCGGCACTTCGGGATAATAATCGTCTTCGCTGATTAGGAAAGCTCCGGTAACACCAAGATCATCCCACGCCACGGCGCCGTCTATCCAGTCAAACTGTCCGATAAGGATTTTTGCTGTGGCTTCTTCTTCCGTCACACCATAGAGATCAAAGTTGTTCCAGCCCCAGAGAATGTACACGAGACCGTCTTCAAAAGCATAGCTGAGCGTGTCACGTTGGCCTTCGCCCCAACTCCAGCCATTGTATGCGCCAAACGCAACCAAGCTCAGGAAACCGGGATTGCTGTCCATTTCCAGCACGATACCGATAGAGTTGCCAAGTTCCTCCCATGTCAGGTCTACTTCAAGGTCGTCTGTTCCGTCTGTTATCCATTGCGCAAAGTAACCGTTTTGTTGCAAGTCGGTATGCCCGTCCGCAGGCAAATCAAACTCTGCCAGCGCCATGATCGAAAAGCCCGCAACGAGGGCTACGACCGTAAGCAGGGATATAATGGTTTTCTTCATTTTTTTCCTCCAATTTATTTTTTTGTTTAATGAGCTTAGGTATAAGGGCGCCTCATCCAAAACTGATTTTGATTTGTGCAAGTTTGGTTTTGGTTTGAGTAAATCCTTTACTGCCACTCAAGTCCCGCACAGTATATCATGTGTTACAATAGTATGTCAAGTAGTTAACATTTTTTTAATAATTTAAAATGGATTTGTAAATGGATTATAGAAACGTCCGCCGTTGACAATGAGTGTCAGTACGGATAATCCAACGCACAGCAAGCTCACGGTGATAACAGCAAAATCCCATTTTGAAAAAGCGCGGGCCGAGTACCATGTCCGCCGTTTCAGACGCCCAAATCCGCGCAATTCCATTGCATTACTTATCATTTCTATTTTGTCGAGGCTGGAAAAAACGAGCGGGAACAGTATCGTCAGTATACCTCCAACACGCGCTTTTAGTGATGCCTTTTTTGATATATCCACGCCGCGGGCCTGCTGCGCTTGACTTATTTCGCGAAATGACCGCTGGACATCCGGTATGTATCGCATCGCCAGAGATACGGCAAACGCGATTTTATAGTGTACCTTTATTGTGTTTAGCGATGAAGCAAATTCGCCCGGCTCGGTAGTTAAGAAGAATATGAGAGCAACGGGAACTATGGCGAAGTATTTCAATGTCACATTGAGCTGATAGAATAATTGCTCATAGGTGAGCGCGTAGCGTCCTGATATACGCAGCAGCTCATGCCTTGTACCGTAAATCATTACGCCATGCTCCGGCGCAAACAAAAAAATCGCAACATTATTGATAACAAGGAATATCGTAATGAATACAAGCACGGCTTTCAGTTCAGACAGCCGAACCTTGGATATTGCAAACAAAATAATAGACAGCGCTATGACGAAGGCTATAAAGCGGGTGTCAAATGTGATCATTGCGGCGATACTGAGCGCGAGCGTAAATATCAGCTTTGTCGCGCCCGTCAAGCGGTGTACCTGAGAATTGCGGGGAATATATCCAAATAATGCCATATCAAATCCCCCTGCCCGCCGTATTATCCGCGCCAAAGCCGCTCAAATACGCTTTTATCAACACTTTTGCATCGTCTATGCCGCACAGCCGCGCAAGCTCATAAAGGCTCGTCTCCCGCAAGCTCGCTTTTTTTGCCAGCGCGGGGTCTGAGAGCAGTTCATATGTCTGCCTGTCGGCGACAAGACGCCCGTCGCTGAATACGATTGCGCGTTTGGCATATTCAAGGCAAAGGTGCATATCATGCGTTATCAAGAGCACCGTGACGCCCCGGCAGTTTAGCTGTGCAAGAAATTCCATGATGTCCGTATAATGCTTGTAGTCCTGCCCTGCGGTTGGTTCGTCGAGAATGATTATCTGCGGATTTAGCACAAGCGCGTCGGCTATTGTGACGCGCTTTTTTTGCCCGTAGCTGAGAGCGGATATGGGCCATTTGACAAACCGCGACAATCCGCACACGTCAAGCACTCTTTCTACGCGTTCCGCTACCTCTGACTCGGGAAATCCCCGCACCCTCAATCCGAGAGCCACCTCGTCAAAGATCATTGGCTTGCAGATCATCTGATTTGGGTTTTGCATGACATATCCTATGCGTTCGGCGCGTTCCGGTATCGTAAAATCTGACATATCTTCGCCGTTATAGCATATAGTGCCCGCACTTTCGGTTTCAAACCCGACGATGAGCTTTGCGAGCGTACTTTTCCCGGCGCCGTTCGCGCCGACGATTGCGGTCATTTCACCGGGATATAATTTAAAGCTGACATCTCTAAGAGCTGCCGTTCCGGTTTCATCATATGTAAAGCCGACATTTTTTATGTCGAGCAGGGGCGTATTTTCTTGCGCCTCCTTTTCGGGTGGCTCTTCTTTATTTTTAGATGTTTCCGATTTAGACGCATTTTCAAAGGGAGGCTGGGTAACGGCCTTGGCCCATAAGCGCAGCTTTTCCTTGTCGCCATTGCTAAGGCGCAAGGTTTCTATCCGCCCGGGGTTACTGCCGGGCATTACGCTCACTCCGGCGCGTTCAAGCGCCGTCACGTACAGCGGCCTGCGAAGACCGATTTTATCAAGTTTTTCAGACACAACGATCTCATCCGGCGGAGCATCGGCAATAATACGGCCGTTATCAAGAACGATTACCCTGTCAATGTGCTTCCACAGCACATCCTCAAGCCGATGTTCGATGATGATTATTGTGCAGCCCGTATCTCTCGCGATTTCGTCTATCAGCGCCGTCGCATATTTTCCCGTCAGCGGATCGAGTGCGGCCAGAGGCTCATCAAAGAGCAATATTGGGGCATTGTCTATCAGTACTCCTGCCATGCTCACCCGTTGCTTCTGTCCGCCGGAAAGCCGCTGCGGAGAATGTGTTAAATATCCGGAGGCTTCGACGAGCTTTGCGGCTTTTTGGACGCGCTTTTTCATTTCGTTTTGCGTAACGGCAAGGTTTTCGAGCGAAAAGGCAATATCCTCACCGCTCGACAAGCCGACAAATTGGGCGTCCGTATCTTGAAGCACCGTACCGACCGACACTCCCAAGCTAAATACGCTTTCCGGCTTTTTGCCGCCTATAAGCAGCTCTCCCGTGATAGTGCCGGGGTTATTGAACGGGATAAGACCGTTCAGGCAACTGCCGAGCGTACTCTTGCCGCTGCCTGACGGTCCCGCAATAAGAATTTTTTCGCCTTTGAATATCCGCAGACTGATGTCTGTCAGCGTCGGTTTCTTCTGCGCCCGATACTTGAACGTGAAGTTGCTAAACTCGATAAGCGGCTCGTTCATTCAAGGCTTTCGGGTTTAACTCGCGTCTTGGAGTAGCCGAGCAGCAGCAAAGTTCCTACGATGGCCGTAAATACGAAGTTGCCCGCGCCCGCAATCAAGCCCTGCACAAAGACTTTGTCGGCAGGTTCCGCATAGATGAGGATGTCAAGGCACGGCGCGACCACACCCCAAGAAACGGCGTGGACGATGAGACTTCCGATGACGAATCGTACCGCGTCTATTTTTCCAAAAATACCGTCCTCGACCTTTCCTGCTTTCATGATAAATCCGGCGAGCAAACCGACTACCGCACTGGCGATGACCCAGCTCCACCAGATACCCCAACCGAAAGCCAAGTCAGTCAGCGCATGGCCAATCAAGCCGATAAGCAGGCCGACTATCGGGCCGAATACCGCCGCGAAAAACCCAAGCACGGCATATTGGAGCGTCAGGTTCGTATTTGCGAAAATAGGAATTGATACGAAACGCGCAAGAAGGAAGAATACAGCGGCGCCAATGGCTGTAGCGACAATGCGTTTGATGTTGAAATTCACTAAAATCCCTCCCAAATTTTGATACATTTATTTTATCCAATATAATCTGACTTGTCAAGCCGCCACACGGGAAATTACAGGAAAAGTTGAAAAATCTGTGAGCATATGATATATTTCTGTCCGTGTGTTTCCGTAAAAGAAGAATCAGGAGGATATTACCATGCGAAAAATCTTACCGGCGTTTATGCTTGCTCTCACGCTTACGCTCGGCCTTGCGGCCTGCGCCGATCAAGGAAAACAGCCCGAAACCCTTATCATCTATACATCTATGAAAGATTCTTTAATCATGGCTTTGGTTGATGATTTTGAGGACAAAAACCCGAATATAACGGTTGAGGTCCGTATAGACGGCGCGGGAAGCCTTATGGCGCAAATCGAATCCGAACGCAGCGCGGGGCAAATCCTTGCCGACCTTATCTGGACGAGTGAAATCCCGGATTTCTACTATATGAAAAACGAGGGTTTGCTGCTGCAATATACGCCGCAAGGCGCGGACGATGCTTTCAATCCGATAGACGGCGCTGACGGTTACTTTATCCCCGCAAGACTCGGCACTATGGGCATCGCTTATAACACCGACATCATAAAAACGCCGCCCTCGTCGTGGCGTGACCTTTTGGGAGAGGACTACAAAGACGGCTTCGTTTTTGCCAATCCCGAGACATCGGGGACGGCTCTGATGGCGGTAATGCTGCTTGACGAAGCGTTTGGCAAAGAGTTTTTTAGCGAGCTGCGCTCAAACGGCGCATTTATCGGGCAAGGTTCTACATGGGTTGTGGATTCTGTGGCAAGCGGTGAGATTGCCGCGGGCTTGGCCGTGGATTACATCACGTTTGACAAAGCCAAGTCCGGCGCGCCAATCGCTATGTCCTACCCGCAGGAAATGCTTGTAATCCCCAGCCCCGTCGCGATCTTTAAAGATTGCGCAAACACAGCCGCCGCAAAGAAGTTTGCGGATTATCTCATCGGGGCCGACGCTCAGCAGCTTATTAAAAACAGCGGCACTCTCCCGGTGCTTGGCGGCATAGCCGCGTCGGGCGAATACAATATACCTCCGGTTTCAGAGGCGATGGCTCGCGCAATTGACGTAGATGAAGCAGATATGATGAGCTTCAAAGATGAGGTCGTCGGCGCGTTTCTTGAAATTATGCACAAGTGACGAGAAAAACAAACGGCAAACGGCAAGTTGAATTTACTGAATTTAAATGATGATAATGTGTAAAATTGGTTGACTTTTCTACTTTTCATGCTATACTTCCTAATCGGGAACTTTATTGAAATGGGTTGTATAAGTATGAAAGTAATAAAGAATCTATTTTTCCATTTGTTGTACACAGCCTTATTTTTAACTATCCTTTTTACACTAAGCGCGTGTTCCGCAACTCCAACAGAGCAACCCTTAGCAAATACTCCTGACGTACTCATCTCAAATAGCTCCGAAGAACTCCCCGACCTTACAACCAACTCAGAAAACTTATTAAATCCCAATAGAATCACCCGCAATGACGATACACAAACTCCGTCTCAAATTGCAAATATTACGCCCACTCCCATCTCGCCCACACCACCGGATGACGGTGGTTTTAGTGATTTGTCCTTAATTTTCACAGATTTGGTTGTACATTTTCTCGATGTTGGGCAAGCTGATTCAATATTAGTTCAACTACCTAACGGACAGGTTATGCTCATAGATGGCGGCAACACAAGCGACGCCGACAGCATAATCAATTATTTGCATTTGCATGACATAAAACTTATTGATTATCTCATTGCGACACACCCTCACGCCGATCACATTGGAGGTCTACCCAAGATAATTGAAACTTTTGACATTGGTCAAGTTTATATGCCTCGTGTTAGCCACAACACACAAACATTTGAAAGACTTTTAACCTCAATTCAAAGCAAAGGATTGCAAATAGATTCCGCGAGAGCCGGCGTATCCATTCTTTCAATTCCTGATTTGCAAATAGATGTCATTGCGCCTGTACGTGATGATTATAGGGATTTAAACGATCATAGCGCTATCATTAAGGTTACATTTTGCAATGTTTCATTCTTGTTTGCCGGTGATGCAGAAGAACTTTCCGAAGGCCACATAACTGCCGATGTTTCGTCTGATATTCTAAAGGTAGGTCATCACGGCAGCGACACGTCAACCTGTGAAGATTTTCTTCGCAAAGTTGCACCGGCTTACGCTGTTATAAGTGTTGGCAATAACTCATACGGGCATCCTGCAGATACGACATTATCCCGTTTGAATGACGCAGGGGTCAATGTTTTTAGGACAGATTTGCAAGGAACTCTCGTATTCACCTCCGACGGAACTGTGATAACCGTCAATGCAAACCCTGTAGAGTATTATCTCGAAGAACATATTCATTCACCACAGCCTACACCTACCCCGCGACCTACACCTACGCCCACACCGCGACCTACGCCTACCCCTACACCGCGACCCACGCCTACGCCCGCACCTGCTACACCACGACCTACACCGCAGCCTACACCTACATCTACACCACGACCCACACCTACGCCCACCCCCGACGCAATAATGGTTTGGCTTTCCGCTACAGGTGAAAAATACCATAGGATAAATAACTGCGGCCGCATGAATCCTAATACTGCACGGCAGGTTACACTTGAAAGCGCAAGAGTAAACTATGATCCTTGCGGCAACTGTAACCCGCCAACTTAGGAGGTATGGATAATGCTGATCATAGATAGATTTGAGGGGGAATATGCTGTTGTCGAGGTCAGCGGACGCATGATTGACATACCGCGTTCTGAACTACCCTCCGGTGCTAAGGAAGGCGATTCATTGCAATTGGTTATTCGCGCAGACGATACCTTATCTCGGAAAAAAGGTATTGACGTTATGATGAATAGTCTCTTTAAGGACTAATCAATCTGTCTGCCTGTCTATAAAAATCTTGGTTTTGTGATGTGTCATAATGGAATTTCTCATTTAGCTTCCGGGGAGATAAGCTGTAAGTGGCATATTAGTATGCCTACAAAACAAGGCAGTACACACCAATAATTAAGACATCTACAGAAAGCATTACTCAACCACCCATCTGCCATTTTTTCTTGCACCCTCACGGCGAATAAATCCAGCAACTTGATACTCTTTTAATTCTCTCGAAATCGTGCTTTGCGATTTACCCGTCAATTCAGATAGCTTAACAATCGTTGCTGTTGGATTGTCCCTGATAACGTCAAGTGTCGTTTTTATCTTGTCGTTTATCTTGCCAATTATTTTTTCATTTAACATGATAAACGCTTTTTCAAAAGGAAAGGTAACAACGGTAAAACTCGGTGTAACTTCAAAAATTGAACGGTCATAAACTTTTAGAATTCGACTCATGCCCGACCCAATTTGTTCGACAAGTTCCATATCACGGAACACGCGCATTAACTCACGATTGCGCGGCATAGAACGACATTTGAAAAAGTCGGTTTCCGTCAACCCCTCGACTAAACCGCCGCATGAAGTTACGACAATCCTATCTGTAAAGATTTCCACGAGCGGAAACCCTTTTGTATAATCGTTGTGTACAATCGCATTTATTACAGCTTCACGCAGAGCGATAGAGTTTACCCGTTCTTTTTCAAGACGATTTTTTGATGTTATCTTTGCGAATGTGCGATTTTCTGAGTCTATACGGTCAAGTATTCTCTGTGTCGCAGTAATCAAACAGCGATTCCCATATTCTCGCGTTTCGAGCAAGTCAACCTTATCCGTTCCGGCATACGCCGCGATCTTTATTGATGCACCATTTTCGTCTGCAAATAGATATGCGGCATAATTATATTCGCCGCTACTTTGTCTCAAGTCAAGGCTTTCGATAAATTGTTCAGTCGGTTCACGTTTCTTTTCTTCGTAATAAATACACAACTGTTTGAAAGTAAGATTTTGGCGCGGGGAAATCATGGATTGTAGAGTTATTTGTTGACGTTTGGATATAAGTTCTTCTATCATCTGTTCGCTCATAGGTTGTGAAGAATTACCAACTCGGATAAAACAGCCCTGCTCTGTCATTCCGTGTTTTCGGATATAGTATGGGCGTTGTTGCCCACACGACACTATGACACGGATAATGTCTTTTCCATCGACTACATCTTGGACAATGTCATATAATCCGAGCGTCTGTGGTCGCAAATTATTTCGGATACGGTTAGTGATTTTTAGCTGTGTCGCGTCCATTTCTAAAATACCAATAGCACTACCGCTGTCGTCAATGCCTATCAAAATCTCCCCGCCGCCTGGATAATTTAAAAATGACACAACAGCTCGCTCTAGTCGGTCATTCAGCTCTCTCTTAAATTCAAGTCGATTGTTTTCATGCATTGAAAAACTCCTGTTCCATTTGAAGTTGAGGTTATTGTATCATTTATCTTGTCAAATGACAAGATATTGTTTGACACTCTCTCACGCGGCAAATCAAAAAATCCTTGACAAATTGCGGCGTTCAAAACAGCATGGAGATAACGAAACGCAATTGACGGTGACGAGCAAAACACGGCGCAATTCGTTGTCTCCGACAGCTTTTCAATACAAAAAACACGCATGAGCGGTAATCACCGTCTGCTTATGCGTGTTTTTTGTTACCATATTGAATACAATTTTAAGAAATCGCTATTTTTTATCCTCGGGTTTTGCGACGCTCTTTGCGCCCTCCGCCGCTTTACCAAGTTTTGATAAATCGAAAGAGACGATTGGCGCGCCCAGCGCCTGGACGTTTGTGCTCTTCGTGGCTTCGAGAAGCTCTTCGCGAAAAACCTTTACATCTCGGGGAGCATCAACTCCGAGCTTTATTTTGTCGCCGTCAATGCCGAGCAGTGTGACCCGCACATTGTCGCCAATGACAATAGTCTCGTTGACTTTTCTAGACAGAACCAGCATCGATGCCACCCTCCTCCCCGTGAGCCTCGCTGCCGGCAACAGCGTTGCATATTTCTTGGAATACGGGAGCTCTGACGTTATAGTCAGTGCCCGTAAGCACTATTTGCTTTGCTTTCCCCGTTTTTGTATTTATTACTATCGGGGCGGCAAGGTTGACCGTCATACCCTTTATGTCTTCCGGTATGACAACTACGCTGACTACGTGCAGCTCATCTGGGTTTTTGATGCCGAGTGATTTCACATCCGCGTCTTCCAAATCAAATACATAATTCGGCAAGACCGCAAATGTGTCGAGCACCGGGAGGCATATTCCGGTATCTTCGGTTGATTGAAGCCAAACCAAGGGATAGCTTTCTTCAAATTGGAGCAACGCATAGGCGCGATATTGCTCAAGACCCGGGATGCCGTCGCCAAAATCAATGAGTTTGTTGTCATCAATTTCGACCATCCCGAAGCGCAGGGTATCGATCTGCATATATTCTCTCCTCTTTTGTTTTCTGTATGGATCGCTCCGCCGCCGGAGTCTGTCGTTTTTGACTTATGAGGCTTGCTATATCGCGGAGTCAACGTATTTTCCGGTAGATTCGACGGCTTCTTCAACCATAACTCTAAAATACGGCTCTGTGCGGAGAAATACCTCTACCGAATACTTTGGGTCTACGGTCAAATCGGGCATATACTCGCCGCTGTAGTCTATAACAACGCTGTGCTTTGACCAGTTAATACGCATATAGCCCTTGTCCCATTGGATTTCGGGGGATGACTGCGGCATAAGCCCGATGTTGAACTCTCTGGGGCCGAGCCTTGCCTTTGCCTTGCCTGCCGCAAGTTTCGGTATTTTGTCACCCTTGATCGCGGTGTTGGCAAGGAAGTTGCCGTCGTCTTTGTTTTGCCCCACGCCTTGAAGGGCTTTCTGCCTGCCTTTGTTTCTAAATGTTTTTGCAAGCTCGAGCGGACCTTTAAGCCCTGACTCATTGTTTTGCTTTTGCCTGTTGATCTTGAACGAAGCGGCTTTTCTTTCGATTTTCATTTGCGGAGCTTCGGTTTTTATCGTCAGCTGCCCGCGCGGCATTTTGATGTTGAGCTTTGCGGGAGTTGTCCTTACTCCTATTTCCGCAAATTGCTGATCGATGTTTAGTCTTTGGATTGCCATTTTAAACACCTGCCTTTGATAATCCTTTATCCTTGGCCGTTAACCTATACCCGGTTTTCGGGATAGCATATCTTTACGACCATATTGTACCACATATTTTTTGATATGTCTATTATTATCGTAAAAAATCCATAAGCGACGGTTGAATAATTCGCGCTCCCGCCGATAACGCCGCCTGATATACCGTCTCCGCCATCTTTAAATGTATTATAACGTCCGCCATATCCGCATCTTCGGCGTCCGAGCGCATAGATTCATAGTTTAAACTATCCTGCTCATATCTGGCTTCAAGAAGTTCAAGCCGCCTTTGCCTGCCGCCGATTTCAGCGGTTTTTACGAGCAAATGGTTTTGCCCGTCTTGCAGGAGCTTTATCAGCTTTGTCAGCTCGTCCGCGCTCTTTGGATCGTCTACATCCGTGCCGTTGATCGAGTCGTATACCTCGTTCATCAGTCCAAACATATTACGCATGATCGGATTTCCGTTTTCGTCCTGCGCCGTAAAGAATACTATATCCATACCATTCATAGTGACCGGCATGGATATGCCCGGCCCGACGTCAAAATGGATCACATCGTTCATAAGTTGGTGAAACATGAGGATATCATCCGTCCCATTCGTAATATTGTAGGTCGAATAAACCTCCGCCAGACCGCCCGGGTATAACTGATTTCCGTCTTCATCCAGCATGGCAAGTATATCGGCTTCCCAGTCTGCTTCCGGGCCTTCTGTGCGAAGCAAAAATGTTGCCGGCATTTTATCAAACTGCGATATATTAAAACCGTTAAACAAAAGATTGCCGTCCGTGTCAAAGGTAAACGGTTTGATGGTCGGAGCTTGGCCTTGCGTATAATCTCCGGGCGTGTTGTATCCCGCGAATACAAACCTGTCGCCGTATGACGCGTTTAAGGTATCTACATAGTGATCGCGAAGCTGACTTACGAGCATTGCGACATTTTTCTTGTCATCGTCGGTTTTAGGGCCTCCCGCGCTGATAAGCTCTTCATATACATTGCCGACCATTTTTTGCAGTTCCATTATTCCGGCTTCGGCTTGAGTCAGCCAGCTTTGCGCCGTTTCAACGGTCTGTTGGTAGTGTCCGAGACGCGCCAGCTTGTTGCGCGCCGCCTGCCCGTATATCAAAGCGGATGGGTCGTCGCTGATGTGCGCGTATTTTCTGCCCGTCGCCATTTGATTTTGCAGTTTGTCCATATTGTACAAGTTCATACTGAGATTGCTGAGCAATGTCCTGCTAAGCATTGAATTTGTAACTCTTGTAACCATAATCCTTACTCCTTTATATTCCTTTACGGCTCTGTGCCATGCCGCGATTTTACTTCCCAGTCCCTTATAATCCTACGCGTCCCGTGCCGTTTATCAGCCTGTCGAGCGCATCGTCCATTGCTGTTATCACACGCGCCGCGCCATTATACGCATGTTGATATTTCACCAAACCTACCATTTCTTCATCGAGCGAGACTCCGGCAATTGCCGTTCTTTGATTTTCGGCGGCAAGTTTTAATATCCTGCTTGTTTCCATTGATTGCTTTGCCGTATGAAGCGTGTTGCCCAAGTCAAACCTTATGACCGTTCCGTAATCGTCAAAGCTGCCAATGTCATAGCGCACACCGCCCACATCAATGAAAATATCCGAGCGGCTAAACAGCTTGTACAGCTCATTCATATTCACATTATTGCCGCGCTGCGCTTCTTCCGGCTCTCCCGTTCCGGCTCTGCTTATTTGAGTGGAAGATGCCGCAATGTTAAAAGCATTATCAACAATCTCATCGCTGAGGCGTATGTTCCTTGCGGTTACTTGCGCAATATCAAGCGCGCGCGTAAAGTCCGCAATATCCGCTCCGGTCGCCGTATATTCACCCGTCACCGGATCGCGGCTCACGGTGTATGTGTCAACGCCGTCTGTCCACGTCCAAACTTCCAGAGCTTCGTCCCACTGCAGCTCTTCTCCGCCCGGGCCTGTCCATGTGACCCATTCGTTGTCCTCATAAAAGAAGTTTATCCCCGTTTGCGAACCGAGCGGATTATCCGACCATCCCTCGCGGTGCACCTTATTTACCTCATCAACAAGGGCTCGCGCAAGGTTGTTTACCATCTCGATATAATAGGGAATACCCCGAAGCCTGCTGTCAGATGAAAGCGAGCTTCCTCCGGCGGCAAGACCGGTTCCGTCGCGCACCTGCATATGCGCTTTTATCTGTCCGCCCGAGATTTTTGTCCAATCTATTTCCAATCCGGCATTGGCAGAGCCGTCAATGACTTCATGCCAGTAAACCTCAAAAATTTGTTCTTCTCCCTCCAGCGGATTATCAACGGGTCTCGTGCGAAGCTCGGCGGTTCTGTCGTGATCAACAAGGGCTACGCCTGCCACCGTGAGTTTGAACATGTCATGACCCCAGATGTCGGGGTATTCCATATATTCAATGTCAACGTATTCCGACAGCTGATCAACCAATAAATTCCGTTTGTCTCTCAGGTCATTTGCGATCATGCCGGTAATTTCAAAGCTATATATTGATTTGTTTAGCTCCGCTATTTCTTTGGCTATCCTGTTTACATCTTCTGTTTTTGTCTGAACAGCCCTGTTTTCCGATCTTTGCAAATCAATAAGCCCGTCGTAAATCATGTTGAGCTGCTGCACAAGGTCCATTGCCGCAGTCTGCATGAGAGTACGGGGAGCGCCCGAAACAGGGTCTGTCGCAACTATCGTCATGGCTTTGAAAAACTCCGCCATGCTATAATTGATGCTTGTTTTCTCATTTACATTGTCAAAAAATGATTCTATGTATGACAAGCTCTGTGTTCTGGTTTCCCAATATGAATGTACGGTTGATTCCGACCGAAAACGCCTGTCGAGATATGCCGAGCGTATTTGATCGAGTATTTGAACCCGCACGCCTCCGCCGACAAGCGCCTGTGAAACGGGCGCAAACTTGCCGATAGTCGCAAACGGGTCGTATGCCGTGGAAACTATACGCTGCCGGGTATATCCGGCGGTGTCAACATTCGCTATGTTGTGTGATGTGACGTCGAGTCCGAATTGAGCGGTTGATAAACCTGTTCTGCCGATCTCAAGACCAAAAAATGTGCCTCTCATTGTTCGCTCCATGCCCGGCTGTGCCGTGCATCACAGAATCCGTCCTGCTGGTATTTACTATCCTTGTATATATATTTTCGCATTTTTTAGCAAATACTTTAGCCTATTCAGCTTCGGCAAAATGACAGTTTTTTTATTTTTGCGACCCGGTGAGGAGCAATACTTTACACAGTAAAATAGCGGATGCGTTTGAATCGCGCAGCCGCTATCGGTCAATTTGATATAATTTTGTCTATGCGTGTCCGTCGTAAAGTCCCGTCGTCCTCTTTTTGTCCGGGGTTGACCTTCCGTCTCCACCGTACATATTATTTAGCGGATCGTCAACGCCGACCAAAAGCTCCAGCATTGTCTGCGAGTATTCGACATGAGCTTTGATGAGCGACCTGTTTTCTTTATTTACCGCGGAGTGTTGCTCAAGGAGCGGGGTAAGCTCCTCTTGCAGTTTCCTGATGGCTTCGCTCTCGTCCGAGTCGGCTCTTTCGGCAATTTTCGACACGGTAAGCTCAAGCTCCGGTATGCAAAGCTCTTCCGCTATCGTTTGCATGAGTAGCATACGTCTTTTTTCAATACCCCCGAGCTTTCCCAGCTCTTTCATTTCAAGACGGATAACTCCCTCGAGTTTATCCGACTGGCCGGAAACAATAATTTGGCGCTCTTCCTCAGAGAGCGTAAGCATGTTCGTAAGAACTGCTTTTTGCTCCTTTAGAATTGCGCACAAATCACTAATTGACTGTCTCATTTAGACTCTTCCGATAATACTTGTAAGAATTTTGTCGGCGATATCCATGCTATCAACCTTGTATTCCCCTCTATTGATGGCATCTTTGATCTCGGCGATACGTGACTTTTCCTCGGGCGTGCGGGTCTCGAGCGCTTCCTTTGCTTCCGTCAGTGTTTTGGAAAAGCTGATAGCTTCCGCAGAGAATGTGACCTCGTCACGCAAGCCGGATACTTTGGATGTCTCACGGGCAGGCTTGGTAGCTTGATAGCTTTTGAGAATATTCGGATTTGTAATTGGATTGATTTTCATGTCGTTCACCTTCATAAAACGCTTTTCATGTTATAAATGCCTTATCCGGTATTTACCTGCGCGTCTTTGTTCTATTAATATTATCGGAAAAATTTTTTTAAAGATTAGCTTTTTTTCAGATATTTTTTTTAAAATCTACGCCGGTAATCCACGCCTGCCATATTGTATCATTATTTTCCCAGTTTTGCCACACTTTGGTCGCTTGAGGACGGTCTCGCGCTTTGCTGCGGTCTTCTGTCCGGTATGTTCCTATCTATGACCGACGAAACATTTACCATACACTCCTTGCACATTCTGCCTGTTTTTATGGGTTTTTTGCACACTTCGCAAAATATGACCCCGCCGCCGCTGTCGTCCACGCTGTTTAAGATGAGCCTGCCTTCTTTGAGCAGATGGATAATGTGCCGCTTAGGCACTTCGGTTTCCTCAGAGATTACATCAATATTCGCATGTTTGTTTTCGTAGATATACTCTCTTACCGTAATGAAGTCTTTGTCCATTTGCTCCTGACATTCGGGACAGGTTCTGCCGCCAAGCCCGGCAAACGGTTTTCTGCAAAATTGACACTGCACGATATTCATTAAGATAACCTCCTTATTGCTAAACTACTAAGACGTTATCTTATTATATTACCTTCTCATGTTATTTGCAATACCTTCCATCTCATCTGCCGTAGTTAATGCGCGTGAAGCAAGCTGAAACGCTCTTTGAGTCCTTATAAGGCGCGTCATTTCTTCTGCCAAATGCACGTTTGAACCTTCGAGCATCCCTTGCCGCACAACCGCTTCCGGCGCACCGAGTCTTTCACCGGCTGCCGCTGTTTGGGTAAAATTGCCGTTTCCCGACGCCTCAAGCCCGTAAACATTTCGGAATGTATATATACCGAGAACGGCGTTTCCTATCTCGTCAATATCATTCATAAAGCGCATCGTTCCGTCCGTATCTACTTCTATCGTGCTGGCTCCGGCAGGCACGGCTATTCTTGCACCGTTTTGATCGAGCAGATAGTAGCCTTCGGCATTTACCAAGTATGTCGCGTCCGGCTCTACGCTGAGATTGAAATTGCCGTTTCTCGTATATAAAGTCACACCGTTCGGGTCCATAAGGGAAAACCATCCTTCGCCCTCAATGGCAAGGTCAAGCGGCTGTTCCGTCCTCTCCAGATTTCCGGCCCGGAACTCTCTTCCTATATGAGCCACCATTACTCCGTGACCTTTTTGCTGATTTTCTCCGGGAGACCGCGCCGGACCCGGAACAAGCCCCGCCGTATATAAGGCATCCTTAAAATCAAGCCGGGTGCCTTTATACGCCACGGTGTTTACATTTGATACGTTGTTTGCTATTGTGTCCATCCGCAATTGCTGATGGCGCAGTCCCGTTGCCGCTATTGATAATGCTTCATACATTAGCGTAATCTCCCAATCTCATTTACAGCCTTGCCGACCGTTTCATCTATCATCGTGATAAAGCGTTGATTTGTCTCGTATGTGCGGTACATGGCAAGCATATCTACCATTTCCCGCCCTATGTCAACATTTGAACCCTCAAGAAAACCTTGCGCTATCCTGTACTCATTTGGAGCCGCCGTCGGAGCCGCCGTTGCCATGTACAGGTTGCTGCCTTGACGCCGCAGCGTGTGGTTATCGTCAAATGATACGACCCTGATAGTATCTATATATCCGTTTTCGCCCGTAACATTTCCGAATGAATCCACGCTAAAGTCAAGCCCGCCGACATTGATCGCCCCGTTTTGGCCGAGCAGGAAGTTGCCTTCGCCGTCAATAAGATAGCCGTCGTTATTTATATAGAAGTGGCCTGTTTTTGTGTATCGCTCACCCGCATCGGTTTGCATTACAAAAAAACTGTCACCGATGAGCGCAAGGTCTGTCGCCCTTTCCGTGCCCTCAAGGTTTCCCGTAGAGTAGTCAATGTAAAGCTGATCAACCTGTGTGCCGAGGTTTAGCGGCCCCACTTGGCGGGTTTGCCAATGCCTGTTGTGGTCGTTTATACGCACTGTAAGCACTTCGTCAAAACTGTGCGACACGAAGTGCTCCTTTTTATACGCGGCGGTATCGGAGTTTGATATGTTATTTGTTATGGTCTCCATCCTTCTGCGTTGCAGAAGCATCCCTGTTCCCGCAATGTAAAGACCTCTAACCATGTGTAACTGTCTCCAAACAAAAAATATCAGTAGATTTGCTTACTACCAATATTTTCGTCATATTTGCGTAAAACTTGAGCGGAATTTTCTGCGGCGCGGTGACGGAGTTACATTTGCGGCACTTTTATTCGAAAGGCTGTTTTTATTTCGTCAAGCCTATTACAAGCTGGACTTCATTTCGCGTTATGCCGAGAGTGCTTGCAATTTCCACGTCTGTTTTGCCCTCTGCGGCGAGAGCCAATATGTCCGCGCTGCGAGAGCCGTTTATCTCCGCCGGGGCATATGAAGCCGCAGCCGGAGCTTCGGCGGCATCATCAAAAAATTTCTGAAACACCGCCTGTTTTGCCTCGGGCTTTGAAGCGGGAATGGTCGCCGTAACCATAGGGGCAATGCCCGCGGGCTGAGAGGCCGCGAAAATCGGCGTATACGCGGGCGGCGCGGGAGCAGGGGCGGGCACGGATGCTGGCGCGGACGCGCCCACGGGCGCGGACGCGCCCGGTAAAACCGGCTCTGAAACTTGCGGCGGCGTATCGTTTATAATGAATCTCTCGGCGCGTTCTATTACCTCTCCCGCCGCTCTTCTTATGTTTGCGTCAAGCGGCAAGGTGCGCGGGATTCTTTCCAGTGCCTGTTCTCTTTTCTCAAGCTCCGGGGGCAGCTTGAACGCTTCCGCCGGCAGCCTGAATGACTCCATATTGTGCATGGCGGCGCGGTATTCATTTTCCCGCATCTTTAGCTCGTCAATTGTCGCCTTTGCCTGATCCTGAAACTCTTCCATAATCGTTTCAACAGAATTATAGAGATGTAAAATCTCTGTTTCGCGTTCGTCAAGCAGTTTTCGCTGCCTTTTCACGTCAGAAAAAAGCATCTTGCAAATGAGCGCAATGACACAAACAAGAGCCGCGACAAATAATGCAAATATATAATATTCTATACCCATGATAAACTCCGTTAAAATTATGACAGTCGTGGATTTTGGCGGCGGTGCGCATATAGCCGCTCAAACATAAAAATCTACTAAAGGATCGTGGTCGGCGGGGGCGACCGCAAGCTCGGGAGGGACGTTTTCATCGTCAAATCCGTCTTCGCCGCCGCCTGAGGCTCCGCCGCCCGCGGCTCCGCTGCCCGAGCCGTCCTCATCTGTGCGGATTCCCTGCATATCGGATTCGTTGGTTGCCAGCACCCTTGACTGATCCAGCGCGCTGCTTATTTTCGTCTGGTTGGCAAGCTGCTGCTGCGCGCTCTCCGGGTTTTTTAAGATGGCGCTTGTGTCTCTTGCCATATCTGTCGTGCGCTGTACCATTATTTGCGTGTCTATACCTTTGATTGACATAGCAAAACGCTCCTTCACATACCTACTTCTTTATATCCGTCTTGTTTTTCTCGCATATTCCGTATACTATCTCTCCGTCGTCATACTTAAATGTCGCATAGCTAATATCTTCCGTTATCTTATACGCGCTCGAGCCAATAACTATGCGTGTATTGTGGAAAGCCGTCTCAAATACGTGCACCTTGCTTTCTGTCGCGTGTTCCAATTCATCTCGCAGCTCCTGCATTTCGGTTTCAACCGACAAGGTATCTTCGTCATTTATACGCAGATTTGCTATTTCAGAGTTTTTCAGTTTTTCCCACATTTGGGTATCCATAGTCGCTTTTGACGTATCAAGGTATGTGCGAAGCTGAAACAGTTTTCGCCTGTCGGCGCCAAGTCTTTCCAAGTCTTTTTCGAGAGCTTCTATCCGCGCCCGTTTTCTGGGGGTACAGCCCACTTCGACTTCTGTTTTCGCGTTTGACAAAGACCCGAGAAACGACGCTACAACGTCGCCTGCCGCTCTTGCGCTGCCGCCGATAAGAGCGCCTCTTTTTCCCAGTAAATGTATTGTGCTGCCTGTCTCTAACGTGCTGTGTATGCTGACGTCAACCGAAATCGGACCTTCCGCCATGATCGTGCCGCGTTCAACGAATAATATTGATACCGCTCCGCCGGCTTCGACCAATCCCTTGCCCGAGCCTTGCATACCGCCTTTGATTTCTACATTTCCTCCGGCTATAATCGTTGCCGCTTCAACGCTTCCTCCGACTGTGATAGTATTGGTCGCCTTGACGACGCTGCCTGACCTCACCGAGCCCGATATATGAACGCTTCCGTCAAAATCTATGTTTCCGACGCTCATATCGCAGTCGCCCCTGATGGAATAAACATTTGACACGTTGATTGCGCCGTTTACAAATTCAACCATACCGGAGCAAGTGGATTTCATCTCCGTTCTGTCGTCGTTGTACGCAACATTTTTGCCTCGCGGTAAAATAGCTTCTTTGCTCTGCCGCTGCCGGATCGGGTTTCCCCTGACAGTCGTGCCCGGCAGACCCTCCGTTGCCGCAACCCTTGATACGAGAAGCTGATCTTCTGTGACGGGGACGTATAAGTCGAGCGAGCGGTAATCCACTCTGCCTCCGCCGATTTCCCGGGGGGCTCCCGTGCGCTCATCCGTAGAAAAGTGGAAAATGAGCTTGCCGTCCTCCCCTTCTATCGGAGGCGTGGCTTGGGCTAACATTTGGGGCTCTCCGTATATTTTTGCCGACAGCCATGACTCTACGGCCTCGTCGTCTATACCGTGCAAAACACCGGCTTCTTTGAGCTTTGCTTTTACTTTCTCTGCGGTGAGTAAAGCCCCTCCCTCTTCGGGTTCAAGCAGCCGCGCCACAGCTTCTTTTTCATCGCCGGAAATTACGACGCTGATGTCCTCACCGTAAATAAACTCCTTTTGCTCCGGCGCTATCTTTATCCTGCCCGCGCTTTTTTCGGATAATCCTTGCACTGCCGCAATGTTAAGGCTTGATATATTCTTACGCTTGAGATGCCAAATAAGCTGCTCGGTATCAAGCTCTTTTCCGCGCCCTCTTTGCTCATAGATTTCTAAATATACGCCGTCTTTTTCGTAATAGAGCGTATAAAAAGCGTTCATTTGGCTAATTTCGCCGTGCGAGCCTTGTATGGCTACGATCGTCCACGGCTCTCCGGCTATGCCCTTTTCGCCTGTTTCCGCATTTTCGGGCACCGCGTCTTGCCCGCTGATAGCATCTATTACCAGCTCGGCTTTGGGGCAGTTGAAGTGAGCCTCCGCGAGCTGCTCGGCTTGTTCAAATGTAGTTGCCGTGAAGTATTTTGCTTTCATTTTGTGCCTTTCAAATGCTACCTTGCGCATTTTTGATTCAGTAAAAACCCCGCTTTAACTGACTTTTTCTAATTTCATGCGCATTTTTGCAAGTACCTTTGAATGAATTTGTGACACACGCGACTCCGTCACATGCAGCATATCCGCTATCTCTTTGAGAAGTAAGCCCTCGTAATAATACAAGGTTATGACCAGTCGCTCTTTTTCGGGCAGCTCGTCTATCACCTCTGCCAATAATGTCTTTTTTTCTTTTTCAAGCAGCTCGTCCTCGGGTGTTTTATAGTCGTGCCCTTTTATTTCCGATTCGTGGTTTGCCGCGCCAATCGCATCTTCAAAGTTCATGAGGTTGAACATATGCGTTTGATTGAGGACTTTGTGAACCTGTTCGACCGACATTCCGAGCGTCCCGGCAACTTCCTCGTCAACTTGATCAATCGGTTTGTCCGGCTGCTTTCTTTCGATTTCATCATAAGCGTTTGTTATCGCGTTTATTTTCTTGCGCAGGCTCGGAGCCGCCCAGTCCTGAGACCTCATATAATCGAGTATCTCTCCCCGCACGCGGGTCACGGCATAAGTTTCAAATTTGACCTCCTGCTTTAAATCAAATTTATCAACAGCGTCAATAAGCCCGATCATGCCGCAGCTTACAAGGTCGTCGTATTCGTTGTAGTTGTTGTACTTTGGCATCATGCGGCGCACGATCCATTTAACGAGATAGCCGTAATGAAGGAGCAAATCATTTTTTGCATCGCTGTCTCCGCTCCCTTTGTAGGATGCCCATAACGCAGTGATCTCATCGGGTGTTAGCTTTTGTTTTGCCTGGCTCATTAACCGCGTCTCCTCATTTTAATTTGCCTTTGCTGCTCGGTCAAAACATAACGCGCTAAGTCTTCGCTGATATTTCGCGTGAGTCCAAAAAATTGCATTCCCGTATTGAACATATTACCCGTGCGCCAAGGTATGCAACGCCTGACCGTAGCGGTCAAATATAGTGGCGGCGTCTTGTTTGATAATTCCCGAAACCTTATACCCGCAGGAGTTCTTTCAACTTGCATCTCCAATATACATTTATCTTCTAAGGCAAATTGTTTTTTTGTAAGGAGCGATATGCCGGTAACGCTGATGTCTCTGCTGTTTGCCTTTTCGAGCGCCGTAACCTTTGCTTTTTCGTCCGCCCCGCCCGCGAGCGCCTCTTCCGTATCTTCGCTATATTCAAAAATCTGTACGTTAAAGCTGACAGGCAGGCGATATGCTTCTCGCCTTTGGTTTTTCTGCGCCTTTGTTTTTTGCAAAATCCACATATAGCGTGCCGCGCCGCGTCGTTCTATGGCTACAACTTTCATTTGAGCTATATATCTGCCGGACTCTCTGTAGAACACCAAGTATATGTCGTCTTCTTGCGCTACTTCCATCAATACACCCCTGCGGGTGGGGACGGCCACCAAGAAAGGACCGTCTTTGAGTCTGTCTTCAATCATGGCCCTATAGACAAGACCCGCTTGGACAACGAGATCAATTTTGTCTCCGACAACTATTATATCATCTTGGGCTTGTTTTGTGACCTCTATCATACTACGCTCCGCCTTACTTGGCAATACATTTCACATTTTGTGACGCTTTTTATGAAAATCTACGTCCTCGCTCCGAGCATACGGGAAAACACTCTTGATAAAACTCCGCCCGATTCATTTTTTACGGGCATATCAAGTATCGCCCTTGCAATGGTTTCAAACTCTTTTGCCGTCTCACATCTTGGATCGCTCACAGTAATAGGTATCTGCCTTTTTATTGAACCTGTGATGTCATGGTTATATGAGATAAGACCAAGCGGATTGATGTTTTTTCCCAGATGTCTGCCGCATACGTTCACAAATCCGGTCTGAACATTTTTTGCTTCGGAAATTTTCTCGCATTTATTTGCTATAACGTGCAAAGGATGTGTCGGACTGCGTTTTACAATTGTTTTTACAAGCGCGTAAGCGTCAAGCACCGAAGTGGGCTCTGCCGTTGTGACCACTATTGTTTCGGACGAGGCAAGCAATATTTGCATGATAGTGTCGCTGACGCCGGCTCCCGCATCCATGATGATTGCGTCAATCGGCGCATCTATACGCACTATTGATGAAAGCAGTGAGTTTAATTGCTCATTGCTCATGTTAATAAGCTCGCTTACTCCCGAGCCGCCCGATATAAAACGCACCCCCTCATGACCAAGCTGTATTATCTCATGTATGGTTTTTTCGCCTTTTAAAAAGTAGCTAAGATCAAGCCTTGTCGTAATGCCAAGCATAACGTCAATATTGGCAAGTCCAAAGTCCGCGTCGAGTATCAGCACTCTGGAGCCGAGCCGGCTCATGGTGATAGCAAGGTTTACCGAGATGCTTGATTTGCCGACGCCGCCCTTGCCGCTTGCTATAGAAATGACCCGGATATCCCGGCTTCTGCCCATGAGTTCTCTTAAATTTGATGCTTGATCGGTCATCATTTTTTCCTTTATACTATCCGTTTATCCGTCTACTATCTGTTTTACTATTTTCTCAATACTTGCTATTTCTATATCGTCCGGCACGTTTTGCCCCGTCGTGACATACGCGATCGGTTTGTGCGTATACCAGCTTATGTTGAGCAGCGAGCCGCGATATTTGGTTTCGTCGAGTTTTGTGATCATCACTCTGTAGTCGTCAATAAACCCGTATGTGTCAACCATCTCCATAATAGAGGCAAAACTCGTTGTGGAAGCAAGGCACAGTAAAATATCTTCCGGCTGGAGTATGCGCACAAGCTCCAATAAATCTTCTTTATGCTTTTCATCGCCGATACGTTTTCCCGCCGTGTCTACAAATATCATGTCCCTGTCGGACATTTGCTCCATCGCGCCGGAAAGCTCGTCCGAATAATATACCGATTGGATCGGGACGCCCAATATATCCGCGTATGTTTGCAATTGCTCCTGCGCGCCTATGCGGTAGGTATCCGTGTTTATTATTCCTACTTTTTTGCGCTGCTTCACGGCAAAATCCGCCGCGAGCTTCACCATGCTTGTCGTCTTGCCAACGCCTGTCGGCCCGAGTACAAGAATGACTTTTTGCGTAAACTTCTTGTGAAGTATTGGCTCGGCTCTGCCAAACTGCTCGTGCAATAAATGCTCAAGAGCCTCAGACGCAACGGCTCCCGGTTTGTTTCGCAGTATTTGCTCCGTTTGCTTGGCCAAAGAGTGCGCCAGCTCTTCCCTGACCCCGGTGTCCGTCATTTTTTTGAGCAAAGCCTGCACATCATCCGGGTAATCATATGTTATATCACGCTTTACAATATCAAACTTCTTCATAAACTCTGACAGCATTGCTTCAAAGGAATCCATGCGCTGCTCAAGTTTTTCGTTATAGCCCGTATTTGACGCACCCTGCGGGTCTTTGTGCCCGTGTTCGCGAAGAGGTTCATTGTCGCCGGCTACGTTCTCGCCGCTTTTTTTTATAAGGCTTCCTTTGCGGGAGCTCAAGGCTTTTGGGGTCGTCGTGGGGTCATAAGCAAAAGTGACTTCCAAAAGAGGTTTGCGAAACAGGCGAAAGATTCCTTTATCACGCACTTTTGTCTGCGTAAGCATTACGGCATCTGAACCCAGCTCCCGTATAGCCGCGTCCATAGCCTGTTTCATATCTTTTGCCCGATACCTTTTTACCTGCATATTGTAATCCCTTTTCTAAATTCCCCGCGCTTTTCCGCTCGCCGCGCTTTGCTCTATAACGTAACTACGCCTTCCGACAAAACCTCGACGCCGCTGTCTATCTCATTATACGATAAAACCGCAAGCTCCGGTGATATTTGTTCCGTAATTTTCCTAAATTGCCTTCTCACGAGCGGAGAGGTGAGAATAACCGGCGTCTTACCCTTGTTTTTCATATTTTCTATTATGCTTCGGAGTTTGTCAAATATTGAATGTACCTGAACCGGCTCAATGGCAAGATACGAGCCGTGTTCCGACTGCTTTGTGCTGTCAATTATAAGCTGTTCCAACGATGGGTCAAGCGTTATGGCATATGCGACATCTTCCGGGATAAAGCGTTTTGAGATCGAGCGCCTGAGCGTTTGCCTCACGTATTCGGTGAGCATGTCGGTATCACGCGTGAGACTTCCGTAATCGGAAAGCGCCTCGATAATGGATGCCATGTCGCGTATCGGAATATTTTCCGAGAGCAAATTCGCGAGTATTCTTTGTATTTCGCCGAGCGAAAACATCTTTGGCACTACCTCGTCAACAAGGGCAGGTTGCACTTTTTTCAGGTTGTCTATAAGTGTTTGCACCTGCTGCCTGTTTAGCAGCTCATGACCGTAACGCTTGATGATTTCCGTCAAATGCGTGGCTATGACGGAGGGCGGGTCAACCGTTGAATATCCCATAATCTCCGCCTCTTCGCGGTCGCTCTTTGGTATCCATAGGGCCGGAAGTCCGAATGTGGGTTCAACCGTCGGTATGCCGTAGATTTCTTCCTCAACCTCGCCGCTGCTCAATGCGAGCAGATGATCCGCCATGATTTCACCTTTTGCTATTTCCACGCCTTTTATCTTTATGGAATATTCGTTGGTGCCAAGCTGGATATTGTCGCGCAGCCTGATAGCGGGTACTATGACGCCCATGTCAATCGCGCACTGACGCCTTATCATAACAACACGGTCGAGCAAGTCTCCCCCCTGCGTAACGTCCACCATCGGAACAATGCCGTAGCCAAATTCTAATTCTATCGGGTCTACCTGTAAGAGCGCGGTGACGCTCTCCGGCTTTCTTTTTTCTTCCGCCGCCACTTCCTCCTCCTCGTGTACCTCTACAGCTTCTTCTTTTTGCATTTTGCTGTAATTTAAATATCCGACCACCATGAGAATTATCGCGACTATCCACATCGGAATCATCGGAAGCCCCGGCATCAAACTGACGCAGATGAGAAGCACTCCCGCCATAATGAGCGCGTACGGCTGGCTGAGTATCTGCTTTGCTATCTCCGAGCCGAAGGTTTCCCCTCTGCCCGAGCGGGTAATAATTATGCCCGAAGCCGTTGATATTAAAAGCGCCGGTATTTGAGTGATAAGCCCGTCTCCTATTGTCGCCAGCACAAAGATTTGACCGACTTCTCCAAACGGAAGTTCCATGGTCAGCATACCTATTATCAAGCCGCCGATTATATTGACAAAGGTTATTAAAAGCCCCGCTATCGCGTCTCCCTTGATAAACTTGCTCGCTCCGTCCATAGCTCCGTTAAAATCCGCTTCATGCTGTATTTTTTCGCGGCGTTCACGCGCCTGATCTTCGGTTATAAATCCACTGTTGAGGTCGGCGTCTATCGCCATTTGCTTGCCGGGCATGGCGTCGAGCGTAAATCTCGCGCTGACCTCCGCGACACGCTCCGCACCTTTTGTTATAACCATAAATTGGATTATCAAAATAATCAAAAACGCTATAAGGCCGACGGCAAGGTTTCCTCCGACGACAACCTCTCCAAACGCTTTGATGACCTCTCCTGCATTGCCCTGGTTGCCGAGTATGAGGCGCGTCGTCGCAAGGTTTAAGGAAAGGCGGAATATTGTCATAAACAAGAGAATGGTCGGAAACACGGAAAAATCTACAGGCTCTTTTATATAAAGGGCAAAGAGCAAAATGATTATACATATTGCCATGTTTATAATCAGTAAGAAGTCCATAAACCCTTCGCTGGGCGGGAATATCATTATCACAAGTATACTCAAAAGTATTATGGCTATTGCAATATCCGCAATTTTCATTTATGTATCCACCTCCTTTTCTTTAGACTCTCTGCGCGGCGGGAATACGCCCTTTTTGCCTGTAAACGAACACCAATATATCCGCCACGGCCTGATAGAGGTCTTCCGGTATTTCGTCGTCAATCTCGCAAAGCGCGTAGAGCGACTGTGCCAGCGGCGCGTTTTCCACTATTTCTATGCCGTTTTCCGCCGCAACCTCTCTTATTTTGAGAGCAATATAGTCTTGCCCCTTTGCGATCACCATAGGCGCGCTGCTCACGCCCTCTTCATATTTTAACGCCACCGCGTAGTGCGTCGGGTTTGTAATGACAACATCGGCATCCGGTACGCGGCTCATCATTCGCATCGCGCTCATTTGCATTTGCTTTTGCCTTATTTTTCCCTTTATCTTGGGGTCTCCTTCCATATTTTTGTACTCATCCTTGACTTCCTGCTTTGTCATTTTTAAATCTTTTTCGTATTTAAAATGCTGGTATAAAAAGTCCGCGAGCGATATAAACACCATCGCGATACACATTTTCAGCGCCATCATAAAGGCTGTTCTCATAATATCTATGAAAGACACATACACATCTTGCCCCACATAAGCTGTAAATTTCTCCATAAGAGCCACATAATCAGAATATGCCACATATCCGACGACTATTACCTTCAAGAGATTTTTTACAAGCTCCACGATAGTTTTTGGCGAAAACATATTTTTAAACCCGCTTATGGGATTTATCTTGCTGAACTTCATGCCGAGCGGCTGGGTCGTAAACAAAAATCCGACCTGCAGCAGATTTGCGCCTATACCCGCTATCATGGCGGCTGCCAAGATCGGGAATAAGGCTCCGATCATATTTAGCATCATGCGCGACAGTATGCCCGCCAGTTCATTCATCGTCAGGCCGCCGCTCACTTGCCGTACCGTGGTTTCGTTTAGAAACTCGCGCAAAACATTTACCAGCTGACCGGTAAACCACTCCCATATGATGAGCAGCATACCAAACATTATGGCGGTGCAGAGGGTGGTGTTGACCTCGGTGCTTCTGCGCACTTGCCCCTTTTTCCTTGCGTCCTTGCGCTTTTTTGGCGTTGCTTTTTCTGTTTTATCTCCGCCTTGACTCATACTTTGTTCCTTTATTTTTGACCCGGTTTATCCGGCTATCTTCTGTTATCCTATGAAATTCGCGAACATAAGTTCGGCTCCTTTAAACAGCTCCGTAAATATTCGCTGGCTAAAACTTACGAAAATCGGCAATGTTGCGAGAAATATGGATAAACCGACTATCATTTTGAGCGGGATTCCCACTACGAACATATGTATCTGCGGCACGGCCCGCATCATCATTCCAAAAGCGATTTCAAGCGTGAGGCCCGATGCTATTATCGGAAGAGCCATCATAACGCCGAGCAAAAATGACTTCACAAACAGTTCAAGCGCCGTGATCCCAATGGCCGCCGAAAACACGAGCGTTCCTATCGGCATTCTGTCTATCGTAAGCTGCATCATATCAATCAAGATGAGAGGACCATCCACGACAAAAAACATGAGCAAAAGTATAATGTTGAGCACATTGCCCATCATGGGCACTTGGGTATTGTTTTGGGCGTCAAATACATTTACGATGCCAAATCCAATCTGCATATCAATAAGCTGTCCGGCTGTAAAGGCGGTGAGCGAGAAAAATATATTTACCACGTAGGCAAATGCCATACCAAGCAATAATTCTCCGGCGCAAATCAAAACAAAACCAAAGAGCGTTGAATATCCGAGAGCGGCCGTTTGAGGAAAAACCGTAAAGAGCAGAAAAGTAAGCGCTGCTACAAGCCCGAGCTTGGCTACGATGGGTATATTGACTCTGCCAAATATCGGCGACGACACTACAAGCCCGCCTACCCTAAAGGCAAGTAATATGAAATAGTCCGCGCTTGCTAATATTGATACCGTTGCTGCCGCCATTTTTATACACCTGCCGCAAATTTACTGCGTCCGTAGCCAATAGTCCACCTATTTTATGCGTCATCGCATTTGCCTTGCTTATCCGTCATGAAATCAATATTGAGTTCAACCTCTCAAATAACCGCGACACGAATCCTCCCACATTTCCGAATATGAAAGTGCTAAATAAGAGGAGAGCCAGCATGACGCAGACTATTTTCGGCACAAAAGCGAGTGTTTGTTCGTTAATTTGTGTTGTGGCTTGAAAAATTGATATAATAAGTCCGACAGCCATCGCGACTATCAGCATTGGCGCGGCACTGAGAACAACTGTCGTTATCGCCTGCGTCAATATATCTATAACATCGTGCTGCTCTATCATATCACACCTTCATCAGTAAAAAGATTGGGTCAGCGACCCTATAATAAGCTGCCAACCGTCCACCATTACAAAGAGTAAAACTTTGAAAGGCAAAGAGATCATAGCGGGCGGGAGCATCATCATACCCATTGCCATCAGCGTACTTGCGACAATCATGTCAATTACGATAAACGGTATATATATTATGAACCCTATAAACATGGCGTGCTTGATTTCGCTGGTTATGAACGCGGGGATAAGCACTGAATTTGGAATGTCGTCTTGCGTTTCATATTCCTCGCCGGACATACCGATAAAAAAGTTCATATCGCTGTCAAACACCTGCTCTAACATAAACATTCGCGTCGGAGACATCGCCCTGTCAAAAAACTCGTCTTGCTCTATGACCCCTTCTGTAAACGGAATGTATGCTTCTTCGTAAACCTCGGTCAAAACGGGCTGCATAACAAAAAATGTCAAAAACAAGGCAAGCCCTATGAGCACTTGGTTTGGCGGCGTTTGCTGCATACCGAGAGCTTGGCGTATAAATGACAGCACAATAATAATGCGCGTAAAACCCGTGAGCATCATGAGTATTGACGGCAATAACGTCAAAATAGTGAGCAGTATCACAATGTCTACCGTCTGCGTACTCTCACCAAAGAGTGTTCTTACTATCTCTGCCAATGTGCCCGCGCCTGCTTCGGCATCAACGTCTATAGGCATTAACCGCCCTCCGCTACTTAGCTTTTTTTATCGCCTGTGTCACTCGTTTTCGCCCGTATCGCCCGTGCCGTCCGGTTCTTCCGCGCTGTCGGCATTGCGCTTTGCTTTGTCAAATGTCTCGGCAAAGTCAGCTGTGCCGCTGTCTTCCGGCAGTTTTCCCTTTTTTGCCGCGAAAAAGGCGACCACCTTTTTTGTCAGTTTATTCCCGTATTGCCCGACGGGGGTGTTCTTCCACGATATTTGCCTGTCGTCGTTTTTTTCTGTAAATTTGGCAAATTCCGCCGCATCGAGCGTGTCGAGCAGCGTCATTGAGTTGTTGGTCACGCCCACAATATAGACCTTATCGGCTATCTCCACGACACAAAAGCTCTTGTCACGCGAGATAGCAAAACGGTCTATCAAGGCGATATTCCTGTTTCGTATGCCGGCACGGGTCTGCCCCGACGCTTTCTTGCCGACATAATATGTCACATAGTAAGCACCAAAAAGAATGGCGACCGTGCCTATAATAAATAATATAACTCTATCTGGCGGCATTTATATTACTCCTACAACCCTCTAATATGACCCGTTTATGACTGTGTTATACCTGCATTCTCATGACCTCGTTGTATGCGTCAATTATCTTGTTTCGGATTTGCAGCGCGAGCTGCAAGGCGAGCTCGGATTTTTGAGCATCTATGAGCAAACCCGCCAAATCATCGCTTTCTCCCATAAGAAGCTCGATCGTGCCGCTTTTGTCTACCGTGTCCGTCACGCTTGCCGTGTTAAACGATTCTGATAATATGCTCGAAAAGCTGTTTGAGTCGTCCGAAAATCTCTCGACGGCTGCTTTTATGGGTTCGTTGTTGAATAGGTGCATTAAGTTTGTTTGAAGCGGATTTATCTGCATTTATACCGTGCCTCCTAATTTTCTGTAAGCTCCGGGATTACTTGCCTATCTCTAAGGTTTTGACCGCCATGTCTTTAAAGGCGTTGAGCGCCGTGATATTTGCTTCATATGCCCTAAACGCGGACATCATATCTACCATTTCCTGAACGACCTCGACATTCGGCAGCCTGACATATCCATTTTCGTCGGCGTCCGGATGCGTCGGGTTGTAGTCGTATTTAAACTCGGACTGATCCTCTCCGATTTCGATCACCCTGACGCCGCCCGGCGCTTTGCGCGCCTTATTGAAGAACGCGGCAAATGCCCTGTCGTCGCTTCTTTCTTGAAATACCACGTATTTTCTGCGGTATGGCTCGCCGTTTGCCGTCCTTGTCGTGCTGCTGTTTGCCATGTTTTCGGTAATTACATCCATGCGAAGCCGTGTCGCTGTCAGCGCCGACGCGCTAATGCTCATTGAGCTTAAAAAAGACATTTTTTTATCCCCTTTTTAGTATTTGTTTTGAGCTTTAAAATCAGCGTCCTTCGCTGATCGCCAGTCTCAAACGCCTTATCTCGCTGTTTAGCTTTTCCATCAAGGTATTGTAATATATTTGGTTTTGCACGAGCTTTACATTTTCTGACTCTATGTCTACATTGTTGCCATCCATGCGCATTGAAAGGTCTTTGCGCTCATATATTTGCGGCCTTAGGTTGTCGAGATTTCCCGTACCTATGCTTATATGCCTTTCGTTCGTTCTGTTTCCGACAAAGCCGCCCCCTGTGACAGCTTTTGCGAAAACAGATTCAAAGTCCACCTCTGATGCCTTAAAACCCGGGGTTTCAACATTTGCAATGTTGTTGCGTATCACGGCATTTCGCGTCCAGCTTGCAGAAAGCCCCTTTTGCAAAATATCCATCGGTTTGAACATTTTTTCCCACATAACATTACCTCAAAAGCAGTCATAGCAATTCTTTGTATCAAAGAATTATACCACGACTGCCCCTTGCTGTCTATCTTTTTTTTGATTTTATCGCAATATGTAGCGTTTTTATACAGGTTTATCAGATTTCGGCACGATATGTTGAGATGATTGCCCCTTTATCTGACTCTTCTGTAGATTGACGGAGCGACCTGTTGAAAGTCCCCTTGAATACCGCTGAGAGTCTCGCTAAGCCCTATAAACAGATACCCGCCCACTTCAAGTGCGTCATGATATTTTTTCGCAAGAACCTGCTTTGTCGGGGTGTCAAAATAGATCATGACGTTTCTGCAAAAGATTATGTGGAACTTCTTCCTGAATCTGCTGAAATTGCCCATCAAATTGAACTGCCCGAAATGCACGCCCTTTGCCAGCACATCCTTGATTTTGTACTTCTCTTCGCCGACTTTCGTAAAATATTTTAGTTTCCAAGTTTTCGGCAAATGCTCGAAGTGTTCCTCCGGGTAAATACCCGCTTTGGCCATTTCCAAAACCCTAACGGAGATGTCGGTGGCCAACACCGTAGCATCCCATTGGCTGATTTTAGGGCCGAACCATTCTCGGAGTACCATAACCGTAGTATATGCCTCCTCGCCGGATGCGCATCCGGCGCTCCATATGCGCAGATCGCGGTCTTTTATATGCTGCGTCCAGTAAGGGAGGGCGACCTCTTCCATGAATTTGTAATGCGTTTCCTCACGCATAAAGTAGGTGTAGTTTGTGGTAAGTTTTGTCATGAGGGTATTTATCTTACCACCGGTCTTATCGGCAAACACGTCCTCTAAATAGTCGGAAAATCCGTCGAATCCTTCCGATACGATAAAGTTAGTCAAACGGCCTTCTATGAGGGTTCTCTTTTTTTCAAGATTTACCCCAAAGTTTGACTTAATATAAGTATGCAGATGAGCAAAATCCTTGTCTGATATTTGCACTTCGCGCCCTCCGGTCTTTATCTTTACTATCGGCGGTCATAAAAATGATTTTTTATGGCCGCTTTACGCGTTTTATAGTTACTGGCCTTCTCCGCCCATTTCAAAAACTGTGTAAACATCGATCAGCTGCTTTACTTCTCCGGCCGCGACGCCAACGGCTTTGATGAAATTGTTCTTTATCGCGTTGCCCGTTGTTTTTGGCGGGTCTTGTATGTCTTCATCCGCAATGTCAAGCACATCCTGTACGCCGTCCACGAGAATACCGACGATCATCTCGTCCATATTGAATACTATGATACATGTTTGCTCGGTATATATGATCTCATTACCGCCAAAGCGCATACCCATATCAATTACCGGTACTACCGTGCCTCTCAGATTGATTATGCCTTTCACATACATATGCGTATGCGGTATCAGCGTTATATCCTGAACGCTGATAATCTCCCTGATGTAGTTAATTTCTATGCCGTAACTAACATCTCCGATCAAAAAAGTCAGATATTTGCCTCGCATTACGTCTTCAACCATCATGTTCATGCCCATCATATCGTGCATCAAAATCACCATCCTAAAAGATTTTTCATGAGCCGCAAAGCAAGCTCCGATTACATCATAATATCAAGCAGGAGTCCTCTAATATCGTCAATTTTGTTTAAAACCTCGATTTTATCGGATTGTTCCTTCATGACTTCCTTCCCGAGCTCATCAAGTTTTTCGTCAATTATCTTGATTGTGGCAATATATCTGTGCCTGCCCCGGGAGGCATATGCGTCCTCTCTTGAGAAAGTATATCCGTTACTGACGATTTCGTCAAGAAATTCTCGGATAAGTCTGCGATATTTTTCAAATTCTTTTACATCTACCCTGTCGGATAGCCGTTTTGCCTGCTCTTCTATGTCGTTTCGCATACCGCTCAGCTTTTCTGTGAGCCGCTCTTGCGACAAATCCGTGAGCGTGCGGTGAAACGCGCTGCTTTCCGCTTCGCCCGCGGTGTGCGCTCCCGCGCTTCGCACCTGTACGATACCCGATTCCGTCGCTTTTTGGCCTTGTATTCTCATACTCACTCGTTATATCCTCATTCATCTTTGCGTTGCAGGCTCTGCCTTCTTATGCTGTCATCGCCGCCGCGGCATTAAGTCGTCTTGTCAATCATTTCGGAAACACTCGCCACTGCCTGAGCATATCCGCCTATGCCTTTTCTTTTCGCGCTTTGATCATCTATTTTCGCCGATTGCTCCATTTTTTTTGCTTCCAGCATACCGTAGGTTTGACTGCTTTTGCCGGCGCAGATTTCAAGTTTCTCCCGTATTTGCTCGGCTAAGTTTAAGATGGCTTCCCTGTCTGACTTCTCGCCCGGCGGCAGCGCGTCATAAGATCGCATCAGAGGGCTTTGTTCCAGATGCAATCCGTTGATTTTTTCTATTACTTTCTGTGTTTTGTCGAGCGTTATATTAAGCTCGTCTATTTTGTCCGCGCCAAGCTGCTCTGATTGTTTTTCTGTTAGTTCGCATACTTGCTCCAACAGTTTAAGTTCCTGTGATAGCAGTTCTAAAAGCCTGTCTTTGTCGGAAGTTTTCAAATCACTCATACCTCAAATGTTTAGTGCCCGCCGCCTCTTTGCGTCACGCCTCAATATTGTTTTCCAGCATACCCCTGTTCGCGCTGCCGATTTCTTTCCACGCTCCCCTGATTTCGTCAATCATCTCTATTACAGGTCCGAGCGGTTCCGTATCCTTGTGCATATTCGCGTCCGCGATACTCTTGAGCGCAAACTCATATAAATCAAGGAGCTCTTCGGATATTTGATAACTCATGTCCAAGCTGTTTATCAGCTCGGTCAATATCATCTGCGCTTTCATGAGGTGTTTGTGAGCACCCGGCACATCTTTGTTTGTGATGCTCCGTTTTCCCATAATTATATTCCTCTTTAGCGCGTCGTAGAGCATTATGATGAGATCAACCGGCGAAGCCGTCAATATATCCTGTTTGCGATATATATCCTGAGGACGATTATTCAACATTAACATTTGCTGCATGACAATTTCCTTCCCTCTTTTTGCCGTTTTTGAACTTTGCTTTTTGGATTTGTACAGCTTGCCGATTTTCCGGCGGCTCGTAAGAAAATAGTTTGGCGGCTCTTACTTGCGTTTATCGTTATTTGCCGAGCATTGAGGAGAACCAGTCGCCTTGCTGATTCAGCTTTGACAAGGCTGTTTCCATTGCGGCAAACTGCCTGTAGAGCTTTTCTTCTTCCGCCCACATTTTCTCTTCCATTTTCGCTACTCTCGCGTTTGCTTCTTTTAGAGAATCTTCAAGGGCTTTGATGGATATGCTCTGCGTTGTGTTTACGAAGTCGCGCATATAGCCGTCTAATTTATAGAGCAGGCCGGTTGCTTTTGTGCCCCCGTCCGTCTGATTGATTTTGATAAATACGTCGGCTACTTTATCGGGGTCTGCTTCAAGAGCCGCTCTGAGCTTTTCTTCGTCAATCATTATCTGTCCGCCGGTTCCCGAATCATGTCTTCCGGTAGACAGCCCGATTTGCGCCGCTGACAGCCCCGCGCCTTCAATCTCCTCAAAGAATGATTTGCGAAGATTAGATACTAAATCCTGTATGCCCCTGTCGCTTCTCATTATGCCTTTTTTTGCTATCGCTTCCCATTCTTCTATTTGCTTTTCGGTCAAAGACGACTTTTCTTCATCGGTGAGGGGCTTGTATGAGGCTTCACTGCTTGTTTTGCGTTCATTGAGCAGGTCTTCGAGTTTTTTGATGAGGGTATTGTAGGCGTTGATGAAATCTTTTATCGTGTCAACGGCTTTGTCGGTGTCGCGTTTGACAGTAACATTGATTGGTTCATCGGCGGCTTCCGTCGTGTGGTTGAGAGTGATTCGCACGCCCCTGTACTCGAATGAGTTGGTGCTTTGTGTCACTTCTTCACCGTTGATTATCACCACAGCCATACTGCCCTCGGTGGCAACCGCGCCGCCCGACCCGGCAAGCATGGCAAGCAAGTTGTCGCTGTCACTGCTAATATTTATGTCCGCCAGCGATCCGCCGATCGTTTTGGATTCGAACGTGAACCTGTCTTGCATACGGTCATAGCTGAGTGTAACCCCCGCGTTGCTGTTGTTTACGGCATTTGTCATCTGACTGAGCGTCATATTTGACGTCAGTTTGATGTCAACTCCGTTGATAGTAAGGTTTGCTTCGCCGATGAAACTGGAATCGTTTATAACTTTGCCGTTGTTTGCGATCACATCGTCTCTGTTCTTTTCAAACTTGACCTCATCAGAGCCGTCGGTGTATGTCGCTTCACGCATAAAGTTCATTTTTCTGTCGGACAGTAATATCTTGTCGTCTTCGCCTTTTATTTGAATATTGACATCTGATTCATTTTCGGTCAGCTCAACTGTGCCCATACCTACTACGTTTAAGCTGATTTTTCCATCTTCAGCAGTAGCAAAATTCAAGGCGCCCGAGTCGTATACAACACCATCGCTATTTTTTACTTCAAATGAGTATGCGCCACCGGCATCTTTTGTTATAGTGAGAGTATTCCCATTGCTGCCCGTCACCGTTGCCTTTTCATAATCGCTCCAAGCAAGCCCCGCCACATCGTCCGGGGTCATTGATATCGTTGTATTGTCAGTGGTTGTAACAGATGTTTTATAGTTGTTAAACTCAATTTCCCCGCCGTGGAAATTAAGGCTTCGCAGCGTCTGGTCGTTGGTGAAGCCGTTGCCGTTTGCCGAAACCTTGCCCGACGACGTGTAACTCGCGCCTTTTGCAAGGCTGACCACCTGATTTATCGTCATGCTGCCGAGGCTCGCGTTTGTAGACGCGGAGACCGACACAGCGCTCACGCTTTTTCCGCTCGCCGTTGACAGGCTCGCCACATTCGTATTAAACGCGCTGCGCTGCATCATGGATTTCGCGCCCAAATTAGACAGATATGTCTGCCTTAAGCTCGTAATCTGATCTTTAATGCCGGTATGTATCTGCTGACGCCATTCAATCATTTTTTTATTGCGCATCTGACTGTCAATTTTAAATTGATGCATACGAAGGGTCGCCTGAATTATGCCTTCCGTATCCATTCCCGATGACAGACCCATAAGTCTTGTCGTGGATGATCTCATAAGTGGGTTAATCGCCATTTTAATACACCTCAAATCCTTTTGTTTTCCGCGCTGTTTCAGCGGTAGTCAGAATGTGTGCCGTTCCTCCGTGAGCGGCGCAAATACAGCCTATAAATAGCTTATATCTTTATAATCGTCATTTTCCGCTCAAAACTTAGCGTTTTTTTGATTTTTTTTATAGTTTTTTATTAAACCTTGCCAGCACCTCGTCAAGAGCGTCTATATCGGCGTGTTTTTTTTCGGACCATGACTCAAAATGCCGGTCTATCTGCGCGTTTTCGCAAAGCCTTTGCCCCGCGTTTGCCTTTATGCCCTCTATCAATCGGCTTATCACGTTTTCGGCGTTTTTTCTGCCGAGTTCGGCAAACAAAACCGCAAACACGCCGTCGCCGGCATATGCTGGTATATCAATTTCACGCAAATATCCATTTATCGTTTTTGCCGCGCAAAGCAAGAGTTCTGATTCTCCGCCTTGTTTTTCGTCATTTTTTTGAATTTTAATAACCGCAAAGGTCAAAGAGCTTCCATAGCGCCGATGACGGTAGAGTTCTTTTGACGCCGCTTTTTTTAACCCCTCTATGTTTAGCATATCAAGCTCTGTGTTTATTCCGGCAGAGTACTCTTCCCAACGCTTCTCAATATCGCGTTTTTTCCTGCTTTCAAAGCGTTTTTCAAACGTCCGGGTCAGTTCGCCTATTTCCCTGTACCCGAGAAAAACTCCCCATTTGCCGTCCTCGATAATAACGAGCTTGTCAAGCGTATCGGTTTGCGCGGCCTCTTTTGTATAATCGTCTTCGGTAATCAAAATCCGAAATTTCCTCGCGTGGAAAATCTTGCTGCCTCCCCATGTCACTACGGCTATAGACGAGCCTCCGGCAATCTTAAACTCACGCATCGGATATAGTTTTGCCACCGATTCACGCCACCGGATAAAGTTTTCTAACGTGATACCGGCCTTATCGTGTACGCTCAAATATTCATATGCCCTCTTGTAATCATAGGTGTTTATTGCCTCGAAATAGTTATGCAGAGCCGCCCGCGAATCCGTCTCCGCCTCCGCGCTGCGCGCCGCTTGTTCGGCGGCTTGTCTGTGCTGCTCCTCATAAGTCTGCTGACGCTCTTCTTTTGTTTGCCGCTCGCTGTGCGCGGGCACCGTATGCGCCCGCTCCGTCGCGGACGTATATCTTCCGGGGCGGTATGCCGTATCGCTTCCCGTCCGCGTTTGCGATTGCCTCTCGCGAAAATATGCCTCTCGCTTAAATTTCTCGCGCAAAACCGTATAAGCGATATTTACTTGCTTCATCAGCTCTTCGGCCTCGGGATTGTCGCTTATATCGGGATGGTACTCTCTGCATAGCTGCCGATATGACGCGGTAACATCGGCAAGGTCAGAGCCGATTTTCACGCCGAGTATTTTATACGAATCAAATAGGGTGTTCATTATTTGGTCATCTCCGATTTAGTCCGCGCTCGGCGGGTGTAGCTAATGAGTTTTTACAAGCGGCGGTCATAAAATCATTCCTCCCCGATCAGTTGCGTTCATCCGTGCGCAAACGATCGGACGCTCCGCATCCATGCTCCGCTCTCGGAATAATTTTTATGACCGCTTTACTATAGCGGCGTTTGTGTTATGGATGCGCAAAGTAGCTGATTTTTGTATTTAGCGTGTTTGCGTTGTATGTTTCAGATATATATTTATAATTTCCTATGCTTCTGGTGCTGCCCGCTTGCGCCACCGTCACGCCCCTTATCGGGTCGAAATTGCCGTCTTTTGACGGAACAACTACCTGCACATGACCCATGTCGCCCGCCGATGTTACTACCGGGTGTCCTTGGTTTGCAAGCATTTGCGCCGTTTTTGCGTCCACTTCTTGCCACCCGTATTCCGCGCCGTACTTGTGAAGCCAATTGTCCATCGCTATTGCGCCGTTGCAGTTTGCGCCTTTGGTGTCAGGGTAATAACGCGGCGCGCCCGTGGACGGTTCGGTATAGTATGGCAGCTCGGCGCCCATTGCTCTGGTAACATCCCAAACAAATATGTTGCAGTATGTGTTGCCCTCTCGCCCCGGTCTGTATCTCTCTGAGTTTTCGACATCAAACTGATTTACCACCGCGCTGTATAAAGACGGGTTTCTGTTTTCGGGAGAGCCTGTGATGGTTGGGGTGGTCGGTCTCCACCATTCGAGCGGCAAATCGGGCTTGTCTGTTCCCGTGACTTCCGGTATCGGTTTGTTAAATATCTGCTCATCAAATAAATCCAAAACAAAAGGTTCGCCGCCCGATGAATACATAAAGCTGTTTCGCAAGGAATCCTGATCTTGCATTTGCGAAATCAAGCCTGTCATCATCTGCATAAGCATTGACATTTCCCCGCCGCCGCTGCCGGAGCTTGACTGCATCATCATCATGAGCATAAGGAGCGCAACCATTGTGTCTTTGTTGTCGCCGGAAGAAGATGCCGTAAGCATCGCTTGCTCCAATGTATTGCTCACGGACGGCATTGCAAGGTTCGCGGCTGTGGGTAAAAAAGTACCCGACATTCCCGTCATATCCGTATACGCGTTCATGCCGGCGCTCTGGGTCAATCCTTTGAGGGCTTGATTTAGCAATGCCGAAAATTCTTCGCCGTCCGGGTTTTCGGCGTCCACTCTCTCGACTCCCGAATTTTGCGTATATTGTATTCTGTCTGTCTTGGCAATTGCGTCAGTTGATGTGATTGTGCTCATATCCCAGTCTCCAAATTCTCAGCGCGAAACCGCGCCATATCAGTATCTCACATCCTTGCCTTTATTTCAAGATTTATTCCTTTAATTTCTTTATCGTTTTATTCTTCTTACGCGGTCATAAAATCATTCCTCCCCGAATCACTGCGTCATCCTTGCGCAGACGATTCGGACGCTCCGCATCCATGCTCCGCTCTCGGAATAATTTCTATAACCTCATAAGAAGAATCACTTTATCCAAAGCGGGTTTCTATGCCGACCGGGCAGTGGTCGCTGCCATGCACCTGTGGGAGAATAAACGCGTCTTTGATAAAAGCGGCTTCATTGACCGTTTCGGTCAATCTGTTTGAGCCGAGAAAATAATCAATGCGCCAGCCTGTGTTTCTCTCACGCGCACCGCCCATGTACGACCACCATGTATACGCGTTTTCCTTTTGCGGATAAAAGTGCCTGTACAAATCCGTAAAGCCCGAATCAAGAAGACCTGTCATCTTATCTCGTTCCTCTTTTGTAAAACCCGCGTTGTTTACGTTTGATTTGGGATTTTTCAGGTCTATTTCCTTGTGCGCTACATTTAAGTCTCCGCAAATTATGACGGTTTTTTTTGCGTCAAGCTGACAAACATAGTGCCTGAACGCATCTTCCCAGCACATTCGGTACTCCAACCGCGCCAGTTCCCTTTGCGAGTTTGGCGTATAGACATTGACAAGGTAAAATCCGTCATATTCGAGAGTTATCATCCGCCCTTCCCGGTCATGCTCATATATGCCCATTCCGTATGTATGCGACAGCGGGAGCGTCTTTGTGAAAACGGCAGTGCCCGAATAGCCTTTCTTCTCGGCGCTGTTCCAGTATTCATAATACTTTGCGGATGCCGGGCTATCAGCTTTGTCAAGCAAGTTGAGATTTTGTTGACCGCTTAGGTCAATGTCTGCTTGCCCTTGTTCCATTTTTATTTCCTGAAGACAAAATATGTCCGCATCAGCTTTACGGAAAAATTCCAGAAATCCTTTTTTCAAGCACGCCCTCAGACCGTTTACATTCCAAGAAATCAATTTCACTGTTTGATAAACCCTTTCTTTACTTTCTCTCCAAATGTTTTGTCAACTTCGCTGACAAAAGCGAGTACCTTTGCCACCGCGTCATACATTTCAGACGCTATTTCGTCGCCGATCATGAGTTTTGACAGCATATTTGTAAGGCCCGGCTCAGGCACCACAGGCACGCCGGAATCTTGCGCCACTTTTACGATTTTTTGCGCAAGATGACCTTCGCCAAAAGCCGCCAGTACCGGGACGTCGTCTTTTGCGGGGTCATAACTCAAGGCTGCCGCCTGCTTGATTTTCTTTTTCTCTTCCATAAACCGTCCACACAGATTAAATTTAACCGTACTATCTTAACAAAATCAAAATTCTCCGACTCTACTCCTGCGCTGTCATAAAATCGTTCCTCCCCGAACCACTGCGTCATCCTTGCGCAGACGGTTCGGACGCTCCGCATCCATGCTCCGCTCTCGGAATGAATTTTATGACCGCTTTGTGGTGGGTTATATTATAGCCAAAATCAGTGGTTAGCACAAGCTCCGACTGATTTTGTAAAAACATCACCCGCCGAGAGAGGGTAAGATTTTCAAATCTTCAAATCTATTCGCCCTTGTTTGCCGCCTGTGTATCTCTCAAACGCGGAAAGGGCGTTTAGCGGAGTTGTTTCTTCCTGTGATATTTTGATGTTCGTATTTATCAGCTTAAATCCCTCCTGGCTTAACATCTCATGGAGCAAAACGGTATTGCTGCTAAAATGTTCTTTTTCCGCTTCCCCTGCTACCTCCATGTTCAGGTAGACATCTTTGCCTTTTATGTTCAGCAGCGCCTCCCAATGCCCCATGTTTTCCAAATCTATTGACATCAGTATATTTACATTGTCGGGGTCTGCTCTTTTGCCGCCTTTTCGCTTAAAAACATACAGCTCCGCCGTTTTCTGCTCCTCGCGCAGCTTTACCGGCAACTGCATATATGTAAACTGTTCAATATTGTTTAAGAGGCGTACATGGTCCATTAATTTTTGCGTCTGCGATAACAGTTCCGCCCCTCTCGGTCCTGTCGCCTTGGATATTTCCTCTTCAACCAAAGAAAGCCTTGCTGACATTTCCTCCCGGGCGGCACGCAGGCGTATTCCCGCATCCGCGTCGTCTTTGTTTATCGCCGCAAACATTTTTTCAAGCTGTGCCGCCAGCATTTTTGTATCTTTTACCGTATTGCCATTATTATCCGCATTATCCGCGCCGTCTCCGGCGTCTTTTGCCACCCTTAGCAGCATGTTTGAAAATCTCTCGAGGGCAGCCGGCGGCGTGCCCTTAAACTCCGGCATTTCTGACAGCATTTGAGCTACCGTTTCGCCGAGAGATGGAGGCGCGGCCGTCTGCGCGCGCCCGCCTGATTGCCCGGCCTGCTCTGTTTCTCCCGGCTGCGTATTTTCCGCAATCTCGCCGGACATGGCGGCTGTTTCTCCCGGCTTTTCCGCTATCTCACGCATGGCGTCTTGGGGGGTGGTTTTTACTTGCTCGCCGGGCGCTGCTGCCTCTCCCGGATTTGCCGCGCCCTCTCCCGCAACGGTTTGCGACGTGTTATCCTGTGCTGCCTGTGTGGCGGATTGCTCCGCGTTTTCCGCCGTATTCGATAATTTAAATAATATATCTTCCGTATCTGATATATTTGATTGCATATTGCCATCATGTTGTGATATAATTGCTTGAGCATCCTCAGAGGGCGCCCTGCCCGCCTCATTTTGAGTCCCTGTCACATGCTCGGGCAAGCTGCTCAGACTGACCGCAATGCGAGCGATAAACTCGGTCAAGGGAGATTCGGATGCGGCTGTGCTAAACGAATTTGGCAGCGTTCCACTGCTGATACTGTTTTCGGGATTGCGAGTACCCAAGTCCTGATTTACGAGAAAATCCTGCTCACCCAGCGCCGCAATAAGATTTGCAATCATCGCGTCCGTCTTTTCACCGCCCGACAGCAAAGCAAGGGCAGCTTTCATAAGGTTTTCGTCACCCGTAAGTTTATTTGAAGCAAGAAACGCGGCTTCCTCAATTGATAATCCCGGATTTTGTGCCATGATGTCACGCATCACGCGAGCTGTTTCTTCAGTGACCGGAATACTTTGCTCGGCGAGCTTAGCCGCAAACGGCGCTAAACTTTTATCCGAAAAGTCCCTGACTAAACTCGCTTCCCTTGGAGACAAATCCTCCCCCGCGCTCTCTACTCCGCTAAACGACAAGGATATTTGATTTTCTTCTTTCCCAAGCACCTCGAGAAGTACGGTATCGCCCTTTGTAAGTTTAATGTCTGTATCTAACTTTGCACTGAAAATTTGACCGTCTTGTGTTTTTAGGTTTAACGTACCGTTTTTCTCGCCCGATAAAACAGTTGCCCTGATCACATCCCCCTCTTTTAAGGAATCCAAAACCGTATTTGTGCCTGATTTTATTTTCAAGCCACCTTGAGCCAATACTTGCGTCGCATCTATCCTCATAAACAGCCTCTGTTTCTTTTTCTTTCCGTGCTATTCGCACCGCCATTACTATACCACACTATAAATATCGGCGAAAATCGAGATTTACTTGAGGTCATAAAAAAAATGAACGATTCTCTCAACAATAACTTATCAAAACATCTTGACGTTTTCAAGGAAATTGGTAATATAGGGGCAGGACATGCCGCATCCGCGCTCGCCGGTCTTTTAGACCGCAGAATCACCATGAGCGTACCGATTGCATCCGTCGTACCTTTTAACGAAATAGTCAATGTACTTGACGGTCCTGAAACGCTTGTGGCCGGAGTGCTTATTGATGTATCCGGCGACCTTAACGGTTTTATTTTACTTCTTTTGAGCATGAAGGACGCTATGGCAATGGTGTCTCAAGCCCTTTGCCAGCCCGAGCGCGATACCGAAGATTCCGAGTTTGTGCTGACGGACTTAGAGCAGGACACGCTCGTGGAAATCGCAAATATTTTAGTCGGTTCGTTTCTTTCCGCCATTACGACTTTCTCCGGGCTTAGCGCGATACCGTCCGTGCCGCAGCTTGCGGTTGATATGCTGGGCGCGATTATCAGCATAGCAACCATACAATACGGAACTATCGGAGAATCGGTTTTATTCCTCAATACGCGCTTTAATGACCTTGCCGGTGACATTAACGGACATTTTTTCTTGATTCCTGATTATAATTCATATAAAATGCTTCTTGAAGCTTTAGGATTGGAAGGATAGCGTTGAAAAATATCAATACTATTATCAGATATGACGCAAACCTCCTGTGCGCGATTACACTTTCGTGTGATATACGCAGGAGTGGAGGTTAATATGGCGACGGTTTTAGTAGGTATGGCGGACTTGAAAGCCGCGAGAAATCCTGATATAATTACGACCTTGGGTCTCGGATCGTGCGTTGGCATCACTCTTTATGACAAAGCTCGAAAAATCGGCGGCATGGCTCATTGTATGCTTCCCACATACAAAGGCTTTGAGGGTCAGAAAATAGACAAGTTTGTTGATTCCGCCGTTATCGAACTCATTAAGCAGCTTGAACGGATGGGTGTGCCGAGAAACGCCCTTGTTGCAAAGATAGCGGGCGGGGCTCACATGTTCACGGCAATAAGCCAGAACAACGACCTGCTCAAAATAGGCGAAAGAAATACCGCAGCCGGGATAGCAATACTCAGACAGCTCTCGATCCCCCTCATAGCCAACGATACCGGAGGCAAGCACGGGCGTACCATCGAGCTTGATACCGCAAGCGGCGCGCTGAAAATAAAAACAGTCGGATTAGGTGAAAAGATTATATAGGTTTTAAATTTTCACTTTACAGCATTTTACACAATCAATGTTTTGCTAGGAGGAATAACAATGGCAACAGTCTTAATCGTTGACGACGCGGCATTCATGCGCATCTCGATCAAGAACATGCTTACAAAAAACGGCTATGAAGTCGTTGGCGAAGCAGAAAACGGCAGTGTCGCCGTCGAGATGTACAAGGATTTATCGCCGGACATCGTCACAATGGACATTACCATGCCGGAAATGACCGGACTTGACGCGCTCAAGGAAATCGCAAAAGTTGACCCTCAATCAAAGGTCGTCATGGTTTCCGCAATGGGTCAGGAAGCTATGGTTCGCGATGCAATCGTTTCCGGCGCGAAAGGGTTTATCGTCAAACCGTTCAAAGAGGAAGGCTTCATTGCGGCAATCAAGAAGCTCGGATAATGCCAAAGGACTAAGGTTCTTGCATTTTAGTATCTTGAGCCGGCGTTCTCAAAAGTTTTTATGAAATGGTAGGTAATATATGATGCGTGAATTAGATCCTATGTTAGATGTGTTCATTTTCGAGACACAGCAGCTTTTAGAGTCGTTAGAAGAGGTTCTTCTGCAAAGCGAGAAGGATAAGAATCTGACCGATGAACACATTGACGAGATATTTCGCATAATGCATACGATAAAAGGTTCTTCTGCAATGATGTCCTTTGACAATCTTGCAAAACTTGCACACGCGCTGGAAGATATGTTTGACAACATACGCGCCGGGAAAACACGTAAAAGCCCTGATGTCGTCGAGAATGTGACCGATCTTGTTTTGGATTCCGGCGATATATTTAAGAATGAAATCGGCAAGCTCTCGTCCGGCGCCGAAGCCGACGGCGACTTTACCGAGTTGAGCGATAAAATCCACACGTACACCCAAGAAATTTTGGCCGATGCGGCGGCAAGCACCGCTGCCTCAAGCGGCTCTGCTCCCGCAGCAGCCGCAGCCGCTCCCGATAGTTTTGCGGCTTCCTCTGCGGGCGGCAATCCCAATATCCCGGTATATAAGATAAAAGTAACCTTTGAAGCCGGCTGCCAAATGGAAAACCTGCGCGCATTTACAGTCGTCAACGCGCTCATTGACCATTGTCAAAATATTTTGCATGTGCCCGAAGATATTGACGACAAAGATTCAAGCGATATAATCATCAACAACGGGTTTGTTATGTATGTGCAAAGCACTGAAAACCCTGACACTTTGCAAAAAATCGTAGATTCGACCATGTATGTCTCTTCGGTGAGCCTTATTGATATGGCTCCCGACAGTGAGGAGCTTCCCGCGTCTATGCGCGTAAAACCCGCATCCTCGGAAGCCGGCGCCGGCGGCGCGGCCGACAGCATTAAAGCTGTCGCCGCCACCACCGAGATTAAGCAAAACTTTATAAGCGTCAACGTAAATAAACTCGACAAACTCATGAACCTCATGGGTGAAATCGTCACTACGGAATCTATGGTAACAAAAAATCCTGAGGTCGCAAATCTGCATATTGATTCATTTGAGCGCAGCAGTCAAGAGCTTCGCAAGCTCATCAACGAGCTGCAAGACATTGTTACATCTATGCGTATGCTGCCTGTTTCAAACTCTTTCCATAAAATGCTCCGTATCGCGAGAGACGTCAGCAAAGCCGTAGGAAAAGAAGTCGAGCTTACGCTCATCGGAGAAGAGACCGAGGTTGATAAAAATATCATTGACACCTTGTCCGACCCGCTCATGCACCTTATCCGCAACGCTGTTGACCACGGCATAGAGACGCCCGACGTCCGCCTCAAAGCAGGCAAACCCGCAGTCGGAAAGCTCGTTTTGGAAGCGCGCAGCGCCGGCGGCGACGTCGTCATCCTCATCACGGACGACGGTCAAGGTCTCGACCGCAACACCATCTTGCGCAAGGCAAATGAGAGAGGGCTTACGACCAAGCCCGACAGCGAATATACCGACAAAGAAGTATATCACATGATATTTCTTCCGGGTTTCTCCACAAACGAAGAGGTAACGGAGTTTTCCGGCCGCGGAGTCGGTATGGATGTCGTCAGGCGCAATATAGACAAAGTCGGCGGGGTCATATCTTTGGAGAGTACGCCGGGAGAGGGGATGACGGTGCAAATCCGTTGCCGGAATCATACTCGGCCCTGCCGTATTTGGCATGGTCGAGCGCAGTGAGATCATAGCGATACTCGCGGAAATCGGCGTGGTTTTACTGATGTTTTCCGCCGGGTTGGAAACAGACCTGCAAGAGCTGCGCAAAGCGTTGAAAGCGTCAATAATAATAGCTGTGATCGGGGCCATTGTTCCGCTTGGCGGAGCTTTTGCGCTGGCTTTGGCTTTTGGCATTGACCCTATCGAAAGTATGTTTATCGGCGTCATCTTTACCGCTACGTCAATCAGTATAACCGTTGATGTTTTGCACGAGATGGGAAAGCTCCAGACCAAAACGGGCACGGCCATACTCGGGGCTGCCGTCATAGACGATATACTTGGCATTATCTTGCTGTCATTGATTATGGGCGCCGGGGAAACCGGCAGTATTTCAGTTCTCGATACGGGGTTGCTTCTGGGAAAAATACTCATATTCTTTGTTATTGTATGGGTTGCCGGAACTATCATGTTCAAACTGATTTCCTATCTTTCGGAAAAAAACCTGAGATTGCGGCGAATATCAATCATTAGCTTGGCTTTTTGCTTTATAATGGCGTATCTTGCCGACATACTCAGCATATCAAGCATTGCGGGAGCGTATTTTGCCGGGTTATCCTTATGCAGCAGCAAGGCCGAGCGATATATTGAAGAGCGAAGCGCGGTGCTTTCTTTTCTCTTCTTTTCGCCGATTTTCTTTGTGAGCGTGGGATTGCACGCAACATTTGACGGACTGACGTTCAATACTGTTTTGCTTGCGTTCTTGCTTCTTATCATGGCAATTATCACAAAATTTATAGGATGCGGCTTGGGCGCGAAAATATGCGGCTTCACAAACAGGGAATGTTTGCAAGTCGGTTCGGGAATGGTTTCCCGTGGTGAGGTCGCGATCATCATAGCGACAAAAGGGATAGTTATCGGTCTGCTCAATACGCGCTTGTTTTCCGCGATAATCATTGTCGTTATACTCACTACGCTCATCACGCCGCTTCTCTTAAAAATAGCGTATTCAGATAAACAGAAGAAAAAATCAACTTCCGGCACTTAGGCAGGTGAATTAATACTACGATGCTCGAGTTTAAACAGCTTGGACTTTCTGATATTGTCAAACTCAGAGGTCTGATACAGCAAGGATTTAGCCACATATGCAACAACACGGCCGGAGGTATATTCATGTGGAGGGATTACTTCAAGATGGAGTATGCTCTCTTTGACAATACCGTCGTGTTTAAAGCAAGCGCCAAGTATAACGGCGTCAATACCGTGTTTTCGGTTCCTATGGGAAATGATATATTGGGCGGCATCAAATTGGTGGCCGAGTATTGCCGTGCAAATAATCTGCCTATTGCTTTTTATGCCGTCACGGAAGATGAAATCGAGCCGTTGCAATCGGTATTGCGTCCGATTAGTATATCCGATAATATATCAAACGCGCCGAAATCATCAGCGGCGGCTTCTGATACGCAAGATTATACTATTTACTCTAATGAAGATTGGAGTGATTATATTTACGAGGCCGACGCGCTCAAAAGCCTTCAGGGAAGAAAATACAGCGGCAAAAGAAATCATATAAATAAATTCAAAAAAGAATATGAAAACTGGGCTTTTGAGGAGATAACCGCCTGTAACATTGCCCGGGTACGGGATTTTTACATAAAATACAGCGCCGGGCTTGACTTTCCGACAAAAATAGCTCTTGAAGATCATTATAAGACTATAGAGGTTTTGGATAATTATGATATGTATGATTTGCCCGGAGGGCTGCTTCGCGTAAATGATACCGTTGTAGCTTTTTCCATAGGCGAAATCAAAAACGATGTGCTTTACATACACACGGAAAAAGCGGATACTCATTATTTTGGCGCTTATCAGGTAATAAATAATGAATTTGCTAAACACTTTGCGGCAGATAATATCAAGTATATAAACAGGGAAGAGGACGATGGTGATTTAGGGCTTCGCTTTTCTAAACATTCATATTATCCGTGCAACGTAATCCCAAAGTATATTGTTGTGCTGACGTGAGGGGGGGGGTAATGTGAATAGGGCTGTTTGCTGTGTCATAGTATGTCCGTCCGGTTTTTGACCGCTTATGCTCTACACAATGAGCATAGCGTCGCCGAAAGAATAAAAACGGTATTTATGAGAAATCGCTTCGCCATAGGCGTGGAGCGTTTTTTCTCTTCCGGCAAATGCGGACACCAACATAATCAAAGTGCTTTCGGGAAGATGGAAATTTGTTATAAGGCCGTCTATGCACCGAAATTCATATCCCGGGTAAATGAATATGTCCGTGCTGCCTTCGCCTGACGTAATGTACCCGTTTTTGTCGCAGAGCGTCTCTAATACGCGGCAAGCGGTCGTGCCGACAGCTATGACGCGATTGCCGCTTTTTTTTGCGGCGTTTATTTTATTTGCCGTTTGTTCAGATATTATATAATGCTCGCAGTGCATTTGATGGTCTTCGATTTTCTCCGTTTTTACCGGGCGAAAAGTGCCAAGCCCGATATGCAAAGTGACATGACATGTTTCTATGCCTTTTGAGCGCAGCTTATCAAAAAGGTCATGCGTAAAATGCAAGCCTGCCGTGGGCGCGGCGGCGGAACCGGGTTCTCTCGCATATACGGTTTGATACCGCTCGGCGTCTTTTAGCTCCCGGTGAATATACGGCGGCAGAGGCATATTTCCGAGTTTGCTTAGTATTTCGAGAAAATTACCGGCACAATAAAACCGTATAAGCCTGTTTCCGCCGGGTAATTCCGCGATGACCGCAGCGGTCAATCCTCCGCCGAAAGAGAGCTTTGCTCCGACCTTTATTTTCCGTCCGGGCCGCACGAGACATTCCCAGTCGCTCAGTGTAGCGGTGCTTGCGGGGGCGGTGGTGGCGGAGGGATCATATTTTTTCAGAAGCAATACTTCAATGTTTTTGCGGTTTGATTTCGTGCCGCTTTCCACAGCCTCAAGAGAGACAATTTCTTTTGCCGCCGCCTCATTTGACAAAGAGCTTGCAGAGGCGTTATGCGAGGAAACGTCGCCGCCGCCGGTATCGCGTATGCCAAAGAGCCTTGCGGGAAGCACCCGCGAGTCGTTTAACACAAGGCAGTCTCCTTTGCGAAGCAAGCCGGGCAGCTCATAAAAAGCCCTGTGCTCTATAGCCCCTGATGTGCGCTCCAAGCAAAGAAGCCGCGAACTGTCGCGGCGCATAAGAGGGGCTTGGGCTATAAGGCTCTCGGGCAAATTGTAGTAAAAATCATTTTTATTCATTCTCACCGCCGCGCCTTATAAAAGCGCGCCTCATCACAGACATTTCTGTTGCAAAAAGCATGTGCGTATGATACACTAAAATCCGTTCAAATTCAAGCCGGTTTTGTGTGCTCGCACGCCGGCAGTATAAGTACAGCAATGTTACAGTTATAGCTACAGTAGGTATATCAGTGGAACAACAATCAAAAAAATACAAAGTGGGCATAGTTGGCGCGACCGGAATGGTCGGGCAGCGATTTATTGCCATTATTGCAAATCATCCTTGGTTTGACGTTGCCTCGGTTGCGGCAAGCAGCAAAAGCTCCGGCAAAACATATGAAGAAGCTGTCGCCGGGCGTTGGATGATGAAAGACCCTTTGCCGGAATCGGTAAGGGAGCTTGTAGTTTTATCTGCCGAGTCAGACATCCGCAAAATAGCCGATGAGGTTGATTTTATATTTTGTGCCGTAACCATGAGCCGTGAAGAAACAAGTGCTCTTGAAGAAGCGTTCGCAAAGGCGGAATGCCCGGTTATTTCGGCAAACAGCGCACACAGGAACACGCCCGACGTACCCATGATTATACCGGAAATAAATCCGCAGCACCTTAAAATCATTGAAAGCCAGCGAAAGCGGCTTGGGGTTGAGCGCGGTTTTATAACAGTCAAATCAAATTGCTCTATACAAAGCTATGTTCCGGCGCTTCACCCGCTGCGCGAAAAATTTGGCCTCGAGAAGGTTCTTGTTTGTACATACCAAGCCATATCGGGCGCCGGCAAGACTTTTGAAACGTGGCCCGAGATGATTGAAAACGTAATACCGTATATAGGCGGCGACGAAGAAAAAAAATCTGAGAGAGAGCCTTTGAAAATATGGGGCAACCTCGAAGAAAATTCCATAGTGCCCGCAAGCCTTCCTGATATCAGCGCGCAATGCGTCCGCGTCGCCGCCCTTGACGGGCATATGGCGGCAGTGCATATGAGCCTTCGCGAGAAAACAAGCAAAGAAAACATCATAGGCTTATGGCGCGAATATGAGGGGTTGCCGCAAAAATTAAATCTGCCATCGGCGCCCCGTCAGTTCTTGCATTATTTTGATGAGCAAGATCGCCCTCAAACCAAGCTCGACTGTATGCTCGAAAACGGTATGGCAATATCCTTGGGGCGGCTCAGGGAGGATTCCCAGTATGATTACAAGTTTATTGGATTATCCCACAATACGCTGCGCGGTGCGGCGGGCGGCGCGGTGCTTACGGCGGAGCTTCTTTGCGCCGAGGGATATATAAGCGGGGGGCAGAAGGCCATATGCGCAAGCCTTCAATGAACATGACGCGGTGCGTCGGAAAGGATTGTATAAATATGAAAACACCTGTGTTTAAAGGCTCGGCAACTGCCATTGTCACTCCTTTTCGCGAGGGGAAGATTGATTTTAAGAAACTCGGAGAGCTCATAGATTTTCAGATAGCGGGCGGTACGGCTGCCATTGTCATAAACGGCACCACCGGAGAGTGTTCTACGCAGACTATCGAAGAATCCACCGCCGCGATAGATTTTTGCGTAAAACATATCAACAGCCGGGTGAAAGTCATTGCCGGAACGGGCAGCAATGATACGCAATCCGCGCTGTTTATGTCGCAGTCGGCGGAAAAGTCGGGCGCCGACGCGCTGATGATGGTCACGCCATACTACAACAAGACCACCCAGCAAGGTCTGATAAAGCACTTTAACTTTCTCGCCGACAGGGTAAATCTGCCGATTATTTTATACAATGTTCCGTCGCGCACGGGGTTGTCTTTTACGGCGGAGACATATACGGAGCTGGCAAAGCACCCGAATATCAACGGCGTAAAAGAGGCGTCTGGCGACTTTAAGCTGATTGGCAATACGCTTGCGGCCTGTGACGGTGACTTTTTCGTGTGGAGCGGAAATGATGAGGATGTCGTGCCGCTCATGTCAATCGGAGGTCTGGGTATTATCTCGGTTTTATCAAATGTCATTCCCGCCGAAGTAGCGCAAATGACAAAGCTATGCCTTGACGGGGATTATGGAAAAGCCGCGAAAATCCATCTAAAATACTTTGACCTGATTGATAAACTGTTTATCGAGGTTAACCCGATACCCGTCAAGACGGCGTTAAATTTGATGGGTATGGATGTCGGCGAGCCGCGTATGCCTTTGTGCGAGATGTCTTTTGACAATCTGGAGAAACTAAAAAAGGCGATGAAAAGAGTAGGGCTTCTAATTGAGTGAAAGATGAGTGATTCGGCGTTATAGGGGCAAGGAGGTAACTATGCTCAGATTGATAAATTCGGGTTGTAATGGCCATATGGGGCAAGTTGTGACGGCAATTTGCGATGCCGACGCGAATGTCGGAATCGTTGCGGGAGTGGACATAAATACGCGCCAAATGTCAGATTTTCCGGTGTATGAAAAGCCTTCGGATATACCCGCCGCAATTGTTGGCGGTGAGCAAAAAAGCGTTGCGCTTGTGGATTTTTCAAGTCCCGCGGCTCTTAAAGGTTTGTTGGAGTACGGGATTTTTTCAAACATACCGCTTGTGCTTTGCGCCACCGGATATAATGCCGAGCAGCAAGACGCTATCGAGATGGCGTCAAAAAAGATTGCTGTGTTTCGCAGCGGAAATATGTCAATAGGCATAAATTTAGTTGTTGACCTTATAAAGAGAGCGGCTGCGGTGCTTGGAGAGGATTTTGATGTCGAGATAATAGAGCGGCATCACAGGCGCAAGGTAGATGCCCCGAGCGGGACGGCTTTGATGCTCGCAAACGCCGCCGCTTCATCTTTGCCGTATGACGCCAAATTGGTGTATGAGCGTGAACGCGTGCGCAAACCTCGCGACAGTCACGAAATCGGCATATCGGCGGTGAGGGGCGGCACGATCGTAGGTGAGCATGAAGTGATATTCGCCGGGCAAAATGAAATCATCGAGCTGAGGCATAGCGCACAGTCGCGGGATATTTTTGCCGCGGGAGCTATAAAAGCCGCTAAGTATATCGTTAACCAGCCCCCGGGTCTATATAGCATGGAAGATGTTCTAAGGTAGTGTTTGTGAGGCGGGGGAATTATGATTTTGTTAAATTGTATATTGCATTTATACATTTCAAATGTTATTATCTTTGAGGCGACAGCTTTTATTTTAACTCCCATGCGATTGGGCGAATAGATTGAGGTGACAATCATGGAACTACAAAAAGAGTATATTGATGTGGAAGATGCCGTAAAACGTGTCGGGGGCAATATGGACTTGTTCAAGAGGCTTCTTGCGCAGTTTATGGGAGGAGACCATTTTCAAAAACTTGATGAAGCCCTTGATGCCGGCGAGACTGAAGCTGCCGCGCGTCTGGCACACACCCTAAAAGGAACGGGCGCAAACCTGTCTCTTCACAAGCTGTCCGCAGCGGCGGCCGAGCTTGAGCAAAACATAAAAAACGGCATAGATCATACGGAAAGCCTTGCCAATCTAAAGCAGATTTTTGACGCTACATCAAATGAGGCGGCAAAAATACCATAATATGCCAAGAGGGAGACATGATTTGCCCCAATCGGCGGACGTGATAAGAAGAAAGACAATAATAAAGAGGGAGCACTTATGGAACAAGCCAACACAAAAAAGGACGCTATACTCATTGTTGATGATGTCGAAATAAACAGGATTATCCTTGGAGAGGTGCTTCAAGGCGAGTATGATATTGTTGAGGCATCGGGCGGCATAGAGGCGCTTGAAATCCTATTGGGCGTTGATGGCAAACCGCCCGCCGTTCAGCCAACGGCAGTATTGCTCGACATCATGATGCCGGACATGGATGGCTTTGAGGTGCTTGAGAAAATTAAAGCCAGCGATTTGACAAAGAATATTCCCGTGCTTTTTATTACCGCCGCCGACTCGGAAGATACCGAATCCCGCGGCCTCGTGGCCGGAGCCGCCGACTACATAACAAAGCCTTTCAACAATAGCATAATCCGGGCGCGTGTTGATAATCATATCAATCTGGCGCGGTACAGGCATAGCTTAGAGCAGCTTGTTGATAATAAGACGCGGGAAGTAACCAGAACCTATGAGTCCACGCTTGAGGTTTTGGCGACCATCATTGAGTATAGAAACTTGGAATCCGGAGCGCATATCCGCCGCACGGCAGAGCTTGCAAGCGCTTTGATCAATAGGATGCTGCAACACAAGCGATTTAAGAAATTGCTCGCCAAAGAGAATATTCCGTCGCTGATAAAAGCCTCCGCGTTGCACGATATAGGCAAGATTGCCATTCCCGACAGCATATTGCTAAAACCCGGAAAGCTCACCCCGGAAGAGTTTGATGTCATTAAAACACACACAATCGTCGGCAGCCGTATTATTGACAATATAGCCGAGAATCTACCCGACAATGACCGCTATTTGAAATACGCAAAAGAAATATGCTCCTATCATCATGAGCGGTGGGACGGCACCGGCTATCCTGAGGGGCTCGCGGGAGAAGAAATACCCCTCACGGCGAGAATAATATCCATAGTTGACGTTTATGACGCGCTCACAAGTTCGCGTTGCTACAAAGACGCTTTTTCTCACGAAAAGTCCTTTGGCATTATAATGGATGCCAAAGGAACTCAATTTGATCCGGAGCTTGTTGATATTTTATCCGAAGTTGCCGACGAGTTTATGAGAATCGAAGAGGCGCACAGGGATTAAGGGCTGTCAAAATCGAAAAGGCGCACAAGACAAAAGCGACCGTGTCTTTCGCTTTTGTTCGGTAGCCTTTTTCTTTTGCAATTCCGCCAGCGATCCGCTGGCGGTCCGCAGGCGGTTTAAGTTTAGCCTGCGCGTGTTACTTTGCCGTCGCGCAGACAGCGCGTACAAACATGAACATGTTTTGGTGTGCCCTCGACTACAGCCGCGACACGCTTTATATTTGGTTTCCACATGCGATTGCTGCGCCTGTGGGAGTGGCTTACTTTTATACCAAAAGAAACGCCTTTTCCGCAGTATGAACACTTTGCCATTTGGTAATTCCTCCTTATTGTGTTAGACAAGCAACGCCCATAATAACAGAGAAAATTCAAAAATGCAAGAAAAACCTAAAAAAGGTTCCGAAATCCTCTAAAATTGAAGAAATAACTGCCCGCCCATAAAAAGTTTGGACATATTACTTGGCTACTATAGCGGCTGGTCATAGCGGCGAGCATAGCGGCGGGCATAAAAATCATTCCGAGAGCGGAGCATGGATGCGGAGCGTCCGATCGTTTGCGCATGGATGACGCAACTGATCGGGGAGGAATGATTTTATGACCGCTGCTTATATATCCAAAGCATACGCTATGTGTAGCTTCAGACCTACGTAAAAAGTGACTGTATGGCTCATAGCGGGGTCTTCGCAAACTCGCAAAGCGAACTTTGTTCGCTCTGCTCAAACAGTGCTCGACCTTATCCGCTATTTCGCCTACAGTCTCTAATTTACTCCGCTACGAAGCTCCACATAGCGTATGCTTTGGATATTTGGCAAATAATCACCACACCAAAAGGGAGGCTGCCTTGCGGCAGCCTCGTTGATTTATTTGTCATATAGTATTTCCTTTCCTCTTTTTCTATTTTCCTCTTTTTCATATTTTTTGATTATATTTCTTTTGACATTTCTGTTGCCTTGTTTATCTTAATAATCTTCCCCTTCCTTTATTTCGGCTATTTCTTCTTCCTCTTCTTCGTCGCGGCGTTTCCATACGACAAACAGGAAGAGCAAAGCGAGAAGTATCAGCAGTGCAGCTATGTTCACCATTGCGAGGATTGACCGTGAGCTAAGTCCGTTATTGTTTGCTTGTCTTTCTCCTATATTTGCAAGCGGTGTGTCAGAATTGTTTCCATTCATGTATTCGTCGCCGCCGCCGACAAAGCCGTCGTCAGACATGGGTCTTTCCGGGGTGGGTTCAGGGGGCTGTTCGAGCGTCGGGTTCGTGGTCGGCGCGGTGGTTTGCTCTGTGCTCGGCTCGGCTGTCGGCTCGGAGGTTGTTCCTGTGCCCGCTGTGTTCGCTTCTGCGGCTGGCTGTGAGCTTATCTGTGAGCCTGTGCCGTCCTCTGCGTCTGTCAGTAAGCTGTCAGTGTCGTCTTGGCTTTGATCTTTATTTTGGTCTTGACCGTCGCTGTTTGCCGCGCCGTCGCCATCATTGTCATTGGCGTTATCGTTGTCTTTATCGTCGCTCTTTTTGTTGACGTCGCCGTTTTCTTTGCTGTCGTTGTTGCCGTTGTTTCCATTGCTGCCGTCGGCGGCTTCGCACTCATCGCAGTCACAATCTCCGGCGCAGTCAGCGTCACAGTCGCAATCTTTGCAATCGTTGCAGTCGTCGCAGTCGCAATCGTCGGAATGCTCCGGATTGCAATCATCGCAATCGCAATCATCTTCATGTGCCGGGTTGCACTCGTCGCAGTCGCAATCATTTGCGTGCGGTAACTCTTCCCAGCGGGCGTAGAGGGTCGTGTCGGCGGTTATGGCAAGCGCCGCGCCGGGAGCGTAGTCTTTGCCGCTGCCGTCGGCTTTAGTGTTCCACGCAGCGAACTCATAGCCTTCGGGAGCGGTGAAGCTGCTCGCCGCTACTTTCGCGGGGTTAAGTACGGCTGCTGTGTAGGCTGTGCCTGTGCCGCCGTTCGGGACATAGGTCAGATCGCGGAAATCATCTACTGTTACATCAATGGTGTACTTCTCTGTGCCGAGGAAAGTTACGACGAAGCTGTATGTGCCGTTTTCGCTGACTGTCATCCGCGCTGTGGACCAGTTATTACCGGAGGGAGCGAGGGAGACGTTCGTCAGGGCGGGCATACCGGCGGCGGCGGTGATGGCGCCGACGTTCAGTCCGAGGTTTATGCGGGTTTTCAGCTCTATCGCCACTGTGCCTGTGGCCGCGTTAGCTATCACTTCATACTCATAAACCGGGCGGGGGTCGTCCATGAAGAATACGGGGGTGCCGGCGGCCGCTCCCCAAGGGGCGCTATTGAGAGTGGTGGTGTTTATTTTATTGTATTCGCTGTCACTTGCTTTGTTGCGGTATTGATGAACGACAAACTGGGTGATGCCGGGGTTGCTCCCAAAAGATGCGCTCAAGATGCTGGTAACGCCTTTGGGGATGATGATCTCACCGCTGAGGCCGGTGCCGTAAAACGCGTTTGAGCCGATACTTGTCAAACTCTCGGGTAACGTCAGCGAGTTAAGTCTGCCGCTGCTAAATGCCGAAGAGGCGATATTCGTCACCGTGGAGCCTAAGTCCAGCTCGCCGATATATGTCTGGTAAAAAGCAGTCTGATTGATACGTGTTATACCATTAGCTATCGTCAGTTGGCCTATGTGGTTTATGCCGCCTATCATAATTTTTTGGTTGTTCACGCCGATTTCAGTGATGAGATAGTCCGCTCCGCCGTAGCTGAGGGAGGCGGGGACTACGATGTCCACATCCGCCCCGACGGGGCCTAAATATTTACTGATGGCGCCGCTTGCGGTGCTAAACTCCCACATACCGCTGTCGTCCGTGACGATGGCGGGGGCATCCGTGGCATCCGCCCAATGAATGATTGCATAGTTAGCGGCCCAGGGGGAGCCGGATAGGCTGTCTTTATTCTTATGCGTGAGGTAGATGTTTTTGGTATTGACGGAGAAGGTTGTCGCCGCGATGCCGTTTATGGCGCTGCCTTCGAAAATGACGTCCGTCAGCGATGATATACTATAAAAGGCTTGGGACGCAATGGTCCGCACATTTTTCGGTATTGTTACCTGCATTAGTTTAGTGCTCTGAAAGGCAAATTGGCCGATACTTGTGAGGCTCTCGGGCAGGGTCACGCTTGCGAACTGCCTGCACTCAAAGAATGTGTATTCCCCGATGGCTGTGATGCCCTCCGGTATAATGATGTCCGTGAGCTGTGTGCGTTGAAAGGCATAGCCGCCGATTTTAGTCAGGCTCTCAGGCAGGTCGATAGCGCTGAGCTTGGTGTTGCTGAAAGCGTAGCTGCCGATGGCGGTAATACCCTCCGGCAAAACGATGCTCGTAAGGTTACTGCACTGTTGGAATGTTTCCGCCGCGATCTCGGTGATTTGGCTGTCCGCCGCGAAGGTAACGTTTCTTATTAAAGCTGAGTTTTTGAAAGCGCCGACGGCAAAGCCGCGCACTGCCGCGCCGTCTATCTCGGCGGGGATCTCGATATTGCCGTCGCCCGCATAAGCGGGGCTGAGGCCGAGGATCAGGCCGCTCGCGGCGTCGAAGACGAAATCGCCGTCGATGGCGCTGTCCTGCCAGATAATGGCGGCGTTACTCGCGCCCCAAGGGCTGCCGCCGATGCTGTATGGACTATGGTCACTAAGGTCGATCGTGGCTCCGTTTTTGATAGATGCAAAGGCGGCACTGTTGATGGCGGTGACAGAGGCGGGGATTTTGATATAGCCGAGTTCATGGCAGTTGTACACTACGTTGACGCCGATGGTTTTCAAGGCGGCGGGCAGCGTGAGGGAAGACAGGACGTTGCAGCCATAGAATACACTGTTCGAGAGGCTCGTCATCGCCAGACAGGATAGGTCAACGGACTCAAGCTGTTTACAATTATAAAACGCGAAGTTGCCGATGTCGGTCACGCCGTCGGGCAGGTTTATAGTCGTGATTTGGGTCCCCGCGAAGGCGTAGGTGCTGATGGTTTTCAAAGTGGCGGGGAGATTGGTGACGGCGGTGATGGGGTTATTCTGGAAGGCATTGGCGCCGATGGTGCTGATTTGGCTGCCGCTTTCGAAGCTCACGCTGGTCAGTCCCGTGGCGGTGAAGGCGTTCGTGCCGATGCTTGTGATGGTAAGTCCGTTTTTCGAATAGACGGGAATGGTGATGTCGCTGGGGGCGCCGAGTGCCACGAAGCCGGTGATGCTGCCGTAAGCATTCACGATCAGGTGGTCGGCGATGTCGAAGTCCGGGTTGGGTTCAATGTTTCCTGCGGAGGCGGGGTCACAATCGGGGCAGGCGGCGTCTACAAGGGCGATGCCACAGATGGGGCATTGTTCCGCTTGCGCTGTCGGGTCACATACGCAGCTGTCTTCAAGCTCGCCGCAGACGTCGCACGGCTCGCTATAGTCCGCGAGCGCGACTGTGAATGTGTTCATCATTACAATTGCCAGTAGTATTGCCATGATTCTTTTTAGTGTGTTTGCTTTCTTTGTTAACCTTTTCATTTTTTTGTTCTCCCTTTATTTTTATGTTTTTTTATTTGTTTTGCGGCTTTGTTTGCCGTCTGATGATACTGTAGCACATCTCTTTTCAAAATGTGTGAAAGTTGGCAGAATTGCCAAACATTTTTTTTGAGGGAGTTTGCGATAAGGGCTGTTTTTTGCGTTTTTTATGAAAGAAACGTAGCATTTGCAGTCGTTTGAGGAAATGTTTCATTATGAAACATTTCCTCTTTTGAGTTGGCGGGGGAGAGGGGTTTTCGGGGAGGGTGAGGGGGTGCTGTGGGGAGCTTTGATATATAATCGACGGTCATAAAGGCAACTTCCGAAACCCTGAACGAGCAAGATAACAAGTGATTTTTTTGCCATGCAAGGCAAATTTTCGCAGGAATAATTGCTTTATTTCAAGGAAATTTAACGAAGTATGGCGAAAAAATCGCTGTTAGATTGCCGTGATAGGGTTTTCGGTGGTTGCCTCAATCATTCCTCCCCGAACCACTGCGTCATCCTTGCGCAGACGGTTCGGACGCTCCGCATCCATGCTCCGCTCTCGGAATGATTTTTATGACCGCTTTGACGGTGCCAAAGAGATGCAGGTATATATATCCAAAGCATACGTTGCGTGTAGATTTAGACTTCCGCTACGAAGCTCCACGCAGCGTATACTCAAACCGCCGGGCGGCGAGTGGCGAAAAATTACACAGAAACACATATGATATTTTTCATGCTTTTATTTTTATGATATAATAGGTATGTAAATCACGCGGCGCATTTGGAGGGAGAACACGGTGACGTTCTATAAAAATTCGTATTTTGAATGGGATGAGACAAAAAATTTAGAAAACATTAATAAGCACGGAATTTCTTTTGAAGAGGCAATGACTGTTTTTGATGATGATAACGCATTATATAAATCCGATGTAGACCATTCGGAAGATGAAGAAAGATTTATAATCCTCGGACTTAGTGTCAATCCCCGACTGCTCGTTGTGTGTCACTGTTATAGGGAAAGTGAAGCTGTGAATAGCAATCGCCGTCGCACGGCTCGTCGCAATCATCACAGTTGCAATCGTCGGTAATATGTTTATCGTCGCCTTTTGCGCCGGGTTTGCATAAGAATAATTTCCGCTCGAAAAGCAACAAAATCTGAAAGCAAACAGTACGGAGGTGTGTTATGAGAGAGAACTATGATTTTTCGGATGCAATTAAAAATCCATTTGCAGATAGGGAAAAGGGGAAATTCACCGTGCTGGTTCATTATGATTATTCCGGTAGCAATAGTGACAATAACGGCAATCGGACGCCGCTCTTGGCTGATTATGCTAAACCATTAAAAGAGAATGAGCGATGACGATAAGAATATTAACCATAATGCTTGCATTTGCCGTAGTATTGTTATTGTGCGCTTGTTCGCCAAATGCTTTAGATTCTATAGCGCATAAAGGCATTGATGCTAAGACGGTTAGTTTTGATTCGTTGGAAGAAATGGAAGATTTTAGCAGCCTGATCGTAATTGGCGTACGCATGGATGATGACGAAACTATTTTGCTTTCCGAAGAGGGCAGAGTGTACGGCGGTTTTACATATTCCAATTTCAAGATAACCAAGATTTTTAAGGATAAAACCGAAACTGTTAAAGAAAATGACATTATAACGATTTTAGAAAATGAATTTTATGACAGCGAGCAGAGAACAGTTTTCCATCTTGCCGGATATAATATGATGGTTGAGGGAAATGAATATCTCCTGTTTTTAGATAAAGCTAAATATAACGGCAAAGATTACTATGTTTCTTCGGGCGTCAATTTTGGCACCGTTTCGTTGCAGGATGACAACAGGACAATAGCCCGCTTTAATGAACGCGGCAATGAAGTGAGTAATTTTTCATATTTTGAGGAAATTTGGCAGCAGGCTCTTGATAAATATAAAATAAGCTAAGTTTCCGCGAGCGCCGAAAACTTCACGGGGTCGGTTTTTTGTGTTTTTCACGAGAGAAACGCAGCATTTGCAGTCGTTTGAGGAAATGTTTCAAAATGAAACATTTCCTCTTTTGATGTTGGTGCGAAAAACGAGTTTGGGGGGCGGCGAGAAGAGGCAGGTGGGAGGGGGTGGTTGGCGTTTGGGGGGTGCGGGAGGCGGACGGGGGAGCTTTGGGCGGTGGTCATAAAAATCATTCCGATAGCGGAGCATGGATGCGGAGCGTCCGATCGTTTGCGCATGGATGACGCAATTGATCGGGGAGGAATGATTTTATGACCGCCGCTTATATATCCAAAGCATACGCTATGTGTAGCTTCAGACCTCCGCTACGAAGCTCCACACAGCGCATACTTTGGATATTTGGCAAATACTCATAAAACCAAAAGAGGCTTCCTTACGGCAGCCTCTTTGATTTATTTGTCATATATTTATTTCCTTTCCTATTTTTATATTTGTTCTCTTTTTTATATTTTTCCGAGCTTCTCTAATGCCTTGTTTTTCTCAATAATCTTCTCCTTCCTCTATTTCGACTATTTCTTCGTCGCGGCGTTTCCAGACGACAAACAGGAAGAGCAAAGCGAGAAGTATCAGCAGTGCCGCCATGTTCGCCATTGCGAGAAGTGAAAGTGAGCTAAGTCCGTTGTTGGGTGCTTGTCTTTGGCCTATGTTTGCAAGCGGTGTTTGGGGGGGGTTCGCGCTTAAGTATTCGTCATCGCCGCCGCCGAAGCTGTCATCAGACAAGGGTCTTTCCGGGGTGGGTTCGGGGATCATCTCGAACTTCGGCTTTGTGGTCGGCGCGGTGGTTTGCTCTGTGCTCTGCGCGGAGGTCGGCTCGGAGGTTGTTTCCGTGTCCGCTGTGGCCGCTTCTGTTGTGGGTTGGGCGGTCGTCTGTGAGCCATTGCCGTCCTCTGCGTCTGTCAGTAAGCTGTCAGTGTCGTCTTGGCTTTGATCTTTATTTTGGTCTTGACCGTCGCTGTTTACCGCGCCTTCGCCGCCATCGGCGGCGGTATTATCGGCGGCGGTGGTGTTGATGTCATTGGCGTTGGCGTTGGTGTTGTCGTTGTCGGTGGCGTTGCAGTCAGCGTCACAGTCGCAGTCGGCGGCGTGCTTGCAGTCCTCACAATCGCAATCATTGTCGTGCTTCCGCGCCGCTTTGCAGTCGTCGCAATCACAGTCGGCTTCGCAAGGCACAGGCGGGGTCGTTGCCGCCTCATATATGGCGTAAACTGTCATGTTGCCTGTAACTACGGTAGCTTCCGTAAACTCGTCTCCGCTTCCGTCCTCTTCGGTGTTCCAAGCAAGAAATGAGAATCCTTCGCGGTTCGGGACTGTTGGCATAGCCGCGCTGCTGATAGTTTCGCCGGGGATAACGAAGCGAGTTGTGCCGCCCGCAGCTTCGCCGCTGTCAACATAGTTGAATACTACCGTCTGTGTTGCGAGAGAATCCGAGAAAAAACTGCCGTATCTATCGCCGCATATATCATAGTTGTTGTAGCCGTACTGCGCCGAAAAACTCCAATCGTAGTCGCGGTAATTGATGTATTGCTCATATTTGGCGTACGTTGCGCTGTCGGTTATCATGCCAACCATACCTGAGCTTGCCGTGTTGTCGCGAAACACAATGGGGTCAATGGCATCCGGGTGGGTCGGGTTTATAACCAGTTCAGATACTTGCGCGAGAGATTTGCCGCTAATATATATGGCGCCTCCGTAATTCGCCGTGTTCCCGCTTATTTCGCCGCCGTATATGTTGACCCAAGTATTGTTATATGTAGCGCTTGTAGACATGAATATACCGCCGCCGTAATACGCCGTGTTCCCGCTTATTTTACCGCCGTACATATTGAAAGTGCCGCTGTATGCAGATACTCCGCCGCCGTAATACGAAGTGCTGTTGTTATTTGTGACAGAACCGCCGTACATATTAAATGTTCCGTATTCCATACGTATGCCGCCGCCGTGCTCCGAGCTGATGTTATTTGTTATAGAACCGCCGTACATATTAAATCTTCCGCCTTCCATACGTATGCCGCCGCCCTCGCCGGTATATCCTTCGGCTCTTGTCAGCGTTATGCCGTCGCCGAGCGTTAGGGTGGCATAAAAGCCGTTAATGTGTCTGTAGTTTCCGTCTACCGTGAGGGTAACGGGAACTTCGGATTTTATTTCAACCGATTGGCCATATGGAATACTTATCCGGTTTGCGAGCAATATGGCCGCCGGTTTGCCGAGGTCTTCGGCTATCGCTATAGCTTCGAGAAGTTCGTCAAGTGTGCTGACAGATTCGGGAACTGCGGGGACTGTCAAGGTACATACGCACTCTTCTTCAAGCTCACCGCAATCTGCGCAAATATCCGCTTGTGCTATCGGCTCAACGCCTCCTGCGGAGGCGCAGGTGCAGTCTTCTTCAAGCTCGCCACAATCGGCGCAGATGTCCGCTTGCGCTATTGGCTCAACGCCTCCTGCGGAGGCGCAGATGCAGGAGTCTTCAAGCTCGCCGCAAAGGTCACAGGGGTCGCTATAGTCCGCAAGAGTGACTGTGAACGTGCTCATCATTACCATTGCCAGCAGTATTGCCATGATTCTTTTTAGTGTGTTTGCTTTCTTTGTTACCTTTTTCATTTTCTTTCTCCCTTTATTTTTATGTTTTTTATTTGTTGTTGCGGCTTTGTTTGCCGTCTGATGATACTGTAGCACATCTCTTTTCAAAATGTGTGAAAGTTGGCAGAATTGCCAAACATTTTTTATCCAAGAATGGTTTTTGAAAATTTATATTGCATTGTAATAAGAGAAGTGATAGTATATGATGTGGTATGCAAAAAACAAAGCGCAAAATGTAGTGTTTGTGTCAAAAGAGGCGTTATATGAGAGAAACTGTCAATAGAATGCTCGCCGCTATAAAAGAATACCTTGCGAAAATGCCAAAGGGCACCAAAATAAAATTGGTCGTGCTTGCTTTGTTTGTCATTATTCTTGCCGTAATCGTAGTAAACGTACTCACCGCGCCAAACTGGATTTACATAGCCGACGACCCAAGCGGAGCGATATACAGCGCGCTAAACGACATGGGAATACAGACCGACGTGCGCGGTACAGCGATTTATGTTCCCGAAGAGCGCAAAGGGGATGCCGAAATGCGCCTCCGGCAGCAAGGCTTGCTCGGCGTTACGGGGTACGATTACACCATACTCGACGGCGCGTTGGGCTTTGGCGTCACCACGGAGCATTTAAAAAGAATATTGGATATAGATTTGGGCGAAAGGATTTCCGCGACTGTGCGGCAAAACCCGAAAATCCACAATGCGCACACTACCGTAAACTCGGGAGAGAGTTCCCCGTTTCGCTCACAAACCAACGCGCGAAAAGCGACGGCATCCGTCGCGCTCACCCTCACGCCCGGCATCTCAGCCCTTACAAATGCCGAGGCACAGGCAATAGCTGAAATTGTACGGGGCACCGTGCCGGGCATAGAATACGAAAATATTAGCATAACAGATACAAATAACCTAAGGCACTATAGGGTCGGCGATGGAAGCCAAGATATTGAAACGGAGTTTAATCAGCGCATGGCGTTGCAGGACAGGCTTGCGGCGCAGTTGGAAGCGAGCGTAGAGCAGCTTATTTCACCGATATACGGCATGAGCAATTTTAGCGTGGTAGCAAATGTTGTGCTCAACTTTGACACCGTGGTAAGAAACATATGGGAGTATTTCCCGCCGATAGCGGGTGAAGAACAAGGTATGTTGATCAGCTCGGAGATATTGTGGGAAATTGCCAGAAATTTGGGGGATGCCGAAGGCATACCGGGTACGGACTCAAATGCAATGGGGGCTATACAGTACCCGTATGGCACGCTCGATAACGCGGTCGAGTATTTAAGCAACTCGGAGCGTTTAAACTTTCAGCTCAATGAGATACTCACCATCATAGAAGAGCAAAGAGGAAGCATAGAGCGGCTTAGCATATCAATCAACATAAACAGCGAACTCGACGTAGATGATTATACGGAAGAACTTATAGATTTAGTTTCCAAAGCTACCGGCAGCGCTCCGGGCAACATCGCCATTTATCATCTGCCTTTTAACATTGACACATCGTGGGAAGATGAGTATCGTGCCGAACAGGCGGCAAAAGAGGCTCGTGAGCGGACAGAATGGATAGTGGGATTGGTTCTCAGATACGGAACGATGATAATGCTCGGCATCTTCGCTTTGATGTTTGTTAAGGCAATAATCAAAGCGTTTAAAAAACCGGAGCCGGAAGAAGTTCTCATCGCCGCCGGGCCGGGAGGTATGGATATTTTAGTTGATGACGACGACAGTCAAGCCAGGGAATATGAGGACGTAGACCTCAACGCGAAATCAGCAGGTCTTGAACAGATAGAACGGTTTATTGACAAGGACGCCGCTACGGTGGCTCATCTGCTCAAAAACTGGCTGTCTGATGAGTGAGCTTGTGCGCCTCGCGGCGGAGAGCTTATAAAACCTACTATCCGGCGATTGAGTTTTGAATAGACAAAAAGAGGGAATATGGCAACAAGAAGAGGAGATTCATTAACCGCTAAAGAAAAAGCGGCAATACTGCTCATCAGCCTCGGAAAGGAATATTCCGCCGAGCTTTATAAATATTTGTCTGACGAAGAAATCAGCGACATGACTCTTAGCATTACGACCACCCGCAGGGTTGAGCCGGAGGTAAGAGAGAAAATAATCAACGAATTTTATGAAATGTGCCTGACGCAAAAGTTTATTTCGGAGGGCGGCATTGATTATGCGCGTGATATTTTAGAAGAAGCGATCGGAAGCGAAAAAGCGGAAGAGATGATTAGAAAATTATCGTCATCCCTACAGGTGCGCCCGTTTGATTTTATCAGGCGAGTGGATTCAAACCAGATACTAAACGTCATTCACAATGAGCATCCGCAAATCATCGCGCTCGTTTTATCATATATTGAGCCTAAGCAGTCGGCACAAATTATCGCGTCGCTGCCTTCGGAAAAGCAGACGGAGATCATCAGCCGTATTTCAAACATGGGAAGCACTTCGCCGGAATATGTCAAGGAAGCGGAGCGTATTTTGGAGCGGAAAATTACATCTATGGGCTTTACCGAAAACATCATAGTCGGCGGTATTGACGCAATCGTGGAAATCATCAATTCACTTGACCGCTCATCAGAGAAAAATATTTTGGAGAGCTTAGACGTCAATGACAGCGAGCTTGCCGACGAGATCAGAAAACGCCTCTTTGTATTTGAAGATATTGCCAAGCTCAACAATGTTACCGTGCAGCGTGTTCTCAGGGAAATAAACAACCAAGACCTTGCTGTTGCGTTAAAGATGGCGGGCGAAGATGTTACGAGGACGATTTTCGCCAATATTTCAAAGCGTTTGCAGGATATGATAAAAGACGATATGGAAGTCATGGGTCCCGTGCGTGTACGCGATGTTGAAGAGGCTCAGCAGAGAATCGTCAACGTCATTCGTAAGCTCGAAGATGAGGGTGAGATTATAGTGGCTCGCGGAGAAGGGGATGACTTGATTGTTTAGGGTAGACAGAAGGTTTGTTAAGCTGACGGGAAACGGAGCGAACAAATCGGGCAAAAATGAAAAAGGCGAGGTCGGCGCGGACGGCGAATATCCGAATGCGGCGACCTCTGCTGAAGATATGGTAAATATGTATAGAAGCGCCGCCGAAAGAGAGCTTGGCGAAAGAGCTGACGCCATAATCGCCGAGGCTCGCGACAAAGCCGAACAGATATTGAGCGAAGCCGATATGTCGGCGGAAGAAATAAGAAACAAGGCATATGACGACGGTTTTGCCGAGGGCGACCGCAAAGGAAGAAGCGAGCATGATAAAAAGCTGCGTGAACAGCTCGCCGAGAACGAAGAGACACTAAAAAACGTCCTTGATGAAATAGCCTGTGAGAGACAAAAGGTTGCGGACGAGCTTCACGAAGAGCTGGCTTCATTAGCTATCGAGATAGTACGCAAGATAATAAACCCGGCGGAAGAAGAACTCGGCAATGTATACACATCGCTCATCAAAAACGCCATGCGGCAAATGCTGACGGACAGCAAGATGGTCATATATGTTGGGGCTCGCGAATATGAGCGGTATTTTTCGTCGGGGTCGGCAAAAATCACGCTCGACAGCGGTGTGACGGTCACGGCCTCCGTGGTAAAGGATGCGGGACTAAGTGACGGCGATTTGCTGATAGACGCGGACGACGTCACCGTAAACGCGGGGTTAAACTCGCAGCTAAAATATGTTGAGCTTGCTTTTCAAAGAGCCAATCAATATGAGCCATAGGACGACGCCGGGCACAGTTTAACGGGCATGTCAAGCACAAGGAGCATATCTACATGGTAACTCAAGGCACTTTCTCAAAATACAAAAGCGCGCTCTATAGAACCGATACGCTTGAGCGGGCGGGCAGAGTCACAAAGATAGTAGGTTTAGCGGTTGAAGCAACGGGACCTGCTTCAAGGATCGGTGATGTTTGCCGGCTGTATACGTTAGATAATGAGCAAAACGTCCGGGCGGAAATAGTGGGATTTCGCGACGGAAACACGCTGCTCATGCCTTTTGGCAGCTTAGAGGGCATCGGACTTGGCAGTTATGTTGTTTATACGGGCAAGGCGCTCAGAGTTCCGGTCGGAAACGCGCTTATCGGCAGAGTTCTTGACGCTCTCGGAGAGCCTTTTGACAATTTGCCCGAGCCAAAGATAGATGCTTGGTATCCTGCCGATAATGTTCCCCCAAACCCACTGGCAAGGGAGCGCATAAAAGATGTTATGTCTCTTGGGATTAAGGCAATGGACGGTATGCTCACCGTCGGACGCGGACAAAGGCTGGGTATATTTGCCGGTTCGGGCGTCGGAAAAAGCTCTCTTCTCGGAATGATGGCGCGATATGCCGTAGCCGACGTCAATGTCATAGTGCTCGTCGGTGAGAGGGGCCGCGAGGTGCGCGACTTTATTGAAAAAGACCTGGGCGAGGATGGTTTGCGTAAATCCGTGCTTGTTATAGCGACATCCGATCAACCGGCTCTTCTGCGCCTGAAATGCGCCATGACAGGTACGGCTGTTGCGGAATATTTTAGGGATCAAGGCTACAAAGTGCTGCTGCTCATGGATTCTCTGACACGTTTTGCAATGGCTCAAAGGGAAATCGGCATGGCAGCAGGAGAGCCTCCCGTTTCCCGCGGTTTTCCGCCGTCGGTTTTTGCGATACTCCCAAAACTCTTGGAACGCTCGGGTATGTCGGATAAGGGTTCGATAACGGGTCTTTATACCGTGCTTGTTGAGGGCGATGACATGAACGAGCCGATATCGGACACGGTGAGGGGTATACTTGACGGGCATATAGTTCTTTCCCGGGCTATCGCCAACGGCAACCATTATCCGCCAATTGACGTGCTGGCGAGCGTCAGCCGCGTAATGCCCGACATTGTGACCAAGGAGCATTTGAGCGACTATGGTATGATGAAAAATATGATCGCGGTTTATCGCGAAGCGGAGGACCTCATAAATATCGGGGCATATAAGCAAGGGGCAAATCCGCAAATAGACAGGTCTGTGCAGCTTCACTCAAAAATCCAAACTTTTCTCAAGCAAGATATAGCGGAGAGCTATACTTTTGAGCAAACTTTGGAAATGATGAAAGACTTGGTCAATAGTTAGACCGCGGGGTATGTGGCATGAAAAGGTTTGTTTTTACTCTACAGGCATTATATAACTACAAACTTACGGTTGAGCGGCTGCAAAAAGCGGAACTCAAAAAAGCGCAGCTGGCATTGCAGGAGCTGCTTGACGAAGAAAGCAGGCTGCTCAGGTCATATGCCGATACCGAACTCTCGCTCGAAGAGGCGCTGCGGAGCGGTGAAAACGTCGGCGCGGCTCTCACCCGGCATGATGCCTTTTTCCGCTACTTGCGCTCCGCGCTCATCGAAATACGTGTTTTGATAGTAAAGGCAGAAGAGGTCGTGCGTCAATGCCAAGAGAAGCTCATATTGACCATGAAAGAGATAAAAACCTATTTAAAGCTGCGGGAAGAGCAATACGCAGCGTATATGAAAGATGTGCAAGCGGAAGAAGCTAAGGAAATAGATGATTTGGTTTCGTTTAATGTTATCAGCGGAAAAATCGGGTAAAGCGGCGTGAAACTGCGGACTGTAAATTATGGAGGATGAAATGGCTGACGAGGAAGTAACCGACCTGACCGAAGAAGAAAAGAGCGCGGACGGTAAAGCAAAGAAAACGAAGGCGCCGAAAGCTCCAAAAGCTCCCAAAGCTCCCAAAGCGCCTAAGGCTCCTAAAGCGCCTAAGGCGAAGCCTGAAAAAAAGGCAAAAGGAAATAAAGATAAAGGCGATAAAGGCGGCGTCGGCAGCATTATAATAGTCATGATCATTATCGCGCTGCTTTTGATTGGCGGGTTTGTCGCCGCGCTGTATTTTAACGTACTGAGTTCCCGCGCGATAACCGCCGATATTGTCAAAGACCCGCTTCTTCGCTTTATTATATGGCTTGACCCGGGCTTTTCATCAGTAAATGAGCAAATGCAGAGCGAGGCGGACACAAGGACTGAAAACCTTGATAACAGGGAGCTTGAGCTTGACGGGCGCGAACGTGATATTACACAGCGTGAAAACCGCGCAAATGCCCGTGAAACGCAGCTTGACAGACGCGAGCTTGAGCTTAGAAATTGGGAAGATCAAATCAGAGCCATGTATGAAAGGACGATTCCCATCTATCGGCGCGATATGACCGAGGAGGAACTCGAGGATATGACGTCTTATTCGCGAACATTTACGCAGATGTCGCCCGAAGACGCCGCCGCAATTTTGATCGAGCTGAACAGCGCGGAAAATGTAGCTGGTATTTTGTATTTCATGGGAGAGCGCAACGCGGCTGCGATAATGGCGGAGTTTGACCCGCAGTTTGCCGCCGAGGTGACAAACGTCTGGCTGTATAATTAGGGTTGTGGGGCTGTGCGGAGGATAGGTTTTTAGCCTACCCTTCGTAACTTTACACTTCTCTTTTATCCAGCAGTTTCCTAAGCCGTGCCTGAATATTTAAGAACTCTGTACTAAGTTGCTGTTTAGCATTATTTGTCAATAGCGAGGTACGGCATACAGCATCTCTCACAGGCTTGTACACCTTAGCACTACGTGCAATTCCTGCTTGTTTTTCAGGGGTTTCAGGCTTATCTACGAGGTTGGCAAGCCCATCCATATCCAAGTATTGTAAGTCATTATTATTTTGCCGAATTTCATAGCTGATATTTGCTATTCCTTTAGAAGTTTCTTCTCTACCGCGCCATTTTGCTATTGCTTCGGAGAGTTCCTTCGAAAGTGCGATTGAATGTTGCTCAATGAACTTCCTCAGTAAGTTTTCAGCTATAAAGCATTCAGTATAAGATGGAATATTAAATTGTGCTTCACCGCTCAAAACAGCCTCCCCCTTGATGAATAACGCCATCGGAATCATCTTCTATTATTTCTTGTGGAATAACCTCATCAACTGTTGCTGAATACAATTCACGAGCCTTTCTTTGTTTTCTTGCGATGCGTTCATTATCAGGGTCGCCATCGTGTCCGTTATCTACCCTAAGCTTGTCCCAATCATCAATAATGGAGCAGAATGTGTTTTCAATTTCAGCAATAAACTCTTTGAATTTGGGGTCATCAGAAACAACACCCTCACGACTACTTGTAAAAGCATCTGTTTCATAATCAAGGCTATCAAAGTGAAGCTACCCATATGTATAACTTTCAACAATTCTCGCTGTTTGTATATGCTTGAGGACATCTTTCTCACGAATCCGACCGTTTACAAAGAGGTCAAGTGAGACTTTTTCATTCGTCCCTCGTATTCTTAGGTCAGACGGAACTTTTGTGGTTGCTATAAAACCGCTTATTGCAATATTTGAACGAATCCTTTTATAGTTCTTTATATTGGGGCTTGTGGCAGAAATCTTTGAGCTTAAATATGGGTCGGTAATATCGTTTATCTGCCAAACATATTGCGTTGATGTTGCAAGATTATCAAGCGCGTCAATCGTAACTTGAATGCCATTAAGATGTATTTGGAAAGAGCTATCAATCAAGGAAAATCTAAAATACAGGGCAATTATCATTTTTAAGTGGTCAACAGTATTTATAACCCCGTCGTTTATCTCGTCAAAAAACAAAGCAGTTCCGAAATTGAGAGTATTGAACTTTTCTCCGACTTCCGTAGCAAAGCTATCAAGTGGATACTCGCCCGCGCTTACATCATCTGCAATGGCTTTGTCAAGCTCCGAATTATCTATTAACCCACCAATGACAGTTTGCCCATTAGCTTTTGTTGCAATGTGAACTTTTTTTGCACAAGAAAGTAGAGCGAACTTGCCAATCCCTTTTCTCCCTATGAACGGTTGATTTTTGCTCGAAAGATTACTCTGGGTGCGCTCCTTGTGACCTTTTCTGTCTTTTTTATCTTTACGATGACTTGAAAACGGTTGACACGGAGCGCAACCAACGAGAATCTAAATATCGCAATTACAAAACATTCTTTTGATTTCTGCCCCGGAAACCTTTGTTATATTCTTTTCGATAAAGGTCGCAGAGTTCTTTGTTTCATACGCTTATTTGCAACTGCCATCAACATCTATTCCGCTTATTATTTTAATACCGGCGTTTTTTTAGCCCGTAACTTAAACCTCCAATGCCGCAAAATAAATCAACTGCTCCAATTTTCATAAAGCAATCCCTCCGTTCTGCCGTTCGGCAATGCTTGCTAACGCTTCCGCCATTTCCCGCTCATACCAAGTCGGCACAGGCTCGTCCGAATGATACGCCGCTTCAAACAACGAGTACAATCTGTCATAACCGATGCCGTATTCCAATATCGTCCGAAGCTCCGATGTGGCAAGCGGTAGAATCTTCAAACCCTCTACGACGTTTTCGTATTGGTCGTTGTAATAGTGGTATGTCCGGCGATTGCGGAAATCGCTAATTACATTCCTGTGTAGGAACGTGGACACAAACACGCAATAGGCATCCATATCTCCGCTTGATAAGATGTATTCCCCAAGATGTCTGCTAACCGGCTCCATTTCCATTCTGCGTTGGTTCGAACCATCTGAAAGTGTTGCTTCAATCAGCAGACGATGCGCCGGATAATTGTCCGTCCGCTCATAGTGGTATTCAATATCGGCATTACCGCCTGTCGCATGAGAGCGGGGAAGTAAATCCGTTTCAAGCGACAAGTTCATATAACTTAGAACATCCCCGCGACGGTCGCTGATGATATACCATGCAATACCGAGGACATATTCAAAAATCGTCGGGACGTCGGCGTTGTTTGTGACAATCTGCCGGATAGAGTTATCGTCACGTTGCTCAAACTTAGCGAACAAATCAATCAACGCGTCACGGCTAAATCTCTCATCAATTAGCGAATTAAAGCGTCTGTACCGCTCGTCATGTATTACTCTGCCCGCATCGGCGGCAGTCGTTACGGTAACACCGTAAAGCAGTTGCAGATTTGAGTACAAGCGTTGTTCGTCAACGGAAAGGAACGCTGCAATATCGGACAAGGCAACATCATCCGAAAGGCTATCCGAGGCTTCAAAAGCAATGCCGGATAAATCATCGGCAAGGGAATACATCCAACAGCGAGGAAGAATATCAAATTCTACCTTGCCGTCAGTAAAAATCACCGTATCGGTAGTCTTGAAATAGCGGCGGTTAAGGTCTGCATAGTCACTCAAATTTGCCCGCGCTTTGAACAAGTGCATTTGCTCAAAGAACAGTTTCTTAAACTCTGTTTCGGTTCTAGCGCGAAGTAACGGAACATTATTTAATGCCGACAAGCCTTCGCGTTCTAATCTGCGCCACGAAGTTGTGGCAAATAGATATTGCCGCCATAACGTACCCGGTTTATTTTTGATTTTCTTGCTCAGTTCATATAACGCCGCCACAGCATCGCCATTGCGGTTAAAAACAATATCGTAGAGTATTTGATAGAACGGAAAATATGGCTTGTCATACGCTCTGCTCTTGCGATTCATTCCAATGTCATTTATTACGCTTTCTGTAACACGCTCGGCAAGCAAGTAATCCTGTGCCGCCATGTAATTATCCATAGCCATAAGCCGAGATATGATAATATTATCAATAGTTCCTATTCCGTTACGCAAATCTTCAATCGCACCGAGCACGACTTCCGTATTCGCTTGATTTGTACATAATGGGAGCAAATAGGTAAATTCCTCGTCGGACAGAGAACCAAGCCGTAAGAGAGAATATGCCATCACGATGAATGGGCGTACAGTATCGTCGTCTACATCGTTACTCGTTTTCAAAAGCTGCTTCAAGTAAATGTAGCTGTCAGCGGGCAACCCAAGCGAGTTGTCACGGCTAAAGTCGCCGCTTACGGAAACATGAAGCAACGCCCTCCCGGCAGCCGTTAGCTTGCGTTCGTTGTTAATCAATCCAATATCCACCAAGCCGGAAGTTATTTGACGGGCGTCTTTATCCGGGCGCGGAGCATTGCCTCGGGCAAAATTTTTCTCCTGCATAAAACGGTAGAGCCTGACTTGCAACGGATTATTGGATTCCCATACCTCGTTTTGGTTATCCGGCAACGACCAGAAACCATCAAGCAGGGCAAGCTGACGCTCAATCCGCACATTGAAATCTACCGTTCGGAAACTCGTAGTTCCGACAGCCCAACAGTAACCCTTGAATGGAAAACGCGGCACGACACTCACCCTCCCTAATAATTTACAATCAAAACTTCATCCGTAGAATCCGTCTTGTCTTTCGTGTGGTAATTCGAATTTGAGTAATTGTAATCCAAGTGAATAGTTCGATAGTTACGCTGGTTCAGCCACTCTGTTAGAATCGTATTTATCTTACCTTTACTGCGTAGTACATTCGACAGAGCAAATCTAATACGCCGTTCGTTCAAAGAGTCAAGCAATGCCAATAAATCCCGTTCGCATTGTTCGTTCCAACCGTCCTGCTCGTTATAAGTCGCACAGGTTATTAGATACGGCGGGTCGCAATAAACAAGACTGTTTTCCGTCAATGCAGAAGTGTCAAACTCCCGGAAGTCAACACAGGAAAAAGCGTAATTCCCCTCTTGTAAGCGGTCAATAAATGCACAGAGCTTTGATTTCATCTTATCGTTGAAATCGCGCTTGCCGACAGGAAGATTAAATTCACCCTTTGAATTAAAACGAATCTGATTGTTAAACGCATATACGATAAGCACATACAGCATTATATAATAACCGTAGTCCTCATTTTTCTTGTTAAAATCTTCGCGAAGTTGTAAGAACGGTTTGCGGTTGAAGTCACCAAACCCTACTGAACTTTCACAACCGTAGAAACCATACCCGTTTTCCGTAGAGCGTGAAAGTCCGTACTGTGTGATAACATCGTCAATCATATTCAACATGGTTTCCTTGCCGAGGTTTTTGAAGGTGTTATACAGATAAAGCAGATGAGGGATATTGTCATTGAAAATTACGCGGTCAGCGTTTACGTTCACGCCTACATTGCACCCACCACAAAACAGGTCGGCAAATGTGTCAATGCTATTCGGGAGGTGGGGTAATATTTGCTTCAACAATTTGAATTTACCGCCGGTATAATTTAGCGGCGACTGAATTATATGACGCTCTTTCGGTTTACAGATACAGAGGAAAAGCCGCTCCTCATGTTCGTCAATGTCGGATTTGCCTGCCGAGAACGGTTTGTAATCCTGCGTGAATACCTTTACTTCGCCTTTGGCAGACAAAACGCGCATGATGTCCGAATCGTCAATTTTGGCATTAGAGCGCCCATTGCCCTTCTGCGCCATATTATTATATGACAATAATATGTATCGTGCATTGATACTCTGAATTAAATTCTCAAATGCCTTTGCCGCTTTGTTTGTGCAATAATCGCTTTTTAGGCTCGTCCTGTCCATTTTGCGGGCAACGCCTTTTACTACGGGCTTTTCCCAACGGGCAATGTTTTCCAAAAGATGATACGCATCGCAATACTGCCGCGAATTATACGGCGGGTCTATGTAAACCAAGTCAGCAGAAATACGTTTGACAAGTTCGTTTGTATCCTCGTTATAGCAAATATTTCCGGTGTTCAGATTTTCATTGGGTAATGGTATAGAGAGTTCAAGATGCTTTTCAAATAGAGTGCCCTGCCGGAAAGCATCATAATGACCGCAGGTATTGGCGATTTTATCAGCGGCATATAACAACGATGTGATAAGCAAGGCACGTTCACGTTCGTTAATTTCACCGAGCGCAAAGCGCGTTTCGATGTCCTCACGAATAAAGCCAATCTTCCGGCAATCAGTCATACTGAAAAATGTATCTGCGAAAGTGACACTCATATAATTATCGCCTGTCACCTCAAGCCTGTTGTAATAAGCTATTATCTGCTTAATTTTTTCCTGAGAATAAGGCTCAGGACTAAACCATGCAAGATGGCTGATGTAGTTACTGTACAGATTATCGTTTGTAATAATCTGTTTATCTGTGAATGCGGATGCCACCGCGCCCGTACCGGCAAAAATATCCGCAACGGAATTTATACTCTCGCAGTTTTCCTGAACCACATATGTAATGAGCGGCAGGAGCTTATATTTGTTACCGAGATAGCGGCGGTTGTTGATGTATGAGGTTTTTACGGCAGGTTCGGGTATCGGGTTAATTAAAGCTGGCTTGTATGAAATCATTCGCTTGGCAACTACCAATGCGCTCACCTCCGTTCGTTTATATGCGCTGTTCGCGTTTGACTTCCATAATATCTGCTATGTCACAATTCAAGACATTGCAGATTTTCAAAAGAACATCCGTTGTGACATTCTTTCCCTTGCCGAGCTTTGCGATAACCGCCGTACTAACCCCTGCCGCCAATCGCAAGTCCTTCTTGTTCATCTTTTTATCAATCAATAACTTCCATAGCTTGTTGTAGCTAATAGTAGACATAGCATCACCCCAACACCATATATAGTATTATTATAACACACAGTTGAGTGAAAATCAGCATCAAATTTAAGAAACGGCATCGAAACTTTGTCGGCATCTATTTCGTTTGGGTTGCTTTCAAATGCCAGCAATTTGTGAGCAATGATTTACCCATTGACAAATCTCATCGATCTGACCGTTTTGGGTCATTTTCTTACCGCTCTTAGGGCATTTCATTTTATAACTTGCCGCGATTGAAAATATAAAGAGCTATCCTGGATAACTTATCAAGGATAGCAGCAAAAGTGTTTTTCTCCAGTTTATTATCATTTATTACCTTTCCCATATACTAAAAATCTGCCAACAGTTCAATCAAGTATTTATGGCTCCTCATATGGCCATAGGGTGTATTTGTTCCTTTTTTCCGGATCAAGCACATCCAGAATTGCCCCCACTCGCTCGGCTTCTTTTTTATAATAAACACGTAAACGGATGTCCTTATCAGAAGTTGATGCAAAAAGTATGTTGTATGATATATACTCCAATGAATAGCCTACAATACGAGTTGGAAAACCATGTTGGAGTATCTTCAAATATGGCAGAACATCGGTGCGTATCCTCTTTCCGCTTTGATTTTCCGCCATTGCTTCAATTTCTTCATCAGTGAATCGGTGAAACTCTCTGTCTATTAGATAACTTGTTTTATTTAAATAGACAAGGATTCTCTTAAGCGTTATTGCTGCATAAGTTTGATATGCCAAGTAATCTGTCGGTTTTATTGCAATAGCTTTGAGATACATATCCTCTGGCCGCACTATAGTTCCATCCTCTTTGATTGTGTCATCTTTGAAGCGCTCTAAGGTTGTGCCATAATTTCGTACATATGTTGCAAAAAATTCAGGAATTGGAGCGGAGTCACTTTTGGACTCCACTATGCCGCATATCAACTTATATGCCTTTTTACAGAAAACAGCGGCATATTCACGATATCTTTTTCTGTCACTTTCCTCAATTTCGTCACGCAATGGTTTTTGCCCGAACACATTATACAGTTCGCCGATAATATTGCAAAAATAAGCTATACACTTTTTTTCGGGTGAAGAATATTCATTATTTGTTAATACAGCGTCTATGTAATCTTCGAGCACATCTTTTTTGCTTTTCATAGGAAATAACAATCTAAACGAAGTGTCAAGTTCCTCTATAGCATCTTTCGATATTTTTACATCTCTACGATATCCTTGGTAGAAATAGAATTCTCCCAAACGAAGGTGGCAATAGCCTTTGATTGTGTCAGATGCTTCCTGTGGTAATTCGGGAAAAGATTCTTTCATTTTTTCGCACTTTTCGATTCCGTGAATAGAATACAACAATTGATTAGAAGTGTCACTTTTTCTATGAAATGATGACACCGCCGTAAATAGCATTTCTACTTCCGACATTATCGCTAGTACTTTGTTTTCTACAAACCCTTTGGAAATACCTTTTATCCTGTCAGCTATGTGCTGTGACGGAGGATAATATGCAGCTGTGCGGCTCAAATTTTCGATTACGATTGCTTTGTTGACTTCCTTTGTTTGATTCTCTAGTTCCTTAGTTTTCTCCTCATAACTTTTTGTACGTTCTTCAATATCTTTAAGTTCCTCACGGCTTATTACATTGTAAATATTAAGACCAAGCCATACAGATACAGCTATACCAACAATTGTTAAGAGTAGTTCGACAGCCTCAGCCGCTTGGGATGTGTCCTGACTAAGTTCCATAAACCGACTAGCAACTGCCTCTTCATTAAGCCTGTCAATGTTTGCAAGGATGAGGGACACATTCACAGTTCGAGAGTATGCTTGATAGAATACTACAGAGGTCACTAGCATCGGGATGATTAATGACAATATTAGCAGGCTAATCCATTTTACAACTTTCTTCATATTTCGACTCACCATCTTTCCAAAAAACCTATCACGGCAATCTAATGCTATCTTGCTCGTTTCTGGTTTTCGGAAGTTGCCTTTGCTTTATATATCTTTCATAGGCGCGGTTATCGCGCCTTTTTATTATGTCTTTGATTTTGTCTTTGCCCTTGCGTATGCCAAAGCGTATCAGCTTTACACTATAATACACAGCGCAGGCTGCGGGATATACCATAAACACATATGACAAAAAGAGGAGCAGCGCGAGCCAGTCTTCGGCAAAGAGCGCCGCGTTTTCCCAGTATGGCACGTCGGCGGCATTTGTACTCATTGCGCGTTCTCCAAACGAGCCGATGATTCCCAGCAGGTTTTCCGTTTCAAAACGCGAGGTGTTTTGAATAATACGCAATGAGGTGTCCGGGAACGCTCCTTTTAACGTGTCAAAGGCAAATCCTGTTATGGGGTCGGGGAGTACGATTTCGTAGGTGTGTATCTTCGCCTGAGAGCCCATTATTTCGTTTAATGTTTCATACGGCATATATAACCCCGCGCCGCCGCCCGACGCCTCATATGCCTTTGTGCTCGCAAAGTCGGTTTCGCGGGCTATGACGCCCGCTATTTTAAACGGCCTGCTGCCTATCATTACTTCCATGCCGGAAAGATCAACAGCTCCAAAGAGACGCCACGCAAGCTCTTCATCAAGAATCACATAATCTTTCATCAAAGAATTTGGGGAAAGATAAACTCCGCTTCGCAGCCTTTGCGGATGAAACAGAAAATAATCGCCCCCAACGCCGATAACAGTCGCGCTCGACTCCCCGCGCTCGCCGATGATTGAAATCCTGCCGTCGGCAGACCAAGCATCCGTATAGAGTATGCGCCCGTCGCGCCCGGATTCCATCGAGGCGGCAATCAGCGCGGATTCAATGCCGGCGCGGGCACTCATTATTGACTGCTCGTTAAATTCGTATGTTTTCGGAAAAAATACCGAAACTTGAGCAAATCTTTCACCGCTTTGCCCCGCCCATGCCTTTGCCGCCTGCTGGCTAAGCAGCGGCACGATTATACTTGCCGAAACAGCATGACAGACTAAAAAAGCTGTGAGAAACAGGATATTGAGGATAATAATGATAAGTTTCTTTTTCATAACAACTCACACAAAAGATGATATTCGGTGGACATGGCGGCGGACGCCGCCAGCGAAATCGGCGGGTTATGGGTTGTCCGCAAGGCGCACCTGCATACCCGGCTCTATCGGGCGCGTTGACGTCGTGATCACATACTCCCAGCCGCTAAAGCTGCCGCCCACGGCCGATTGCGTATCATCCGATGCCAAGACGGTTACATCACGGCGCGTCGCGATATGGCGGTTGCCGAGCGGAGTGTTTCGGGATTCTATGACAAGCACAAAGCTGCCGTTTGTATCTGTTCTTACCGCGCTGTTTGGCACTATGACGGCGTAGTTTTCGCTTCTTTGAGCCATCGTTATATTGAGCTGCGTGTTGCTCTCCAGATTGTCACCCCAGACAGAAAATACCAAAACTCTTCCTCCGGCAGGATTTTGCGGGTCTGCCCTGACCGAAGAGAGAACGGCATAGAGCTGTTCGCCCCATGAAAACCAGCCCCTGTCCACTTGGGCATATTCGCCGATCTGAACCTTTGTGCTTTGCTCTGCCGTGACCGGTATGGATAAGCTGTAGCCCCTGTCCACAACATCAATGACCATCAGGGGAGTTTCGGGCGTCGTCGTATGTCCGGGCGTGACTGTGATGGATTTTATAACACCGCCGACAGGTGATTTTATTTCCGTTAGCGTTCCTTCTTTTTTAAGTTCGGCGATTTCATCGCGTTTTTCGTCTATCTTCTTGTTTAGCTCCCTGACGTCAATGTAAAAATCCGGGGATTTTGTTTCTTCCATCCGCTTAAAATCGGCCAACGCTTCATTTGCGGCAGTCAATTCCAGTTGAGCCATTTTTATTTCATTATTTGCCGCATCCCAATCTGGCTTTATCGCCAGTAAGATATTATAGCTCGAATCAATCTTCATGCGCATAAGCTCAATCTCGGTATTGCTCAGCAAAGCCTCCGCTTCGCTCATGGCTTTTTTCAAGCCTTCCCTTTCCGCCGCGAGCGCGGGCGAGTACGGTTCTCCATCCGGCTTATAGCCCGCAACGCCCGGGTTTCTTATGTCAAAAACATCAAGTTTGAATTTTTCTATTTCTAAACTCGCTTGTCTTGAATTTACCACCACCTGCGCGGCGTCAACCGCTTTTTGCGCATTTTCTATGTTATCATCATTATCGTCTATAGCTTCCTCCTCCGCCAATTTTGATTCGGCTTGTTTCAGGGCGATTTCCGCGTTGATGAGCGCGACGTCCGCGTCTTCTAAAACTTTCAGCAGCCTGTTTCTCTCCGTGATAAGTGCATTGCTTGGCGGCGCGGACGGCGGGCTGGAATTTTCAACGCCCGGATGTAAGCTGTCAAACGTTTTGAGCTTTTGCTGCGTTATCTCAAACTCCGACGTCAATCTATCAACCCTTGTTTGCAAAATATTTACCGACGTCTCCGCCTGCCGAAATCCCGCTTCATCAAAGCGAATCGCATCGCGGTCTTTTTGCGCCTGCGTCAGCTTGTCCCGCGCGTTTTGTATTGCGCGGTTGTATAGCGTATAGTCCGAATTTGACGTGATAAGCATTTTTTCTAATTGAAGCTCAAGATTGTACAGCTCCTCTTCCGCCGCCGCAAGCTCGGCGCTTTCCCCTTTTGCAAGCACAATCAATGTGTCTCCCGCCGATACGGTATCGCCGACACGTACAGGGACTTCACCGACCGTCTGCGTCCTGTCGCTCATCACCTCATAAATCTCATTTGCCACGACAGTTCCCGTGCCGCGTATCATTGAGGTTATCGAACCCGGCTGCGTATATACCACGGCGACCTCCGGCAGTGAGCGGTTCATGATCGTTTGGGAGAAAAATGTCAGCACGAGCATTATCGAAAGAAACACGATTGCCGCGTTTTTCACCCATCCTCTTTTCTTGACTTCAATATCCTTATTCATAATATTGTCTCACTTCCTTTGATATATTTGACTTATCTGTTAGCCCTTTACCGAGCCGGAGTGCGTTATTCCTTCGACCAAAGCCTCCTCGCCGTGCAAAAACAAGAAGAGCGGCGGTATCATATAAACAACGGCAATCGCAAAGGCGATGCCCGCTTCTCCGGCGTTGATCGTGGATAAATATACCGAAAGCGGAAGCGCCCCGGCGTCATCCATCAAGATTATCGGCAGCTCTACCATGTTCCAATAATCTATAAAGACCAATATCGCTATCGAATAGAGCGCGCTGCGGCATTGCGGCAAACATACGCCGGTGAAAATTTGAAACTCATTTGCCCCGTCGAGCTTTGCCGCCTCAATAAGCGAGGATGGGATTCTTCGCATGAATTTTGTCAGGAGAAACACCGAAAACGGGGCAAAAACACCCGGGAATATGACTGCCCAGCGCGAACCCAAAATGCCGAGATATTCGGCGACAAGGTAATTTGGCACCATCGTCACCTGATATGGCATGAGCATAAGCACGATATAGAAAAAGAATATGGCGTTTTTTATTTTGCTCCTAAATCTTGTGAAGCTGTATGCCGCAAAAGCCGCGATAGCGACTTGGAAAAAAACGATAGGTATGACAAGGATAACGGAATTCCAGAACTTGAGCAAGTATTCGGGGCTTTTGAACAGTACGGTCGCATATTGGTTGAAGCTGACTTTGTCGGGTATGAATTTTAAGTTTACGCTGTCTCCTACATAGCTGCCGACGCCCGGCTTGGTGCTTTCAAAAATCATGCCGTAGTTTACTTCGATTTCGCTTTGCGTCATAAAGGAATTTGATATAGTAAGAGCCGTTGGCATAAGAAAGAGCAGCGCAAAAACGGCGGAGACGGCAAAAAGGGTACCGCGCCCAAAAAATCGTCTCACCTTCATTCCTCCACATCCCTTCCAAAGCGTTCCTCCATTACGAACAGCGCGGCTATGATGATAACCATCGCGACGGTCATCACAACAGCGGCGGAAGCCAGCCTTTGATAATCGAGAGCCCTAAATATATTGTTCATAAAGTGTTGGAGCATATAAAGCCCCTCATACGGATAATCGCCCGTCAAGAGGTAGATTTCGCGAAAAACCTTAAAAGAGTTGATGAGAGAAAAAATCGTGACAAACAGAAGCGTCGGCGAGAGATACCGCAGCTTTATATAAAAGAGCTTGCGTATGGGTCCCGCGCCTTCCGTGTCCGCCGTTTCGAGCACATCTTTTGGTATGTTGGATAGCGCCGCCATGAAGAGTATCATGTTAAAACCGAGGTTTTTCCACAAAAACAGCACCACGACGACAACTTGATTGAGCTCTGACTGCATCCAGTCAATACCCTGCACGCCAAATAGTTCTATAAATTCATTGACCGCTCCGTTTGGATGAAACAAAACCTGCCATATCAGTACCACCGACGCGACGGGCACCATGAGCGGGCTAAGAAAGAATGTGCGAAACTGACTTCGAAGCGGTATGCGCGCCTCGAGCATGAGGGCGATACCGAGCGAAAGGATCACCGCGAGGGGAACCGAAACCACCGAAAAGCGCAGAGTGTTGGACGCGGCGAGCTTAAATGCCTGATTTTGAAACAGCCGCTCGAAATTATCAAAAAAGACAAATTCGGCTCGGAGCGGACTGTTGATAAAGGCGTAGTATACAACTATGAAAAATGGAACGACATAGAAAGCCGCGACGCCCGCTATGCTCGGAGCAAGCCATAACGCTCCATGTATGCTGTCACGGGCACGGAGATTTAGTTTTTCCATACGCTTTGTGAGCTTCAAAAATCATGTCCTTCCATATTCCATAGCGGTCATAGAGATATATCGTCTGTAGTCTGTAGTCTGTAGACTACGGTCAATAGCGCGGCTCGCGCCCCCGGTTTTTTAGCTCCGTTCCGAAACAAGTATTTGTGCACGGCTCTGAATCAATCTGGCGGCATCCGCGGCGGAAATCTGGCCGTTGAAATAGTCCGACGCGTTTTCCCTGATAATGTTCAGCAATGATTCGTCTGTATTCCATCCCGCTGTGCCGCTCGAGGCGCCGAGAAGGTCAAATATCCTGTTTACATCGTCATATGTTAAAGGCGTCTGCTGATACGAAGCCTCATAGCCGTACTGCGCTCTCCACAATATTTCTTCCGCCTCTCTTTTCATGTGATCTTCAACCATATAATCAAAAGCCTCTTTGTTTGTCATAAAGCCCCATGAATACGCAAGCTGCCAATCTTTTTCAAGGCTTGTCCTCACAAACTCCCATGCCCCTTCTTTGTTTTTCGCTCCCGCCGTAATGCTCAGGGCGGTGTTTACGTTTAGCGAGTGGCCGTTTCTATTTTCTGTCGGAAAGCCCTTAAACGCTAATTGTCCGCCAAATAAGCTCCTGTAATATGTATACGACCAAAAATCATAAAGACCTATCTGTGCCATGATCTGCCGCCCTGTGGCGATAAGCTGATCCTCGCTCATGATATCGCCCGGTCCAACCGCTATGTCAGAAGTGATTACACCGCTGCCTTCACCGACAACCACAGTGCGCGGAGACAGTGCGTTGTAATCAAATTCTGTGGGGAATGTGTTTGCAAATTCAAGCAGATGTATGAAGTCCTGTGAGTTGAAATTTGTCGTGCCCGCAGTCCAATCAATGTACTCGTCAATACTGAGAGCCACCGCCGTCGAAAGAAACGAATCTTTTGTCAGCCACATACCAAGAGGCATGTCGGCGTTTGGGTTGGCGGCAAGCACTGCTCTAAACTCATCCATAGTCCAGCCCAGCTCGGGGCCTACAACGGACGGATGTCCAATCAATGTGTTTATGCCAAACGATGAAAAAATCTGATAAAGACCGCCGTCAATTTCCGCAGCCTTAAAGACTCCCGGCACAAAGCTGTCACGGCTAAAATCCGGGTCTGAGTCTATAAACTTGTATAAATCCTCAAGCAAGCCTCTTGATACATATTGCTTATACGGCAGTGAGGAGACGTCGAGGATGTCAGGAACCTTGCCGGAGATTATTTCGGTGCTCAGTTTTGTGAGGCCCGCATTCCATCCGTCTTCGCTTTCATAATCATTATATTGCGAATAATCCGTGACAAATATGCGATATTGGGTGTTGGTTTTATTAAATTCCACCACGAATCTTCTTACATTGCCGCCCCAGAGCGTGGCAAGCGTTATGATTTCCCGCTCCGGCAGCTCGGAATACGGTGTCTTTGTGAGTATAAGAAACTCTTGATTTGATTCATATGTCAGGTTGTTGTAACTGTTTGACGTGCATAGTATTTTATCGTCAGAGAGCATTACAATGTTCTGCGGATAGCTGTCTATATCGCTGTCTATCCAATTTAGGATTCTCACCATCTCTCCGGTTTGGGGATCAAGCCCGTATAATGATAATGAGTCGTCGGTAAGAATTTCAAAGCTGCCCGCGCCCGGATAGATATTGTACATATTTTGCGGAACATTTAAAAGCTCTACCAGCTCTTTTGCTTCATAGTCAATTTTTTGCAGCACATTTTTCCATGTGCCGTCGTCGCCGACCGTTTGCGAGAGAAAGCCCACGAAGCCGTCATTTAGGCGAATCAGTTGATTTACCCAGTTTTCGAGCTGAAATCTATGGCTCAGCACACCGTCCGGGTCGAGAGCATAAATTGTTTGACTGCCGCTCATATAATCGTAGGAGCTGATGTAAATGTTGCCCGCCGCGTCTATGTTAAACGAATATATGTCAAACCATTCGCTGTCCCCCCGCAGGGAATCCGTGTTTAGCCGGGACAGCTCCGCCCCGGTAGAGTCAAGTTTTCGCAGTCCGTTGCCGCTTCCAAGGTCTTCGTAGCTGTCATAGTATTCCTCCCTGCTCGTAGGCTCTTCGGGAGTGGAGTAGCGATAATAACTCCAATTTTCGTAAACCCATAGGTTTCCGTCGCCGTCGCCTCTCATTCCGTTTACGAAAAATCCGCCTGAGGCATTTTCGGGAACATCAAGCGGTGATTTATAATTTTCAAGCTCCGTAAAACCTGTTCCGTCAATATTCATCGAGAATATTTTTGCGGCGTAGCCATACATCTCTGTTTGCTCGTCAAAACTATGGGCATAGGTTGCGAAATATATTTTGCCGTCCGAATAAACCAGTTCGCGGATATCATCGCCTATATCCGCCGGAAGAGCTATGGATTCCGCTACATATACATACTCGGGTATCTCATAAGGGTCGTCTTCGCCGCCCCCTTTGCAGCCGGCGATAAACGCCAATACCATAACTGCCGATAGTGCTGCCGCCATAATACGGGTAGCTGTCTTTTTCAAATGCTTATCCTCTGCTTTCAAGAAATTTTTATGCTGTAGTTTTTCCTCTGCGAGCCGTGTTTCGCGGTTTTGCGCGTCTGCGCAACTTTGTTTTGACGAAAGTAATGTCCTGTATGTTCCATTTTTTTCAGAAAATATTATACGAAGATTATACAAAGGTGAGGGGCTATCCGTTTCGCTTCGAATAGAAGTAATCGGACATGGTTTCGCTCGCAAACATCGTTATCGCGGACGCGGCCATCAGCACACCGTCCGTAATTTTGAACACGGGCATAAATATACCCGCCTCGTTCGCGTTTATCCCCGCTCCTATCAAAAGAATCAAAAACACCAAAGTTCCCGCCGCAAATATGATTCTTATGCCCGGCACGCCAAAATAAAGCCCGGCCGATATAACAAGCCGCGCCGCGCAGATAATAATTTCCGCGCCCATAATGAGTGACGCGATCGCAAATGCCGCGTTTAACGCCGCGATTGTGAGCGCGGCCGTCCTGCCGGCGTTCATTTTTCGGGCTTGCTCTTCCCTATATACCTCTACGAGTTTTTCTTTTTCATGCGGTTTGAGATTATGATCCCACGCGGCGGCCGCGTCGCCGCCTCTCGGCGGTGTTTTTACTGCGGGTTTTCGTTTCATGCCTTGCCACCCTCCGACCTTTTGCGAGCTGCGGGTATTATATCATATCTGCGGAGGAAATGATATAGGCTAAGATAGCATAACAACGTCATATATGACGTCAAGCGGTTGATTTGGAGGGGTTGATGTGGTAGAATGACGGCAGAGTTTACATGAAAGGTGGTGAAGAGGTATAAAACAGTAAATGAAAGCAAATTGTGATACAACGGGTCTGAATTGTGTATTTGAAAGGGGTTTTTGCTATGAAGAAAAGAACTTATAAAAGATTTTTTGGATTAATTTTAACTTTAACGATACTTTTAGGAACAATAGCATCGGGAGCGGGCGCAAACGAAAAAAACGAACCCACTATTGTTGATTATGTGCGCGAAATATTGCCGCACTACCTTATGGTGAATGAATTAAATTTGCCGGGCTATTGGATTAGCAATCCTTTGGTGTACCGCGATTGGGGGAAATCGGAAAACAATCAAACCTTATTTTTTGTGTTTGATGACAAAAATATCGTCGGACAGCTTGAGGTTTATTCGTTAAATAATGAGTTTCAGTCAATCTTTATGATCGATTGTCCCGAAGTAGTGCAAACAGCTTTCGATAACTTCACGCCTGTTGCGTTTGGCATTTACAATGATTGTTATTTAATGCGTACAAAAAGCGAAGATTTGATTTTATCTATACCCAATAAATTAAACCCGTTAGAAGATATTGTTCCGCTTGACACCAGAATTTTAGAAAATATTGTTATTGATTACTCGGCATTAATTAGCCCCATGTTAAAAACACGCTCTGTTAATTCGATACAATTAAACGCAACAGTTGTTCCGAATGAAACAGTAAATGGAGTGGGAATATGCTGGGCTGCGGCTGTTGGCTCGGTTATTGGAATGAGGACCGGAGGGGCAACCACCCCCACCGCTCGCACAGTTTATGATAGAGTTGATAATTTGCATAGTGGTACACCTGTTGGCGATGACACATGGATTACAAGAGCGTATGAATCATATAATTTTTATCTGACAATAATATCGGGGACTTTTACCGCTGACCAACTTTTTCAAACATTAAGCAACGGTCGCCGCGCCCTTCATATTAGTATGGTAAATACTAACAATGCTGGGCATAGCTTGGTAATTAGCGGTGTAACTTATGCCAATGGCGTAGGAGGGTCATACACAATTGTTGATTCAAATTATCCTTCAACAAGAACAATTGGGGTTTCCGCAGCCGTGTTAGCGAACGGAAGCCTATTCAACTATAATAGCAATAGCGGGTTATATACGAATTGGCACACCACAAGGTATATCAGTTAGGCGGGGCGTGGCTATGGGAAGAACTTTGATTATTATGCTCATACCCGTTTTATTGCTGACGGCGTGTTCTCCGACGGATGGGGGAAGCGAGGATATTCAAACGAAAACAGACGAAATTGACGATTATTTGCAAAATGTTTGGCCTGATATTATGTTTGGCGGAGGCGAGCCTGTTATATATACGCCTGACGGTTTTGCAAATGTCCGTATAAGAACAGATTTATACACCCTTTATGAAGTAGAACAGGGGGATGAAAGATATAATAAAGACGATTTTCTTTTTATCGGCGAAGTTACCGAAAACGGAGACATATCTTCAAACTATCTCCCTTTTGGAACAAAGATTTTCAGAATCAATGGATTGTCGCTATATGTCGAATACGTTCACAGTGACAACGAATATCGCGCGGTCGCGGAAATGCTCGTAGATAGCGTCCCGCCGCTTTGTGTTTTTCTCGACGGCAAATTATTTTTAACCTATCAAAATGAAGATGACCGGGATAAACAAGACACGTCAAAACTGGAATATATTGGCGATATCGTTTTCAATACGGCAAACTTGCCGATAACGCGCGGGCGAAAATTAACGCCGGAAAAAGAATTTGAGGCATATGGATTGCCAGAGGGGACAAAAATATACAGGATTGATGAGGAAAATATATACTTAGAGTATGAGGCGCAAGAATTGCCGGAATCAAATATATACGCTATCGGAGCAATTCATCAAGAATAGAAATTAACAATTGCTTTGGCGGGGTTGATGTGGTAGAATGACGGCAGCGTTTACATGAAAGGTGGTGAAGAGGTATGAAACAGTCTTATTTTACGGATGCAAAAGAGTTCTTTCCCGGCAGCATCGTCCGTAATATTACATTCAAAAATGTGTGTATAGGGGATAGCTATATCCATTTGGCGTCTATCTGCCCTATTCTCACTGCGCGATTAGGTCTGTCAAGGGGGCAGTCTGCCCTTTTTCAGAAAATAGATTGTTTTGTAAGATACCTGTCACCACATGAAATAGCGGCATAAACTCGCCTCTTTATGTTTGACAGCCCTGCGCGGACAAAACAATCTGCGCAGGGTTTTTTATGTCCAAATTTTAATTTTATGAGGTTTTTATTATGATTGATATATCTGTACACGAACTGAACAAATACTACGGCTCAAACCATGTGCTCAAAGGCATTTCGTTTGAGATTTACAAAGGGGAGAAAGTCGGGCTGCTCGGAAAAAACGGCTCGGGCAAAACCACTCTCTTCAAAGTCATTGCGGGGGAAGAACCCTATGAGAGCGGGGCAGTGTCAAAAGCGTCAGGCAAAAAGGTTGAAGTTCTTGCGCAACTCCCGGACTTCGGGCAAGACGATACGGTCGAAGATATTTTACTCTCGTCTTTTAAGGAAATCCACGAAATTTATGAGGCCATGAGAAAAATTGAGGGAAATCTTGATGATTCCTCTTTGCGGCGATATGGGCGGCTGATGGAAGAATATGAGCGGCTTGGCGGGTATGATTTTGAGGTCAAAGTAGAAAAAATCTGCGGCGGCATGAACATAGGGGAGACTATGCGCAAAAGCCCGTTCAGCTTGCTTAGCGGCGGCGAGAAAACGCGGGTAAACTTGGCCCGGATTCTTTTGCGTGACTGCGATATTCTTCTGCTCGACGAACCGACAAACCATCTCGACTTAGCCTCTCTTGAGTGGCTCGAAAAGTTTTTGCGGGAATTTTCCGGAACGGTTGTCGTTATATCCCATGACCGGGTTTTTCTTGATAATGTTATCCGGCGGGTAATTGAAATTGAAGAGGGCAAGGGGCAATTTTACAGCGGAAATTATTCCTGGTATGCCGAAGAAAAACAAAGGCGTTTTATTTCGCAATCAGGGCAGTATCAGCGTCAGCAAAAAGAAATCAAGCGTCTTGAGGATAGGGCAAAATGGTTTGTTGTGCAAAATCAGTTCACCACAAAACATCACGCTTTGTTATCGCGGATTGACCATATGGAAAAAATCGAAAAGCCTGTTTTGCCGTCAAAAAAACTTACGGAAACTTTCAGTGACGGCGGTTATGCGGCAAAACGGCTTGTTTCGTTTGAGTCTGTGTGCAAGAGCTATGGGGAAAATATGTTGATAGACAATGTGAGCCTTATCATTGGCAGAGGTGACAGCATCGCGCTTATCGGGGCTAACGGCTGCGGAAAAACCACGCTCATAAAGTTGATAACGGGCGAAGAGCCGTGCGACAGCGGAAGCGTCAAAATAAGCGACAACGTAAAAATCGCGTATATGCCACAAATTATCCGATTTGACGATGAAAACGCGGTGATACTGGAAACATTGCGCCGCGCCACAGGATTTCCCGAAGAAAAAAGCCGCAGTATTCTCGCCGGATTTCACTTCAAGGCTCCGGACGTTATGAAAACTGTCGGCAGTCTTTCCGGCGGTGAGAGAAGCCGTTTGAAGCTGTGTCTGCTCATGCAGGACAAGGCAAATCTTTTGATATTTGATGAGCCGACAAACCATCTTGATATAAGGTCAAGGGAATGGATAGAAGAAGCCATCTCGGATTTTGACGGCACTATTTTGTTTATATCCCACGACCGCTATTTTCTCAACAAATTTGCCTCAAGAATATGGAGCATGAAAGACGGCGTTATAGACGATTTTCGCGGCAGCTTTAATGAGTTTTCAGAATTTGAGGCATTGGGAGGATAGTTGCCTCTACTATTCCGGCAGCGGCAAAATACCCTCGACGATAATATTGTCCCACATGCCGTTTTTTGGAAACCCTACCGCGCCCTTGTTCTCTCCATATCCGGCGAGCATCATAGATAGAGCAAAGAGAAGAGCGCCGTTTCCCGGCAAATATAAGGGCAAATCATCACGCCCGTATTGAAAATTATTGCCGCTTTCGGTATAACGGTTTTTGCTTTCATCGGCAAGCAGCGCGTCAACCGCTTCTTCGGGCTTTCCGAGCCGCGTCAAGGTCATGGCGCAAAAGGCATAGTCCCAGCCCCACATACTGTCATTGTCCCAGCAAGAGAGCACTTTATCTGCTGTGTTTTCCATAGTTTTTATATCAACACGGTCGTTTGGAATATAACCGAAAGCATACAGCATTGACGGATGATCTTTATTATATTTTATACTATATTTTTTAAATGTATCGGGGCAGTTTTGGTGCGCAATGTACAGACCGCCACGCGTTGGGAGCGGCGTCATATTGTCGGCTGTGTTTTTCCACCCGGCTTTTGCGGTTTGCCATTTTTCGCGCTCTTTCCCGCAAAGCCCGCTTTCTTCGTCAGCCTCAAAAAATTCCGCCCACTTTACGGCGCAAAGCAAGCCAAACCGCCAATAGCCGAGTTCAAATGCCGGATTTGCCGTATCTTCCGGTTTATGCAGTTCCTGCACCGGTATAAGCGGCGCAGGCAGCTCATAGAAGCCTGTTTTTTCGCACAGCCGCGCAAAAGAGCACATAAACTCGGCTGTTTCATAAACCAAATCACGGTGCTTTATCATAAAATCGCGGCGGCTTTTTTCGGCTTGCACTCTATGCTTGCTGTGCAAGCATAGAGAAAGCATATATATAATATGCGGCTGCTGCCATATCAAAAGCGTCGCTATCGAAGACGGGCTGTCAATGCCGCAAGGTCCTGTCATCTTGGGCCACCGCGCTCCGTCAAAACCGTTAGCCGCCGCGTTTTTCTTTGCCATATCCAAAATGTCTTTATACCATGCGATACTGCGTTCAAGGAGCCGGCTTTGCCCCCATAGAGCAAACCACCCCGCGTGTATGATGTGCATTTCCAGGTGAAACTTGCCAAACCAACTGTTGCACGACAGCCCCGTTTCCTGCGGCGGCATATTGCCCGAGCATTGCGACGCCGTAAGATACTGCGATAATATTACTCTTCTTTCGAGCAACATAGCCCGGGGGTCTTTTGCCCGCGAAAAATCGGCCATACCCACTGTGTTCCAAAAGCTCTCCCAGCCCAAAGAGCTGTCGTCCATTACTTTATCAAAGGTTTTGGGCATAAGGTCAAAATTGTCCGCTCCTGACTTGTTCGTCCGGCGCGTACTATTTGCCGAGAGCGTATCATATGTACAGATTTGGGAAAAAAAGAGCGTAAATGCCGTGCTTTTAAACTCAAAGCTATGATCTCCCGTTTGCCTGCACATATCATATCCGCTCAAAGCTACGCGGTATTTATCATAGTCCAGCGTTCTTTCAAAGCAGAGCGTATCGCCAAGCCGTGTTGTGCTTGTTTGATGTTTGCTCGGCGATGTCCAGTCAGAGGCGCATTTTAAATGCGAGCCGTAGGGAAATGAAATACATACCGTAATTTTTTCATATGCCTTTTGCGAAGTTTCTATTGAGATTCCGAGAATATCCGCGCTTTGGGCGCATACGGTTTGTACCCTCACCCGCTCGCCGCGCAGCGTAAACTCGCTTATAAGAACGCCCGTGTATAAATCGAGTTTTTGATGTACACGGCTTATTTCATCAGATGTGATTTTTTTGCCGTCCCACAGGAGCGAAACCCGCGCCAAATTTAACCTATGCGGATTGTGCCGCAGCCAATCGTAGACAGCTTCGTTTCCTGCCTGCCGCTCGGAAACATACTTATAAACGCGGCCTTGCGATTTGTATAGCGTCGGCTGTGCGTCGTTTTGAGCGTAAAATTTCCCGCCGTCGCCGGGCGTTGTGTGCCAGCCCCAGGTGCTCATTGCGCACAGCGGAAAAATCTCATATTCATCATACAAGGTTTGCAGCCCCGTGATGTCGGCGGTGAAAGCAAAATTGCCGTTTCCAACGGTAAGCGGCGATTGCTTCATCATTTCGTGTATTTCGGGGTTATGTCTTTTTACCAAAGATTTTCTGTCTATCATAAGAAACGCTTTGCCCGCTGTGTATTTTTGGCATTATCCTTTCTTTTTTAAAAATACCATGAGAGCCGCAATGTCTGACGGGGAAACGCCGGATATGCGCGAAGCCTGTCCAAGCGTCAAGGGCCTTACGGCGTCGAGTTTTTGACGCGCCTCAATGCGCAGGGCTTTTATGGACGCATAGTCCGTGTCGCCGGGGATAGGGTGGTTTTCCATGCGGGCGACCTCGCTCATCTGCCGCTCTTGACGCTTTATGTAACCATCGTATTTTATACATATTTCCACTTGCTCACTCACAGCCTTTGAAAGCTCCGGGGCTTTCGGGTCGAGCGCGGCAATTTGCTCATATGTGATTTGCGGACGGCGAAGAAGCCCCGCGAGGTTTACTCCGGTCGTCGCTTTTGCCATGCCGTGAGTTTCAAGCAGCGCGTTTAATTCATCAGACGGCGGGGCATAGGTTTTCTCCAAACGATCTATTTCGCGCTCCACAGTCTCATATTTTTTGAGAACTTTTTTATGACGTTCGTCCGATATAAGCCCTATGAGGTTTCCAAAGCGCGACAGCCTTATATCGGCATTGTCCCCGCGATGGAGCATCCTGTATTCTGTGCGCGAGGTCATCATTCTATAGGGTTCTCTCGTGCCCTTTGTCACAAGGTCGTCAATGAGAGTCCCTATATAACCGTCGCGCCGCGAAATAATGAGCGGATTTTTGCCTTTTATCTTCAACGCCGCGTTGACGCCCGCGACAAAGCCTTGCACCGCCGCTTCCTCATAACCCGATGAGCCGCAAAACTGCCCCGCGCCGTACAATCCTTTTACCTTTTTTGATTCAAGCGTCGGAAAAAGCTCTATCGGGTCAATGCTGTCATATTCGATGGCATACGCCGGGCGCATAATTTCCGCGTTTTCAAGACCGGGTATCGTGCGGAGCATTTGAAGCTGCACATCCTCCGGCATGGCCGAAGAAAATCCCTGCACATACATCTCCTGTGTCTGTAACCCCATCGGCTCTATAAAAATCTGGTGACGGATTTTGTCCGCAAACCTCACCACCTTGTCCTCAAACGACGGGCAATATCTCGTGCCTGTGGCATGTATTTTGCCCGAGTGCATAGGGCTGCGGTGCAGATTTTTACGCACAATATCATGAGTGCGTTCATTGGTATATGTGAGGTAACAGACCGCGCTGTTTTTGATTGCGCGAGCGTTATCAAAAGACTCATATGAAAACGGCTCCGGCGGTTCGTCTCCCGGTTGCAACTCCATCTTTGAAAAATCTACGCTTCTCGCGTTTATGCGCGGAGGCGTTCCCGTTTTAAAACGCTGCATCGAAAAGCCAAGCTCCCGCAGCCGCTCGCTCAAAAGCGCGTCGGAGACCATCCCGTCAGGCCCGCAGTCTCTGACGGCCTCTCCGATGATAATGCGGCTCGACATATATGTCCCTGTGCAAATGATGACGGCGGCGCAGTTAAAAATCGCGCCCGTTTGAATCTCTATATGCGTTACATTCCCGTCATTAACCCCTATATCAACCACATGCGCTTGACGGAGCGTCAAATTCTCCTCACTCTCTAAGGTGTTTTTCATTATTTCCTGATACCTGTGCCTGTCGGCTTGAGAGCGCAAAGAGTGTACGGCGGGCCCTTTGCCGCGGTTTAGCATACGAAACTGAATGGAAGCCTTGTCCGCGCACCGCGCCATCTCGCCGCCGAGCGCATCAAGCTCACGCACAAGCTGCCCTTTTCCTGTGCCGCCAATGGCTGGGTTGCAGGGCATATTGCCGACCGCGTCAAGATTTATGGTAAAGCATATTGTTTTCATGCCAAGCCGCGCGGCGGAGAGGGCGGCCTCGATCCCCGCGTGACCCGCTCCGATAACGGCTATATCATATGTACCTGCATTGAAGCTCTTCATTTTTCTTTGACATTCGCCCCATCTTTAACTATACTCATACTATAATACAAGATTATCGGCAGAAAGGCAATGAGCTGTGGGATTTATACATTTGCATCTGCATAGCGAATACAGTTTGCTTGACGGGGCGTGCAGAATAAAAGACCTTGTAGCGCGCGCGAAAGAGCTTGGCCAAAAGAGCATAGCCATCACCGATCACGGTGTTATGTATGGCGCGGTCGCTTTTTATAAAGAAGCAGTCTCGGCAGGCTTAAAGCCGATAATCGGCTGCGAGGTCTATGTCGCTCCACGGACACGCTTTGACATGGATCATGAGCTGGACAGTGCCCGCTACCATCTCATATTGCTGTGCAAAAACGAAGCCGGTTACAAAAATCTGTGCCGTATCGTCAGCGCGTCTTTTACCGAGGGGTTTTATCAAAAGCCGCGTGTTGATATGGAGCTTTTACGCGCTCACAGCGATGGGCTTATCGCCACGTCCGCGTGTATCTACGGAGAAATTCCAACGCTTATACAAAACGGCAAATATTTTGAAGCGAAAGCAAAAGCCGTAGAGCTTAAGGAGCTTTTTGGCGAAGACAACTTTTATTTAGAACTCCAAAACCACGGCTTTTCGGAGCAGGTTAAAGCAAACGCGGGGGTCGTCAGAATACACAAAGAGACCGGAATACCGCTTGTTGTCACAAACGACGTTCATTACATATCCCGCGCTGACGCGGACGCGCAGGATATACTTCTTTGTATTCAAACCGGCAAATCCGTTGACGACACGGACAGGATGCGTTTTTTATCACAAGAGCTGTACTTAAAGTCCGAAGAGGATATGCGCGCGCTTTTTCCAGAGCATCCCGAAGCATATGACAACACCGTGAAAATAGCGGATATGTGCAGCTTTGCGTTTGATTTTGAGCAGCGGCATTTGCCGGAGTTTGCTCTCCCAACAGGCGAAAAAAACGCCAAAGACTACCTGAAAAAACTCTGCCGCGAGGGTCTGAATCGGCTCTACAAGCAAGAGATGTCCGGCGAAAAAGCAAGCGGGGACGATGCTCGCGAGATTTGGAAACGGCTGGATTTTGAACTTGACATGATAGAGAATATGGGTTTTACGGAGTATTTTCTGATAGTCGGCGATTGCGTGGGGTTTGCGAAAAGTCAGGGCATCCCCATCGGACCCGGACGGGGCAGCGCGGCGGGCAGCCTTGTATCATACTCTTTGGGTATAACGAATGTTGACCCGATAAAATACGGTTTGTATTTTGAGCGTTTTCTCAATCCCGAACGTGTCACAATGCCCGATATTGACATAGATTTTTGCGAGCGCAGGCGCGGCGAGGTCATTGATTATGTCAAGCAAAAGTATGGGGCTGACAAGGTCGCCCAAATCGTCACATTCGGCACGCTCAAAGCAAAAAACGCCGTGCGCAGTATTTCAAAGGCTCTCGCGCTGACGTTTCAGGAGGAAAACGAGTTGGCGCGAGCCATTCCAGACCGTATGCCGAACGGCTCATTTGTTACTGTAGAAAAAGCTCTCGCGCTGGGCGGTAAGCTGCGGGATATGTATGACGCTGACCCCCGCGTAAAACGTGTGCTCGAAACCGCAATCGCTCTTGAGGATATGCCAAAGGATTCGGGTACGCACGCTTCGGGCGTTGTGATCACAAGATTTCCGGTAGAAGAATATGTTCCGCTCACTTTGTCAAAAAAAGATAACACCATAGCGACGCAATACACCATGGGTCCGCTCGAAGAGCTTGGGCTTTTAAAGATGGATTTTCTCGGTCTTCGCAACCTTACCGTTACAGAAGACGCGGTGCGTCAGATTCGCGAGACAGACCCGGAGTTTTGCATAGAAAATATCCCCGAAGACGACGAAAAAACATACGCCATGCTCTCTCTCGGAAAGACATCCGGCGTGTTTCAGCTCGAGTCGCAGGGAATGACCGGGGTATGCGTGGGCTTGAAGCCAAAAAACATAGAGGACATAACGGCTGTCATCGCGCTCTATCGCCCCGGGCCTATGGAGTCTATCCCAAAGTTTTTGCAGTGGAGCCAAAACCCCGAAAAGATAACGTATAAGCACGCTTCGCTCGAGCCGATTTTATCCGTTACCTACGGCGTTATAATCTATCAGGAACAAGTCATAGAAATTTTCCGAAAGCTCGCGGGTTTTTCTCTGGGGCAGGCGGATATGATACGCCGCGCCATGTCAAAGAAGAAAATTTCCGAGATAGAACGCGAGAAAAAAACTTTTATACACGGCGACCCCGCTCGCGGCATAAAAGGCGCGGTCTCGGGCGGTGTCCCCGCGAATATTGCCGAGAGCATATATGAGGAAATCACAGCTTTCGCAAACTATGCTTTTAATAAGAGCCACGCGGTCGGTTATGCGATCATTTCATATCAAACCGCTTATCTAAAATGCCATTATCCGCATATTTACATGGCGGCGCTCATGTCGTCGGTGCTCGGATATCCCGGCAAAATCACGCAATACACAAACGAATGTCGTCAAATGGGTATTTCGCTTCTCGAACCGAACATAAATGAGTCGGGGGCGGAATTTACCGTGTCGGGCGATAATCTGAGATATGGCCTTGTTGCCGTAAAGAATATCGGGCGCGGATTTGTGGACGAGATCATCTCAAACCGTGAGACGGGCGGCAAATTCAGAAGTTTTGAAGATTTTTGCAAGCGCACATACGGCGGCGAATTAAACCGCCGCGCTTTGGAGAGCCTTATCAAATGCGGCTGTTTTGACACATTGGGCGCAAACAGGCGGCAGCTTATGGTAATTTGCCAAGCTGTCATTGATGATGTGGCCGCGTATAAACGCCGCAATGTGGACGGGCAGCTTGACCTTTTTGGTATGTCCGGCGACGCGGCGGATTTTGACGGCGGCGGGCTTATCGCGCAAGGTATTGAACTGCCGGATATTTCCGAATACTCAAGAAGCGATCTGACGCGCATGGAGCGCGAGGTCACGGGGCTTTACCTTTCGGGGCATCCCATAGATGAGTATCGGGAAATTATGCAAAGATATAACGCCGCGAATATCGGAGACATACTCGCCGCTTTTAACAGAGAGGAGCGCGATATTAACGAGAGCGGGAGCGTGAAATATAAAGACAATCAAAAGATAACGGTCGCCGGAGTTATTGAGGATATGCGCTCAAAGCCGACGCGCAACAATTCCTTGATGTCATATATCAGCTTGGACGACGGCAGCGGAACTATTGAGCTGCTTGCTTTTCAGCGGGCGATTGATGATTGCGGTTCATATATGCAGCTCGAAGAGCTTGTTATTGTCAGCGGCAGGCTTTCCGAAAGAGACGATAAAGACCCGCAAATCGTAATAGATACTCTAAGACCCCTCAAGGATTTGCCGGACAATCCCCCGCCGGGCAGCCGTTTTGACAGCGGGCGGCGAAACCAAAGCACAGGCTCCGGCATCTCGCGAGACGCCGGACGCGAAGAGGCTGAGGTCTCGGAGCAAAAGCTCTATGTAAAGCTAAAAAGCGAAAACAGCCCGGAATACGAGCATTTGAAGCTCGTGCATATGATGTTTCCCGGACAAACGCAGATGGTCATATATTTTGAGGACACAAAGAAAAGGGTCGGGGCAAAATGCCTGCCGGATAAGTTGTTTATAGATGAGCTTGTTGAAAAATTTGGCGAGAAAAACGTAATCGTCAAGTAGAGGGAAAGGAATGGTATCACAATGAATATAACATTTTACGGAGCGGCCAGAGAGGTGACGGGGAGCTGTCACTGCATAGAGTTTGGCAACAGGAAAATTCTTATAGACTGCGGTATGCGGCAGGGCGCGGGCAGCGGGCTTGATCAGACTTTTCCGTTTCACCCCGGCGAGATAGACCATGTCATAGTCACCCACGCGCATATTGACCACTCCGGCAGGCTGCCGTTGCTCGTAAAACATGGATTTCGGGGCAATATCTACGCCACGGAGCCGACTTGCAAGCTGCTTGACATAATGCTCAGGGACAGCGCGCATATTCAAGAGCTGGAGGCGCAGTGGTCAGTGCGCAAAAAACGCCGCAGCGGTGATGCTCTGCCGGAACCGCTCTATACTATGGACGACGCGTGCCGCGTTTTTCCGCTCCTTGTCCCGTGCAAATATGATGAGATAATCGAACTCGGCTATGATGAGAGGCTGCGGTTTAGCGACGCGGGGCATTTGCTCGGCAGCGCCTATGCCGAATTATGGATCGTAGAAAAAGGTTTGCGTAAAAAACTCGTTTTTTCCGGCGACATCGGCGTACCCGGACATCCGATGATCCGCGACCCCGGCTATATCGGTGACGCCGATATAGTTATAATGGAATCAACTTACGGCAATCGCACCCACCCCGCCGTTTTTGACACGGCTCTTGAACTTGCGAAGGTCATTGATGAAACTATCGCGGCGGGCGGCAATATAGTATGCCCGTCGTTCGCTATCGGCAGGACTCAGGATTTGCTTTACCATATTCGAGAGATCAAAGAAAAGAAGCTCGTGCGCAGCAACCCGGATTTTCCCGTTTATCTTGACAGCCCCCTTGCGTCGGCGGCGACTAAAATATACTCGGAAGACCTCTGCGGCTATCTTGATGATGAAACAAGGGCTCTTATTGATTCCGGCATCCGCCCGCTCGCGTTTAGCAATTTCTTTATCACCGAGACTTCCGAAGATTCAAAAAGGCTCAATGACGACAAAACGCCAAAGGTCATCATATCCTCCAGCGGCATGTGCGAGGCCGGACGAATACGCCACCATCTAAAGCACAATCTCTGGAGACCCGAGTGCAGCGTCGTCTTTACCGGGTTTCAGGCGTTCGGAACGCTGGGCCGCACAATAATAGACGGCACTTCCCCCGTTTTGCTCTTTGGTGAGGAAATAGCCGTACGCTGCAAAACACATAATTTCAAATATATGAGTTCACATGCCGACAAGGATGGCTTGCAAAAATGGATAGACGCGTTTTCTAAAAAGCCTGAATGTGTTTTCGTGGTTCACGGCGAAGATGAAACGAGCACGGGCTTTGCCTCAAAGCTCACGGAGCAGGGGTATACGGCGGTAGCTCCAAAATATACGTCGAGCTATGATTTGCAGACTTGTACGCCGCTCTTTGCCGGCCGCGACCTTCTAAAGCGCGGCGATGCCGAATATCCGCGCCGCCGTGAATCTCCGGTCTACAGCAGGCTCATGCTTGCGGGTTCTCGGCTTATGGAGGTTATCCGGCGCAACAAGGGCGGCGCCAACAAGGAGTTGGCAAAATTTGCCGATCAAATTGACGCCCTCTCCAGCAAATGGGACACATAGGGCTATTGAAAAGGGTGGCTTCTTGTTGTATAATGTTGACTGGTACAAGATTTCGGATAGGAGAGCGGTATGGGCAAGGTTATAGCGGTAGCTTCGGGAAAAGGCGGCACGGGCAAGACAACCTCTGTTGCCGCGATTTCGTCGTGCCTTGCCGCGCTCGGCCATAAAACGCTTTGCATAGACTTTGACGCGGGGCTTGGCAATTTAGATTTGGCACTCGGCATGACAGACTATGCCGTCATGGACTATCTGGACGTTATCAGAGGGCATATCGGGCTTTCCGACGCTTGCCGTCAGTCGCCTTTGATAGAAAACCTGTACTTTCTTTCCGCTCCGGTAAATGACATCCCGCCTGATGAAGATTTGAGCGAGGCTGTCTTGAATATGCTAAATACGGCGCGTGAACTTTTTGATTATTGCATTATTGATTCGCCGCCCGGTATCGGCGCCGGCTTTGCGCTCGCAAACCGCAATGCGGATATGTCTATTATCGTCACGCTCGGGGAACTCCCCGCCATGAGCGACGCAACCCGCGCCGCCCGAGCGTTGCGCGAGATGGGCGTCTTAAACATACGCTTGCTCGTAAACAGGGTTGTGCCGAGCAATTTTGGGCATATCAGGACGACCATAGACGACGTGATTGACAGCATCGGCGTTCAGCTCATTGGCATCGCGGCCGAAGATAAATGCGTTTTCCGTGCCTTACACAGCGGTATTCCCCTTGTTTTGTACAAAAAGCGGGTCAGCGCGTATGATTTTCTCGACATAGCGCACCGCATAACCGGAAAAGATATACCGCTTCATAAATCTTGAGCATATGCCGGAAATCACGGAGGAGGTGACTTTATTTTGAATATAGCTCTGCTTGCGCACGATATGAGAAAAGAGCTGATGATACAATTTTGTATCGCTTATTGCGGAATACTCGCGGAACACACCTTGTGCGCCACGAACACGACAGGCCGCCTTGTAAGCGAGGCGACCGGGCTTCCCATAAAACTATATTTGTCCTGCAATCAAGGCGGCAGTCAGCAGATAGGCTCTCGCGTAAAATACAACGAGCTTGACATGGTGCTTTTCTTCTGCGACCCGCAGCTTGAAGAAGAATATCACGGCAGCGTCATGAATATTGCGAGGCTTTGCGATGAAAACAACATACCCTTTGCGTCAAACGTCGCGACGGCGGAGGTACTCATACACGGCCTCAAACGGGGCGATCTTGACTGGCGCGATATTATAAACCCCAAGACATAAGCGAGGATACTTACAAGATGAAAAAAATAAAGCCGCGCACCCTCTCCGGTTTTATGGAACTGCCCCCGTCCGAGCAGGTCTATTTTGACGCGATGGCGCAAAAATTTAAAGATACGTTCAAGCTCTTTGGTTTTACCGCGTTGGACACGCCAATCATGGAGGCTTCCGAGATTTTGCTGGCAAAGGGCGGCGGAGAGACCGAAAAGCAGATATATGAGCTGCGCCGTGGAAATACTGACCTTGCGCTCCGTTATGAGCTGACGACTTCACTCGCGAAATACGTTGCTTTGCACTATAACGATTTGGCGTTTCCGTTTCGCCGATATGAGATAGGCAAGGTTTATCGCGGCGAGCGGGCGCAGCGCGGGCGTTTTCGCGAGTTTTATCAGGCGGATATTGACATCGTTGGAGACGGCGGCCTCGGTATTTTGAACGAAGCCGAGCTGCCGAGCGTTATATTCAAATGCTTTGCCGCGCTCGGGCTTTCCGATTTTGTCATTCATGTAAACAACCGAAAGGTTCTCGGCGGCCTGTTTGAAATATTCGGCATAAAAGAGCGGGCGGGTGAGGCTATGCGCCTTATTGATAAGCTCGGCAAGATAGGCGGCGGGAATTTGATAAAATCTTTGACCGATGAGCTTTGCATATCAAATCAGACGGCAGAGCAGATTGTCGGGTTTGTGTCATATTCCGGCGACCCATTTTCGGTTATGGATAAGTATATGGGCAAAAGCGGGCTTTTTGATACCGGAGCGGACGAGCTGCGCTCCTTGCAAACGCATATGGCGGCGTTTGGAGTGCCTGACACGCATTATAAGATTGACCTTTCTATCGCGCGCGGGCTTGATTATTATACCGGCACGGTCTATGAGACGTTTTTGACAGATCACCCCGAGCTGGGTTCTATTTGCTCAGGCGGCAGATACGACAACCTCTCCGAGTGTTTTAGCGACAGAAAAATGCCCGGCGTCGGAATGTCCGTCGGGCTTACGCGCCTGTTTTATATTTTGCAGGAGCAAAAGCTGCTGAACGATTCGTTTCTTTCCGCTCCGGCTGATGTTTTGATAATTCCGATGACAGACGACTTGACTCACGCGATAAAACTTGCGGAAAATATGCGCCGTGCCGGTCTTCGCGTTCAGGTTTATGGCGAAAATAAGAAATTCAAAAACAAGGTGTCTTATGCGGACAAACTTTGCATACCTTTTGTCGTTTTTCTCGGCGAAGATGAAATAAGTAAGGAAATCATTACCGTCAAAGATATGCGCAGCGGTGAGCAAACCTCGGCGTCGGCGGGCATATTGACGGCCGGGATTTGCGGCAAAATCAAAAATTATTCAGACAGCGTGATAGCCTACGGGCAAGGCTGACTTATGAATACTATATCGCTCCGCGCAGCTCGATTATGCGGTCGCGCAGCGCGGCGGCATATTCAAATTCAAGCAGCTTTGCCGCCGCCGCCATCTCTTTTTCAAGTTTTCTTATCTCCGCTTCAAGCTCACGCCCGGTGAGCTTTATTTTCGCGCCTGACGCGGACGTTTTGCGCGTGGAGATTTCGAGCAGCGCCCTCACATCTTTTATTATCGTTTTCGGGACGATTCCATGCTCCTCGTTAAAAGCCTTTTGCGCCAGCCTGCGGTTTTCGGTCTCCTCAATAGCGGCGCTCATGGACGGCGTCACCTTGTCCGCATACATTATGACGCGCCCGGACACATTTCTTGCCGCCCTGCCGATAGTCTGTATCAGCGACGTCGTGCTTCGCAAAAAGCCTTCTTTATCGGCGTCGAGTATGGCGACGAGCGACACCTCCGGGAGGTCTAAGCCCTCGCGCAAAAGATTGATACCCACAAGCACGTCAAACTCCCCAAGCCGCAAATCACGGATTATCTCCATCCTCTCCGTTGTGGTAATATCATGATGAAGATACCTGACTCGGATATCCGCCTTTCGCAAATATGACGTCAAATCCTCCGCCATTTTCTTTGTCAGCGTGGTTATAAGCACGCGCTCATTTCTTTTGCTCCGGTCGTTTATCTCGTTTATCAAATCGGCAATTTGCCCCGCCGCCGGGCGAACCGAGACCTCGGGGTCGAGCAAGCCTGTGGGCCTTATCACTTGCCGGACGACCTGACCCGAGCGCGAACATTCATACTCGCTCGGCGTCGCCGAAACATATATCACTTGTTTTATCCGCTCGTTAAACTCGTCAAAGGTGAGCGGCCTGTTGTCATATGCCGACGGCAGGCGAAAGCCGTAATTGACAAGATTTTCTTTTCGCGACCTGTCTCCCGCATACATTGCCCGCACCTGCGGCAAGGTGACGTGACACTCATCTATGAACATAATAAAATCCTTGGGGAAATAATCCAGCAGCGTCATCGGTGAGCTGCCCGGCTTGCGGCCCGTTATTATGCGCGAGTAATTTTCAATGCCGTTGCAGTAGCCAAGCTCCGTGAGCATTTCTATATCATACATCGTGCGCCGCCGCAAGCGTTCCGCTTCAAGCAATTTTCCGTTTTCCTCAAAATACGATAGCCGCTCGTTCATCTCTTTTTTTATCTGCGAAATGGCTGTTTGAATTTTCTCGTCCGTCGTGACATAGTGCGACGCGGGATAGATAGCGGCATGTGTCAGCGTCGCTTTCGGAACACCCGTGATTGTGCTTATTTCGCTGATCCGCTCTATCTCGTCGCCAAAAAACTCGACGCGGATAGCATGGTCGCGCAGATATGCCGGATATATGTCTACCGTGTCGCCCCTCACGCGAAACGCGTTTCGCTCAAAAGCCACATCGTTGCGCTCATAGCGTATCTCGACAAGCGCTTTGAGCAGGCTTTCGCGGCTGCTTTCCATGCCTTGCCTGAGCGATATGACCATACTCGAATAGTCTATGGGGTCTCCCAAGCCGTAAATGCAGCTCACGGACGATACGATCACAACATCAGGGCGTTCAAAGAGCGCGGATGTGGCGGAGTGGCGCAGGCGTTCTATCTCATCGTTTATCGAGCTGTCTTTTTCGATATATGTGTCGGTATGCGGCATATACGCTTCGGGCTGATAGTAATCGTAGTAGCTAACAAAAAACTCGACGGCGTTTTCGGGAAAAAACTCGCGAAATTCGCCGCAAAGCTGCGCCGCAAGCGCTTTGTTATGCGCAAGCACAAGCGTCGGTTTTTGGACGCGCTCTATTATTTTTGCCATTGTATAGGTTTTGCCCGAGCCGGTAACGCCAAGCAGCGTTTGTTCGTTTAGCCCCATTTGTACGCCGCGTGTCAGCGCGTCTATGGCTTCCGGCTGTCCTCCGGCGGGTTCAAACTCGCTTATTACTTTAAATTGCGGCATTTATCGCTCTGTACCCTCCCGTGTTTTTATTCTAATGTTGGCTGCTATAGACGCGATCATAAAATCATTCCTCCCCGATCAGTTGCGTCCATCCGTGCGCAAACGATCGGACGCTCCGCGTCCATGCTCCGCTCTCGGAATAATTTTTATGACCGCTTTTTGATTGATTTTACAAACACACTCGCCGGGTCTGCTTAATGACGCTTCTCACTTTGCGCCGTATTGTGATAGATATTTTTGCATTTTTTCCCTGCGCGGGTCGCCGGGCGCTAAGTAGTCTATTATGTCACGCGCTGTGATTATGGAGTATACTTTGATTTTCAGCTCATCTTGAAGCTCATCTATCGTGGATTTTTCCCCCGCCCCGCGCTCCATTCTGTCAACGGAGACAAACAAAGCGGCGACCTTAACATTTTGCAAAAGCTCCAAACTTTCGCGCACGGCGGTTCCGGCGGTGACAACATCTTCGATAATGATTATCTTGTCGCCGTCTTTTGGCTTGTACCCGACGATTTTGCCGCCCTCTCCGTGGTCTTTTGCTTCTTTGCGGTTGAAAAAATATGGCTTGTCTATCCCGTGGTTGCGGTATAAGGATGAGGCCGTTGCCGCCGCAAGCGTTATGCCTTTGTATGCCGGTCCGAAGAGCGCGTCAAACTCTACGCCGCTGCGGGTCACGCTATCGGCATAATAATCGCCGAGCTGCGATATGTGGCTGCCCGTTTTGTAGTTGCCGGTGTTTACGAAATACGGCGTTTTGCGTCCGCTCTTTGTCGTAAAATCGCCAAATGTGAGCACGCCCGCCGACATCATAAATTCTATAAACTCATTTTTGTCACGCATATTGCCCTCCTGTCTTTATGACAAAATCACAAGACTCCTCTTCTATTTATATTTATTAGCTATCATAAAATCATTCCTCCCCGAAGAGTTGCGTCATCCGTGCGCAAACGATCGGACGCTCCGCGTCCATGCTTCGCTATCGGAATGAATTTTATGACAGCTAACCGGAAAAGCCTCTTCTTACAAATCCGGCGAAGCTAAAGATTAAAAATCCTATAATATTCACGACGACAATAGTGGAGCCCACGGGGGTCGCTACAAGGATTGACAGGAAAATACCGAAAACGGCGCAGACGACCGACACGATAACAGAGCATATCGTCACGGCTTTGAAATTCTTAAATACCCGCATGGCGGACAGTGCCGGAAATATAACCAGCGCGGAAATGAGCAGCGCGCCGACCAATGTCATCGCCAAAACTATGACCACGGCAATAATTACCGCAAGCATCAGGTTGTAGACGCTCGCTCTGATTCCGGTCGCCGTCGAAAAATCCTCGTCAAAGGTTACGGCAAATATTTTATGATAGAATATCATAAATACGGCGATCACAAGCAGCGATAAGACAGCGCACATGAATACTTTCATGGGTATCGGATATTCGCCTATCCATATTCTTGTCCCGTCGTCCAGCGTCAATATCGCCATTGCCCCAAACAGCGTTGTGCAGACATCGCCCGCGAGGTTTGCGGATTTTGCGAACATATTCATAATAAGGTAGCCTACGGCCAACGCGCCCACTGATATCATTGCGATTGCCGCGTCTCCTTTGATTTTTGTGTTTTGCCCCGTTCGCAGCAGCAAGATCGCGCTTATTATCGTCACCGGAAGGACTAATATAAAGTTGTTTGTGAGGTTCATCGCCACCGCTATTGCCGTCGCGCCAAACGCGACGTGGGATAGGCCGTCGCCGATAAAGGAAAAGCGTTTCAATACCAGCGTCACTCCGAGCAATGACGAGCAAAGGGCTATCAAAATGCCGACAATCAAGGCGTAGCGCACAAATGGGTATTGAAAATATAATATAAGTTTTTCTATAATTTCCGTCATTTTTGTGACCCTCCCGAGGCGTATATATGCCCCGCTTCGCTTTGTACATAATCTTTTGTTGTTCCGCTAAATAATACCTTTTGCGCTCCGATGTGCAAAATATGAGTGGCATATTTTACGGCGGCGTCAATATCGTGAGATATCATGACAATGGTTATGCCTTCGGCGTTTAGCTTTTCTATGAGCGCGTACATGTCAACCGCCGCTTTTGGGTCAAGCCCTGCCGCCGGTTCGTCGAGCAAGATGATTTTGCCAGCGGCGCAGAGTGCCCGCGCCAAAAGGGTTCTTTGCTGCTGTCCGCCCGATAGTTCACGGTAGCAGTGTTTTGCGATTTGCTCAATCCCGAGCTTTTCCATATTTTCTTCCGCCATTTGTTTTTCGGCTTTGTTATAATACGGCCGAAAGCCGCAGCGGTTTAGGCATCCCGATCGGACGACTTCCCTCACGGACGCGGGAAAGTCTTTTTGCACGACGGTCTGTTGGGGTAAGTAGCCGATTTCTGAGGACGTAAGGCCGTCGCCCAATATCACCTGTCCTGACATCGGCGTTTTTAGTTTTAATATTGTTTTCATCAGCGTGCTTTTGCCGGAGCCGTTTTCTCCGACAATGCACAGGTAGTCCCCCGCGTTTACGGTAAACGTCAGGCCGGATATCACTGTTTTTCCCTCATATCCAAGAGTCAGGTTTTTACAGGTTAGCTGTGGCATTTAGTTTCTCCATGCCGGCTCCGGTACGGGGTGTTCGGATTTTTGAATTCTATCTTAACGTAACGTCTAATGATACAGTGCGCCCTTTAATCTGTCAAGGCGAAAAAAATTGTTGCTTTTTGGCGTCATGTATTGACCGTAAGGCCATAACAAAAGGCCGCAGCGACCGTGAAAGTGCGTCAACACAATCACGGCGAATGTAGGAAAACTCTAAAACCCGTACCTACAAGCACGGAAAACCCGCCGCTACAGCCATTATCAGTATACCTCTTCATCTCGGTATTTTCAACCTGATTTTGCAGTTTCGCGGGCGGGCGTTTCGTAACAAATCTGATAACATATCGGCGTTTGTAGGACAAACCGTCTCTTAACAGAGGCGGGGGTATATGCCCTCCTGCGCGCCTTTTACTTGCTCCGCTGGCTAAATGTTGAAGCGGGATTGACGAGAATTTTTTCCGCCAGGCGAGGCGGAGGACGCCGCCTTGCTGACGCAAGGCAAGGACGACAACGAAGCTTGACGGAAAAAAGACCGGCAAGATGGTTCGAGATTTAGTCGGCGGAGCAAGCGTTATGGTCTTTTGCTAAAAATAAACAAACAAAACAAGAAGAAACAAGAAAAGACAAGGAGAGGAAAACACATGAAAAGAAAATTATTAAGGCCCATCGCAATCGTACTCATGACCGCGCTCGCGCTGTCGCTTACCGTAATCCCGCTGACGGGTACAGCGGCGGAAGACAAGCTTCCGCCTTGGATGAACAATCCGGGATTTGACTTAGTTGTTAATGAATACGCCACAGGTGAAAGTGCTGTTTGGGTTTACAATTACACAGAAACCGACACGGAAGGCAATCAGTACACTTACAGAGAGTTTTATTTCGTAAATGGACATAATATTACAGGTCTCGTATTGGACTTTGGCGCTTCGATAGACTCTGCAAATATCGGCACTGATACAAAAAATGTTTATTCTGCTGTCGTCTCCGGGACTGAGCTTGCCATTATGTTGAAGGATATGAATTCGTATACCGCTGATACGTACAAAGGCCCGGAAACACGCCTCCCGGTGGTGGTTGGTGGGGAAACATACTACCTTGCTTTTCACAATTTTGCCGGGCTGTTTATTCCTGCCGATGCCCTAAATGCGGTGAATGTTACGGTTGCGGGCAGAAATCCAGCTACCAATGCTGCCGGCAATCTTTATGTACAAGGAACAGAAGCGGGTAAAGTTTTTGATATTACTTTTACACCAAAAGCAAACTATGAAATTCTTGGAGTTAAATTAGACGGTGTTGCCTTTGAACCTGAGGCTGGCGGCACGTACCTAATAGATAATTTAGACACTGAGTTGTATAAAGTTGAAGTAGACTACATATACAACGCGCCCACGTCTTCCACCCCCGCCGCCCCGCCTGCGCCGTCAATGCCTTGGACAGACCCCGAGCCGAACACGCCGGACTCTTTCCTCGCGTCACTGTATTTCGCGGCGCTGGGACGCACTCCCGATGAGGGCGGTTTTGACGATTGGGCGGACGCGCTCGAAAGCGGCGCAATGACCGCCACCGATGTCGTCTACGGTTTTGTGTTCAGCCCCGAAATGGTAAACAAGAACCTTAGCGATGAAGAATATGTCATAATGCTCTACGCGGCGTTTTTCGCGCGCGACCCTGACGAGGGCGGCAAGGCTCATTGGCTCGGCCGGCTTGCTTCCGGCGCCACGCGCTATGACGTATTTCTCGGCTTTGCAAACTCTGTGGAGTTTGACGTATTTTGCGACGCCCACGGCTTCGTGAGGGTGTAGGTAGGATTGCTTGTCACATTAACCAAAAGCCCCTTGCGAAGCAAAAATAATGTTGACAGGGTTTTTGCGATGTGGTAATATGAGCATATAAAAGGGCGTTGCCGGTAACGGTTAGCCGCAAATTTTGGTTAGAAAGTAACCGCAAGTTTGTCAAGCTGGGCGGTTACTTTCTATTGCGCCTGTAGGATTTCCAAGCTATGTAAATCGCAATGATTGCGAGAACAAGCGAAAGGATTTCGTACACTGACAATGGCATCACCTCCCTTCGGAGGATCAGCTAACCGCTACCGTTTACCTCGTCTCGCTTGCGAGACGTTGCAACGCCGATTTCTATTATATTTTGGATTAACCAAACTGTCAAGGGTTTGCTTACGCAAATTCAGAGCGCGCGCTGTGGGGAGCTTCGACCTACGTAATTTGTGTCCAAAGCATATGTCATTGTGCAAATTCTCCATCTTCTAAGCGCAAAAAAGCACGGCTGCTATTGTCACGACAAAAAACATCATCTTTCAATAAATCGTTTTCGTTCGCAGACTCTTCAATCATGGATTTTACTGCATTCCAAGTAGTTAAAATATCCTTTTCTTTCACATTTTGAACATCGTCAAGTATCGCGACGAATACGCGGCGTTGTTCCGGTATCTGTACGGCTTTTCCTGATACATAGAAACGTCCGTCATTAAAATATCCCTCATACGCTGTTGCTTCCACGTAAGTTCTCCTTTCCCGCCTTGCTGATCTCTATATCCCTATGCTTATCCGCTTTCTTAGATTACACTATCAATAAATTATTGTCAAATTTATCGCCTTCGCTAAAATGAATTCGGCCAAGATGCGCCGCTTGTCCTACCACAATTGAGGAATTCTTTAAAAATTAAAGAATTCCTCAAATGCTTGCAAATGCTGCGTTTCGCTCAGAAAAAAGCGAGTATTATGTCAACCGCATGGGCAAAACGCCGCTTGCGACTACCTCCTGCCGACTACCTTTTCCTCCGGCAGGAATTTGAGCAAAATCTTATGCAATTCTTTGACGATAATCGGTTTTGAGAGAAAGGCGTTCATACCCGCCTCAATAAACATTTTCTCTATGCCGGACATGGCGTTTGCCGAGAGCGCGACAATGGGGACGGTCTCAAATCTTCCGCCGAGAGCGCGAATGGCTTTAGCGGCCTCGCAGCCATCCATAATCGGCATCATATGGTCGAAAAACGCCATATCAAAATCTTCTTTTTGTATTTTCTCAAGCCCCTCTCTTCCGTTTTGCGCCGTGATGACGGTTATCCCGTATTGGCGGAGCATTCCATCCGCTACGGAGAGATTGACCGGATTGTCGTCAACAAGCAAAACGCGGGCGTTTTCTGTCTTGAAGTCGCCAAGCCGCGCTTCTTTTCGCCGGTCGGCGCCGCAAAGCTCCAAGTCCGCCCCGCTCAGGCAGCGCGCAATGCTCGCGGCGAGCAGCGGCCTGTTTAACGCCGAGACGCCAAGGTTGACATCGTGCATATCTTTCATCAAAACGAGATGAGCTTTTGGCGGTGTTTTCAAATCTGAAATCAGCTTTAGCGCCGACTTATCGTAAAACACATGGGTATAGCTCTTGTGACCCCGTCCTTTACCACGCTCGCTTAACTTTTTCTCAAAATCGTCAAAGTCCCCGCACACATGATGCGCCGCGCCAAGATCGAAAAGCATCTCGCGCAGAGCCTTTGCGTAATAAATATTCGGCTCAAAAGCAAGGATTTTATATTTTTCAGCTTCATTGAGCGAAGCGATCATACCCTCGTGCTTTCCCGGGCAAATGATGTAAAATGAGAAAACCGAGCCTTCCCCATACACGCTTTTTACACTGATTTCGCCGCCCATCATTTCTATCAGGCTCTTTGTGATAGAAAGACCCAAGCCCGTTCCCGCGATATTTCTGTTTTTCTTCGTGTCAAGCTGCGCGAACGCACCAAAGAGCTTTCCCATCTCCTCGCTTTTCATGCCCATTCCGGTATCCCGGACGGCAAAAATCAGCTTTAACCCGTCCTCAAGCTGCTCACAGGTCACGGAAAGTGACACCTCGCCCTCTTTTGTGAACTTAACGGCGTTATTCATGAGGTTAATAAGGCATTGCTTTATCCTCACCTCGTCGCCGTTTATTTCGGGTGGTATATTCTTGGAGACAAACGCCGTCAGAGCAAGCCCCGCAGACTGCGCTTTGACATTTATGACGCTCAAGGTATCGTTGATGAGCGACGCTATGTCAACGGGCGCAGAAATGATTTCCATTTTCTCCGCGCTGAGTTTAGAAAAGTCAAGAATATCGTTTATGATCGTCAGCAGTGACAACGCCGAGTTTTTGATCGTCAGCGCGTGCGAGCGTTGTTCGTTGTCGAGCGGGGTTGTTAAAATAAGCTCTGTCATACCGACAACGGCGTTCATGGGCGTTCGTATTTCGTGGCTCATGTTGGCAAGAAAGCTGGATTTTTGCTTGTCCGCTTCTTCCGCGATCCTCTTTGCTTCCATGATCTCGGTGATGTCCGTAAACTCAAAAGTGCGGGCGACTCCTTTTTTTCCTACGAGCGAGGAGCGGAGCATATAGTGGCGCGTTTCGCCTCCCTCGCGTATCTCTATCGCTTCCTCTATCGTGTCGTCTCTTTCCATTATGCCCTGTATGGCGGGCATAATACCTTTCATATGGCACATATCCAAAAACGCGCGGTCTTTGGCATATTGCCTGTCGGATATGCCGAGCCATATTGACATCGCCTGCGTGATATGGTCAACCCGGGCATGTTCGTTGATAAAAGCCATATAGCCCGTTGATGTTTGAAGAAGCCTGTCGAAGGCTTCGCCTGTATGCCGAAATTGCATATAGGCATTGGTCGCCTGTCTGCAAATGAAATATATCAGCAAATTTACCATAATCACCGCGGCAAAGCCGACAATGTCATCAAAAACCGGCAGATATTTCCCCGACATCTGTATACCCAAACCAAAGGATAAAAAGGCTAAGGTGGCGCTGTTGACGCTCATGGATATCAAAAGCCCTTTTGGATTCAAAAACAGCATACTAAGGAGCGAGCAGCCGACAATATAAAAATAGAAAACCCATTCGCCGCCGTGAGCAAAGGCCACCCACAGCATCTCTGGAATGACCATTGATACCGGAATGAGGACGGACAGCAGACGCTCCGGCGCTTTTTTGCGAAGCACGATTCCGAGCACTATCTGCACAAGGCTCGCCGCCACCCGGAGTGTGAGAGATAGCGCGTTGACATTCGGGTCAATCATTACCACTACCTGTTTTACAGCCGCGTAGAACACGACCATAAAAAATGAAAGTTTTTTTGCCGAAGCAACTAAAGAAAAACTGTTTTTTGTCATCTTTGCCCTTTCCCGCTGCCGCTTTTTGCTTTTGCCGCCTGCCGCCTCGTATTGCGCGCCGCCCCTTGCGCACCGCCCTTTGCGCGGCGTGTTTTGTGCTACGCTTTTTTGTAAATAAGCGGAAGCTGTGAAACATCAATGCCGCCCGGACACACAAAGTCTATGGCGGCGGGTATGATCTCGTATGAAACGCCGCGCTCATAAAACTTTTCGTTATCCATGCTCATAATAATATCGCTTTGTGCCAAAACAGAGATTTTTTTGCCGCGTTCATGCAAAACAAGCCCGTTTAACTTTTCATGCCCCCCTGCGGCATAGGTCTGCACGGACTGTAACATCTTTATTTTTGATATTTTCTTCATAAGATAAATATCCATCAACCCGTCGTTTGGGTGAGCCTCCGGCGCGGGCGTCATATTGCTGCCATAACACGGGCCTCCCGCTATCAGCATGGTGGCATATTCCCCGCTGTAATCCTTGCCGTCAATATCTATTTCGTAGTGTTGCGTGATGGCGTTGCTGCGCCCGATTGCCCGAAACACCGCGAGAATACAGGAAAGATTGTATGGCAGATTAGACCGCGCCATTATGTCAGAGGTATATCTGTCAATGACGGCTTCAAGCCCAATCGTTATGTAGCCGACTCCGTAAATATTCTTATTGCACATGAGGTCAATTGGCGTCACGTCGGAATACACCTGATTTGCTATGGAGGCGAACAAATGTTCCTTGTCCGCTCCAAAATAGTGAATGAAGAAGTTGTTGCCGCCCATAGGGTACGCGGCGATTTGCACGTTTGGCAGCCCGGCTGTGCCGTTGATGGCCTCAAAGAGCATACCGGAACCGCCCATAGCGTGTATGCGGACGGGTTCGGGCGATTTTTGCGCAAACCGGTTTGCATACCCCATGCCGTCTCTCGCCCAACGGGTTACGTGTATATGGAAATTTTCCATTCCCGTATCACGGAAAAAAGCCTCGATTTCGTCCGTAAGCTCTCTCACCCGCCCTTTGACCTTGGCGGCAATCGGGTTGATTAGAAACAAATGCTTCATGCCCGCGTTACCCCTCCTCCGCTTTCAAAAAGTCCGCAATCTTTGCGACGAGCATATCCCTGATGGCCGGCTTGATGATAAAATCGTTCGCGCCCGCCTGCATCGCGGCAAGGACATATTCTTTTTCGGCGTTGCTTGTCAGTATGATTATGGGGGTGGTCCTGAATCTCAAAAGGGAGCGGATTTTTTTTGCCAATGTAATGCCGTCCATTTCCGGCATATCTATATCAAGGATAAATAAGTCAATTTTTTGCTTTTCTATGGCTTTTAAGGCGGCGATGCCGCTTGTCAGCGGAAAAACCTTATATCTTCCCCTTAGATACCCGCCAACCGTTTCGAGTATTTCCGGGCGGTCGTCAACCATCATAATATTATGCCGCGCAACACCCGCTATATCAAACATTGCTTCCTCGATTTGCGCGTTATACATATCAATCAGCTCATCTATCAACGCGCTCCCGTCCCTATCTTCGCGCAGTTCCAAGATAAGCCTTTTTGCCGTTTCGTTTGATTTGAGAAGCGTCATGTCCTCAAGCATCCTTGCGGCATACGCCGGGTCGGTAGTTTCTAAAAGCGTTTTTATCGCGCTCAAGTTCTTTACCGTATCACCCATCATTTCGATTTTTTTACTGTTTGCGCGTGAGCCGTAGCTTCTGTTCATGGCAGTTTGCATACTGATAGAAAGGGATAGCACATTTGTTGTAAATGGCGGAAGCAGTTTTTTGCACATCTCAAGATCAAAATACACGCTGTCGGCCGCTCTAAGGAGCTTTCTGCCTTCGCTCAAAAGCCATACGGCTTTCACCTCCTCCAGCAAAGAGACTATTTTTTTGATCGAGTCGCCAAAGCACAGGTTTACGTTGCTCGAATTTTGCGGCATATTTTTTTGAACCGTTTCGGTCAAACCGGGTATGACATCAATAAAGATATCAATATTCCTTGCGATTTGGTTAAGATTGCTGTTTCTCCCAATCATAAGCCCGCCAATATTTTTGATATAGTCCAATTCAGCCCCCGGCATTTTATATTCCCCCTTGTATTATTTTTTCCACAATGGCCGCCGCGCCCTCGCAGTCATAGCTCTCTAAACAAGACGCCGCCTCGCCTATAAGCGCGTCTTTTTCCTCGCCGTATGAAAACTCCCGCGCGTTTTTCAGTATTTCCGCCGCTTCATAGGCATCGTAACTGTCCGCCGCTTCCTTGACTTTTTCGAGAATGTCAAAAAGTGCCGCAGTATCACCGCGCGGACGCTCTTCACTGTCCGTCTCCGGCATGGATTGACTGAGCCTTTTGTGAAAGTCGAGCAATAACTCCAAAAATGGCGGATAGCTCTCTTTGCATATGGCAAGCTCGCCTGTTTTCGCCGCTTTTTCAATCTGTGCCGCCGCCGCGCCAAGCCTCACTGCTCCTATGTTGTTGAGCGAGCCTTTTAATCCGTGTATTTGCACGCCAAACGCGGGCAAATCCGAGTCTATCAGCGCTTTTGCCGTTTGCGCCACATTTGGCGTAAGGCGGATAAAGAGCCTGACCGTCCTTAAATAAACGTCCGCAAGCCCGCCCATTGTCAAAAGCGCGTTATCAACGTCCAACCCTTTTACCTCCCGCAGCAGGGAAATGAGTTGTTCTTCCCGCGTGTTATTTATGACGGCGTCGGTGCTGACAGCAGGGATTGCTTCGCCGGTGTTTGGACCAGAAGTGTTGGCTTCAGCCATATCGTTTTTTGATGGGTCTGATTCGGCTTGATTTTGCGATTTGTTTTGAGCGGCCTCAAAAAGCGAAATCCACTCGGAGAGCTTTCGCGCTGTATAAAGTAAATATTCTTCATCCTCCGTGACCGAAATATCGCCATCCCGATCGCTTTCCAAGATAATATAACCCTTTATTCCGTCCGCGGCCGTCAGCGGAACAAGGCAAACCATGCACGTGTTTTCCCCCGCAAAGCCCGCGTTTTGCTCGCGCAACATAAAACCGTTGAAAAATATAAATACTTTCCCCTCCAGCAGCTCCATAATTTGCGCATGGTGTGAGAAGTATGCCGATTCTTCGCTAATGGATTGTCCATCTTCGCCAAAAAAACGGGAAAGCACGTAAAAATCGTTTGCGCTTGCATAGACAAAAGTGGTTTTCAGCGATTTGAAGCGGTAATGAAGCATCGCCTGAACCATTTGATAAGCCTGTCCGATACTGTTTGCCTCTTTGGCAAACAGCTCAAAATTCAGCTCGGCGGCGGCAATCGCCTGCGCCTGCTTCGATTTGATTATGGAGACAAAAAGCTGCTCATCCATGCGAAACATCTCATCAGGCAGCGCGGCGGTTTTAGCTTTGTACTCTCTTCGCAATAATTTCATATATCATATCTTCTTTCCGATACTTACATGATATTGTAGGACGTGCGACGACATAATTCAAGTACCCATTGGGTAGTGGTTCTCTATATCTGTGCAATTTAATTATAAATGAAAGCGCATATAAAACAATATTTGCACCACTATACCCGGTATAACCGCGCTTCCCTCTTCGCACATCAATATTGTATTATAGCAATAAACCCAAATGAAAAAGCCAATTCTCTCAAACTTGACAGAATTGGCCCTTATTCCACGCGTCCTACGGACGCGGTTTTATCGGTTTCCTACATAGAGAACCTGCTGCGGGTATATCAGATTCGGGTTTCTTATATCCGGATTTAGCTTCCACAGCTCCTGCCAAGTCAGGCCGTATCTCGGGGCAATTTTACTGAGCCAGTCGCCCCGCACGACGATATAGTATGTCGGCGAGGATTCTTCCACCGTCAGCCTGCCGTCGGGGTCTGCGTTTATTGCGGGATTTGTCGCCAAATACGCTACGAGAGCCTCCGCGTCGCTGCCGTAATATTTTATATTCTTTCCGTTTGCGATCGTTTCGTAACCGTCGCCACCCGCCGCTATAAAGTCAATCGTCGCCACCGTATAGGTTTTGTTTTGATCAAACAGGCTGCCGTCTTGCATTGTCACGTTTTTGACTCTGCTGCCCGATTCCTCTCCCGGGTCAATAGTGAAGCGTATTCCCGATACCTGAACGAACAGCCCCGCCTGCTGCGGATACTCGCTCACGCCGTGCTCCAGCGCAGACAGCACATCGGCGCCCGTCAGTTCTACCGTCACTAAGATATTTGAATATGGCATTGCGGAGAGCACGTCTCCCATCGTAATATCCCCGGGGTTAATGGTTGCGCGGATTCCGCCGCCATTAAAAATGGCAATATCCGCGCCTGTGGCGTGGCGCATGGAATCCGTGATCAGGTTAGCAAGGTTGGTTTCAGATGTCCTGACAAATTCCCTCTCGCCTTGCAGCATGACAGGGGTATGCCCCACGACAATGCTTGTTATCGGCTCTATTTTTGCTTCCTCTTCTTCGATTATCGCCATAATTTTTTCGTCGGCGATAAGGTCGTCCCCGACAGCGACAAGCCGCGCGGACTTTGATGTTACCGAGCCGTTTTCGACAGTAAGCTCCACAATGCCGATGTTTTGACCGTGCTGCCCGGTTTGGGCTATCAGCGTGCTGCCGACAAGAAGCCCCTCGTCGAGCTTGCTGTGGCTGTGCCCGTCAATGATCAAATCAATGCCGGGAACTGCCGCCAAAGCATCGCTGCGGTGGGCGGGCGCGGACGATTCGTCCATTCCCAGATGCACCAACGCGATTATCACATCGCAGTCTTTCAATGCGCTGACCATCAGCTTTGCAGTTTCGGTCGGGTCTGCGAAAGTCAAGCCCGCCACGTTGCGCGGGTCGGATTTGGTGACTGTCTCGGGCGATGCAATCCCGAACACGCCAACTGTCACGCCCGCAACGTCAAAGATTTCATACGGCTTGAATAAGTCCGTGCCGTCGGCTTTTTTGACATTCGCCGCGAGTATGGGAAAATCCATCATGCCGGACAGCTCCAGCAATTTGTCAGTGCCAAAGTTGAAATCATGGTTGCCCGCCACCATCGCGCTGTAGCCGACGGCGTTCATAAGCTCAACCATCGTCTCACCTTTTGACAGGTTTGCCGCCGTCTGACCGTGCAAACTGTCTCCCGCGTCCAAAATCAATACGTTGCCCCGCGTTTTTGCCATCTGCGAAATGTACGGTTCTGCAGAGACCCTGCCGTGACGGTCGTTGACATGGATCACTGTGATCGTGACCTCGCTGTCCGCAGCTGCCCCGGCGGGCAGTATCAGCCATGACAGCATCAAAAGGACTGCCAAAAGAATTGTTGCGTTTCGTTTAATTTTCGTGTTCATGTTTTTTCTCCTTGTCGTTTGGGGTCTCTACCCATAGTAAATTTGATTTTGTGAGCCGCAATCTTATTTTTATTGATGACGGCCACAGCCGGTAGCATAACCGGTGCACAGCCGGTAGCATAACCGGTGCACAGCCTGTAGCATAACCGGTGCACAGCCGGCAGCATAAATACCGTACTGTTCGGTATTCATTCGATATCTAAAAACTCAACAAAACCCGTCATCTCAAAGACTTCCATAACGTCCTCCGAAACCCCGCGCAAGATCATCTTTGAGCCTTTTGCGTTTGCCGTTTCGTATCCGGTAAAAAGCACGCGCAGACCCGCCGAAGCAATATAGGCAACCTTTGCAAAGTCAAGCACAACGTCTTGCGCCTCATCAAACGCGGGTATTAGCGTCTCTTGAAATTGCTGTGACGTGGTTGTGCTGATTTTGCCTTCAATAGCAAGAATGATCCTTCCGTTTTCCTGTGTTTTGCCGATGTTCATTGAGAGTCCCCCCTGCTCGTTTATTTGATATATTCCCATATCCCTGATGTCAGTCTTCGGCTTTCTCTGCAATCATCTGGCGGCTGACAAGCTCGTGAAAATAACCTTTTTTCTCGTAAAGCTCATCAAATGTGCCTTCTTCGGTGATTTTTCCGCTCTCCATGACATATATCTTATCACAATCTTTGATAGTGGACAAGCGGTGAGCTATGACAATGCGCGTGCATTTAAGCCCCGCGAGCGAATCTGTCACATGCTTTTGCGTGATGTTGTCAAGCGCCGATGTGGACTCGTCAAAAATCAGGATTTTGGGCTTATGCGCCACCGCGCGGGCGATCATCAGCCGTTGTTTTTGCCCGCCGGACACTCCGCCGCTGCCCTCCGTGATGATGGTGTGCATTCCCATAGGCATTTCCTTGATGTCTTTGTCAATGCCGGCGAGCCTCGCCGCTTCCCAAGCGTCGTCCATCGTGAGACCCGGCGCGGAAATAATAATATTACCGTAAATATCGCCCGTGAATAGCTTCCCATTTTGCAAGACCGCCCCTATTTTGCGCCTGAGTGACGGCAGGTCGAGCTTTGAAATATCCTTGCCGTCGTAATAGATAGCGCCCCTGTCCGGCGTCTCAAAACCGAGCAGCAGCCGAACAAGCGTTGACTTGCCGCATCCGGTTTTGCCGACAATTGCAATGTACTGTCCCGAACGGATTTTCATGTTTATACCGTCAATGACGTTTTTGCCGCTTTCACTATAACTAAAGGATAGATTTTGTACCTCTATGCCGCCGGAAAGCGATGTTACAACCGTCTTTCCGCCGCTGATTTCAGGCACGGCCTTCATAATCGGAGCCACGATGTCAAGCTGCGGCTTTAGGCCTGAAAAGAACGTGGTGATCGTGCCGAGCGACAGTATTGATGCCGACACCATGCCATAGGCCGTATTATATGCCATATACTCACCCACGTCTATTTTTGACATGATCGAGATAAAGTACATAGCGGCAAGCCCGGCGGTAGAAATGACCGCGCTGACGACGGCGGAGTATTTCAAAACGAAAGGCGGGTTGTAGGTGAAGTTTGCCGACGTTTTGTACTTTGTCGCCCATCTTGCGAATACGCGCTTTTCCGAGCCTGTCAGCTTCACCTTTTGTATGCCTGTCAGCATGGAATATGTCATGCCCGAAAGCTCCGCGCCGGCTTCCATCGAGCGTTTTTGTATTTTTACGGAAACCATTGTAGTGACGACGTTCATCGCAAGCGTCACAAAAATGATGATCAGCGACGGAATTAAAAGCGCGGGCGTGATATTGGCTATCTGCGTGAAATAAGCAAGAGAGAAAATGGATGTGATAAGCGTTCCCGTGATGACTGAGAAAAGGGAATTGCATATTGACGGTATGAGCGAAAACTTCTGACTAAGCTCGCCCGACGCGTATTTCTTGAAAAACCCTGCGGGCAGATTCAAAAGCCGCATCATGGCGGCGGGCTCGACGGTGTTAGAAAGCCGCATGGTCAGCCGGTTCATGATGAGACCTTGACTGAGCGACAAAACCTGCGCGGACAGCAAAAGTGAAATCATCAGCGCGCCCATTGCCCAAAGCGCATTGGCAGCTCCCTGCGGGATAATATAAGAGTATAAAAGCAAAGACACTTTCGGCTGAACCAGACCCATCAGCGTTGTGACCGTCATGATCGCGAGGTAGAAGAATATGTCGTTTCGCGTTATGGATTTGAAAATGTATTTGACCAAATCCATAATTGACAGCTCGCGGTTTGGAAACGGCTTGTAAAAACAGTAACCGAAATTCTCAATATTCTTCGCCGTTTCTGCGGTTACGGCAACCCGCCTGCCGCGCTCGTAATCGAAATAGGAATACCCATCCTTTGACGGCAGCAGCGCAACGGTATCGCAATTCCCCTCCTTGGAGGGGTGGCGCGAAGCGCCGGGGTGGTTCACTATGCCGAGCATAGGTCCAAACGCGTCTCTGTACCATTTGCCTGTCAGCTCCACCCGGCGTTTCATTATGCCGGACGGTTTCAGGCAATAGTTTATATACTCGGTCGTGTCTTTTATGCTCTCGGGAACAGGAACAATGTCCTTTCCGAAAAACTTGAGTATTTCCTGCACGGCGTTATGCGTCCTCTGGCGCGGCGTGATAAGTCCCGCTCTTGCCGCCGATTCACCCATGACGATGGATGATAATTCTGTAAACGCGAATGAAAAATCGTCCTCGTCGTGCTGCAGCCGGTTTTTAATTTGATCCTCAAACCAATTCAATTCATGATCACCTCGTCCTCACAAACTCCTCTAATTCATACTTACAAGTTCTTTATACTTACCTTCAACGGCGTATAGTTCGTCATGGGTGCCGCGCTGCACGACTTTGCCCTTGTCGAGCACTATTATCTCGTCGCAGTCGCGTATGGTGGAGAGTCTGTGGGCGACGACGATCATTGAAATATCTCTGTTCCTGACAGCCTCTATCACATCATATTCCGTTTTTGCGTCAAGCGCGCTTGTCGCTTCGTCCATGATGATGATTGTCGGGTCTTTGACGAGCGCCCCCGCTATCTCAAGACGCTGACGCTCACCGCCGGAAAAGTTCTTGCCGCTCTCCAACACATCTCCGCCATAGCCTCCGTCACGGTCAATGATCGTTGTGTGTATCTGCGCGTCCCGAGCCGCCAAAATAACTTCATAGTCCTCGATAGACTTATCCCAAGTCTTGATGTTGTTTCCCACATTGTCTTGAAACAGTATGATGTCCTGATCCACCACCGAAACGGAGCTTGTGAATATCTCGCGGGGTATTTCTCCGGCGGGTTTGCCGTCAAAGCGTATCTCCCCGCTCCAAGGCTTATATAGGTTGCTGATGAGCTTTGCAATAGTGGACTTCCCGCAGCCGGAAGCCCCGACAAGGGCCACACTCCCGCCGGGTTTTAACGTCAGGTTAAAGCCTTCCAATAGCGGCGGCGAAAGCCGATTATAGCCGAAAGTCAAATCCTTTATCTCGATAGCGCCCGACATCTTGAAAAAACTCTCGTCCCCGAGCTGCGCGTTATACTGCGAATTGTATTCCACGTCAGCCTTGTAGTTAAATACGTCCTGAACACGCTCCATCGAAACCTTCATCTGCTGCATTTGAAGCCGGGCGTTGATGATTTGGGATAGCGGCGCGAGAAAAGAACCCAAAAAACCTTGAAAAGCGAAGAATATACCGATCGTCATATCTCCGCGTATAATTAAATAAGCGCCTATCATCAAGATAACAATATTGACGGCCTGACTCACTATCTGCGGGATAAGCCCTACGCTCTGGTTGAGCTTCATAGACTGTATTCTGGAGTTATTTACCGTGGCGTGAAGCCCCGACCATCTCTCGAAGAAACCGTCCTCCGCACCCGCAGATTTTATCGTCTCGATCATTTCCACGCCCGCCACCGTCATTGCGCCGAGCTTGCCGGCGTCGCGGGAGGACACTCGGGAAATGTTCATATTTTTGTCGGTGATGAACTTGTTTACGGCATAGTTGATTATCAAAGCGGAAAAGCCGATTATCGTTAACAAAACGCTGTAACGCAATACGATAAAGAGGTAAAAGACCATCATGATCGCGTCTATGAACAGCGGCGCGAAAGTCTGTATCAAGGACAGCGATATGCCGTCGTTTTCTTCCTGCCTCGCCGCTATGTCGCCCGCGTTGCGCGAGGAATAAAAATCCACAGGCAGCCGCAGGGCGTGCCACATAAACATACCGCTGGAGACTACCGCAAACTTTGCCGAAATTTTCAGGTTTGCATTCGTATTGATAACGGTCAGCAAAATGCTCAAAAAATGAAACGCCAAAAACAAAGCGATGAAACCGTACGCCCACTGGGGATGATTGCCGGATAACAGATCGTCCACAAACACGCGGTTAAAGAACATGGAAATAATGCCGATAACGGATGCCAGCGCGCTCACCGCGATAACAAAGGCAAACACCGGAGCCGTGCCTTTTAGCCGCGCCTTAGCAAACGGCCAGATACTGACGGGGTTGCCGCCCGGCTCAAAATCTTTGCCCGGCGTGACTTCGACGACTATGCCTGTAAATGACGTGTTAAACTGCTCTATCGGGACTTTTACCTCGCCCCTTGCCGGGTCATTGATGTGCGCGAATTTTTTTGTGATTTTTGTCAGCACGACAAAATGATTCATGTTCCAATGTATGACGCACGGCATCGGGCTGGTGTCTATCTTATTTGGCTCGACGCGGTAGCCTTTTGCGTCAAAGCCGTACATTCGGGCAACTTGCAAAATGCCTTTTGCCGTGCTGCCGTCGCGGGACACGCCGCAATCCACCCGCAGGCGTTCGAGCGGCACCCATTTTTTATGGTATGCCATCACCATAGCGAGCGACGCCGCGCCGCATTCCACTATTTCTAATTGTAGTATTACGGGGCATTTTTTAGCCATACCGTTAGCCTCCCGTGCTGCCGAAGAACAAATCCCATACCGGATAACCTGTTAACAGCGTCAACATGTTATCCCCCCATTTTGCCGAAGAACAAATCCCATACCGGATAACCTGTTGACAGCGTCAACATGTTATCCCCCCCATTTTGCCGAAGAACAAATCCCATACCGGATAACCTGTTGACGCGGTGAAGATAACCAGTCCGGCAAGGGTGATCAATATACCGACAAGAATGAGCCAGACGCGGGGGTGAAGCACCTTGACGTATGCGTTTAAATCCTCAGGACCTGTGATTTTCTCTACCGCTTCTTTGCGGAACATTTCTGTTTTCATTTAGGTTGCCTCGCTTTTTATAATGTATAATTATTGATTTCTTAGATTCTTCCGACTTCCGGCGGTTTGCTTGGTGTATTATTTAAAAGCGTGGCAACTATCGGCAGATTTGCCGCAGAATGAGGAAGCGCGGTGACAGAAATCCCCGGTGAGCTTATCAGCGGATTTTTCAGTCCTTCATCTTCTTGCACGGCGCAGCTCCCTTTATTTCCCTTGAACAAAGCGAGTATCCATTGCCGCATCCATGACCGCGATACAAGCGTCCCGATTATAAACCCGCCTGCCACTTCATCGAGCATGTCGTCGGAGAGCTCCGCGCGTCCGCTCTCGCTAAACTCCGCCTCACTACGCAGCGCCTCAACGTCTTTTTCGGTGATGGTATATCCGTCGGCGGCAGCCTGCTCCATAACGGCATCTATACTGTCTAATGCCTTGTATCTTTCCTCAAATTCCTTGTCCTCGCTTATTTTCTTGATCAAGTCTGCAAATGTCATCGTTTTTCTCCTTTTTTAATTCATAGTGTGTACTGTCTAATATTTAATAGCCTATGGCTATTTGTCTTTGCCTATGTGTTTTAACGGATTGTTTTACTCTTTCTTTTTGTCGGTTTTTTGAAAGACCGTATCTCCCGCCGCCGCGACATAGCACATATCGTCGTCAGACAGTTCCGCCTTTCCGAACAATTGATACTTGAGTCTCTCTTTGACCCACAGAGGGATTGTGACCTTTCTAAACACCAGCGGGAGGACGTGGGTTAATCTATCTTCACTTATCATTTTCTACTCACCACTTTGTTTGTTATACACACGCGTCCCTTTTGCCTATTCCAACACCGATAGCAGCTTTTGCGTAAGCAACGGTCTTATGCCGCCGTAATCCGCTTCAAATATCAAATATCCCCCCACGGCATGAGGCAAGCCGGTCACGCATAGTCCGGCACTTGTTTCTGTCAGATAAAACTCAAGGCTATACACCTCCTCGGCGAGCCTATCTGCGAACATCTCAATCGCCCCGTCAAAGCTCGTTTCGGGATAGACTTGCACAAAATTACCATCTGTCAGCAAACCGCCGATATTTTTATACTCAACAGGCATCCCGCCCTGTTCGATTGTCTCTATGTTTATAAAATCGGTAACCCATCTCACGTTTTCGCCTGTTTCCAAATCGAGCATAATTGCCCGAAAATCGTTTTCGGGATAGGCGCCGCCGTCCTCGTATATCAAGTCATATGCTCGGAGGCTGACGTGCTTGCCGCCTATGATACCGTACCGGGCAGTTACGGTGATGTTTTTGCCCTCGTTTTCCGTGCTGACCGCAGGCCACATGAAGAATGTGTATATTTCTTCGTTTATCGCGTCCTGTAGTGTGGTGTCGTCAAAACCGCTGAGTAATACATAGTCAATGTTTATCCGTCCGTCATCTTCCGCTTCGGTAAGGATTGTTCCTTCTATTTTCAGATTCGCCGCGCCCGACGGATTTGTGGGTTGTTCATCCTCCGGCGTCGTTTCAGGTGTTTGCACTACCCCCGATACAACGGTCGAGCCGCTGGGGTGGTAATTAAACTCGCAAGCGGTTAGTAAGGCTGTAATCAGCAGAGCAGCCATCGCTATAGTAATCATTTTTTTCATACTATTTTTTCACTTCCCCCCTTGAATAATTTTCACCACTCTTGTCACAGCCTTTGTGACATTCTCCACCAGTCCGCCTCCTGCCACGTTTTCTAGTTGTTCATCCGAGAGCGGTAGCTTGCCTGACTCAATGAATTCCAATATTTGTGTTTTTTCTTCATCTGTAAGTTTAATGTCATTCTCGGACAGAAATGCTTCCATTTTTGCGTTGTCCTTGAGTTCATCCAATTTCTCCCGCTGTAGGGGGGTGAGCGCTGCGAATTTTTCTTGCATTGTCATTGTCTTTTCCTCCCTGTTTTTTTGTAAAGCCATCAAAGCTTTCTGATGGTTGAATTACGTTTACCGAAAATTATTTACACTGTCTGTTCCCCAGCTCAGATTTTCACCAGGTCTCATGGTTGCATCCCACATAGTAGTGTTGCAGACATAGCATTTTACGTTTAGGAAAATCTGGTAGTCAAGTGGATTGCGCATTACTGGGCTTTTGTCTGCGCTGAAAACGCTGCCTTCGACTTTACAAGACGGGCATCGCGCGTCTTGCCAGTAATTACCAAAAAAACCATGCTGAGTCATCCCGACATGCGTACCGCGCCCCTCGTTTGCGGCAGACTTTCTCCATAATGCGACAACATTGGGGTCTGCCCCGCCTGCCGCGCTGTCCATTTCCTCATCCGAAAGCGGCAGCTTGCCGGTTTCAATAAATTTTAATACCTGAGCTTTTTCATCCGCGGTCAGTTCTATGCCTGTTTCGGTCAAAAACGCGTCCAGCCCCGCGCCGTCCTTGATAGTATTGAATTTCTCCCGCTGTACGGGGGTGATTTTCGTGAGTTTTTCTTGCAATGTCATTGTCTTTTCCTCCTGAAAATATTTAATGATAATGTGTTTTGGATTTGTGCGGCGTTAGCGACTTTTGACTCAAGCTCCTAAGTTTGGGATGTACGCTTTGAGACTAAGGATACATGCCTTTATATCCCAATCTGCCGCCATCCATCCACACCCAATCCTTTGTAAAGCCACAGGCATAGCATTTTACATCATAAAAATCTTGGGCCAAAGAGTCGTTTGTATAAGGTCTCGATTCGCTCTTGGTTGCGCTGAAAAGGCTGCCTTCGACGTTACAAGACCGGCATGTCGCGTCTACCCAGTGCCAGTAATAAAACCCTCCTTTGTGGCTTATCCCGACATGTGTGCCGCGCCCCTCGCTTTCGGCCTGCTTTTTCCATACTCCGACAAGAACGGGGTCTTGCCCGCCCGCCACGGCGCTTAGGTCATCATCGGAAAGCGGCTGTTTTCCGGTCGTGATAACCTCGGTTACTTGCGCTTTTTCATCCGCGGTCAGCTTCAAGCCTGTTTCGGCCAGGAACGCATCCAGTCCCGCGCTGTCCGTGACGGTGCTAAACGTCTCCTGCTGTTCGGGGGTAAGCGCTGCGAATCTTTCCGTGAGTGTCATGGTGGGTTTCCTCCTAAATATTTTTCGCTCGTTATCGCTTTATACACGCGAACCCGCAAAAAGGGACGGGGTTTTTGTTAATATAATAAATCGCCTTCGCCAAAATGACCGAACCCGAACGCTGTCGGACAGGGAGAATTTTTTATTCTTCTGCGCCGCGGCGATATTCCGCCGCAATTATCAATCTTTTCGTATTACCATGATGATTCCCTGCAAAATCAGACCTATCGCCATAAAAACACATATCCCGATTACGAGTGCCTCAAAAGAATGATATCCGTTATAGCTTATTACTACGCTGACTAATAATCCGATAAAAAACGCGGCTCCCCAAAAAAGAAGTGCGCTTTTTCTATATTTGCCGTTCGCTTTCACTATTTTTGCCGTCTTTTCTTTGTTTCTTTCTTCACCTATCATGATAAATTATCCTCCTATATTGATTAAATACCGCTTTTCAAAAGTTTTAAAAGTGACTCCATAGCGCGTTTGTGAAGTTTTTTTGCCGCGTCGTCCGTAATATTCAGCGCCGCGCCGATTTCCTTAAACGGCTGATCCAAATAATAACGCCTGTAAATTGCCTCGTATTGCCTTTGGGGGAGCGCGGCGAGAGCTTTTTTCAAAGACTCGTGTTCTTCGCGGGTGATCAATTTGCCGAGTATGTCAGTATCATCGCCGATGTATTCATCCGGTTCCTCCTGCTTGAACAGCTCGATTCTTTTCGCGTTGCGGCGATAATGGTTTTTCAGGACATTTCCCGCAATCGTGTAGATATACGTGGAAAATTTAGCTATCCGGGAGTCATGAGGGGAGGCGAACGCTTTTAGAAACACATCAGCGGTCAAGTCCTCCGCGTCATGCCGATTGCACACCCTGCGGTATATGTAGACATATATTTTGTCGTAATACTCGTCATACAGACGCAAAAAGCCGCTGCCGTCGCACTCTTGCTTGTTTTCCATACTTGATTTCCAACTTTCAGCTCTCATCTTCAAGATGCGCGAGAGGTGTTCACCGCCGTTAGTAATGAGCATAGCCTCCGCCATGCAATCCAACCTTTCTCATTTATCGCTCAGTTCATACGAAGTCCGAGCATCGTTATATCGTCATTTTGCTCTGTCCCTCCCACGAAAAGTTCAATATCCCGCTCTATAAATTCAAGCAACCCTGTCATCGTATTGCCGTCATATCTGTTTGCTGTTTCCAAAAGCCGTGATGTTGAATATTGATCTTCCCGGCTGTTCATTGCTTCCGTCACCCCGTCGGTATACAGATAAATAGTGTCTCCCACTTCGATAACCGTTTCATCTTCCCTATACTCCCGACCGGGAAAAAACGCAAGCAACATAGAGGGCTTTGTCTTGATAAACTCATATCCTCCTTCGCCTTTTTTTATAAGCGGCGGGTTATGCCCTGCGTTTACATAGGTCAGCTTTCCGTTTCTCAAGTCCAAGTAGCCCATAAACGCCGTTACGAACATGCGCTCGCTGTTGTTTTCGCAGAGCATATTATTGACCGTCTCAAATACAGCTTTTGGTCTTTTCCCCAACTGCGCGTTGTTCTTGATGAGCGTCTTTGCGATAACCATAAAGAGCGCCGCCGGGACGCCCTTTCCTGAAACGTCCGCAACGACCAAGGCGAGAGTGTTTTCGTCCACAAAGAAGAAGTCGTAAAAGTCGCCGCCGACCTCTTTTGCCGGAATCATGGATGCGTGTATGTCAAACTCTTCCCGTTCCGGGAATGCCGGGAATATGCAGGGGAGCAGGCTTGCCTGTATCCGCGTGGCGACGTCAAGCTCCGTGCCTATACGCTCTTTCTCTGCGGTTGTGACCGCGAGATTTTCTATATACAGCTTTATGTCGCCTACCATTGCGTTGTAGCTTTCCGCCATAGCTTGAAGCTCATCGCCGGTTTGCGAAAACTCAAAATTGGTGAAATTGCCTTCATCGGAATTAAATGCCGCCATATGCCGGGACAGCGCGATAACAGGTTTTAGTGCCTTTCTGTTCACGACCAATAATATGGCAAATAGTGAAATAGCCGCGATAGCGAGGACGACGCCCGCTATAACAAACGTCTGCATCCGTATTTCGCGCATGATCGTATCCATGCTTACATCGGCGCACGCTAAAGCCGTGACATTGCCCTGCGCGTCACGCACCGGCACATATGCCGTGGCAAGATGACCATACTCTGTGTTACTTATGCTCGTGGAACTGCTGCTTTTCCCTGTCCGATAGATATCCCAAGCTACATCATACTCAAGCTCAGCCTCTCCGACAGAATCGCCCAAGCCGTATATAAGCAAAAGATCATTTTCGTCGGTAAAAATATCAAAAACATATACAAAGCCGTCTTGATCCGCAGCGGGTTTTACAACATACAGAAAAACAAGCCCGTTTAACGCTTTCAATTCACGCAGCAATCTCTCATCGTTTCTGTAACTGTCATTAGGGCCGGTTGATAAGTAGCCGTCCAAGTCACTGCCGCCGACTATCGCGGCTGCGATATGTGCCGAGCTAAACGCTATGCCGCTGTACTGCGCCACTACCTGCCTGTAGCTTATGGCATATACGACCGCAGCGACGCCGATGACCAGAAGCAGCCCTACTACGGCAAATATTGCGGCGACTTTGTGTTTTATACTTGACTTTACTTTCATGCTGTCTGTCCTTTTAATTAAAGCCTCGCATAATTTTAACATTCAAGCCAAAGAAAAATGCCAATTCTCTCAAAATTGACAGAATTGACCTTTCAACCGTCTCAAAAAGACACGCTATTCTCGCTCAAAACGATAACCTTTTCCGTATAGACCCGTGACAGTGTAGCCGCATCCGCATATCTTTTTGCGCAGACGTGACACCGCGTTTTGTATAGCCTGCGAGTCTGTACCCATATGCTGCCCCCACACTCTCTCGTATATATGCTCCGCGCCGAGTACACGGCTTTCGTTTTGGACAAAAAATTGCAGCATCGCAAAATCTTTTGGCGTCAGCAGTAAATCCATGCCGTCAACAAATGCTTTCTGCGGAATCAAGTTCAACGTCAGCAGTCCCCTTGTTATGGCTTCCGGTATTTGCTCCGCATATTCGAGCAGACGGCGAAGTCTTACGAGAAGTATCTCGAACATATATGGCTTGGTCAGATAATCATCGCAACCTCCGTCAAACCCATTTACAATATCCGCCGTCTCTCTGTAGCCTGTCAGAAGCAGTACCGGAATCTTGGAATATTGCCGAAGCTCCCGCAGAAAATCCAGCCCGCTCCCATCCGGCATCCCTATGTCAAGAATGATGGCGCGCGGCGGCTCTTTGGTGATAAGCTCCCTTGCTTCGGAAAGAGTGTATGCCTGCCTTGTCATATATCCCCGGCGTTCCAGCATCTTTTTATTATTTGCCTGCACTTTAGGCTCGTCTTCAACCGTTAATATATACCCTTGCTTATCCATTGATCTACTCCTCCTCGCATACATAAATCGGTATGTTAAATACCACGGCAGTGCCGTGTCCGTATTCACTTTCGGCCGAAATCGTCCCGTTATGGGCTTCGATTGTGGATTTGCAAATATGAAGCCCCAGTCCCGAGCCGGTTTCTGACACGCCTCGCTCAAAGATATACGGCAAAAGCTCCGGCTTTACGCCCTCGCCGCTGTCTCTCACAGTCACTTTTATCATGCCGTTTAGCTCTAAGACATGTATGCTTATTTTCCCGTTTCGGGTGTGGCGGTTAGCGTTTGAAAGCAAATTGGAAAGCACGTACAGCAGTGAATCCGCGTTGCCGTATATGGGGGGAAGTAAATCAGGTATGTCAAGCGTCAGCGTGTTGCCTTGACATTCAATTATGGCACGGTATGTAGAAGAACCCTCACGCAACAGGTGCGCTATGTCCACCGATTCCATAGTATAGCCGCCCTCTTGCATGGAAGAGTGTTTTAACGCGCTGTCTATCATGCGCCCCATCCGCATTATTTCCCGCTGGGCGTTTTCGAGACTTTCGCGCATATCTTCTTTGTCCATCTCAAAATAAAGCTGGTCTGCGGTGTTCAGTATGTCAGTGGATATAACAGTGAGCGGGGTTTTCAAATCGTGTGATAAATTGTTGAAAAACTCAAATTTAAGTTTATCAAGCCGTTCGAGCAGAGCCTTTTCTTCTTCGGCGGCGCGCAGAAAGCTCTGCTGCCGCTCCTGTTCCTCTTTCCTCGCCGCTTCAAGATCGCTCTGCCGCCGGCTTTTGAGTTCTTCGTTCAGCCGCTCTACCACGATATTGTCATTACGCTGCTGCCGTATGATTATCATCAGACTGATCAGGGCGACGAATAACATAAAAAAGATAATCAGCATAAGCGACAGAAACATACTCCGTGTTTGCTCATTTGGTGATGAGTCAATACGCCCTGTGGATATGCCGGGAGCTATATTCCATCCCGTTTGAAAATTACTGACAAAGATAAATACGAGGGAAATCGTGCAAATCAAAATCAAAGCCAGACAAAAGCCCGCCAAGCCGCTATTGATAGATACCGCGCGCTTTGCTTTTCGAGCTTTGGGTTCGGCGACGGCGTCATCTTTGCCTTTATAAGCTGAAATCATCATAGAGCAAGCGCTGTATAGAAGAAATCCCGCAACGATCCATTTTAACAAGGAAACGTCCATATTCCCCACAAGAAAGGCTGCGGCAAGAACGCCCACAGACCCGCAAATCGCGGTGATTACGGTAATCTTGCGTGAATAGCTCCCATACCTTACAAATTGTATGCTTGCCACAGGGACGGAAAACGCCGCCGCGCTCATCATTATAGGGAAAGCCGCCGCCGGATTCATTCCGAGTGCGTAAACTGTCGCCATTGTCGGGGTATAGGAACCAAGCCCAAAGTTATTGAGCGCCCCGTACAAGAAGCACAGACATCCCAAAAGAACTAATTTTCCTATGCTCAGCGAAGTCACAGTACCTCCGGCGGGAAAGAATCCAAGACCTTCGGCGGCGATGCGCCCCACTGTAATTAACATTCCAAGCGCAAAAAATGTTTTTATGAGTTTCATCGGCATTTTAACGGCGATACGCGGCGTTAGGTATGCCCCCGCTACTTGAGCAACTATTGGGACAACCAATGTGGCAAGGTCAATTTCAATAGTGGTTATATAGATGATCGCGCTGATAGCTACCGGGATAACAGCGGCGGTGTTTACTGTTCCCGGCATTTTAACGGCGGACACCCATTTTAGTTTGGAATAAACGGCAGCTCCGATAGCAAAATCGGAGACTCCAAAAGCGGACAGAATAAATTGGAAAAAGGAGATGATTCCAAGCCCCAAAGCATTTCCCGGTTCAGGCTTCCCGCGTTTAGAATGGACCGCCGCATCGGAAATCAAAAAACCCATGAAGCAGCAGTTCACCACAACAACCAACCCAAGAACTACCAATACCAGCGTCATGATTTGCCTCCTCAAAAACCCTCTTATCAGTATAGAACTGACAAGAGGGGGGCAGCAATATCTCTTACATAGTTGGTAAAAAAAATGACATACTTGGTAAGAAGCTGCGGTCACTCAAAAAGCAAAGCAACCTCCGCTTCAAAAGCATCCGCGCTATGTTCAAATGCTGTAAACCCGTCGTGCTTATCCGCTATCCTTCGTATGATCTCTATGCCGTGACCGTGCAGCAGACCACTTTCCTTAGAGCTTACATAGGTATCACCCTCTCGGCTGATTGCTCCCTGCCTCGCGTTGGCTACCGACAGGCACAGATAGGGATGGCGTGTTTTTAGCCGAACTTTAATCCAACGGTCTTTGATGTTTTGTATGCGGGCGCAGCTTTCCAGTGCGTTGTCTAAAAGGTTCATAAGCAGGCTGACAAGGTCGGTGTCGGGGATGGACAGGGACGGAAGCGGCAAAATATCAAACTTGATTTCAAAACTCATTTCCCGCGCCCGCCGGGAGGCGTGTCCGAGTATGGCTTGTATAACACGATTTCCGCAGGATATAGGGTCGTCAATCTCGGCGACGCTGCTTTGTACGTCGGCGAGATACGTTAATAATCGTTCGTGTTCGCCGCTTTCATATATTTCCTTGATGGCAAACAAATGGTGGCGCAGCTCATGCTTCATTTGCGCAATCTGCGTAAAATGGCTCTCCAAGTCTTTATAGTTTTCCATTATGAGGCGGTTTTTGATTTCCATCATCTGCATACCCGATTTATATCCGGCAAGCTCGCGCGTGTTTGCAAAAAGCATATATCCCGCTGTAAAAGCCGTTATACATAAAAGTCCGGTTTTAAACTCATTATGAAAGGAAATATCAATCCCGGTCAACGCCATTATCAGCAATCGCAGCCCCCAAGCAACCATAAAAAGCAAAGTCCCGCGTAAATACCATGTCGTACTTTTGTCTTTCGCGCCCAATGAACCCGCGGCTAAAAATATGACGACGGACACAGATGACAAATATGTATACAGTCTTTCCGGTATGTCAAATGGCAATCCGAGCCCTAAGTACATGATAAACGCGGCCGCTCCGTAAGCCGCAGTCAGGCAAACGGGCGCCCACAACCATTTTTGCCGTGCAGGGCGCAGACAGTAGAAAAAATGAAGGAGCAACGCTATGGGGTATCCGAAAAACGCAACCCAGAACAGGTAGAAGCGGAACGTATCGTTCCAATGCAAGGCGGCAAAATCGGTCATGGAAAGGGACATGAGCGCAAACAATACCGAGAAAACAGAGATAAGAAATATTTGTCTGCTCTCAAGCCTGTTTGCCGCACGGGTAATACCGAGCACCGAGCTTACGAGTCCGATAAAAAGAAAAAGAAACCCCTCAACAAAATCCATATCGCCCCAAAACGTCACATAGAATCGGTTTGGCGGGACTTGTTCGCCGATGTATAAATTCATATCATAATAACTTGGGTCAATCGGCTCTCCCGCGGCAATCGGGATATAGGGCTGTACCATGCCAAAATAAATAAGCGCCGTCAAAAGGGCTGCTGTGAGAACGAGATACCATATCGTCGGCTTTGATATTACCTTTCTCATCAGCATACCTCCCACATCTGTTTTAGAAACGCTTTCTGTATAGTTGCGCAGTACGAACGGCTGACAGGGATTATTTTCCCATTTGCGGCGATGGCTTCCGTTCTGGTAAGCGTCTTTATGTTTTTCAAGTTGACGATATATCCGATGTGGCAGCGCACAAACATCTCGCACGGCAAGCCTTCGGCTATTTCCGACAGTTTGCCGGAATAGTCAACCGTACCGTCCTTTAACGTGATTATCACCCGCCTGTCCACGGTTTCAAAGCATATGATTTCCCTGGTCGGTATCCGCAGCTTCTGCGCCCCTGATTTGACAATAAAATAATTGCATTGAAAGCGGCGCTCATAGTCTGACGCTATCAATTTTGAGAGCATATCTTTTGAGAGCGGCTTCATCAGATAATGGAGCGCGTTTACGTCATACCCTTGCAAGGCAAACTCTGGATTGGCTGTGATAAAGACGATAGCGGCTTCGCTGTCATGCCCGCGTATCTCACGCGCAAGCTCCATGCCGTCAGTCCCGTCCATGACAATATCAAGCAGTATCAGGTCATACCGCTCCCCATTTGAGAAAGACGTTTGAAACTCCGCACTGTTTTCAAATACTGATATGCTGTGTTCAATATTCAGTTTTTCAAGTATCTCCCGGCAGATTTTAGTCTGAGCACGAGAGTAGATTTTCTCATCCTCGCATAACGCGACCCTATACATACCCGCTCACCACCGTTTTACATTTTCCAGATACCAGATACTTCACTCAAATACCCAAGCTATCAGCGCATAGCATATAAGGTACATTAACATAGGGCGCGGAAAATTGCAAGGCAAATCCCCACTCGTCAACCCTGTTTTCACACCTTTTGTGATTGCATAGTTGACTTTATGCTCTAAAATCACTAAAATAAGAAACACTGTTTAACGATAACTGACACCACAAGTGAGGCTGACAATAATTATGAAATATCCTGAGCTTACGGGAAAACCGGATTTGCCCGGAATACAGGCCGATGTCCTGAATTTTTGGAAAGAGAATCAAATCTTTGAAAAGTCCGTCAAAGAAAAAACAAAGGGAGAGGTCGTGTTTTATGACGGGCCGCCGTTCCCGACGGGCAGCCCTCATCACGGAACCGTTTTAGTATCTTTTATAAAAGACTTAATAGCCAGATATAAAACAATGAAAGGCTTTTCCGTGCCTCGCGTGTGGGGCTGGGACTGTCACGGCTTGCCTATAGAAAAGCAGGCTGAAAGCGCGCTCGGCATTGAGGGTAAAAAAGATATTGACAAGGACATAGGCCGGTTTAATGAAGCGTGCTTTGATATAGTTTCCGGGAGCAATGAGGCTTGGCGGGAATATGTTGAGCAAATGGCGCGTTGGGTTGATTATGACGGAGCCTACAAGACGATGAATATCGGCTTTATGGAAAGCGTCATGTGGGCGTTTAAAGAATGTTACGACAAAGGGCTCATCTACCGCGACTATCGCGTGACTCCCTATTGCATGAAATGCGAAACATCTTTATCTATTTCGGACACAAGAGAATCCGACTCCACAAGGCCAAGGCAGGACAGATGGGTAGTTGTCAGATTTAAGATAGACGAACCACTCCCGCAAAACTCTTCGCTTTCAGCCCTCTTTGCTGATATAAAAACCCCGGAAAAGCCGGTATATATCTTGGCATGGACGACCACGCCTTGGACACTGCCGTCAAATATGTGCCTTGCGGTGGGCGCGGATGTAAGCTATGCCTTTGTTGATATGGGCGAGCAGATATATATCGCAAGCAAAGCGACGCTGTCCGCGTACGAAAAGGTTTTCGGCGCGCAGCCGGACATCATTGCAGAGCGTCCGGGCAAAGACCTTGCCGGGTGCTCCTATACCCCGCTCTTTCCATATTTTGAAAACCGCAAAGCAGACGGGGCTTTTAAAGTCGTCACAGTTGATTATGTTGACGCGGGCGACGGAACCGGCGTGGTGCATACGGCTCCGGCGTTTGGCGAGGACGACTATTGGACGTGCAAAAAATATAATATGCCGTTTGTAAATCCCGTAGATACCCGGGGCCGTTTTACTGCGGAAGTATCAGATTTTCACGATCCAAAGGCGGATAAAAACGTCATTGAGACCAACTCCGACATTATCCGGTATCTTTATGAGAAAAAAAGCGCGGTGACGGACGGCACAACCGAGCATAACTATCCGCACTGCTGGAGATGCCGCGAGCCGCTGATATACCGCGCTATGGACGCATGGTATTTTAGCATTGAAAAGATAAAGGACGACTTAATAGCGGTCAACGAGGAAATCAACTGGGTTCCCGAAACCGTCAAGTATGGGCGGTTTGGAAACTGGCTTGCGGGGGCTCGAGACTGGAATATATCGAGAAACAGATATTGGAGCACGCCGATACCCATTTGGGAGTGCAATAAATGCTCCGAGCGCGTGGTGCTCGGCAGTATTGATGAGATTTTTAAGGCTTCGGATATTCGGCTGGAGAACTTGCACAGGCAATACATGGATAAGGTTACATTTGCCTGTAAATGCTGTGAGGACGGTGTTATGCGGCGCATACCGGAGGTGCTTGACTGCTGGTTTGAAAGCGGCTCGGTTTCATTTGCGCAAAAACATTATCCGTTTGAAAACAAAAAGTGGTTTGAGTCTCATTTTCCCAGTGATTTCATCGTTGAATATACCGGGCAAATCAGATGCTGGTTCTATTATATGCACGTCATGTCTGTCGCGCTGTTTAATAAGCCCGCCTTTAAAAACTGCATAGTGCATGGGACGATACTCGCCGGAGACGGAAAGAAGCTGTCCAAATCGTCCAAAAACTATACTGACCCGATGGCTTTGATGAAAAAATACGGCACGGATGCTTTTAGAATGTATTTGTTTAAATCAAACGCCATGCTGATAGGCGACTTGCTGTTTAATGAGGACGGTATTCCCGAAATGCTCCAGCAGGTGATTTTGCCGCTGTGGAACGCATGTAACTTTTTCATATCTTACGCAAATATTGACGGATATTTTGAAACCGAGCCGGGCGAGCCTGATTCGACAAACGGGCTTGACAGATGGATTTTGGCTGAATTGTACGGCAAGGTGAAAGTGATTGAAGAGGCTATGGATACGTACAGAATAGATTTGTATGCCCTGCCCGTCATATCGCTTATTGGCAGCCTCACAAATTGGTACATACGGCGAAGCCGCAGAAGATTTTGGGGCACGCAGATGACACAGGATAAGAAAAGCGCGTATGACACACTTTTCTTTGTGCTCACAAACACCCTAAAATTACTCGCTCCGGTCGCTCCGATCATATCAGAGACTCTTTTCAAAACGCTAACGGGAAAAACATCCGTCCATCTCGAAAGCTGGCCCGCGCTTTCCGCGAGATACCAAGATGACGTCTTGACCCGGCAGATTGAAATTGTGCGCTCTGTGATAAATCTTGCCCGGTCAATACGCAACAAAAATAAAATAAAAAACCGGCATCCTTTGAGCAAAATGAGCGTAGCGTTTACAAACAAAGAATGGAACGCGCTCATTGACGGATTTGGCGAAACTATTGCGGAAGAGATGAACGTCAAGCGCGTTGAGGTTTTGGAAAACGTAGAGGACATTGCCGACTTGCGGCTCGACCCGAATTTTAACGAGATCAGAAGCCGTTATCCCGACAGGCTGCCGGAAATTATCAAAGCTATAAAGTCCGGGATGTTTGAGCTTTTGGAAAATGAAGCGATACTCACGATTGACGGCGCAAAAGAGAGCTTTAGCCCCGAAATCATTCTCGTCTCGTACAAGGCAAACGATACTTTGAGCATAGCGGGAAACGCGGATATGGTCGTGTCTCTCGATTTGACCATCACAGATGAGCTGCGCTCGGAGGGTCTTGCCCGCGATATTATACGAAATATTCAAGAAGCCAGAAAGCAAATCGGATGCGACATAATGGATCGTATCAAGATTAGGCTTGGCGGCAATTATCCCGCGCAGTGGGCGGAGCATATAATGGCCGAGACGCTCGGCACAATCGAAGAGCGCGTAAACGCCTCGGTGAGCGTGGAGATTTCTGACGACACAGGCGGCGTTATAACTATTGAAATCGAAAAATGAAATCTGTCCGCAAAACGGGCACAGTATCTTATCGGGAGACGCACAAAATGGAAGAAAAGAAAGAGCGAATCGAGATAATTGACGCAGTTCGCGGGCTTGCGATTTTGCTGATGGTGATACATCACGCGCTTTTTAACGCGCAAAAGTTTCTCGACGCGCCCGGGTGGGTCTACAATCACCCGATTTTGAGAGTGCTGCAAATATTCTTTGTCGGCGTATTTGTGTTTGTGTCCGGCACATCTTCGCGCTTTTCACGCGGCAATATACAGCGCGGCTCTATGGTTTTTGTCGTTGCGATGATGGTCACTTATGTAACTGTTCGTATAGTAGATTTGCCTATTTGGTTTGGTATATTACACATTCTCGCTACATTCATGATTTTTTACGGCTTCACGCGCAAACTATGGGATAAAATACCGTCTAAAATTGCGCCGTTTTTGTATATCGCGCTTATTGTCATAAGTGCCCTCATAAAAGAAAATAACGCGCCGACCTCCGAGATTCCCGTAGTGCGGGATTTGCTTTTCGTGCTCGGCTGGAGTCAGGAAGGTTTTAAAAACTATGACACTTGGGGGCTTTTACCGTGGATATTTGTGTTTTTGCTCGGAACATGGGCAGGCGGGATTATCAGAGAGGGCAGGCTTCCAAAATGGTTTTACGAAACTAAAGTGCCGTTTTTCCCGTTTTTAGGCAGACACACACTCATTATATATGTGTTGCACCAACCTGTATTATATGGTATAACCATGCTGCTTGTGATATAATGTTTGCTCCCGCTCCCACAATTGAAAATACTAAGGAAATATCAAAATGATAAACATTGCAGTTCTCGGATATGGAACAGTGGGTTCCGGCGTTGTCAGCTTGCTCGACAAAAACGCCGCGTCTATAAGCGGCAAAATCGGGCAGGATATTAAGGTCAAATATATACTCGATATTAGGGACTTTGGCGGCGATCCGTTTGGCTCATTGTTTGTAAAAACTTTTGATACGATAGTAAACGATCCCCAAATAGCGATCGTGGTCGAGGCGATAGGCGGGACAGGCGCCGCCCTTGAATACACACGCCGCTCACTTGAAGCCGGAAAAAGCGTCATAACCTCAAACAAAGAATTAGTGGCGGAGCATGGCAGCGATCTGATAAAACTTGCGATGAGCAAAGAGGTAAACTATCTGTTTGAAGCCAGCGTCGGCGGCGGAATACCGCTCATCAGGCCGCTTGCCGAATGCCTGTCGGCAAATATTATCAGCGAAATATACGGCATACTCAACGGCACGACAAATTACATTCTTACAAGCATGAAAAAAGATAACGCAAGTTTTGACGATGCTCTTTTTAAGGCTCAGCAGGAAGGCTATGCGGAATCCGACCCTACAGCCGATATTGAAGGCCACGACACATGCCGAAAAATCTGCATATTGGCGTCCTTGGCGTTTGGCAGGCATATATATCCAAACGAGGCTCCGACGACGGGTATCTCAAACGTATCCATTAGCGATATGTTATATGCAAAGTCGCTTGGCTACGAAATAAAACTGCTGGGCCGGGCAAAGGCCGTAGGAGACAAGGTCGCGGTATATGTCGCGCCCCATCTTATAAGCACTTTGCATACACTTTCCGGCATCAACTATGTGATGAACGGCGTGATGATTCGCGGCAATGCTGTCGGCAGCGTGTTGCTATGCGGGCCGGGCGCGGGAAAGATGCCGACGGCAAGCGCGGTTGCGGGAGATATTATGAACGCCGCAAAGCATTTAAAAGCGCGTAAATGGATCGGTTGGAGCGACGCGGACAAGGGCTTTGCCGCAGACCCGGAGCTTTTGGACTCGGCTTGGTATATCAGAACAGACGCGCCGCGTGATAAAATAGAAAGGGTTTTTGGCAGTGTAATTTTCGCAAATGACGGGCTATCTGACGCGGATCGGATAAGCAATGCCAAAAATGCCGAAAACACGTTTATCACGAGCGTCATAAACGGCAGTAAGGTTGATGAGCTGCTCTCTCACGGTATTTTCGCAAAATCAAAGTTTCGCGTGTTGGGCGACCACTAAAAAAAGCATGGGGCGTTTGAGCGCAAAACGCGAGAGCCGCGAGCCTGAGTCGCACATAATATAAAGCGCAAAGTTAGGAGCACAGGAGTCTAAATGGGTTTGGTCGTAAAAAAATTTGGAGGCAGTTCACTTGCAAATCCCGAGTGTTTGGAGCGGGTTGCGTGGATTATCGCCGAAACATATTCAGAGGGCAATAATGTCGTGGCTGTTTTGTCGGCTATGGGCGACACGACCGATGAGCTGATTGCGAAAGCTCTGGAGGTAAATCCAAATCCGTCAAAGCGTGAGCTTGATATGCTCCTTGCGATAGGCGAGCAGGAATCAATAGCTCTTATGGCAATGATGCTGGAGAAAATCGGACTTCCGGCGGTTTCCCTCACGTCATGGCAAATAGGCATAAATACGGACTCTGTATATGGCAGTGCGCGCATAAAAGACGTAATGACAGAGCGCATGAGAGCGGAGCTTGACCGCCGCAGGATCGTGCTTGTCGCGGGTTTTCAGGGCGTCAACAAGTTTGATGATGTTACGACTTTGGGCAGAGGCGGTTCTGACACTACGGCGGTGGCCGCAGCGGTCGCGCTAAACGCGGATTTGTGCCAAATATATACGGATGTAGAGGGCATATATACGGCAGACCCGCACCAAATACCCGGAGCAAAAAAACTTGCCGAGATAACATATGATGAAATGATAGAGCTTGCCACGCTCGGAGCGCAGGTGCTGCACAATCGCTCTGTTGAAATGGCAAAACGCTATAACGTAAAAATGGAAGTGCTTTCAAGCATAGTCAGAAAGCCCGGAACTAAAGTCAAGGGGGTAGTCAAAGTGGAACATACAAAAATCAGCGGTGTGGCAAAGGATTCGGACATAGCTCGGGTGGCGGTCGTCAATATCAAGGACGAGCCGGGCGTCGCTTTTCGGGTATTCCGCGTGCTTGCCAACGCAAAGATAAATATTGACATCATTTTGCAATCCATAAATCGCGAGAAGATGAACGACATCAGCTTTACCGTTGCGAGGTCTGATATGAAACGCACGGTAGATGTCCTCTTGGAAAACAAAGACTCCATCGGTTTTTCGGAGGTAAACACAACCGACAAAATCGCCAAAGTGAGTATTGTCGGAGCGGGCATGATGTCAGCCCCCGGCGTCGCGGCAATGATGTTTGAGGCTTTGTATGACGCAAAGATCAATATTGAGATGATTTCTACGAGCGAAATCAAGATTTCGGTGCTCGTGGACGAACTTGACGCCGACCGCGCCGTGGCCGCAATACACGCGAAATTCTTTGGCTTGTAGCGCGGCGGTTTGCGGGAAAAACGCGCTCTGTCGTTTTATGCGGCGGTTTTGGGGAGTAAATTTTGGAAAGTGCTTGCACTATAGCGTTTTGCCAAAACGGAGGAAAGCAATTGGATTTTAAACCGGATATTATAAGAGACGATGAAACGCTTATCTTTAAGCTGCGCGCTTTGTATGCCGGGCATGGATATAAGCAATTTCGGATGAGCCGCTTTGAGGAATATGAGCTTTACGCGGCAAACAGGGCTTTTTTGCCGGGAAATGATATAGTCGCTTTTACCGGCGCCGACGGAAAGCTCATGGCCTTGCGTCCTGACGTCACGCTCTCTATCGTAAAGAACATAAGAAGCGACGGCGAGCTGAAGAAGCTCTATTATAGCGAAAATGTGTACAGAACCGTTGACAATGAACTAAAAGAGCATATGCAAGTCGGGCTTGAATGTATCGGCGCTCTCGATACCGGGCAAATCGGACAGGTGCTTATGCTTGCAAAGCAAAGCCTTGATATGATACACAATAAAACACGGCTTGACATCTCTCACATGGGCTTTTTGAGAGGTCTTATAAACAGCGAGAAATTTTCAGCCTTGCAAAAGGCGGAAATAATGCGCTCCATCGGAGAGAAGAATATCCCTCAAATAAAGCAAATTTGCGCCATCGCCGGGGTAAGCGATGCTTTTTGCGAAAATATCATCACTTTGGTTTCTTTGAGCGGCGGCTTTTCTGATATAAAAGGCAAACTTGAAAAAATCAGCATAAACGATGAGACCGGCAATGCGCTCAGAGAGCTTTCCATGATAGACAGCGTTTTGAAAGCGGGCGGCGCGGAGGGTGGCGGCCTCAATGTTGACTTTTCGATAATAAACGATGTGACCTATTATAATGGAATTGTTTTTCAAGGTTTCATCGAAGGCATACCCTCCGCCGTACTCTCGGGCGGACGCTATGATGAACTGCTCGAGGATTTTGGCAAAAAGCAAGGAGCAATAGGCTTTGCTGTACATTTAAACTTAGCGTTAATGCCGGCGCAAAGCAGAGCGCCTGACGATTCGGACGCAAAAGATACGGTTGGCATCGCGTTGCCCAAAGGCAGAATCGGCGAAAAGGCATATGAGATTTTTGCGCGAGCCGGTTTTGAGTGCCCGGATATGAATACAAAGACGCGCAAACTTGTGTTCGACAGCCCCGGCAAAGCGGTACGATTCTTTTGGGTCAAACCGTCGGATGTGGCGATATATGTACAGCGCGGAGTCGCCGATATCGGTGTGGTCGGAAAAGATGTTTTGCTCGAATCCTCGCCGGATATTTTTGAGCTGATTGACCTTGGCATCGGAAAATGCCGCATGTGCGTAGCTGCCGCGAAAGAAAGCAAAAACGACGCCGTAAATGGCAGCGCAACGGCAAAAAGCGTTGCGGCGGCACAAAGCGGCGCGGATAATACATTGCGCGTGGCGACAAAGTTTCCAAATATCGCGAGGCGGCACTACAGAAGCAAAGGCCGTGACATAGATATTATTCGCTTACACGGCTCTATTGAGCTTGCGCCGCTGCTCGGCCTGTCTGATGTTATTATAGACTTGGTGGAAACCGGGAATACTCTCGCGGAAAACAACATGGAAGTAATTGAAACAATCGAGGATATAAGCGCGCGGCTCATATCAAACAAGGTGAGTTATAAGTTTAAGCATGAAAATATCAGCAAGATATGCGGCGCGATAAACGCGTCAATGAGTTGATTTTACAGCAAAAGGCGGATTATCACTATGATCAAAATAATTAAAGCGAGCGATCTTCAATCAGAAAATGAGGCAAAAAAAATCTCGGTCAATGCCGAAGTGACCGATACGGTTCGTGCGATTATCGCGGGCATTAGGGAACGGGGAGACGAAGCCCTGCGTGAGTACACAAAGAAATTTGACGGATGCAAGCTGAAAACCTTTGAGCTTGACCGGGCGGATATGGACGAGGCTATACGCGCCGCAGACCCGGAGTTTGTCGAGATACTCCGGCAGGCCGCCCGCAATATTGACGAATATCACCGCAATCAAATACGCGCAGGCTTTGATTTGATGCCAAAAGACGGCGTTATTTTGGGTCAAAAATTCACGCCCATTGCAAAAGCGGCGTGCTATATACCGGGCGGCACCGCGTCTTTGCCGTCTTCGGTACTTATGAATGTTATACCCGCCAAAATCGCGGGCGTCCGTGAGGTCATCATTGCGACGCCGCCGCCTGTCAGCACAAACATTCTTGCCGCCGCGAAAATTGCGGGCGCCGACAGAGTGTTTTCCATTGGCGGAGCGCAGGCAATAGCCGCGCTTGCATACGGCACCGAGACAATTCCTCGGGTTGATAAGATAACAGGACCCGGCAACGCCTACGTTACCGAAGCAAAACGCCAGCTATATGGGGTGGTGGGTATTGATATGCTCGCAGGACCCAGCGATATTTTGATTATTGCGGATAAAACCGCTAATTCCAAACACATCGCGGCGGATATGCTCTCTCAATGCGAACATGGGTCTGACTCTTTTGCCATACTCATTACCGACAGTATGACTTTGGCAAAGAAAGTACGCGCCGAGCTTAATACACAGCTTGCCTCATTGCCGCGCAAGAGCATAGCACAGGAAGCGATAAATAAAAACAGCACGATCATTATTTCCTCAACGATCGACGAAGCATTTGACATATCAAACAACCGTGCGCCCGAACACTTGGCGATACATCTTGATGAGCCGTTTAGCCACTTAAATAAGGTAATCAACGCGGGCTCGATATTTTTGGGTAAATATACGCCCGAAACGGCGGGAGACTATATGGCAGGGCCAAACCACACGATCCCGACAAACGGCACGGCGCGATTTTCAAGTCCTCTTTCTGTGGACGATTTTGTCAAAAAATCATCTTATATCCACTACTGCCAGGAGGCTTTGGAAAATAGCGGCAAGGCTATCATGCGGTATGCAAGAGAAGAGGGTTTGGAGGCTCACGCCCGGGCGGTGCAGATACGGCTCGATGATTACAAGGATTAACAGGCATTTGGAGAAACTATGAGCAGATTTTTTTCTGATAAATTTAAGACGCTAAAGCCGTATATCCCCGGCGAGCAGCCTAAAAGTGACGCCCTGTCGCCTCTGGGATTGCCGTATATCAAGCTCAACACAAATGAATCTCCGTATCCTCCGCCGCCGGGAGTCATTTCTGCCGTGAGCAAAAAAGAGCTTGAGCTGCAAAGGCTCTACCCAAATCCCGAAGGCGCGCTGCTTGTAAGCAAACTTGCAAAGCATTATGGCGTCCTGCCCGAAAACATCATGATCGGCAACGGCTCTGACGAGCTTTTAGCGTTTTCTTTTCTTGCGTTTTTCACGGGCAGCCGGGGCGGAGTGCTGTTTCCCGACATCACCTATGGGTTTTACCCTGTCTACGCAGAGCTTTTTGATGTGCCGTATACCGCTTTGCCTCTCGGAGACGATTTTACCGTAAACATAAATGATTACATAGGCTCGGGCAAGAATATTGTTTTGGCAAATCCAAACGCGCCTACGGGGATAGCTCTTTGCGCGAGTGACATCGAAAAGATCGCGAAAAGCAACCAAAATCAAATTGTACTCATAGACGAGGCATATGTTGACTTTGGCGCCGAGTCCGCTGTTTCGCTCATAAGCAAATACGACAACTTATTGGTTATCCATACATACTCCAAAGCCCGCTCCATGGCGGGAGCGAGGCTGGCTTATGCAATCGCCTCCGCGCCGATCATCTCTGATCTGATGAAAATAAAGTATTCTATAAACTCGTATAACGTAAACAGGCTCGCGCAAACAATGGGAGCCGCCGCGCTTGATGAGGATTTGTACTACAAAGAAAAGCAAACGCAGATAATTAAAACACGCAAATACACAATGTCGGAGCTTGAAAAATTTGGTTTCATAATGACCGATTCAAAGGCCAATTTCATTTTTGCCAAGCACCCGTCGCTTTCCGGCGATGAGCTTTATATAAAGCTAAAAGCGCGGGGAATCCTCATAAGGCATTGGAATAAACCCCGCATAGCGGATTATGTCAGAATTACGATTGGCACAAAAGAGCAAATGGATGCTCTGATTTCTGAAATAAGGGAAATTTTACGATAGGGTTTTGGGAGGTCGCCTAATGAGAAATAGTGATGTATTACGTAAAACGAAAGAAACTGATATTAAACTTGCGCTTAGTCTCGACGGCTCGGGCAAAAGCAACGTAAGCACCGGCATTGGTTTTCTCGACCATATGCTTGAGCTTTTTGCCGCTCACGGCAGATTTGACCTTGATATAGACTGCACGGGAGATATGTATGTTGACGGGCATCACTCTGTCGAGGATATAGGCATCTGTCTGGGTACGGCTTTTTCACAGGCTCTCGGCGACGCGGGCGGCATATGCAGATTTAGCGATGTGACCGTGCCAATGGACGAAGCTCTTGTCTTGTGCGCCGTTGATGTGTGCGGCAGAGGTCATCTTGGCTTTGATGTTGCGCTGCCGGAATATGTTGTCGGGGATTTGGAATCGGAGCTTTTTGAGGAGTTTCTTTTGGCTTTTGTCCGAAAGGCGGGGGTAAATGTACATATACGCCTCCTTTGCGGTAAAAATGCCCACCACATATTGGAAGCCTGCTTTAAGGCGCTCGCACGCGCTCTCAGGGCTGCCGTGAAAATAGACAGCGAGCTGGGCGGTGAAATTCCGTCCACAAAAGGCGTTTTGATTTAGGAAGGCTTTGAGAGGTTGCCTATATGATACTATATCCGGCAATTGACATATATGAGGGAAAGGCTGTCCGGCTGCTGCGCGGCGACTACGCGCAAATGACAGTTTACAGCGGCGACCCCATATCTGTTGCGCAAGGTTTCAAAAATCAGGGCGCAACAGCGCTGCATATTGTTGACCTTGAGGCCGCCCGCTTGGGAGAGCCCGCAAACTTTGATTTGATAGCAAATATCGCCGCCCGGACAAAGATGTTTGTCCAAGTCGGCGGCGGTATTCGTACTCTTGATTCAGTGGAAATGTATTTGGATGCGGGCGTCTCGCGTGTGATAATCGGCACGGCGGCAATATCAAAACCCGGCTTTTTGCGCGAGATAGCGGCAAAATACAAAAAAGCGATAGCAGTCTCCGCGGATATAAAAGACGGGCGCATTGCGATAAAGGGCTGGACAGAGGTTTCCGATCAAGACACGCTTGATTTTTGCAAAACCGCCTTAGATATAGGCATAAAGACCGTCATTTGCACGGATATATCAAAAGACGGTATGCAAGGCGGTTCAAATATAGAGCTGTATAAAGCGCTCCGCCGTGAGCTATCCGTAGATATTATCGCTTCGGGCGGGGTGTCGTCTGTCTCGGAAATCAAAACCCTCACGGAGCTTGGAATAAACGGCGCCATTTTAGGCAAGGCGCTCTACGAGGGCATATTAAGCATTGAAGATGCGCTATGCGCTGCGCGATAGCTCATATTTTTGTCTCAAAATAACATCCTGCACCAGGACACCTGATTTTTGCCATTTCCTTATACTCTCCTTTTCTACTCTCAAAAGGTGTACCTTTTGGGCCTTTCCTTTTTTTGCGTCTGACTATGTTTTTCTTATATTTTGCTCCCGCAAATGCCTATATAGCGTGCTTTTTTTAAGCCCGGTCACTGTGCCCATCTGCGAAATTGTGATTTTCCCCCGCTTCCATTGAGTTACCCATTTGAAAAAATCGTCAGGCAGTCTTTTTGCGGGACGCCCCATATGCACGCCTCTTGCCTTTGCCGCCGCGATTCCCTCCGCTTGGCGTTTCTTTATGTGGTCGCGCTCCGTATGCGACACAAAGCTAAGGATTTGCAACGTCAAATCCGCAATGAATGTTCCCATCAAATCCTTATATAACCGCGTGTCAAGCAGCGGCATATCAAGCACCACAACATCAATGCCTTTGTCCTTCGTTATAATCCGCCACTGCTTTTGAATTTCATCATAGTTGCGGCCTAAGCGATCTATGCTGGAAACATATAGCGTGTCACCGCTCCTTAGTCTGCCGATTATTTTCCTGTACTCCGGTCGGTCAAAATCTTTTCCCGATTGCTTGTCTACATATATCCGTTTGTCAGGGATTCCCAAATTTCGCATTTCCCTCATCTGACGGTCTTGGTTTTGGCTCACATCAGACACTCTCACATAGCCGTATTTTTTCATGTTTATACAATCCTTTCGCTTCGTATCCCATAGTTTAACAAGAGACGTTTTTCTGCTGTCAAAACGCCCCCGTTTATTTTAGCGAAGGATGGTTTGTTCACAAACATATTTATTTACAAGGGGTAAATAGTTTTTAGTAATTTACAGTGCTTTTTGCATGATTCCCAAAATACTAAAACAAAATGCCCCAAATCACTAAAACGAGACTTGAAGATGTTTCGTCAAACTATTCGGCAAAAAAACTTTATCGCGTTATCTACCAGATTGTGCGCGACCTGCGTTGTCGAATCCTTATCTCCGTGCGTCGTAATAGCTTCTTCGGGAAGCTGCGCGATAGCTCTTATGATTTTTTTATTGCGATACTTTACTCGCCCAATGATATGCCGAGCAGCCGAGCTTGCTTTAAAACCTCATTTTCGACCGGAATCGTCTTTAGCTTTCCGGCAACCTCGCTGAGCGCGACAGCCCCTATGGAAGAACCTTGCAAGGCTACCATGTAGCCGAATTTTCTTTTAAGTACAAGCTCTCCGGCCATAGCTCCAAGCCGCGAACAGAACACGCGGTCTGTCGGGGTTGGGTCGCCGCCTCGCTGAAAATGGCCGGGTATGACGAGCCTGACATCTTGCTGATCAAGCCTGTTTTCAAGGGCTCGGACGAGCTCCTGACCGGGTGAAATGTCACCGGCTTTCCGTTCTTTTTTTGGTTTTTCCGCCATATCGCGTGTCATCGCGCCCTCCGCAATGGCGATGATGGAAAAGTTTTTGCCGGAGCGGTTTCGCTTGTGGATAACCTCAAGCACGGAATCTACCGTGTAGGGAATCTCGGGGAGCAGTATCACGTCGGCGCCTCCCGCAATGCCCGCATAGAGCGCAACCCATCCGGCTTTGCGTCCCATCAGCTCGCAAACGAAAACGCGCCCGTGCGCAGCCGCTGTCGAATGAAGAGTGTCTAATACGTCCGTCGCCTTTGCAACGGCGCTGTCAAATCCAAAAGAATAATCGGTGCAGTAGATATCGTTATCAATGGTTTTTGGCAGCGTAACTATATTTATGCCGCATTGACTGAGCGCGTACGCGGTTTTGTGAGTACCGTTGCCCCCGAGGATAACAAGCGCGTCAAAACATTCATTGTGATAGTTGCGTACCATTGTGGTAAGCCTGTCCTCATTGCTCGCGGCGTCAAAGTCGCGAATTGTTTTGAACGGCTGGCGGGACGTGCCAAGTATAGTGCCGCCCTCGCGCAAAATGCCGGAAAATTCGTGCTGCTCCATTTTTCGCCATCTTGAATTTATGAGCCCGCGATAGCCGTCTTCAATGCCGAATATTTCCACGTAAGGCACAGCGCCGAAGAGTGTTTTCGCGACGCCTCTTAGCGCGGCGTTTAGCCCCTGGCAATCTCCTCCGCTGGTTAAAAATCCAATTTTCATATCGTTACCGCACCTTTCAATCTTTTGATAGTTCTTCCCGCCTTTTGGAGCTAAACCTATTGTATGCGAGTGATTAAAAAAACGCAAGAAGAAAAAGATTTAATTGCTTTAAGGTATAACCCCGCCCCTACACCGCGGTCAGCGAAAAGATGAATTTCGTTACACCGCCGGAGCTTGTCACAAAGATATCTTCATTGTGATTGTCCAAAATTGCCTTTACGATATATAATCCGAGACCGACCCCGTCACGGTCGCTGCTTCGAGATTTGTCCGCCTTGTGGAACCTTTGGAAAATAAACGGAAGCTCTTCTTCGGGTATGGTTTCACCGTGATTGGTGACAGACACAAAGACCCGCTCGTTTTGCCGCCAAAGCTCGATTCTAATCACGCCATTATCGGCAGAAAACTTTATCGCGTTATCTATCAGATTATACACGACCTGCGTTATCGAATCCTTATCTCCGCGAGTCGTAATAGCTTCATCGGGAAGCTGCGCTTCAATGCTCTGCTGCCTTTCCGCTATCTTTCCGCCAAGACTCAAAATAGCAAGCCGCGCAACCTCCGTGATGTCGAATGTTCTCTCCAAAATGACCTTTGCGTCTGTCTTGCCGATTTTGGATATCTCGAGCATACTGCGCACCAATCTTGATATCCGCTTTGTTTCTGAGGATATGACCTCAAGGTATCTCTTTTCGTTTTCGCGCGGTATCGTTCCGTCCAGCAGACCTTCGGCAAACCCGGAAATAACAGTCATCGGAGTCTTTAGTTCGTGTGAAAGGTTGGAAACAAACTCCCGTCTCTGCTGCTCGGAGTTTTCCATAGAGTCTGCCATCAGGTTAAACGCTTTTGTGAGCTGCCCGATTTCATCTACTCTGCACGTATCGCGGACACGCACGTCAAACTCGCCTCGCGCAAAACGATGCGCGACGCTTGCCATTTCATTGAGCGGCTTTACTTGCCTTTTTAGCGATACAAATGAGATGGCAAAGGCGAGCAGCATAACACTTAGCGAGCAAAACACAAAGGCCGCCGTAAATTTGCGCCACTCACGCCCAAAAGCTTCAATATCACTGGTCACAAACAAATAGCCGTATGTGCGAAGCTCTCCGCCAACATTGACAGATAAGGGCATACCCGCCGTTTGCCGATACGCCGGATAAATCTCTCCGAGCGTTGAGCGGACAACGGAGCGTTCCCTTATGTCCGTAGCCTCCAAGATAGATTTTGGAACAGTTTTTCCCGAATGAACAATAAATGGGTCGGAGCCGGACAAGATCGCTCCATCGGCGTCTGTTATAAGCAAATCCATATTTGTAATGCGGGAAGTCACCGCAAGCCACATGGCAAGGTCTAAGTCATTTAGGTTTACGCCATAATGAATATGTTGAGTCGCGATGTATCTGGCTGATTCATTGAGCGTGGAAATCATCATTTCTCTCTTTTCGTTTATGGAGCGGCTGTAGCTGAACGCGGACGACAGACCTCCCAAAAGAGAAAAACTTATAAAAACAATAAGCACCGTTGCGATAAATATCCTAAAATACGTGCTTTTCCTCATCTTCACATACTTACCTCAAATTTGTAGCCGACTCCCCAAATCGTTTTGAGCGACCATTTGTCGCTCGCGCCGTCAAGTTTTTCGCGGAGGCGTTTTATGTGAACATCTACCGTGCGCGAATCTCCATAATAATCAAAGCCCCAGACCTCGTCAAGGAGCTGATTTCGCGTAAAAACCCTGTTTGGCGAAGATGCAAAGTAATAGAGCAGTTCCATCTCTTTTGGCGGAGCGTCAACGCGCTTGCCGTTTACAAGCAGCTCGAAGGAATTCATGTCAATAACTAAATTTTCAAATGTCAGTTTTCTTATCTGCGACGAATCGGTCGCTTCAAAGCGGCGTATCACTGAATGAATACGCGCCATCAGCTCACTGATTTCAAACGGCTTTACAATATAGTCGTCCGCGCCCATTTCAAGACCGGTGACTTTGTCAAGGGTTTCGCCTTTTGCCGTGAGCATAATGATCGGCACGTTGGATGTTCTTCGGATTTCACGGCATACGCCCCAGCCGTCAATCATGGGCAACATAATGTCAAGCAGCACAAGGTCGGGCTCGATTCGCGAAAACTCCGATAACGCCACCGCCCCATTATCGGCGATGGTTACTTTAAATCCATCTTTTTCTAAGTACAGACGCAAAAGCTCCGCTATGTTACTGTCATCTTCAACAACAAGAACGTCCTTTTTCACAACCTCACCCTCCTGTCAATTCATAAATCGGCTTGTATCTTTAGTATACACGCAAAAAACGCTCTGTTGTTAACAAATTGAAAACAAACTCATCCTTTTTTATTTTTCGTTGAAATACGACCGGAATTTATGATATACTGCCGTATATTCCTCTGCTTCACATCTATATTAGGGGTGCTATGGACTTAAAAGATATTGTTTCAAGAAATATAATATATCTTCGCGGGGCAAAAAAAATGACGCAGCTTGAGCTGGGCGAGGCGCTGTGTTATTCAGATAAAGCCGTATCAAAATGGGAGCGGGGAGAGGCCGTTCCCGATGCCTATGTGTTAAAAAAGCTAAGCGCCCTCTTTGATGTATCGGTAGATTACCTGCTAAACGAACACGACGAAAAAGAATTAAAAACGGGCAATCCCCACAGATTTAACCGCCGCATTATTTCGCTCATCTCCTTTTTTGGCATATGGACGCTTGCCGTTATCATCTTTGCGGTGCTGTGGGTTTTTGTAGATTCTCTAAAATGGCTCGTATTTGTATATACCTTGCCTATTTCTCTCGTCAATATGATTGTCTTGACCGCGTTTTGGGGCAAAGCAAAGACAAATTTGTTTAACATATCTTTTCTTGTTTGGGGTGTTTTGACCGCTATATATATCACGGTTTTGCTGTTTTTGCAGTATAACTGGTGGCTTTTGTTTTGCATCGGCATTCCCGCTCAAGTCGTCGTAATACTCAGTTTTAGGGTTATAAATAAAAAGTAAGGTCGGGCACAACGCATTGCAAACCCCTTGTAAACAGGCTTCTACAGGCGATTCTACAAAACGTAGAGTCGCCGTTTTCTTTCTCTACTGCTCATTTTCTTATCGTATAGCCGCTATGCAGGGCAGTAGCTTTTGTTTTTTTGAATATTGAAATAAAATCGGCTTATAATAAAGACTTCTCGTCTGTATCTTCACAGAGTTCGCAAAGCGGCGCAAGATCAAACCGAGAGGCCATATAATATGAAAGGGGAACTTTTGATGAATAAATACATTTTGAGCTGCTGCTCTACGGCCGATTTGACCGAAGAACATTTCAAGGCGAGGGATATTGAGTATGTGTGTTTCCATTTTACATTGGACGGCGTTGAGTATCCCGATGATTTGGGCAAATCTATGCCATTTGACAAATTTTATAAAGCCATGACGGATGGAGCCGTCACCAAAACATCACATGTAAACGTAGATGAATATATCAACTTCTTTACACCTTTCTTGGAAGCCGGGCAGGACGTTTTGCATATATCTTTTTCCAGCGGCCTTTCGGCAGCCTTCAACTCCGCCATCGTTGCAAAAGACGAGCTGACGGAAAAATATCCTGACAGAAAATTGTATATTGTTGACTCTTTGTGCGCATCCTCCGGTTATGGGTTGCTTATGGATAAGTTGGCCGACTTGCGGGACGAGGGTATGTGTATAGATGATTTGCATACTTGGGTAACTGAAAATAAGCTGCGGATGCATCACTGGTTTTTTTCCACAGACTTGACTTTTTATATAAAGGGCGGGCGAGTGTCTAAGACCGCCGGTGTGGTCGGAACTCTATTGAATATTTGTCCGCTGTTGAATATGGATTGTGACGGAAAGCTCATTGCAAGGGCAAAAATTCGGGGCAAGAAGAATGTCTTTCGGGAAATTGTCAGCAAAATGGAAATGTTTGCCGACAATCAGCTTTGCTATGACGGCAAATGCTATATTTCCAACTCCGCCTGCTTTGAAGATGCCAAGTCGGTAGCGGGCTTAATACAAGAACGGTTTCCAAGACTTTGCGGAGAGGTTGAAATCAACAGCATAGGCACGACCATAGGCAGTCACACAGGACCCGGAACAGTCGCCCTATTCTTCTGGGGAACCTCCCGCAACGAATAAAAACTGAGTTACACGACAGACCCTTGCGCTCGAAAGGCTGTTTTTTATCCCTACGCTCAAACAAGAGGCGCATCCATGCGCCTAACTCGCGCGCTCCGCATCCATGCTCCGCTTACGGGACAAAAATACAGCCTTCCTCGCCGGGTCTGCTTAGAAACTAAATAATAAGGCTTACTTGTTAATATTATCAAAATCTTAAAGAGCCTTTGATATTTCGTCATCGGTGTTGTCAATTCTCTTCGCGTTTTGCGCGAAAAGCGCGATGAGAAACGAAAGCACCATGAGCAAAACGGCAAACCCTACCGTAAGCGCAATGTCACGCGCAGCCGAGGCGGATAGCTCCGGATGCACAGCCAGCTGCGCAAGCTGCGCTGCGAGAATTTCAATCGCAAATGGATTTAGCATATAATCAGAACCTGAAAGTGCAAAGACGTTTGGCAGTATCAAAGAAGCCCCAATGCACACAGCCGCGCTCAACCCCGCCTTGCCCGTGGCCGTTCCGAGCGCGAGATGAAAGCTGACATAAAGCATCATGCTCACTCCCGTCAATATACCGACAAGCAGCACCGTGTCAAATGTCAAGTCATTGACGCTAAATATCATTGCAGAAATCCCCCATGACGCAAATATCGCAATTATTGACAATAAAAGCGCGGCGGGTGGGTAGACGATATATTTCGGGAAAATATATCCCAAACTTCTAAGACCCGCGCTTTTTGGGATTATTACCGCACGCTTTTTTTGCTCACCGCCGGCGGCACGGTAAATAAGAAGCAGAAACACAATGAGCCCTAAATCTCTGACGTCGGAAACCGAAGCAGACACGCCCACGGATGTTGCCGAGCCGCCAAACACGTCCGTAATTTCCGAAACGTCCACGCCTATATCACCCATAGAACTCATAAGAGAGCCCATCGCCGTAATAAGTATCGGGCTGAGCGCGGCAAGCCCTATCATTACAAGCGCGATAACGAGAAATTTCCTTGTTCTGCAAAAAGCCATCAGCTCTTTTTTCAGTCCCGCCTTAATCTGTATGCTCACTTCCCTCACCCCTTTCTGTTTTTCCATGATTCATATGAGAGCGAATCCGTGCCGCTTATGCCAAGATAGACCTGCTCGAGCGACATACGCCGAAACCATATGCCCTCCGGCACTATTTGATTTGTTCCGAGCGCGGTCACTATTTTGTAAAACAGTTCGGCTTCACTGACGCCGTCTTTAGCGTAAAAAGTAACGTCGCCGCTACTTTCTGTCTTGCTTCGCTCCACAACCTCAAAGCTCTTTGCCGCCGATATGTCTGTATTTTGGCGAAACCTGACGGTAACGGCGTTCGCGTCGGCATATTCGCTTTTTATTTTGGCGAGCGCGCCCTCTACGACCATCACTCCGTCGCGTAAAATCCCTATTTTGTTTGCAACTCTCTCAACGTCGCTCAAGATATGCGTACACAAGATAATCGTAGAGCCGGATTTCGCCAAAGCTCCGATTATCTCTATTACCTCCGCCCGCCCTTCGGGGTCGAGCGCCGACGTCGGCTCGTCAAGTATGAGCAAGTCGGGGTTTGCGTAAAGCGCAGCCGCTATTCCGATGCGTTGATTCATGCCCCGTGAATAGCCTTTTATGAGTCTCGGCGCGTCGTTATACATACCCGTCGCCCGTAAAACCTCCTCGGTACGAGCTTTTATATCTCCGGAATACTCCGAACACGCCGCTATATAGTCAAGATATTCAAAGCCGTTCATAAATCCATACAGCTCGGGAGCTTCGGGCAAATATCCTATGCGTGTATTTTCACCGTCAAAATCAATTACCCCGCCGTCTTTGCGTATTATGTTGCATATGATGTTCATCGTGGTAGTTTTTCCGCAGCCGTTTGTTCCCAGAAAACCGTAGATATCGCCTTTTTCTATAGTCATATTAAGCCCTTTGAGGACTTGCAAATTCTTATAGCTTTTCTCCAGTCCGATTACTTTTAGCATTTTGTCCTCCCTGTCAGCCGATAAGTCTGTTTATCAAAATGTATCCCGCTATTTCAATGACGGCAAGTATCATCATTATTATAACAGGTATTGACGCAATAAAGATACCAAACTTTTTAAGAGGTCCGATTTGTGTCCATGTGTTTTCAAATCTGTATTTTTTTATTTTCGGAATCTTTGTCAGAAAAACGATTACGCCTATGATAATCATAAGAAATGCCGCAATCAAGTATATCATATTTACGGTATTGATAACCTTATTTTGTTCTAAGGTCATTTCGACGAGCGACAGCAGCAAAAGCGCGATCGCTCCTATGGAATTTACGCAAGCGTGCAGTATGGTAGCGATAAACAAAGAGCCTGTCGCGTAGCGTATGTAGCCGAGAGCCAATCCATATGCGGTGGTGTAAAAGAACATATATAAGCTGCCGTGCATTATGCCAAACAAAAGAGCGCTGATGATTATCGCCATTCCTGTACCGTAAGGTTTTAGCGCATCAAACATTATGCCTCTGACCCAGTATTCTTCAAAAATCGGAGCGACAACAATCATGAGAATAACCATCATTACGAGTTGTGTGATATTTGACGTCGCCTCTATGGTTGTTGGTCGCAGCAAATCCTCGATATATGTGTCGCCGCCGAGCGTTTTTGACAGTATAAAAGACGCGAGCAGCGTCAAAAGGGCGATGCCATGCCCCAATCCGATGACCGCGGGCAGCGTGCCCAGCGCGGGCGCAATCCGTCGCGGTTTTTTATAGAGCGTCCGCAGGGGTGTCCGGTATTTAAATATCCGCACGGTAAAAAATAATGGTATTACGTATACCGTCAAAATGATAACAATATGATGGAGCACTATCGCAAAATCCAAAGGCAGCCTGCCATATAGCCGCGAAAGTACGGGCTCGGCATATCCCATCAGAAATCTGCATATGAAATATATGCACATTGACAACCCGAGCTTGGCGCATACTGATTTGTACCCGCGCACGGTCTGTTTGTCGTCAATCTCTTCTATCTGCTCCATGCTTTCTGATTCACACTCCGTTTTGGATTTCTGTTACCAATGCAAACACCCCATTTCGTAAAACAGGGTGTCGCACAGATGTTATACTGTTTTACTTTGGTTCTTCCGTTGCTTTGCCTACAGTCGAAACCGCCCACTTGGTAACCTGCACGCGCACCCTGTCTTCGCTTGTTTCAAAGGTAACTTTTTCCGTATCAACCGCCACGACCTTGCCGATTATGCCGCCGATTGTTGTGATAGTGTCTCCGATAGAGAGGGAATTGCGCATTTCTGCCAGCTTCTTCTTTTTCTTGCTTTCCGGGCGTATCATGAAGAAATAGAAGATACCTACCATCACTACTATCATGATTATCATTGTTGGGTCCATAGTTATATTATCCTTTCCTTGCTTTCCTTACGGTAACTCGTTGTGTAACCTCCGCCATTATACTTGCCCCATAAGCAAAAAGCAAGCTAAATTGTGAGTCACCGCTTATAGAAGCGGGAGACTTGTGATTTTAGTCAATTTAATATATCGCCTTCGCCGAAATGAATTCGGCTCGTCAACACACGCAAGGCGCGTGATGTTTTTAACAAAATCAGTCGGAGCTTGTACTCACCACTGATTTTGTTAAATTGACTTCGCTTCTGTCTAAGTATACCGGAAAACAAGGTTGCTTTCTACCAATTGACGTTTGCGTTTGCGCAACGTAGGGTTGCATTTAACAAAAACAACATCAAGTCTATTCCGCTACCGTCTTTGATACAATCGTATGTAGCGCTTCTCGCCTCCGCTCGATGGCAAAGGGTCAGAAAACCGCAGTTGTCTCGCACTTACGGTCGGCATGAGGCAAACTTAAAATGTTCATTTTAGGACATAGTGAGCAGACTTTGTCCTGCCGATTTTCATTATTATGCCGTCTTTTGCCATTTCAAGCAGGATTGCCCGAATACGTCCTTCGCTTAAGTTCATGATCCCCGTAAGCTCGGCAACTGTAACCTTACTGTGGCTTTTAAGATAGCTTGCGATTGCCAGCTTTTTTTCGCCTGTGCTACTGCTTTGTATTCGCTCGTTATTCGCTTGTTTTTCGCTTGTTTTCGCAAGCGGAATAATTGTTTTGAAAATATCACCTTCGATTAGCTCCGGTTCCCCTCCGGAATAGAGCTTTGTATACTTATACAGGTTGCGTATGCCAGAACCAAGCTGGTCAGCGCGTCCGATATTCATGAAAAATTTTGCGATTATGGGGTTCTTTGATTGCGGCGTGAAGTTTTCCGGGTCTATTCGTCCGTATTCATTTGAACGATTCCAATTCTCCGAATAAATACGCTCCCGCTCTATAATGAGTTTTGCGTTAAAAGCTTTTGAATACTCGCGGTGTGCCAGTAGATTTGACACCATTTCGCGGGCAATCCATGACCTGGCACTGACATTTTGGTCGCCAATAAGAACAAACGGGTCGTTTGCGTGCTTTGCAATAAAATCTACCAACTGGTCATATGCCTCTATTATATTGGTCTCAATGTAACGTCGGTCGTCATAACGGTCTATGTCATTATGGCGAAGGATCGCATCTGTCACGCAACCCGGCGCGCAAGAACGAACTACCTCGTCTCTGCCGAACAAGAGTATTCCTGCGAGATTAAACCCCTTTTTACCCGTCCGCTTGTCGTCTTCGTAAAGCCCTGCACTTTTAAAAATCTCCATCGCATCCATGTCTTTCCAAGGATGGTCAGAAATACGGCTTACGGCCATTTTCTTAACTCGTTCAATGAGGTCAAGCCGTAAATCATCCAATGTCGCATATGGGAAAATCTCACGCTCGGTGAATTGATTTGATTTGCGGAGAGAAAGCTGTGCAACCAAATCGGCGGAATTTGTTATGTCGAAATCCCCATCCTCATTTCGGTCAAAAATTTTGCCGGAACAGGATTGAATTTGTGAGCTGACCGGAATATGGGAGTGGAGTAAAAGCATCCCATCCAGCGTGATTTCATCAAGGGAGAGAAACAGGGAAGGAGAAGTTTTCTGCGGGTTGTTTAGAGTGTTTGCAAAGTTTTTCTTCATTTGTTGTACTGCATTCGGATTGACTCCCACGGGTATGCCATTGTCTTTTACTCCGAGGATGAGATGACCGCCATATCTATTTGAGAACGAGCAAACAGTTTCCCATACGCCGTCACTAAGTCCGTTCACGCATTCTTTGTATTCAATTGTCAACCCCTCGCCATCGGCAAGCAATTGTTTGATGCGTTCTATGGTCATTTGAGAATTCTCCTCTCCAATATACAATAATCCATCTTGTAATTACTTGTTTTTCCTTGTATCAACAATGCAGCCCTTTCTAAATGCTTGTAAATTTCGGCGGTATCCATTTTTGCAATCGGCTTTTTCAATCGTAAGCGTTGCGCTATTGTTGCTTTTTGTAGCTGATTTTCATAGGCAACCTTTCCTCACCCTACGCCCTGCGCCATTTGACGCCTTGCGGGGTATCTTCCAAGACTATGCCCATTTGAGACAGCTTGTTGCGGATTTCATCCGCTTTGGCCCAGTCTTTTTCTTCTCTTGCCGCCTGCCTTTGCGCTATGAGAGCTTCAATATCACTGTCCGCACTTTCGCCCTCTTGCGTCATCTTATCCCCATCGTGCCGGGCATACAATAGACCAAGTACTCCCGTCAGTTCATCGAGCATTTTCATAGCTTCGTTGGCAAACATTTTTGATGCTTTCGGGTCGGCGACAACAGCGTTTATCCCGCGAACCATCTCAAAGATAACGGCAATCGCGTCCGCTGTGTTCAAATCATCGTCCATTGCCTCGCAAAAATTCACGCGATATTGCGGGAGCGTTTTGGCAAATTCCTCTTCCTCGCCGCTCATTTTTTCCGCAATAGCACCGTTTTGGGAGATAAAGGAAAGATTTTCTCTTGCGGTCTTTATCCGCTGCAAGGCGTTTTTCGCTTGAACAAGTATCTCACCGGAGTAATTGAGAGGGCTTCTGTAGTGGCTCATCAGCATAAACATACGGATATTCTCATAGCCGTATGCCTGTGCCGCTTCGCGCACAGTAAAGAAATTTCCGAGCGATTTTGACATTTTATTGCTGTCTATGTTAATAAACCCATTGTGAAGCCAATACCGGGCAAATGTCTTTCCCGTAGCACCCTCCGATTGAGCAATTTCATTTTCGTGGTGCGGAAAAATAAGGTCTTGCCCGCCGCAGTGAATATCTATGGTGTCGCCCAAAAACCTTCGCGCCATCGCGCTGCACTCAATATGCCAGCCCGGACGACCCTTGCCCCACGGCGAATCCCAACTCGGCTCTGCAGGCTTTGCCCCTTTCCAGAGTGCAAAGTCTATAGCGTTTTCCTTATCCTCCGTCACGTCTACGCGCGCGCCCGCCAAAAGCTCTTCTATCGGCTGCTTTGAAAGTTTCCCATAATCCGAAAAACTTGCGGTACGGTAATAAACATCATTTTCTCTTTGATATGCCATGCCTTTTTCTACAAGCTCAGATATCATTGCGATAATTTCGGCGATATTCTCCGTTGCCTTTGGATATATCGTAGCATCACGGACGCCAAGCCCGCGGGCATCCGTATAGTATTCGGCAATGTATTTTTCGGCGATTTCAACGCTCGTCACGCCCAATTCGTTTGCGCGGTTTATTATCTTATCGTCAACGTCGGTAAAATTTTGCGCGAGCGTGACTTCAAAACCGCGATACTCAAAATAGCGGCGAAGCACGTCAAAGGTAATGAGCGGGCGGGCGTTGCCAACGTGAAAGTAATTATATACAGTCGGTCCGCAAACGTACATCTTGACCTTTCCCGGGCACAGCGGTACAAATTCTTCTTTTTTCATTGATAGCGTATTGTATAGTTTCATTGATTTGTTCCTTTCTGGTTGTGGCGGCGGGTGTTGGGGCGCCGAGTGCCGACGGTGCGTTCGCCGCCATTTGGGCAGTCTCTACTCGTCGAGTTTCAAGACTGCCATAAACGCGTCTTGCGGCACATTTACGCTGCCCAAGCTGCGCATACGTTTCTTGCCCTCTTTTTGCTTTTCGAGCAGCTTCTTTTTTCGCGTAATGTCGCCGCCGTAACATTTTGCCAAAACATCCTTGCGCAAAGCCCTTATTGTTTCGCGGGCTATTATCTTGCCGCCGATTGCCGCCTGCACCGGTATTTCAAAAAGTTGGCGCGGTATATGCTCTTTTAGCTTCTCTACGATCTTGCGGCCTCTGGCATATGCTTTTTCCTTGTGTACGATAAAAGACAGCGCGTCCACGATTTCCCCGTTTAACAATATATCAAGGCGCACAAGGTTTGAGGGACGATATCCGAGCAGCTCATAATCCAAAGATGCGTAACCCCGGCTGCGCGACTTGAGCGCGTCAAAAAAGTCATAAATCACTTCGTTGAGGGGAAGCTCGTATTTTAATTCCACACGCGTCGCTTCCAAATAGATAAGTTCCTTATATTCGCCGCGCCTGTCTTGGCAAAGCTCCATAACGCTGCCAACATAATCCGGCGGACATATGATCGAAGCATTGATAAAAGGCTCTTCGGCAAGCTCTATAACGGCAGGATCGGGATAATTGAGGGGGTTGTCAACTAATATGGTTTCGCCGTTTGATTTGGTAACGCGATAGATAACGCTCGGAGCCGTCATTATAAGCTCAAGTTTAAATTCGCGCTCAAGCCGTTCTCCGATAACCTCCATATGCAGCAATCCCAAAAATCCGCAGCGAAAACCAAACCCGAGAGCCGCGGACGATTCCGGCTCATAGGACAGCGCGGCATCGTTCAACTTTAGCTTTTCCAGCGCATCGCGCAAGTCCGGGTATTTAGCCCCGTCTGTCGTGTAAAGCCCTGAAAAAACCATAGACTGCACCTTGTTATAGCCCGGCAGCGGCTCTGCGCCCGGACACGCCGCATCCGTCACCGTGTCTCCAACCGTCGTATCTCCGACGTTTTTGATGCTTGCCGTCAGATAGCCGACATCTCCTGCCGAAAGCCTCTCGCAAGGCTCCATGCCAACAGGCCGCATATGCCCGATTTCCACTATTTTGTACTCCGCGCCTGTAGACATGAGCTTTATCTGCGTGTCGTTTTCGAGAGTCCCGTCCACAACACGGATATATACGATAACCCCTTTATACGGGTCATATTGACTGTCAAAAATGAGCGCTCGGAGCGGAGCGTTTAAATCTCCTTTTGGCGGCGGAATACCTTCCACAATATATTCAAGCACATCATCAATACCTATGCCCCGCTTTGCCGAAATGCGCGGCGCTGTGTCCGCCGGAATACCGATAATATCTTCTATTTCCCTTTTTACTCTATCGGGATCGGCGTTTACAAGGTCAATTTTGTTGATGACCGGCAAAATCTCAAGATTGTTGTCAAGCGCCAAATATGTATTGGCAAGCGTCTGCGCTTCCACACCCTGAGTGGAATCAACCACAAGTATCGCGCCCTCACACGCGGCAAGGGAGCGGGAGACCTCATAATTAAAGTCAACGTGTCCGGGAGTGTCAATGAGGTTGAGTTTGTATGTCTCGCCGTTTTTTGCCGTATAGCAAAGGCCAACGGCACGGGCTTTTATCGTAATGCCGCGCTCGCGTTCAAGCTCCATGTTGTCAAGTATTTGCTCTTCCATATTGTGCGCGTCAACAGCGCCGCAACGCTCGAGCAGCCTGTCCGCAAGCGTTGATTTGCCGTGGTCTATATGCGCGATTATTGAAAAGTTTCGTATGTTTTCTTGCATAATTTGATTTGTTTCCTTTGCTCTTTCACCCCTGCCGGGAATCTTTTACATTTGCCGCTTTTTCGTGTTTTCCGGGCAGTTATTTGGTTTGCCGCTTTTTTCGCGGTTTGCGGATTGCTACTTGATTTTCCACGCCCTCTGTGCTTTTTACATCCTCCGGGACATCATCCACGAGTTTTTTTATTTTTCCCAAAAGTCCGTTTTCCGCCTCTTTTAGTTCTTCTATGGAAGTCATGATTTCCCGCACCTTGACCCCGAGCACACCTGCTCCGTTTTTGCGCTCACGCGTTCTCCCAAGCAGATAGTCGGCGGTCACGCGGTAAAAATCGCATATTGTCAAAAGAAGTTCAAACTTGGGTTCGCGGGCGCCATTCTCATAATGCGACAAGAGAACCTGCGATATTCCAAGCTCGGCCGAAGCCTCTCTTTGACTTAACCCTTTTTCTTTTCGAAGCTGCGCAAGCCTCTTAGAAAATTCTGTTTTCATTTATAGCTCCTTTGTAATCTTCGCTCATTCGGTCATGCCCCTGTGCGACCCTCATTCACTCGATTATAACTCCGCTCTCGGAATGATTTTTATGACAGCTTTTTACTCTTCGCTGCCGCAAATTTCTATTATTACTCGCGCAAACATTTTCGCGCTCATCACCAAATGGTCTAACGCGATAAACTCTCCCGCCCCGTGCGCTTTGTTGTCAACACCTGGCATGGCGCATCCAAACGCGACGCCGCCGGGTATGCCATGCACATAAGTATGTCCGCCTATGCAAATGCACTCTCCCGTATTGCCGGTATATTCCTCGTAAATACGCAGCAGTGTCTGCACAAACGGGGACGAGCCCGCAGTGTGATGGCTTTTCTTTAAATCGTGATATGTGATTTCTATCGCCTCACGGCCAAACGCTTTTTCCGCTATCGCAAGCAAATCAACCTCGTCAGCACATATCGGCGAGCGGCTGTCGAAATTTCCCGAAAACTCATATTCATCATATCGCAGTACGCCAAAGTTTACCGTCATCTTGCCGCTCTCTTCGTCTTGCATATAAATACCGAGCGACTTGCCTCCGGTATCCTTGTGCGGAAACAAACGATTTAGAGCGCAGATATAGCCAAAGCCCTTGCTTTGCGCAAACGGCATGGCACAGAGCATTGCAAGAAGCGCGGTTTGCGCGTTGTTGCCAAGATCGGGCCTACTGGCGTGAGATGCCGTGCCTTTCGCGATGAGTACGCAGCGTTCGGGACGCGGCGCGTCGTGGTCAGCGTTTGACGTGTCGTAATCGTCGTGAGATATTGCTATTTCAACGCCGGTTTTTTGCGAAAACTCCTTGCAGTAACTGGCGGCGTCTGTTTTGCTGATACCCTCTATAACCGCCGTCGCATAGTTTGGCACAATATTTGCGACCTTTCCGCCTGTGATTGATACGACTCGCGGCAAAGACATATCTTTTTCCCACTTAGCTCCAAAGTTAATTAAAAGCCGTCCCTTTTCGATATTTACAACAGGAAATTCAGAATCGGGCGAGAACAGATACGGCGGCGTTTCATTATGCTTTATATATTCGCCAATATCGTCGCATCCCACTTCCTCTCCGCTTCCCAAAATGAGCTGCACGCCATTTTCCATATCGGGAAAAAGCTCTTTTATGCAGTACACTGCATACATTGCGGCCATTGCCGGGCCTTTATTGTCAATGATTCCGCGAGCATAAAGGCAGCCGTCTTTTTGTGTGAGCTTATACGGGTCGGTTTCCCAACCCTCTCCCGCCTCCACGACGTCTACGTGCGCGAGTATTCCCAGCCGCGGCGGCAATGCGCCAAAATCAGAGCTGATAACCATATCTTTAAAAACACGCACGTCAAAACCGCGTTTTTCGAGCATATCCTGCACAAGGCGGAGCGCCTGCCGGGACTTTTCTCCATACGGCGCACCGTCAGCGGACGGCCCTCGCACACTGTCTATCTCGATTAGTTTTGCAAGGTCGGCGAGCATCTCCCCTGTATGCTCGGCAAACCATTTATCTATATGTTCCCGTACCATATATACCTCCCATAAATGTTTTTATACTACACTTTTAAAATACTCTGTGCAAATCTTTTTAAAGTCCTCCGCTTTGCTATAGTCATTTATAAAAACACGGTCACTGCCGCTGATATAAAAATCATCTTGCTTTTGCGAGTTTATGCGAGATAACGCTTCGCAAGGCGTAAGCCCGTCACGTTTCATTATTCTTTGCGCCCGAATTTCCCGCGGCGCAAGCACGCTTACTATGATGTCGCATCTTTTGCCGACTCCGCTTTCAATGAGCGCGTACGCGTCAATGGCTGCCGCCCTCCCGCCTTGTTTTTCAAATTCGCTTATTTTCTCGTCCAACACTTCCGTCACAAATTTATGCGTGATTTCCCCGAGCTTATCAAGGGCCTGCGTGTTGCCGAGTACGCGTTTTCGCAGCTTTGCTTTATCTATCCTGTCGGACACGCCATTCGCCCGGACATCAGGAAACTGCAAAATGATTTGCTTTATCATATCATTATTTGTTTCAAGCAGTGTGCGGTAGATTTCGTCGCAATCAAGAGCCAACGCTCCTAAATTTTCCGCCGCTTCAAGTGCCGTCGTTTTTCCCGCTCCGCTCGGACCTGTAATCCCAATTATAAACATTGTCTTTTTCCACCCTCTTGCCGCCGGAGTCTGTTTTGACCGCCAATTTTACATTTTTTCGAGCACACGCGCTATGAGTGCTTCGGACAGCGCCCCCTGACGCAATATCTTATATGAATCCGCCGTAAGCGAAACGATGGTTGACTCAACTCCGAGCGTACAAGTTCCTCCGTCAATAATACATTCTATTTTTCCGTCAAAATACTTGAGCACCTCTTGTGCGGTTTTGGGGCTGGGGCAGCCTGAGATGTTTGCCGACGGCGCGGCGATGGGCACTCCGGCAAGGCGCAATAGCTCAAGTGTTTTTGGGTGATCCGGGCATCTGACGCCCACTGTGTAACCTGTTGCCGTCACTACCGGAGGCACTTTTTTATTGCAAGGCAATACGATGGTGAGAGGCCCCGGCCAAAATGCCTTGGCAAGCTCCATAGCCGCTTTGGGAAATATCGCACAAACCTCCGCCGCCGCGTCAACATCAGAAACAAGCAGACTTAACGGTTTTACTTCGGGCCGTCCCTTGAGTTTGTATATTTTATCAACGGCGGCCGCGTCATAGCCGTTGGCCGCAAGGCCATATACAGTCTCTGTCGGCACTCCGGCAAGCCCTCCGTTTTTCAGCACTGCGGCGGCATATGATAAATCCCCGTCTTTTATTACAACAGTCTGCATATATCATTTCCTCTATGCCGCTTTGAAGCCTCGCCAAAACCCTCTCTTAAATGTCTGTCGATTTTAGCTTTTCGGCTCTGTCCGCCATGATGAGCGCGTCAACTACCTCGTCGAGCGCACCGTTTAAGATTTGTTCAAGTTTATATAAAGTCAGCCCTATCCTGTGATCCGTTACGCGGCCTTGCGGATAATTATATGTCCTGATACGTTCCGAGCGATCTCCTGTTCCAACTTGGCTTTTACGCTCCGCGGCAAGCTGCGCCGCCTGCTTTCTTTGCTCTTCTTCATATAAGCGTGAAGCGAGTATTTTCATTGCGCGTTCACGGTTTTTATGCTGGCTGCGTTCATCCTGACACTCGACCACCGTACCCGTCGGTATATGCGTAATGCGAATCGCGGATTCTGTTTTATTTACGTGCTGCCCGCCCGCGCCGCTCGAGCGGAACGTATCAATGCTCAAATCAGCCGTGTTTATCTCAAACTCGACGTCTTCAACTTCCGGTAAAACCGCCACAGTGACCGTGCTTGTGTGAATCCTGCCGGAAGCCTCCGTCTCCGGGACGCGCTGCACGCGATGCACACCGCTTTCGAATTTGAAACGCGAATATGCACCGTTTCCCTCAATGATAAAGCTGACTTCTTTGATACCTCCAAGCTCGGTTTCATTCAGATTTGCGACTTCAACTTTCCAACGCTTTGATTCCGCATACATCGCATACATACGGTAAAGGCTGTTTGCGAAGAGCATCGCTTCATCGCCGCCCGCGCCGCCGCGTATCTCAATGATCACGTTTTTGCTGTCATGAATGTCGCCGGGCAAAAGCAATATTTTGAGTTCTTCGGTTATAGTTTCTATCTGCGCCTGCGCCGCCTCAAACTCCTCAGTTGCCATCTCGCGAAGCTCTGCATCGCTCATCAGCTCTTTTGCGGATTCCATCTCTTTTTGAGCTTTTAAAAGCCGCCTGTACGTTTCCGTGACAGGCTGTATTTCCTTTTGCTCACGCGCTATCTTTGCATACAGCATTGGGTCGGAATAAACTTCCGGGCTTTGCATACGCTCTTCAAGGGCAATATATTTTTCTTCAATGGCAATCAGTTTTTCTAACATTTTCTGACCTGTCCTTTCTATTCGTTTATGACAGGAACGACCAATGACAGGTCTTTAATTTCCTCTTATATCAGTTACCTAACAAAACTTTGTTGACAATCGCAAATAGTATCATATAATTAAAGTAATGTAAAGTGCGCCCGTAGCTCATTTGGATAGAGTGGCGGACTCCGACTCCGCAGGTGGCTGGTTCGAATCCAGTCGGGCGCGCCAAGGATAAACAAAATCCGCTTTACTAAAACACATGGGAGGTGCCGAATATGAGTTTGCCGTATATCAATCCAGAAAAAAACGCGAGCGCCGATAGTCGGGGCGCCTCCGCCGGTAGTGCGCCAAAAAGACACGGTTTTGAAAAAGGCGCGGACAATTTTGCCGGATACCGTATTTTGCTTACGGATGATGACGAAATAAGCCATGAAATAGTGCGGGCGATGCTAAAGCCTCTGGCAATTGAAACCGACTGCGCCGAAAACGGTGTCGAGGCTGTGGAAATGTTCTCAAACGACCCCGAACGCTACGACATGATTTTTATGGATATTCAAATGCCCGGAATGAATGGCTACGAAGCGACCAAAGAAATACGAAAACTCGCCTTGCCGAAAGCCGCAACCATTCCTATCATTGCCCTGACAGCAAATATTTTCAAAGAGGATATTTACCGCTGCCTTGCTTCGGGCATGGACGCCCACATTGGCAAGCCTGCGAATTTGGACGATATACTCAAATGCCTGCGAAGGTTTTTGCCGCCGCGAAATTAGACGAATAAGACGATCGCGCCGTTTTAGCCTATCGGATATGTCTTTAAGTCCGGCAGCTCATCAAGCGTCAGGACAAGCTCATGGTTGTAAAATTCTATGAGCTTATCAAAATGTGTATTGTTTTCCGTAGTCGCAAACTCTCCGTTCCATACACACCAATAGCCCCACGTTACGCCGTCGCGTTTTGCCGTGTCCGGGTCAAACAAAACGCCGTTTTCGGATAAAACAAGCATTTTGTTTGCGTCGGTATATGCTGCCGCCTCAAAAAACTTGGCCGACTGCGACGAATAATCGTACGCGCTCGTGTAAATATCCTCGCCGATAATGTCAACATACTCATCTCCGGGATACCAGTCTTTATCCTGACCGTTCCAGACCCATATCAAATTTGTCAGATTATGCTCGTATGTAAGAATCTCAAACATCAGCTTATATAGCTCTAAGTATGAATCTTTGTCCGTGCCCCACCAAAACCAGCCTCCGCTCGCTTCATGCAAAGGTCTCCACAAGACGGGAACTCCCGCATCGCGCAATATGATAAGCTGCTTTGCAATCGCGTCTATATCGTCAAGGAGAAGCTGATACCCCTCCGGATCATTGCCGGACATTATTTCCCTAAAAAACCCGCGCGTTGAATGTTCGGTATAAAACGCCCTGTACCATGTCCCGTCTATATACGGAGAAGGAGCGTTCCAGTGCCAGCAGAATGTAACGATGGCACCGTTTTCCCAAGCTGTGATAGCCGCTTCGGTTTCATAAACGCTCGGAGCGCCGCGCTGAACACGCGACAGCGAGTAATCAATAAAATCCAAACCTATTACGGCCGGGCGTTTGCCTGTTTGCTCATAGACAAACTGTGCCTCGCCGCCAAAAAGCCCGTGATCCCGCCGCCAATCGCCTTGCGACTGCTGCCCGGATAAAAAGCTCTTCCCATATTGATCGGCCAAAAAGCTCATGAGCCGTAGCGCATTGTCGTCGGCATTCGGATTTACGAGCGTTTTTGGTGTCATTGTGCTGTTTCCTTTCATATCGGAATCTTCCGGGGGTGTTTGCGTACCGTCTGTTTGTCCGCTATCGTCATCTTCTCCCGAAAAAGCACAGGCGTAAAACATAATAAGCATTGGCAAAATCAATATCAGCAATAAAATTTTTTTAGTCATTTTGCTGTTCCTTTTCAAGCCTCGCCGGGCATTTGCAAAAAAATCTCATGAAATATTCTCCGCCAAGTATATCACATCTCGTAAAAATGTTGTATAATACTTTTCGGGAGATTTTGTCATGTTTAAGCGACCTAGCGTTTTTACGGTGATTATCTTTATTGCGTTGGCGGTAATGAACATTGTGCTGCTCATTTTTATCTACCAACAAAGAAAAGACCAAACCGAAAACATTCAAGTACCGGGCGGTCAAATAAGCATAGCGGAAGCACAGCAAAGAATTGCCGAGTTTGAGCAAAGAATAGCTGAGCTTGAATATATGCTTGACAACACCGACGACCCGGATGTTGTCCGGCGCATAGCCGAAGAACTTTTGGGTCTTGTTTCGCCCGACCAAATAATCATTTCGAGCGGCGCTCACTCCGGCGATTATGCCGACTAAACTTGCGCGGCGGTCATTTTAAAAACGTGTAAAAAACAATAATTAACAGGAGGCAAAACAATGTCACACGGCAAGGATATCAAAATCATTTGCGGAAACTCAAATAAGCCTTTCGCGGAAAATGTCTGCCGGATTTTGGGCGTGCGCCTTAGCGGTTCAAATGTTTCTACGTTTTCCGACGGTGAAATCGCGGTCTCTCTCGACGATTCGGTGCGGGGCTCTGATGTATTTATCATTCAGTCCACCTGTACGCCGATAAACGATTATCTTATGGAAATGCTCATATTGGTTGACGCGTGTAAACGCGCCTCGGCACACCGCGTCACCTGCGTTATGCCATACTTTGGCTATGCGCGGCAAGACAGAAAAGCAAAAGCTCGCGACCCTATTTCCGCAAAGCTCGTGGCAAACCTGATTGTCGCCGCCGGCACGGACAGGGTTCTGGCGATGGATTTGCACGCGGCGCAAATACAGGGCTTTTTTGATATACCCGTTGACAACCTCGCCGGGGCGTCGCTCTTTTTTGATTATTTCAGGCAAAAATTTAAGGGTAACATGGACGACGTAATAATTGTTTCGCCCGATATTGGCTCTGTGGCGCGCGCCCGGGCATTTGCCTTGAAAATGAATCTCGGTCTTGCCATTGTTGACAAGCGGCGGGAAAAAGCAAATCACTCCGAAGTCATGAACATCATCGGCAGTGTTGAGGGCAAGCGCGTCATACTCTTTGACGATATGGTTGACACGGCGGGCAGCCTTTGCGAAGCGGCAAAAGCTCTCGTCGAAAAAGGCGGAGCCACGGAGATATACGCGTGCGCGAGTCATGGAGTGCTTTCCGGAAAATCCGTTGAGCGCATTGAGCAAAGCGTGGTTAAGGAAGTCATTTTCTCTGACACCATTCCTTTTTCAAAAGGCGAGCCGTGCGAAAAGATTAAATATCTGACGGCTACCCCTCTCTTTGCGGAAGCTATCCGGCGTATTTTTGACGAGGTGTCAATTGCCTCTTTATTTAAGTAATATGCTTTTGCGTCTTTACACAGCAAAGACGCGGCTGCATATGTGAGGTGCGGAATATATGTTCTTTAGAAGAAACTTGGAGCCTGTTTCGTGGATAGTCGTATGCTTGGGAAATCCCGGTCTTAGGTATTACAACACGCGCCACAACGCCGGCTTTATGACTGCCGATATTATCGCAAATCGGCTTGCTGTAAAAATTGACCGCATAAAATTCAACGCGATGACCGCCGTGGTGACATTTGGCGGACGGCGGGTTTTGCTCGTGATGCCGCAAACCTATATGAATCTCAGCGGCAAATCCGTCCGTCAAGCGATGAATTTTTATAAGACGCCGCTTGAGAATGTGATCGTTGTTTCAGACGAAGTTTCACTGCCCGTCGGAGGTCTTCGCGTACGCCGGAGCGGTTCTTCCGGCGGCCACAACGGGCTTCGCGATATTATAACAAAATGCGGCGGCGAAGGTTTTCCGCGCGTGCGTATCGGCGTCGGCGCACCGCCCCACGATGAATACGATATGGCCGATTGGGTTCTCTCGGTACTTGGCGGCGACGATTTGAGGCTTGTCAGCGAAGCGGCTCTCAAGGCGGCGGCGGCTGTGGAAACAATCATAATGGACGGCGTGGACTCCGCGATGAGCAAATATAATTAAGGTTATCTCTTAAAATCTGACGACACAGGTTTTAAGAGCTGCCCTTTAGACACTGAGGTATTTCAATGACTCCAATGATGCGACAATATTTAGACGTAAAAGGGCAAAATCCCGACAGCATCCTTTTTTTCCGGCTTGGCGATTTTTACGAGATGTTTAGCGAGGATGCGAAAATCGCGTCCCGCGAGCTTGACCTTGTGCTGACAACGCGTGACAGGACAAGCAGCGAAGAAGAGCGTATGCCCATGTGCGGAGTTCCGTATCACTCGGCAGAGCCGTATATAGCAAAGCTCATAAACAAGGGTTACAAAGTAGCCATATGCGAACAGCTTGAGGACCCAAAGGATGCCGTAGGCATTGTGGCGCGCGGCGTGGTTCGCACTGTCACGCCCGGTACCTTGATGGAAACGTCAATGCTCGATGAGGGACGTTCAAATTATCTGTGCTGTGTGTATATTGCCGAATTTGGCAAACCCTCCGCCGTATGCTTTGCCGATCTTTCCACCGGTGAAATTTCCGTGACCGACTTTCCCGACAGCGACATACGCGCAATAGAAAACGAACTGGCATCTTACGCGCCTTCTGAGGCTCTGATCTCCGGCGGTCAGGATATGGCGGAGCGTCTGACAAAATATCTCAAAACACAGCTTGGCTGCTTGGTAAACAATGTATGCGCGGACAGCGGCGAATCTGTCTCGGCGGATTTTGGCGATTCATCTTCGCCTTTTTCCGACACCGCAAAGCTCGCCGTCAACACATTGCTTCGCTATCTTTCAAAAACGCAAAAAACCGACATATCTCATTTTCAAGAGCTGCGCAGCAATAATGAAGCGGCATACATGGAGCTTGACATAAATACCATTTCCAACATGGAGCTTATCAGCACTTTGAGAACGGGAGACAAAAAGGGCAGCCTTCTTTGGGCTCTCGATAAGACAAAAACGCCGATGGGACACCGGCTTATACGCTCATGGTTATTGCATCCGCTAATTTCAATCGCGCCTATTTTGCGCCGTCAAAGCGCCGTTTTTGAGCTTGTGTCAAATACCGTGCCGCGAGGTGAAATCATAATAAATCTGCGAAAAATAAACGATCTTGAAAGGCTCATCGGTAAAATAGCATACGGCAACGCGCTATCTCGAGACCTCAAAGCTCTCTCGGCCTCCATACTCGTTTTGCCCGAGATAACCGCACATCTCAATGCTATGCAGTCGGCGGCTCTTCGCGAGTGCGCTTCAATAGATTTGCTCGCCGATACAGCCGAGCAGATAGACGCCGCCATACAAGACGACCCGCCGTTTTCAATCCGCGAAGGAGGCTTCATCAAGGACGGATTTGACGGTGAGGTTGACCGTTTGCGCGCCCTTTTACACAACAGCTCGGCGGCTCTTTCTGATATTGAGCAGAACGAACGTGAGCGTACCGGAAAGAAATTGAAAATCGGATACAACAAGATTTTTGGATATTATATCGAAATCTCCCGTTCATCTTCCGATGATGTGCCTGATAATTATATCAGAAAGCAAACCTTGGCAAACTGCGAGCGTTTTATAACCGAAGAACTCAAAACGCTGGAGACGGAGCTTCTTTCGGCAAAGGACAGCCTCACGGCATTGGAATATAAGCTGTTTGAAGAGCTGCGCGTCAAAATAGCCGCCACGGCTTCGCGAGTGCAAAAAACCGCGCGGAGCATCGCAGAGCTTGACGCGCTTTGTTCTTTTGCTCATGTCGCGGCTTTAAACAACTACTCCATGCCCGATATTGACGATTCCGGCATAATTGATATCAAAGACGGCAGGCATCCAATCGTTGAACTCTTAGGGGACGGCTCGCTGTTTGTGCCAAACGATACATACTTAGACCAAGCCTCTGCGCGAACCGCGATCATAACAGGGCCGAATATGGCCGGCAAGTCTACGTATATGCGCCAAACCGCCTTGATCGTATTGATGGCGCAAATGGGTTCTTTTGTGCCTGCGCGTACGGCGCAAATCGGCATTGCCGACCGCGTGTTTACGCGAATCGGCGCGGGAGACGACCTTGCCGCAGGAAAATCAACTTTTATGGTAGAGATGACTGAGGTCGCAAACATTCTCACAAACGCGACGCACCGAAGCCTTCTCATACTCGATGAAATAGGGCGGGGCACTTCAACATACGACGGCATGGCCATAGCCCGCGCAGTGCTCGAATACGCGACCGATAAAAGCAAGCTCGGCGCAAAAACGATGTTTGCGACGCATTATCACGAGCTAACAACGCTCGAAAACGAGATAGAGGGTGTAAAAAACTATAATATCTCGGCAAAAAAGAGAGGCGATGACATTATCTTCTTGCGAAAGATCGTACCGGGCAGCACGGACGACAGTTACGGTATTGAAGTCGCCGGTCTTGCGGGCGTTCCCGAAAGTGTAATAAAACGCGCAAAAGAGGCGCTTGAGGCTCTCGAGAGCGATGACAGCCTCGCAAACGGGAAAACCCTTTCGCGTAAAAAACGGGCTCTCCAAGCTCCATCCGATTTTTCCGCATCCGGGTTGCCCGCTCCCGAGCCTTCCTCGCCGGAGTTTGGCTTTGCTCAAATGTCTCTTCTCGACACAGGAAGTATAGAGGTCGCCGACGTAATAAAAGCGACAGACCTCAATACGCTCTCTCCGCTCGAAGCCCTAAGCCTCCTTTTTGAACTAAAAAAGAAACTTTAGGCACCGGTGTTGCTGACTCTCCAACATAATCATTTTAGAATCAAGCATTTTCCAGCATTCGTTTCTTTTTAACACGATGTATGACAATGGCGACGGCTGCTGGCGCCACAATGACTGACGCTGCAATGATAATATACAGCCAGAATAATCCGATATGAATATTTTCTCTTTCCTGGATATTGTTTACGTTGCCTGCCACATCGGCGAGTACAATTCCGACGCTATGCCAGCCCTTTGAAAGCGTGAACGTTAATGTGTTGTTTTCGCTCGAATATACGAAATCAATTTCCCTACCGTTGTTGTATACTTTACATTGACTCTCATCAATCAACTCACTGATATTAGAAATCGTAATTGTACGGTCCTCATTACCATAGTACCAAGACCATGATTTGAAGTCTCCGGGTATATTGCAAATCGGCGCAATGTTATCAATATGCAATTTGCCCAAATCTATCCGGACTTGGTCATTTTTTACCGATAAGTGCAGTTCGACGTCGGTATCGTCCTGGAAATTCTCTTTGAAATAATCAGCGTTTAAAGTATAGCTGTAAATTCCGATGCCGAACATATTGTCGTCTTCTATCGCCTTCAGATTTGTATTCAATTCTGCGCCGTTATTGTCCCGCAGCACGATATCCCTGCCGGTATCTTTATTTGCGAAGACGACGATATCAATATCGCTGAAATTATCCGGTTTCTTGCTTATGGTGTCACCGTTTTCGTATTGGATGGAATACCAGCCCGTTTTCGCCTCTAAACTGCTGTTAGAAATATATGCAAGCACATCATCCTCAATTAGTCTTACATAAGTATTAAAATTAAGGACGCTTTCGTTTCCGGCCGTATCAACGGCAACTAATTTTACCGCATAAATGCCGTCTTTCGTGAAATCCGGCAAGGTAAATAAGTTGCCCTTAATGACGCCCGACTGATTTTTGTCTTCATTCAGGTAAACCTTAACGGGTTTAACCACAGGCTCGTTTTTTCCGTTCGTATAATCCGGGATATAGACCGTTAAATCATATCTGATGTGGTCTATGTTCAAATCCATAAATTCAACTGTCGGAGCAGGTTCATCTTTTCTTGAATACGGATACATATCCAAAAACTCAACGTCATCTGCGCTGACATATTTCTCGTTTTTAGCGGAAACAATAGGTACGGTTTTATCAATTTCAAAAACAACCGTACTGCGCTGATCGGCAGAATTTCCTGCTAAATCCCGGGGGGTTATTTCAATCTGATAAACTGCATCAACATCAAATGCAAATGATATTGTGTGAACGTCTCCCTGAGACTCCCAGCGGTTTCCGCCCATCATATCCGTCACGTCAACCATATCCACGCCGTTATGCGCTTCGCCCGCACCTTTCCTTGTAATTATAAGATTTGTCAGTTCAGGGTCAAAGTTATGCTCAGTTATTTTGATGGTAGCCGTCATATCTTTGTTAAAGCTGTTATCGGTAATGGCATTACTGAAAGTGATAAAATTCTCTTCAATTACAGGAGGTGTTTTGTCCACATAAAATAGGTTTTCATTCCCCCCGCTAAAATTAACGATTACGGTATGATTGCCTAAATCGGTACCGCTCATATCAAAGGTATAGTCGCCTTCCTCAAAATCGATCACAGCAACATACTCGATATTTGATATTTGTGTAAAAGAGAAAGACGGCACCTGTCCGAAAGTGTTTTCAATAATGGTATTAATCAGGCTGGCATCAAAGTTTCTCTCTAAAACCGTTATGTCCGCACTCCGGGTTGCGCTATAATAATACTCGTTTTTGGCTTCATCGGCGCGGAAAACTACATTGATTACCGGCGGGGTTGTATCAATGGTGATCTTTTCACTCTGAACATTTTCAATCCGGTTTTCGCTGCGGTCGACTGCGTCAAAAGTCAGAAAGACGTCATTGTCGTCCGCACTAAACGAGAAAGTTTTTATCACTTTTGTGACAAGGTTGAAATCCATTTCAGCAATTATCCAGCCATCTTCCAATTCGTCGCCGGTTTGATAGCCCGTATTATTAACCGATATGACCTTTCTTTCAAACGATTCTTGTTCCGCACTTTGAGAATAGCCGATTTCCTTAATTCCTGAAATATCATCATAAACAGTAACCGTAAAGCTCATATCAGTACGGTACAGCTTATTGCCGTCTGCGTCTTTATAATCCGTGGCGGTATTGTTCGTTATCTCAATTTCAGGAGCAATGGCGTCAATCGCGAATGCCTGCGTCGTTTTATCGCCTGATTGATTGCCGACGTTGTCAAACGCTTCCACAAATATTTGCCCTTTGAAGCCTTTGGGAACCGTAAGCGACGCCACGCCAGCCACTATTTCTTGAGTACCGCTTATTTCACCTTGCCTCTTTCCGTTTTGGTAAGAAACAAAGCGATAGGCTACATTATTAAGACCGGATGAAGGTTCCAGATCTGAAACATGGATATTTGCGATAAATTCTTCTTTGAAATAAAATCCATATTCAAAAAACTCAATAAACTCAGATGTTTCAGAAATCCCGTTAGAAGTCGCGGGGACGAACTCAAATCTTGTGATATAGGGATCGTCAATGTCTTTATATACGATATCGCTTATAGAATACGCGTTGTCGGCATTGTCTACGACAGTTACTTCAATTGCATAAGAACCGTCGGCGTTAATCTCACCTTGATTGGTGTTTATATGAAAAACCGCTTCGTTCGTTTCGCTCAGGTAGAAGTCGGCGTTTATCGCTTTTCCATTTCTGTCGGCAGTAATGGATTCGCCGTTTATATTGATTTCAACGCTGCGAATGCCTGAATCCACATCCCTTGCTGTGATGGTAAACAAAATGTCATTTGGATACCATTTCTTTCCCTTCTCCGTATAAACCGCATCGGGGAAATCAATGTCTATAGTCGGAGGAACTGTCTCGATCATTAGCCTGCTGTTAAGAATATCGGAATTTATCGTATTCGGCGCACCGGACTTTCCATCCGGGTGGGCAGCATCACGGCCCGTGACGTTGCCTACATTATCAGTGGCCACGGCGGATAAAAGCACATCAATGTGTTTCGATGCAACGGTAATCGCTGACGCGGGAAGAACAAATTCTGCCTGGAATGTGCCATCGCCAACGGCTGTTACAGCTTTTGGCGAGCCGGCAATCGGATCTCCGTCCGCATACAGCGTAATTGTGTTCATGCCTGCAGAAGCTCCGCCGCGGTCGTCGGCGATTATTGTGACCTTAACCCGCTCATTGAAGAAAATGCCAAACGTTAAAAAATTCAGCGTTTTGCTCAAAGCACTGCCATTTTCTTTCGTAATGCTGAATCCGGCTATATCTGGATTTGTTGTGTCTATGTACACTGTTCTTCCGACGGTTTCTTCATTGCCGAAATTGTTTACGGCAACAACCTCGATAATATTCTCACCGTCAACAGGATTTTGAGTTGTATTAACTGTAAATATTTCTTGCAGCGTCAGGGACTCATAGAAATTTTCGTCTATGGCTTTGCCATTCTTATCGGTGGTAACAACCTGACCATTAACCTTAATGATAACCGAAAAAATGCCGCCGCTTTCAGTGTCAACCGTTATGGTAAATCCTACGTCCCCATCATACCATTCTTCTGTCCCATTTGTATGTAGCGCGCTACTTGCCGGAACAATAGAAATCGTTGGCTCTTCATTTTTGAGACTGACAATATCGCTGAACGCGTTTGATGTTACGCCCGGATCGGTCGGTTTTGTTTTTCCTGCCGATGAGTTGCCTGCTATATCCTTTATTGAAGCTGAGATTTCGTTTGCGTTAAAATCAGCGAGAGTCAGCGTAAATGTAGCGGAAGAACCTGAAACGGCTTTAGGCGCTCCGATAGCGACTTCGTCACTGTATAAGGTAATTTTGTCCAACCCGGATGAAATGCCGGAGTCGTTCGCAGTAACCACCACTTCAATTTCATTGTTAGAAAAGGTTCCGAAAGTCAGGAAGTTAATGACTTGAGAGAGTGTCGCCGGCTTTTGCTGAAAGTGAAAACCTGTAATTTCAGGCGGCGTTTTGTCGATTTTAATATTAACCGTTTTCGCGGCGGAAACGTTGTCAGCTTTATCGACGGCATATACATAGAAGGTTTCGTTGTTTTGTTCTTCCGTAATTGTAAAAGCATACTTTCCAGATATGGTATCTCCCGATTTTGCCGTATCAGTAATAAGCGCGGTATTGGTCGTCTCAGCCAATACTTGAGCGGGCGTTAACGTGCTTTTACTCCATACAACTCTTGAAAAACCGGAGGATGGAAACGCCACAGTATCTTGGTCGGTCACGATTCCGCTTACCGTATAATCCTGATTCGTCCACTCCATCGCCGGGATATCGGCTGCTGTCGGGACGGCTTTGTCGATAACAATTACAATATCCTTAGCAAGGGTTTTTGTTTCTGTTCCTCTTCTTCCGTTCCTGCTTGTACTTATGCTAACCGTTGTAATCGTTCTTGAAGTGGTTAAGGTTTGGCTGGGCTCAAATCCGGAGCCATCAATTTGGATGCTTCTATATTTTATGGAATCCACCGGATTAAAAGTAACGGATGCATTGTTTTTAAAAACGTAAAATCTTTGTGTGGCGGTCTCGTAATAATCAACCTTATGGCTGTGATTAAAAGTGAATAAATCCTCTTCGTTTTCATCGGTAATACCTATTGGCACAAATGAAACTGAAATGCTGGAACCTGCCGCTGTTACATTTATAAACGTATAGGTATAATCTTCGTATATGGTCAAATTGGGGTCGTCATCGTCAATTTCAGAGCCATTGATCCATATTGAGCCGATCATGTGTCCGGCATCTGGAGTAATGCTGAGTGACAAGTTGCTGCCGTGACCGACTTTTTGCGATCCTCCGGCGGGGGAACCGCCTACGGTAATAGAGCCATTGCCCGTAGAGGATATGGCGATATCATATGTATTAATTGAAAAGGTCACCGTAACGGAATAATCCTTGCTAATGCCTGTAAATATGTGTGTATATTCAGTTCGGGTGCTATCAAAGGCTCCTGTTATTGGTGTATCGGGAGTTGGGCTAATAACGACGCTGCTGATATGATAATTTTTGTTTGCCGTCGCGGTGAAGCCGGGGCTGTCCCCTTCGCTTGCGGTGATTTTTCCGCCATCAGTTATGACGTTGGTTCCATCATCTATTGTTCCGCTACCATAGATTGTAAAATTTATTTCCCATGTTTTTGCGATAAATGCGACATAGACAATATGGTTATCAGCAACAAGTTCGAATTCGCAGGTGTACTCCTCACGATTCACTGCTTCAAGAACCGGCTCTCCGTCAACAAAAAATTCCGCAATCAAATAACCGTTCAAAGCTTCTGCTGTGACACTTTTGATTGAACCATATGGAATTGACATTTCTGAGGCGGTAATCGTTCCCTTTAGGCTCGGCTCATCATAATTCGTTGTAATCGAAAACGTCTTAAGATCAAAATCGGCGGCGGTAAATGAAATACCTGCACCTCCCAAAAACAGCCCTGTATCATAAAAATCATCATACTTAGTCATGCCGGTAATAGCAATGTCGTAGGTGTTGTCTAAATCGACAAAATCTGTGAATGTCGCAACGCCGTCAAACATGGGCTCTGTCTGTGTTTCGGTCGCATTCATGCTGTTCTTAAGTGTGACGGAAATACTCCCGCCTACCGTATTTGGTATCTCGACAGTAAATATCGGTTGTGTTGCCGCAAACACCCCCGGCAGCACTGATCCAGGAATTATACCGACAATCAATATTGTCGCAATCAATATGGCAAAAACACGCTTGCCGCTATTCCTCATAATGTTAGTCATTTCTAAACACCCTCCGGTTTTCGAGAATATTATACATATAGCTCCACAGCCTCAGGTTTCCGAGCCTGGAACTTCAGCTAATTTTCTATTCTTTTGAATATGCAAAACGCCTGCGCACTTAGAGAAACCACAGATAGTTAATTGGCAGCTCATATGTAGTTGCAGAGTTTCAGATTCATATCTTAACCCTTATCAATCTGTTTTTCATCCAATACACTTGAAAAAGCTTTATAAAATGTGCTTTTTGTTTTGGATCTTTTGTATTTATAAAAGTACATGAGAAATCCAACGAAAAAGCATAACAACGCCAAAATGATAAACCCGTATAACGGAGCCAAAATAAACGGCGAGTCGTATTTCAAATCAAGAGCGGTTTCAAGCCGGTTATACAAGCCCGAAACGAAAAGAACAGCGAATACTGCTGCAAATATCCCTATTGAATACAGCAAGAATTTCACATACGAGCCTGTCACATAATTGACGATTAAATATTTTTCAAACTCCTTTTTGATTTTTTCAAACAGCTTTTTCATGACTGTGCCTCCTTTGCCGCCACACTCTTAAAGAATTCTTGTATTTCTGGTCTGCTGCGTCCTGTATCGGCTGCAATAGTTTTAATTGCTTCGTCGTTGTCAAGCACATTTTTTAGCTTGACAACAGCACTGCGAAACTCAATGTTGTCTTGGTGCTCAATTAAAGTTTCATATGCAGCGACAAGCTCGGTTTTTCCGACTTCGACATTGAAAATTGCCCTTGCTAAATCATAGCCAATACTTTCACCTGTTACTTGAAGTTTTACAATTTCGGTCGAAATTTCTCTAAATCTTCGTGTATTGGCATTTCGCATAATTTCATCGATTCGTTCGGGCAACAGGCTTGCATTGTTGATTTGCTGCAAAAGCCTTACGAGCAACGCACCCTCAAACTCAGATATATCGCCGCCGCCCGTATATGTAAAAGCGGCAATTTTTGAATAAGTGGCGTCCACCCTGTTTGCAGGGACAGTTCTGATTAAGTCGCCCGCGATTTCTTCCATTTTGTAAAATTGAGTATCATTATAATTGGAAGTCAGATTGTCCCATTTACCTTCGGCGATTCTAAACGCCATGCTCTGGTAGATAAAAAATATAGTCAGAAATACAGTAAACAGCGAAAGCATCCGTCCTGACCACCTGAAAGCGTTTCTAACCTTTGTATTCTCTTCCTTTACGATTGTCGGGACAGAATCTTTCGCGTTCTCTAAATCTTTTCTTAAATCCCTATACGAATGGTAATAATCCCTATTGTCTAAATCGATATAATGTTTTGCCCGCCTTTTGGTGCATTTCTTGATAATGCTTTCCAGTTTTTTGTGATAATAAAGAGATGTGCAGGATAAATCTCTGTTAAAATAAGTGTCATCGTTCAAAAAATTGTCTTTGTAAAAATCATGAGAATCATTGGAAAACTTTGATGTTTTAGTAATCAGCTCAAAAATATTTAAGCATTCCCAAAATGTCGCACCGAAAGAGAAGATATCGCTTTCGACTGACATTTTTCCTTGCTCAAAATTAGAAGAAAAAGGAAACAGAGAACCGTTTGAGGCCTTGGAATAGCATTCCGGCGCCGCGTAACCCAATGTTCCGTATTGATACATTTTTTCTAAAGTTTCATTCTTGTTATAATCAACCTCAGATAAATCGCTCTCTGAAAACCTGTTGGCTTTTGTGACTTTTTTGGATCTTCCAAAATCGATCAGCACCAATTCCTTGCCATATCTTGTAACCATGATGTTTTCCGGCTTTATATCTAAATGCAAAATATTTTTTTGTTCTGTGGCGAATTCCATAATTTCGCACAGGTTTATCATGAAAAGCAAAATCTGATTTTGATATTTCAAAGTGTTGTCGTATGTATAGCTTAAAGTTACCGCTCTTTTTTCATCGGATTCAAAGTCATGATAATTAATAACGTTTGAGAGCCCATTGCCCAGGGGCTCAATTCTTCTCAGCTTCCAATATTCCTCGCGGCAATATTCCTCAAGAGACCAACCATCGATGAATTCCTCAACGACGCAGAAATAGGTGGATTTGTCGATAACCCCGCTGTCAATCTTGTTGCAGATAGAACTGAACTCACCCAGATCCTCAATAACGTCGTCTACCCTGACGATGGAGCGGCATTCCCTGAGCTCCTCAAATATCTTCCATTCCTCGGTTTTGAAGATATTCAGCCTGTCAACAATTTTTCCGTCCATCACAACAGCCTTCGGCTTAAACTTTAAGACGCATGAAAACTGAAGACCTCCGTTAAGTTTCGTTTTTAAGCCTTTGTAAACGATACTCTCCGTGCCAATCGCAATAAAGCCGTCTTTGTTTATTCCGTGAGACGTATCAATAATGTATTTGTAAGAATTACCGATGATTTCATTGCTCATTGCTTCTTCGAAACTCCATTTGATTCAGCAAAAATCAAATTGAATATAGATTCCTTTGAGCCTTCATTCAGTACGCTCAATTTTTCGATTTGTTGCTTGTTTTTTTGCTTGTCATCTGTGGCAACAACATTGCCGCCTGCCTTTGGCGCTCCCATCGCTTCTATCTCATCCTTTCAATATTGTATAAATTTTAGATTGTTTTAGTTTTCAGATAAATCTATCAGTTTAATTTCCGGTAAATTACGATCTTTTTTCATCGAGCATCCTCCTCCAAATAGCATTAAAAGTGCTAAAAGCAACAGCAAAAATTTTATTCTCATTTCAGCCATCCTTATTGGCGTCAATGCGCTCAACGTCCATTATGAATTGTTCGTTGTTCTTTTTAAAAGTCTCAAGCGCATCAATTTTCTGCTCCTGAGTTTGAGAGGATGCTTGTATGGACCTGATGACATCATCCGCCTTCGCCGGACTGAGGATTCACATTAAACTTGCCCAGCTCCTCATCCAAACTTAAATAATTATCCTTGACATCCTTGACGACGCTATTGTTTATGCTATCAAGAACATCCTTGATACCGCCGATTTTTTCCAAAATATAATCGGACTCCTTTTTGTACGCATCGGCACCCTGCCCCTTCCATTTCGAAAGCAAGGTGGTATTAATGCTGTCGAACTTATTTTTGATGGAGTTAAACTCGGCAATTGCCTCGACACTGTCCTTTTCAAATTGCGCAATTTTACTGATATCAGCCGATACAAAAGCTTCTGCCATAACAATTCATCCTTTCAATATTTAATAAATTTCAGTTTGTGCAAATTATCTGCTTCAGCATCGTAAAAATAGCCGTCGCCTCTTTCACAGCGAGCGTAATCTTCTTTAAGAGATTTCACGTCCATATCTCCAAAGAGGGTTTTCTGACCGCGCTCCCCGGCAAATTCCGCTATATTGTCCAGCAAAAAGGCTATGTTTACCGCATTTTTGAAAGCAGAGTTTGTCTCAGCCTCATTGATCTTCTGGATATCGGAAAAGATAAACAGATATCCTCTTTCCTCAGCATCATCAAGCATCTGAGAAAGGATTTTTTCAATGAACTGCTTTTTCTCAAGATCATTGATATATACCGATTTGCTTTGAATGACAAAAACGGTAAAAGGTGTTGCTTCGCCGCTGTAATCAGGAATTTTACTGTCAAGGTCTCGCGCCAAAGCACCTTTTAGCCCATAGGTTTCGGCTAAAAATGATTTGCTTAGAGTGAGATGGTTTTCGTTCAGATATTTGTAAAACTGCTGAATTGGGGATAGCTTCTTAGTTGCGGATGATCCATCTTTATAGCTCAGGGGAATCTCGGCATGCTTATTGATCAATATCGTATCTGTTTTACCGCTGATGCTATCATAGATAGGTTTAAGCTGATTTCGTCCATCATCAAAAAGAATAACGCGGGCATCACGCTTCTTTGAGATAAAACCATCAAGCAGTAAATTAAGCAGGTTGGTTTTTCCGAATTCCTTCTTGCCATAGATTGCGATCACATTAGACTTCTCAAAATCCACGGTGACAGGATTAAAATCAACATAATCCAAACCGACGCTCACTGCGCCGTCAGGAATATCTTTTGGGGGTGACTGCCGACACAGTGTTTCATATTCTTCCCGTGTAAGCTCTTTAGGAAAGGTCTGATATTTCTTTACACTTCGTGAGTCGTACTTTTTCTGAACCTTTGCTTTGAAGGTGTCCTCTGTGTCGGCGCTGCCCTCGGCATTTTCAGGTTTGTACGGCAATGTGCATTGAACCTCATAGGGTAGGTTCATGCGGAATGTTCCGGTAACTCCGTCCGGCTTTACCGTTACGTTCGCAAAGCCGTGGCCGGGGTTGTTCCCGATTAAGCCGACTTTCCCGGTGGTGAAAACCTCTCCATATTTATCTGGCGGCAGTTCAAAGGCGATTTTCTGTTTAAAGCCGCCAAGATAAGAAACGATACCCTTAGTATCAGCCGCAGTTATGACAACTGTAATTCCCTTTGAAAGCCCGTCGCGGCATAGCTTTGCCAGCTTTTCATGGTAGGCCGTATAACGCGGTTCATCAATAAATGCGTTGAGGTTGTCAATAATAAATGTTGTATGCAATGGTTGCGTGTCAGCGTCTCTGAAATTTTTGCCGTTCAACTCTTTGATATTTTCCTTCAGCACATTGTCTAAAATTTTGAAAACGCGCTTGACGTATTCCTCGTTGGAATTATCAAAATATGCGGATACAAGCGGATAATCCTTGTACTCGGTCAGTGCTCCGCCAAAGTCGAGAATGAAAACCTGCTCCTGCGTTTCGTTGTACTGCTTGTGAAGGAGGTTGACCAATGTTTTCACAAACGTCGTTTTGCCGCTCATCGCAGAGCCCACCAAAGCGATGTTTGAGTCCAGGAGGTCAACGACAAACGGAGGCTGCATTTGAATGATCGGAATATCGAATTTGCCCAAGGCGCAAAGCATTTTATTAAGGCTCATTTTAATCCCTCCCATTCCGTTTCATCCGCAATCTTGCCCGGCAGCGGCGGCAGGAATATTTGGCGCGGTTTCTCCATACCTTCGCTCATTTTAATAATGGTGTTTGTGATGTAAGCGAGCTGTGTATCATGCTCGTTTACATTTTCGTTTTTCTTCTTTTCAATGGCATTATCTTTTTTTGAGGAATAGAAATCCGGGTTGTATTTTCCAGTATTCTTAACCTGCGTGACGACAACTGGTGGCTCAATATTTAAATTCTTGTTTGCGCCGGTATAAGCGGACTGGAAATACTCAAACCTCGTGCCTGTACCCACAAGCAAATATGCGCGACCATTTAGCGGCATGGTAGGCGCAGCTGCGGCCGGGCTGTCAATCATCTCTTTCGAGGCCTGCTTTGTGGCGACCTTCAGGCATATCCTCGCTTTAGAGTTCACCCGGATATCATCGGTAATAGCTCCCTCAATATTTTGAGAGACAAGCACGATATGAAATCCAAGGGTACGTCCAACACGCGCAATCGTCGTAATCTCGGCAATGAAGTCCACATCACTGCTTTCGCTGGAGAATCTTTTCAGCTCTGTGAATTCATCGACGACTAGGACGAGATGTGACAGGGAGTTAATCTTTTCTGTGTATTCTCTCTGTTTGGCATTAAGCTGTTTCTGCAGCTTTAATAACTCTATTCCGCGTTGATCTATTGCTTCAATTTCTTTTTCTTTTAATTTTAACTGTTGCTCGGTTGTGTTGGTGCTTAATTGAAGTTCCTCATACTGAGCAATTTTTTCAAGAATCCCTTTCAGTTTTGCGTTTCCTTCAATTGCTTTAGTGAGGTCAGCTTCTACATCAGCTATATCTTTTTCAATAAACCCGCAATAAATTTTACGCATTTTCTTGATTGTTCTTGTTGCTCTGATGTAAGAATCAACATTGTCAACACCCAAACTCGACAGCAACAACTTACGCCGCTTGATCTCAGCGTTCAGCGACTCAAGGAAGCGCTTGAGCATGTAGGCCGCAGACGTTCCTTCGTCCTCTCCGGCGGTATCCGTTACCGCTCCTACACAGTGAGGCAGGTTTCCCAAACGGTCAGAGAATCCGCCGCCTTTCATATCGACAAGCATCAGATTCAAATCCATCGGGGAGTATTTCATACACAAGCCTATCACATATGTAATGACCGTTTCGGATTTGCCCGAGCCGGTAGTTCCGGCGACAAGCATATGAGGACCGTCGGCCTTTTCATACAGATCCAGATACATTTCGCCGTGCTCATTTTTGCCAATGGGAACACGCATATTTCTGGTCACGTCATTTTTATCGGTGTTCTCCCAGCTGGCGAGCATACTTCTTTTTATCTCATCATTTTGTATTTTTTCGGCGTTATACCCATACAACTCAAAGAGCGTAACCATGGACGGAACCTTGCCGTTTTCGGCAATACGGGTATAGTATATGGCACTCAGCTGCTTAAACGCCTTTTTGAATTGCTCATCATACTTTTTCTCTTCAAAAATGTAATCATTCTGGAATACCTTATACTCAATCAGCTTGTCAACATCATTGGCTTTGTTTTTGTCGTCGCTTCCTTCGCTGAGCACATTTAGAGTTTCCCGGCTGAGTACATTGTAGCGAAGGCTGCTCTTTCTTTCTCCTGGATTGGTATCGTGCAAATCAACGATGTTGCCGCAATATTTCGGCAGCTTGTCTTTTATTGACTGAATGAAAATAAAGGTGAGCCCGTTTGCATTGACGTAAGGTTCGCCTTCCTTGGGAACCTCCGGTAGGTATTTGGAAAACCCTGTTTCCTTAATATCATAATCATAAAATACAACGCAGACGATCTGTGTGGGTTTCGAGCTTGAATCTCCGCCGTCGTTGTCTTCGCTTTTCGATTTGCTGCGTTCGTTCATAATGCTGTGCAGCTGACCGAAAACAACACCGGAGCTGTCCTTGTCAAATACAAACTGGGATACGCCATTGAAAAGTTCGTTGGCGTGAGGCAGATATTTATAGTTTTCAACAGCTTCATTCTGCTCTTCTTTAGCTTTGTTAAGCTGCCAAAGAAGCTGCTCTTTCTTTTCCGGATCATTCTCGTTTTCAATAGCGACTTTAAGCGCGTTGATATTTTTTTCTATCTGATCATCAAAGAAAAACACAAGCTGCAGATCTTCGGGAGAATGATAATAGGCCAGTTCAAGGATGATGTGCCGGATAAAATTCTTGGAGGTCTGCGCGTCATTGGATATAACGCCCAACGCACCGCAGGACTTCAAATCCAACAGAAGGGGAGGCTTTGTATCGTCATTGCTTCTCAGATAGTTAAAGCCCACGATTTCGTTTGCATCCTTAGGATCAACGCCTTTATTTGCAAAATTGTAAGCCAGGTTTGTAAGTAAATCTTTGTTTTTATCTTCCTTCGCTCTTTCATCAGGCGTCAGCTTGGCGCGTCGCTGTTCATCTTTCTTGGAAGGAATCAATATCTTAATTTCATCACCGTGCTTTTTATAATAGATATCGTAAAAAATATTATCTTTTTTCTCGCTCTTGATTTCAAAAAGCGGTTTAACTTCATTTGACGTTCCAAGCGAAATCTTCATAAAGTCATTGTCGTTCTGTGAGCGGGAAAAGATTGCGCCATTGATTTCTGCGGTATTGTTAAACAGTGCGGTCATATTGGGATATACGCTGTTTAGATATTTAATATCACTCTTTTGCCATTCATTGATGGTCTGGATTTTTCGATTAATATAGTTCTCGTAGTTGCTTTTCCATTCCTCCACGTTTTTCTTATATTCGTTCTTTTGTTTATTGAAATTATAAAACGAAGTCACAAACGCCACGACGGCCATTGCTCCCGACATCAGAAGCATCGTATCCCCCATGCCGGATGCGCTTGGCGCAAACAGCATTACAAAATAGCGTGCTATGATCATCCCGATGGTTGATAACAGGGTAGGCATAATTACGTCAATCAGAGAAGATTTGCTTTTCTGAGGCATTTCATTTGGCGGGATAATATCAATGACCGAGGGTTCAATGACATTAAGACGCCTGGTGCTGATATTATATTCCAAAGAGGTATCAGATTTCAGGATATAGCTTTTTTCTGTTCTCTCAAACAATCCTTCGGCGGTAACTGCCGGTTCGGTTGTAAATAAAACGCAGCTGGACGTTATGAATCCAAGTTCGTCCAACTTTTTGTCAAACACCTTTATAGTGCCGGTTATTTCTTCGCTGTTAATGATTTTTTTATCTTCGTATTCTTCCGTAAAATCAATGATATTGAAATCGCCCTTGACATTGTATAATACCTGCAATTCTTTGCGGGTTTTCAGGTAATTCTCCAAAAGCGAAAAGGTAGCGTCATGGTCCTTCAGTTTTTTAACGCCGTAATATATGGCTTCCATTAAAGCCTTAAGAGAGATATCCTTTAACACGAGGAAAGATATCTCTTCAGAAACGTCTGCACCTATAAACTTTGCGGAAACCAGTATTTCATTATTTTTCATGAGTTCATCCTTCCGTGGCCATGTTTTCCGCTCTGCCGGGGAACAATTCGTTCAGTAGAACATTTACATCGGGAATTTTCACGGCACTTTTCTTTGCAAATGACGGAAGCTTGGGATTGGCTTTTTTGATTTTCCTCATCGACTTGATTTTAACACTTGGCGCCTGTGGTGCTGCCACATCAGGCGTATATTCAGGGGCGACGAAGCTTTTCACTGGAACATCAAACCTTGCAACTACAGGCAAAACAGGTTCTTTTGCTTTTGTCAGTTTTATAGACCGAGCCGCAAAATTCGACTTTGAAACACCTATCACTTTGGGTTTCGACGATTTTGGGATTTTAAAAGCTCTTATATCAATGTTAAGCGCGGATATTTTCGGCAATTCTGGCTGAGAAATATCCGCCCCGGTAAAGGAAACGGCTTTAACGTCAGGCTTAACCGTTGTTGGCAAATTGATATTAGCCTTTTCAGGACTACTGAAAGGCTTCGTCTCAGCAAAAGCAATATGGATTCCCGGCAACTCTGGCTGAGTCTTTTCAGGCATAACAAAAGGCTTTGTCTCAATGCTTGCCGTGTACACATCGGGTATGTTTTTCGGAACTCTAATTTCACTGATTTCCAGAGAATCAAAGTTAAAATTCTTAACATTAACAGGAGTCGCCACAGTTGGTAGTTCGGATGAACCTATTTGGGGACGATACCAAGCCATAGCCATTCCTACAGGTTTCGCAACCTCTGGTAAAACAAACTGTTTTCTTTTTGATTGAACAAAACGCTTTCCTTCAACCACCGGCTGTATAATCTTCGGCAGTTTCGGCTGAACAGGTTTTATCTTTACAGTTCGGCCGGCCGACATATCAAAAGTTGCGGCGATTTTAGGAGGATTCGGGGTAACCTCTGGCAAAACAGGCTGTTTTCTTTTTAATTGAGCAAAACGCTTACCTTCAACCGCCGGCTGTATAACCTTTGGTAGTTTCGGCTGAACAGGTTTTATCTTTACTGTGCGGCCGACCGGCACATCAAAAGCTGCGGTGATTTTAGGAGTATCCGAGGTGACCAGTTCGGGCATCTCAAAGAGCCCTCGTGTAAATTGAGGTTTTGAGACCGGTTCAGACAATGCAACTTCATACTTCGGTTGCCGGAAGGCTCTGACTTCAACGCCGCTAATGAAGTCGATTGATTCCAGTTTCGGTTCATATGGCGTGATTTCGGCATCTTCAAGTGCTGCTATCCGTTCGACAAAAGCAACCCTCTGCCGATATGTTTCAAGGGCATCCTCATATTGAATCCGCTGTCGCTCGGTCAGCAACGCAACTTCTTCTTCAGTCAAAATTCTGAATGCCACAATGAGCCCTCCCTCTTTCAAAATTCATTACATAGCCCAAACCGAGCAAACAAAGCACGATCCGTGCTACGTCTTTGACCATCATTTGCCGCTGATGCTGGTTGCGATTTGTGAATCCACATCCACAAAGTTCGTTCTGTTGGCTTCCAGTAAACCCGCCATACCTTGCAGGGTTGCTGGTAAGCTCTGTGCCC
>WRMH01000003.1 GCA_009777235.1 Oscillospiraceae bacterium
TGTCGCGCGTGTGTGGGTGGCGGGGGGGGGGGGGGGGGGGGGGGTATGGGCCTTGCCCTTGCAAAACGCATAATTGAGATGATGGGCGGCGCGATACGCATTGATTCCACGCAAGGCGCAGGCACAAAAGTTGTTTTCACCTGCAAGCTAAAAAGGGGATAATAAAGGCAACCTCCAAAAACCCTGAGCGAGCAAGATACCAAGTGATTTTTTTGCCATACGAGGCAAATTTTCGCAGGAATAATTGCTTTCTTTCAAGGAAATTTAACGAAGTATGGCGAAAAAATCACAGGCAGATTGCCGCGATAGGGTTTTTGGAGGTTGCCTAAAGAGATAGCCGATAAATATTATTGACAGCGACGCGGTTGATATTGTAAAATGCATAGGCAAACAGATTTTGCCACGTATGCGTATGGGCGCTTAGCTCAGCTGGTAGAGCTTCCGCTTGACGTGCGGAAGGTCGGGGATTCGAGTTCCTCAGCGCCCACCAAGAATATCAACGGTTTGCGGCTAATCGCTGCAAGCCGTTGAGTTATTCTGTACCTGAAAATGTACCCGAAAAGGTTTTATGCACTCCCTCATACAGTTCTTCTGGAGAGTTTCTTGTGGCATGAATGTAGGAATGTGTAATAATCTCGTTTGCGGAAATTTGCGACCGTCTTGTTGCCGTTATAGCCGTCTATTAACAGTTCGCCTATCCTCATGCCCGTATAAATCAGCATAAGCGTGATTTTTGCGGCGGCGACAAGAGAATCCTCCAATTTTTTGATTTCCTCTGCTGTGAACACGCCTTTTTCCTCTTTTACGTTTTCGGGAAGTTTTATGAACGGCGCGTAGTTTGTTGTCGTAATGTCTTCGCGCATTGCAATTCATATTCATATATGCTTAAAGCCTTGCGTATGAAATTTTCCGCCACGCCAAATGCGTTATATTCGTCTTAGTATATCCTTAACGTAGACTGCTTTGAGCGGGTTTTCTTTCTTTATGGTGATAACCTCTCAGATTGAGGGAGTGTGTTGTTCCGCTGCGTGCGCTCTGTTGTCCGGCACTATGGCAAGGGTATAGCCCAAAGGTTTTAAAATCTTAAAAAGAGTATTTATCTGCGGCGTGGCCTGCATACGTTCAAGGCGCGCGATGGCAGGCTGATTTAAGCCGGACATTTCAGCAAGGCGCTTTTGTGATATGCCTCTTTCTTTCCGCGCTTCAATGAGCTTTCCCATGAGCTTAGTTTCAAACTCAATTTCTTCTTTTTCAGCTTGTGTTAGGTTGGATGTTTCCCAAAGGTCTTCAAAGGTTGTAAAAGTTTCCCCATTAATAACCATTCCCATATTCAAGCACCATGCCTTTCTACAAAATCTTTCATATTCCGCTTTGCTCTTTCAATTTCTTTCAGCGGCGTTTTTTGTGACTTTTTTACAAAGTGGGAGAGCAGTACAAAAATATTGTCTTTCCAGTAAGCAAAGAAAATTCTATCGTTGGTCGGCCGAAGCTCCCATAAATCTGTACCCTCAATATGCTTTATGGTGGGCTCGCCAATCGCTACGCCGTATGTCCGCAAACGGTCAATATACCGAATAATCTTTGAATACTTTATTCTCGCATCCTTATTTGCTTTCATTTTGCCGTTAAGCTCTTGTATGTAATCTGCAACTTCATCATTACCGGAGCGGTCTTTATAGGTAATTACTTTATACACTCTTGTCACGTCCCCTTTTATTAGACAATATCAAATATGTTATTGTCTGTCAACAACTTTTTAGTTTTGGTCGAGCCTCGTCGCCGCTGATGAGCGGTCAAGCGTATTCAGGGTTTAAAAGAGGCAACAGCAGATGGCTTAAAGTATTGCAATTAGGTGCTTTCTTGTTTTCTTTTTTAGTTCTTTTTACTACGTTTTAGCGTGGGTTACTAACAAATATTCTTCCCCAGTCTTGTCATTATTGATAGACTGAATAATGGAGAGTAGCATCTGGCAGTTTAATTTATCTGGCAAAAATATTTGGCAATTAAACTTGCAATCTGCAATTTTAAAAAAGTTAAAAAATTTTTAGTGACATTAAATAAGAAAAGAGGTATACTGAAAATGAGGTTGCTACGTATGAATCGGATTCGGCAGTTAAGAAAAACGCGTGGCGTTGGACAGCTTGAATTGGCGGCAAGGTTGAACGTGTCGCAGGGCACATTGTCAAACTGAGAAAACAGGCATAGGGAGTCTTGAGGCAATGGCAGAATATTTCGACGTGACGATGATGTACATACTCGGGCGAGAGGACATCACGGAGCTTGTGACAGATTATGTGCCGTCATTGCTGACCAATTGGGTTTTTCGTTGACTGAATTGGTTAGCGGGTTAACCGACGAAAACGCCCTTATCCCCGATTCTTTGACGTTGCATGATTTGATGTTGATTTCTAAGTTCGCTCATGCGGATATTGTCACATGGCGTATAATATGTAAAATCCTTGACATTCAACTTAATGATTAAAGAGGTATAAATATGGGGTTCAAATCGGTTTGCGTGTTGTCTTTAGTAATTGGCATTGTTGCAGGTGTTGTAATGGGGTATTTCTTGGAGTCTGTCGGAGCAGGGATATTCGCTTTTTTCCTTGTTACGTTTTGCGTCTTTTTGATAATAACTGGAATTGTCGGCATGGTCAAGCAGTCAAAGGGCGAGATGGCTACAGGGCAGCCACACAATGCCTATGTATCATCCGAGCCAGAGATACCGCAAGAAAAGCTGGCGCAGCAAGATGATGTAGTGAAATGCCCTAAGTGCGGGTCTACGCAGATTTCGGCGAACAAAAAGGGCTTTGGGGTCGGCAAGGCGGTTGTCGGGGTTGCCACTTTTGGTTCGTTAGGCTTAATAGCGGGTAACATTGGCGCAAAAAAAGTGCGTATTACTTGCTTGAAATGCGGCAACTCTTGGCTAAGGGGCTGATATTGTGCCAAAATGTAAAAATTCCCGCGCCGAAATGTATTTCGATGTTGCCAACCACCGTTGCCGAAAGCGGGTTACGGTTAACGGCAAGGTGTACCCCGCTTATGGCAAGACCAAAGAGGAAACGAGGGCAGCAATTAACGTGCCGTAAAAAAGCGTTCGGGTTCATTATCCATTCATTTTAGGCTTTACGGGGGACTTTTTTATTTTGCTCTACCACCCTGCGGGCAGCGTCAGTTTCTGACCGACATATATCTTGCCGGGGTCTGCTCCAATGGCTGCGATGTTGAGGTTATATAGCTCGCTCCACTTCGCGGCGACAGCAGTATCTCCATCGTTAAGTATCCTGTATCCATTTTTTGAGCCTCCTGTTTTTAATACTATGTATGCCGGGCATAACAAAAGAGCCTTCCGGCGTTTCCTCAAAAGGACCATTGTCACGGTCAATTGTCCAATGACAAACGATATGTCCCAATTCATGTCCCACCATTGCTCGCTGCGCCAAAGGGGTATTTTTATCATTATAAATAATATCAAAAACAACATTATCAAAAGTAGCACATTCTTCACCATAACAATACAGAACACACTGCTTTTTTTACTTAACAACCCATCGTCCGTTCTTCTTCGCGCATCCGCTCTAACATGATTTATGGCCGTCAATATCTTTAAAATCTATCTCATATGTCCTGTCATCGAAAAGGCGAATTTTTGCCCCGAGTATGGATTGGGACGGCATGACATCTATAATTTCAAGTTCTTTGATTGGGGACAGTTCGCTGTCCGTCCATATACCGCCGTCCGTTCTGTGCAACATGACGGAAACCATCAGTTCAATAGCGGGGCTTTTTGATGTCCGTTTCCGATATGCGTATAACACCGTGCTTTCCTCCGCCTCAACATTTTTGCCTTCGTGAACGGCGCTGCGTACCTCATCCCAACCGCAGTATGTTATGAGCGCAAGGCTTCTGCCATCAATTTTTGCTGTGATGACTTTATTTTCGGCGTTGTTGAATTGGTTTACGACGGCTTTTTTCCCGTTTATATGAGGCAAGCCGAAATGACCCAGCGTCAGTTCATGCTCAAACGCCATGCGACAGCGGTCAACGCGGATCACACCGCCGGGAATGATGATTTCCGCGAGGTCAATGATATATCCGACGCCGTTATTGGGCGGCTTTCGCATAATCAACTGCCGGTATATGACGTCATCTCTGACACCGTTAAAAAGCACGCTTTGAGATGATGTAAACAGCTGATTTTTGTCGGAATCATTTTCCACTCTTTTTCCGGTGAGGTAAAAGTTTATGTCATCTCCCCTGATATCACGGGGGTCAAGGCTTCGAAAACTGTATTCCATCGCCGTCATGCCTTGCGTGTCATGGTCTTCCCACGGAAAATGCGTATTGTAGACCAATTTGGAATAATTCGGGTCGTCATAATAGACCTTGCCGGGGATAATTTCAGACGCGCCTGTTTTACCGTGATTTGCCAATATCAATCCCGGCTTTTCGAGTACGGAAACTTTCGTGTCTTCGCCGAGTTCTTCCCAAATCCCTTCGTTTTCCTTGGCGGTCCAAAATGGGGAGTCCTCCGGCAGCGAAAGGCAAATAAACGGCAAAAACATGATAAAAGGACTGCCGGCGCAACTGTAATCCTGCAATACAAATTCCCTGTGCCCATAAAACCCCAAGCTGGGAATATCATTGTGGTAAAACTCTTCTCTGGCGACAAATTGGAGCAGCGAGCCTGAACACAGGCGACGCGCCCAGCCGGGATTTAGCGGTGAGCCGTCTTTGAGCAAAAACGAAACGGTAAATCCGCCAGAAATCCAGGTTCGGTAACATATGCTTCGCGCCCACATATTCACATAGCCGTCGCGCCCGAAAAAGTTGGGGTAGGTTTCCATCTGCGCCAAGGCGGATGCCTCTATAACGGACGCTATTTCGGGATAATATTCATAACCGAAAAATTTGCACCATATGACCGTGTATACGACAAACAGGCTGATGGTGTAATAATTATACGTTTGCTCCAAATACCAGCCATTTCCCGAGTGGTATGAGACCACCCACATAAGATGGCTTTTCAGCAGCTCATCGTCAATGTCATAGCCGTATTTTTTCAGAAACGACAGCGCCATGATGTTAAATATGCGCCAGTTGTTTTGGGTTGTGCGGTGATGCGCCCATTTTGAGACGGTCACTGCCATTTCATCTTTTTGCTTTCGGGTATAGTGCGACCATATAACGTCCGGTAAAAGAAGCAGCGTTTTAAACAGGCCGCCAAATTCACAGGTAAATTGATAAGTGGCGTCGGGCAAATCTTCCGGCAGCGGCAGGGAGTTTGGGTGACCCGGCGTCAACGCGTTATATAGGTGTAAGCAGTAATAGTCTTTTAGTTTGATTCCCCTGATTTCAACATCGGGTTCTACATGGATAAGCGGCGCCGCGAGCGTTAGAGTCCTCTCTAAAGACTCAAACTCGAGCGAGCGGGTACGCCATTCGGGATCATTGGGTTGTGGATATGTTTTCCCGGAAACGGTAGGGAAAGCGAGCGGGGTTTCTATCGAGTCAACATGCTTAAAAGCCCTGTCCAAAAGGTATTTGGCACAATCAATGTAATGTTTTCGAGACATACCCGTATGCGGGCTTAACGTGAAATCCGGATTTTCAACCTGATATGCGTTTATCATAAAAAAACTCCCTCCAAGTCATTTTAACCAAAGGGAGTATATCATAAGAAACGCAACTATACAAGGGCAAGCCTCAAGACGGCGCCCGGCCTTTTGTGTCGAAAATTAGTAAATTACAATTGCGACCCTTGCGCTCGAAAGAATGTGCGGTTATCCCGCCTGATCAATCACCTGCTCAACAGAGTTTTCAGCCACTTGATCGGCCATTTGCGTATCTTTCGGGCTATCCGCCTGCTGTGTGGTATTATCTTTATCCTTATCATCTTCGGATAATCTGTCATATTCTTCAGGGTCTGTTTTTTGAATTTTCATGGATATGGCACGGCTATACAACTCGGCGTCATTTTCCATCAAGAAACGATGATCCTCTTTGGGCACTTCATTGCCGGACATAATGCGCATAGCTATTTGCAGACATTTAATTTTTATTTTCCAACCCTCAGCCAAGCCTTCGCTCATCTCGCCCACACGCCTGAGTTCCTCAAGCAAAGAGCGCTGTTCGTTTAAGAAATTCTCACGCTTGCTCTTGAGATCATTTGCTTTTTCTTTTGCTTCATCAGTGATTTCTACAGTATCCAAATCCCATACCGGCTCTATCTGGGGTATTTGGACTTCCTGTGCTCCGGTTTGCCCGCTATTTTCTAAGCCGCCGCTAAGTGTTGACTTGCTACTTTTTGCGCTATGTATGATATCTTCTTGAGTTTTCTTGATATCCGCGGAGTCTGTCGGGATTTTATTTTTCGGTATATGGTCAATTCTCATTTTGTACCTCCTTGTACTCTTCCCAAACGCACCTTCATAAATTTAGATTTCGTTTAACTTTTGGGGCGCGTTTCAATCCATGAAACGCTATATATTTAGAGTATCGGATTTTTCAATAAAATATTTAGTTTTTCCGTTTATCTTGCCTGTATCTGAGCCGCAGCCGCTCTTTTTGCCGCGCTTGGCATACTCAAAAGGGGATACCAGCCACTTGGTATCCCTAAGAGCTCAACCAAAAATATGATATATTGTAGCATGAGCGGAGTAGATATGATATAATAACCGTAGCGCATACTCTATCGCATATTCAAAATCAGGGGGTGAGAACAGTGAGAGAAAACATAATACTGATAGTCATTATTATTGCCGTTATTCTCGTAATAAATCTCTTTATAGCTTTCAATCGCCCCAGAAAAACGCGCACAAGAAGAAAAGGCGGCAGAAACTATCTTCCGCCGGACGAAGCAAAGCAAGCCCAGTGGCGTGATAAAGAAATTGTCCGTATCAATGAACGCGAACAAGACGGCGCAATAGAGCGCGTCAAGCTACGCAACGAGACTTTAGAGCTATATGATATAGTCAGGCAGCGTCACGCAAAGAAAGATGCGCTCCGGCGCGTAGGAATAGACATAGGCGATGATGGCGACGTTATTGATAGCATTGAAAATCTGACGAGCGCGAAACTCGGCCAGCACCTCAAAGACGGGAGCGAATAGTGTCAAATATGAAAAAATGCTTAATTGTGGTGGATTATCAAAACGACTTTGTCTCGGGATCGCTCGGTTTTGAGGGAGCAAAGCTCATAGAGCGGGAAATCGCGAAAAAAATCAGAAGCTACAAAGAAAAAAGCGACGAGGTTATCTACACCTTTGATACTCATCATAATAATTATATGCAAACACAAGAGGGCGGAAACCTTCCGGTCATACATTGTGTGGAAAACACGCCGGGGCATAAGCTCTATGGCGAGGTCGCGGAGGAAATACGAGACACGGATATCAGATTTTCAAAAAACACTTTTGGGTCGGACGGTTTGTACAGTCATCTGAAGATAACGCCATATGAAAGCATAGAGCTTGTGGGCTTGGTAAGTAATATCTGCGTACTGGCAAACGCGGTGCTTGCGAAAACAGCCGCGCCCGAAACACCCGTCAGCGTTGACGCAAGCTGTACGGCAAGTTTTGACGAAAAGCTGCACCAAGCGGCCTTAGATGTCATGGAAAGCTTGCAAATCAAAATAACATAGCAAGACCAGACAGTGACAGCAGAGAGCTTGGGCTTTTTTGAAGTTCCATAGTAAATCCCGGAAGATCACTCGGTTTTCAGCAATTCCCTTTTTATATCCCATAGCTTCTTTGATAAGTCAACATAATAAATATGAGGGTTTTCAAAACGCTTGACCTCATCCCATAAGAGCGAGACTTGCCGCGAGCAATATTTTTTTATGTCATGAATATTGGGTGATTTATAGACAAGAACGCCATTTTTATAGATTGGTACTTGCAGGGCTTTGGCTGAGAAATTGGTCAAGGTTTTTGTTTTCCATGTCTCAAGCGGGTCAAAGATTGTGCGGGGCGTTGTATCATCAACCGTTTCATCGTAAACGCAAAGCTCGTCGGCAAGAGCCATGTTGCTCTCATTGTCAAAATAGCGATAGAGCTTTTTAAAATGAGGTATCGTGATTTTTAAAAGATTTTCGCTTTTTTTGATTTTGGGTTTGATTTTGCCGTTTTCGTCCTCAATGGCGACCAATTTGTATACGCCGCCAAATATGGGGTCGCTTTTTGCGGTTATGAGCCTTTCGCCGACGCCAAAAACATCAACCCGCGCGCCTTGAATAATCAGGTCGCGTATTATGTATTCATCAAGCGAGTTGGTGGCAACGATCTTACAGTCGCACAATCCGGCTTCGTCGAGCATAGCCCGCGCTTTTTTTGACAAGTAGGCAATATCGCCGGAATCAAGCCTGATGGCGCACTTATGGATTCCTTGCGGCAGAAGTATCTCTTTGAAAGCTCGAATCGCGTTTGGAACGCCGCTTTTTAGCGTGTTGTATGTGTCAACAAGCAAGGTCGCATTGTTTGGATAGAGCCTGCAATATGTTGTGAATGCCTCGTATTCGCAGTCAAAGTTTTGCACCCATGAATGTGCCATTGTGCCGCTTGCGGGAATATCATAGCAAAGCTCGGTCAGCGAGCAGGAAGTCCCGGCACAGCCGCCGATATATGCGGCGCGGGCCCCAAGCACGGCGCCGTCTGTCCCGGGTGCGCGCCGTGAGCCAAACTCTAAAATGTCTCTGCCCTCGGCGGCTCTGACAATGCGGTTTGCTTTTGTGGCAATCAGTGATTGATGGTTTATCGCCAATAAAATAGCAGTCTCCAAAAGCTGCGCCTCGACCGCCGGTGCGCGGACGGTCAAAATGGGCTCATTTGGAAAAACGGGAGTCCCCTCCGGCAGGGCATATATATCACCCGTGAAACGCAGATTTCGCAGATATGACAGAAAATCTTCGGCAAACAGTTTTTTTGAGCGCAGATAGCTTATGTCTTCATCGCTAAAATGAAACTGCTCAATAAATTCCACAACTTGTTCAAGTCCGGCTGATATGGCAAATCCGCCTTTATCGGGAACAGTGCGAAAAATGACGTCAAAATATGTGCTGCGCTTATGAAACCCTTCGCTAAAATAACCCGCGGCCATGGTAAACTCATAAAAATCGCACAGCATTGATATATTTTTTGTATTCATAGTTTAAATCCTCATCATTGCCTTTCAAACTGGGGTCTGGCCAGTAACTTTGCCTGTATGCTGTAGCTTATACTTTTTTGGAGTTTATTGCAACCGAAATTGTAAAATACAGCCTTCCTCACCGGGTCTGGATGGTAATAACTCAAATTTCCATGCCACTTGAAAAAAAGCCCCAAGTACAGTAAAATGAAATCACAGTAAACTAAGTAACAAAAAAAAGGAGGCGCCGCAAATGCAAAAAGGCTCAGAGTTTCGGACACCGCTTGTAACGCATATTTACACAGCAGACCCATCAGCGCACGTTTTTGAAGGAAAACTCTACATCTATCCGTCGCACGACCTTGTAAACGAAGGCTTAGACGACGGCAAAGGCGACCATTTTCAAATGAAAGATTACCATGTGCTCTCGCTTGACGATGTCGGAGAGCCGTGCGTGGATCATGGGCAGGCACTGCACATTGACGATGTTCCGTGGGCGAGCCGCCAAATGTGGGCGCCGGACGCGGCGTACAAAAACGGCAAATATTATTTCTACTTTCCGGCAAAAGACAAGGACGGTATCTTCCGTATCGGCGCTGCCGTAGGCGACAGGCCGCAAGGTCCATTTAAGCCGGAAGCTGACTATATAAACGGCAGCTTTAGCATAGACCCCGCCGTTTTCATTGATGACGACGGCAGGGCATATATGTATTTTGGCGGACTGTGGGGCGGGCAGCTGGAGAAGTGGCAGACGGGAAGTTTTGTTATCGGAAACGAAGAGTGGGTTGCGGGCGAAGACGGGCCGCAAGGCAGCGAGCCATCACTCGGAGTTATGGTAGCGGAGCTAAATGACGATATGCTCACATTCAAGTCAAAACCCCAAGAGGCAAAAATCCTTTGCCAAGACGGGAAAGTCATAGAAGCGGGAGACAAGGACAGGGCTTATTTCGAAGGGCCGTGGATGCATAAATTCAACGGCAAATACTACCTGTCATACTCAACAGGGCCGACACATTACCTGTGCTATGCCGAAAGTGACAGCCCCACAGGCCCGTTTAAGTATAAAGGCCGGATTTTAGAGCCTGTCATAGGGTGGACCACACATCATTCGATTGTGGAATTTAAAGGAAAATGGTATCTGTTCTATCATGACAGCAAGTTTTCCGGCGGTCAGACACATTTGCGTACTGTCATGTACACGCAGCTTGATATAGCCTCCGACGGCACGATCTCAACGATACACCCATACGGCTGATTTTATGTTGCTGCCGCGCGTTCCCGCTCGGCCCCAGAAAGCCGCAGATAAACGGGGCAAAGCTGATTTGCCGAGATCAAAGCCGCAGAGCCAAACAGTGCCGCCAAAGCGACGCCATATGCGCTTTGGTAACGCGAAAGAGGGTTTGGCCGCAGGAAAGCTATTTTTCTGCTGCCGTCTAAAATGTCATTTTGCATTGACAAAACTAAATCGGCGCCGTCGCCAACGGGCAAACATGGCATATCAAAGGTTTGCAAATCGGCGAACAGCTCATCAATGGCGATGGCGCGGTCTTCGCGAAGCCTGATGAGCCCCGCGCCGCCGCATTTGAACAAAGCGTTATAGACCTGACCTCGGCGGGCATCCATTGACGGGCATAAGATTACTGCCCCGTCATCTTTGGTGTCCGCGCCCGAGGATTTAATATTTATCATATCGGCATTTGCGGATTTGATATTTAATGTGCTGGTGTTTTGGCGAGCCATTGCCTCAAGAGTTGATACCGCGCATACAGGTATGTCAAGGCCAAAAGCGAAACCTTTTGCCGCCGAGACGCCTATGCGCACCCCGGTAAATGATCCCGGCCCGTTTGCGACGGCTGCAAGCCCTATATCCTGCGGCTTTAAGTCAAGGTTGCGCAGCAACGCCTCCGCCATAGCAAGCAATGTCCGGGAGTGGGAAAAACCGTTGTTTTGATAATACTGCCCCAGCAGTTTTGAACCGGAGTTTTCCGCCAAAACACATTTTCCGTCTCCCGAAATAACGATTTTACCGTCAGACTCAACGACGGCGACCGAAGCGGGTTTTGCGGAAGATTCAAAGGCAAGCGTCAGCATGAAAAACCGCCCCCTTCACAAGAAATATCAATATGGCGCGTATCATCGCCCATGCTTTCGATGCGCACGGCAAAAAGTTTATGCGCGTCGTCTGCTGCGCAGGAAAACGCTTTGGGTACTTTATCGGCCCATTCCACAACACACACGCCGCCGCGGTCAAGATAATCGTCCCAGCCTATGTCAAAAAGCTCCTCATCATTTTCGAGCCGATACATGTCAAAATGAAAAAGGGGTATATTTCCCGGATATTCATTGACAATGGTAAAGGTGGGGCTGGAAACGAAATCCGAAATACCAAGCCCCATAGCAAGCCCCCGTGTGAAAACGGTTTTACCGGCGCCGAGCCCGCCATAAAGCGCCACGACCGACCCGGACGTCAGGCGGCGGCCAAACTTTTCGCCTTCAAGAACAGTCTCATTTTCATTTGTCGTTATAATCATGGGCAAAGTATAGCATAAAAAATGATTTAGTTAAAGCGGCGGGCATAAAATCATTCCTTCCCGATCCACTGCGTCGTCCCCCGGCAGACGGCTCGGCCGCTCCCTAAAGCAAATCTTGGTTTGCACATCATATGCAAAAGTGTTAAAATACAAATTATGGAAACGGTAAAAAGCGGCTTTAAACTAATACTTAAATTTTTACGTGACGCGGATATGGTGCTGTTTACAGTTGGCCTGATCAGCGCGATATACGGGATTTTGCTTATTTCGAGCGTTGCGGGAATACCCGGAGCCAGCAACGTCTCGGTGCAGATAGGCTCGCTGTTGATTGGCATTTTTTTGTTTATTATATTTTCCTACATTGATATTGACATTATAGCCGGAAAATCTTGGGTATTATACATCATCAGCATATTTTTCATGCTGACATTGATCATATGGGGGGAAGAGCAGTATGACAACACCGCATGGCTGCGTTTTTGGGGCATAGGCATCCAGCCTTCGGAGGTTGTAAAGGTAACATTTACAATAATCATGGCTCGAACGCTGGCAAACTATAAGGAGAAGAAAACGCTAAACTCCATAGTGTCATTATTGCAAATACTCTTAGTGTTCGGCTCAATGTTTATCATTGTTGTCTGGACTTCGGGCGACATTGGTTCTTCGATGATATTTATATTCATACTTGTTGTGATGTTGTTTATTGCGGGAGTGAAACTTAGATGGTTTATTCTGGGAGCCGCCGGTATTGTTGCGTTATTACCGCTGTTTCTGGATTTGCTGGCACGTTACAGAGACGGAAAATTATTAGTGCGGATACTTGCGCCGTACAGGGGACTATACGAATATTACATATATGATGTTTATAGTGATGTGATTTCGCGCGTTGAGTGGAAGGATGCGATAGACCAGGCAAACAGAAGCCTTGGAGCCATAACCAACGGAGAATTTCTCGGGCAGGGCTTGGGTAAAGGTGAATTTACCCAAAAACCGGCAAACGCCGGAGGCATATGGGCGCAGGAATCAGATTTTATCTTCTCGGCCGCGGGAGAAGAGATGGGGTTTGTCGGGGCATTGCTCGTCATCGCGCTTTTGACGACAATAATAATAAGATGCGTATATGTCGGCGTAAAATCAAACAATGCTCTGGGCTTGCTTGTTTGCATGGGTCTTGCGACGATATTTATCGCGCAAACGATAGTACATATAGGCATGTGCCTTGGAATCTTGCCCGTTATAGGTCTGACACTGCCGTTTTTCAGTTACGGAGGCTCGTCGCTTGTGTCGTCTTTTGCCGCGCTGGGTATTGTCTCGGGGATAAAGATGCGGCCAAAGCCAATCAGATTTAGATATCTGTGACAAAAAAGGGTTTTTCATATCCGCGTTGTATACATATACAGTGGATATAGTATATGCCCGGAAAAGTGAAGCGCAGATGTATACTTTATAGGAGATTTTTATATATGAACTCAAGGCAAATACAAGAAGCGCTTGAGGAAGAAATGCTCTCGCCGAGGGCGTCTTATGCCCGCCGTTCACAGGGACGGGCGCGGGAGGAAAGCGAATGTGATATCAGAACATGCTATCAGCGGGATATAGACAGGATTATCCACAGCAAAGCATTTCGCCGTCTCAAGCACAAAACGCAGGTATTTTTGAGTCCCGAAGGGGATCACTACAGAACGCGGCTGACGCATACGCTCGAAGTCGTTAGAATAAGCAGGACTATAGCAAGAGGTATCAGGCTCAATGAAGACCTTGCCGAAGCGATAGCGTTCGGACATGATTTGGGGCATACTCCGTTTGGCCACGCGGGAGAGCGTGCGCTGTGCGAGATATTAAAAAATGAGGGCGGGTTTGAGCACAATGAGCAAAGCCTGAGGGTCGTTGATGTATTGGAACAAGGCGGCAGGGGGCTAAATCTCACCGAGGAAGTAAAAAATGGAATTTTATGCCATACGGGGAAAACCTTACCAAAAACACAAGAGGGAAAAATCGTAAGGATTTCGGATAGAATAGCATACATCAACCATGATATTGACGATGCCATCAGAGCGGGCATACTCAAAGATGAGGATATACCGGAAAAATATTACAAAACACTTGGGGCAAAGCATGGCGAGCGGATAAATACACTCGTGCTTGACATGATTGAAGAAAGCAAGAAAAAAGGCGATATTACTTTAAGCGCTCATATATCAGATGTATTTAACGCGTTTCGTGAATTTATGTACGAGAGTGTATATTTGAATATGAGAGCCAAAAGTGAAGAAAGTAAGGTTTTCGGCATTATAAACGGGATTTTCGAGCATTACAATAAAAACCCGGATAACCTGCCCCCCGAGTATCGCCGCATTATCGAAAAAGACGGGCAAAAACGCGCGGTCAGCGATTATATTTCAGGCATGACAGATAATTATGCCGTTTTCATGTACGAGAAGCTATATATACCCGAGGCTTGGCAGGTGCGGTAAGCAAAGCGCGGCAGGGTTACGCGGCGGTATCAAGCGGTATCAATAGGAGAAGCAAATGGCAATCCCCGAGAGTTTTTTAGATGAGCTTATAGATAGAACCGACATTACGGAGCTTGTCGGCGGCTATGTGCGTTTCACAAAAAAGAGCGGCGGCAATATGTTTGCCGTATGCCCGTTTCACAGTGAAAAAACCCCGTCATTTTCCGTAAACTCGGATTTGCAAATATATCATTGCTTTGGCTGCGGAAAAGGCGGCAGCGCAATCACATTTATCAGAGAAATAGAAAACCTGCCGTTTCGGGATGCCGTAGAGGTGCTTGCAAAACGCGCGGGCATGACAGTGCCGCAGGAAGAAGGAAGAGGAGAGTTTACAAGCCGCCGCAAGCGTATATTGGAGCTGAACAAAGATGCCGCAAGATTCTTCCACCTTATGCTTGCATCCGCGCGCGGGGAGAAAGCAAGGGAATATTTGGCCTCGCGCAAAATATCAAAGGCCACCGTTACAAAATTCGGGATTGGAGCCGCCCCAAACGACTGGACCTGCTTGCAGGACGCGATGATAAAGAAAGGCTATTCAAAACAAGAGCTGATAGACGCCGGGCTTTGCAGGGTCGGGCAAAAAGACCGGGGAATGTATGATTTTTTCCGTGACAGGCTGGTTTTTCCCGTGATTGACGTGCGCGGGGAAGTCATCGCTTTTTCGGCCAGGGCGCTCGACCCGGAGGCAAAAAGTTATAAATACCTCAATTCGCCCGATACAATAGCGTTTTCAAAAGGCAGAAATCTTTTTGGTTTGAATTTTGCGCGAAAATCAAAAGCGGATATGCTCATATTGGTCGAGGGGAATATTGATGTCGTGATGCTTCATCAGGCGGGTTTTGACAGCGCGGTGGCGCCGCTCGGCACGGCATTTACGGCAGAGCAAGCGCGACTGCTCTCGCAATATACAAATAAAATAGTCATTGCGTTTGACGGAGACGAATCCGGTCAGCGAGCTACGTTAAAAGCTCTGCCTCTGATTGAAGCGACGGGAGTCAGTGCCAGAGTCATAGAGCTTGGAGAAGGGGGAGACCCTGATGACTTTATCAAAAAGCGCGGCGCGGACGCGTTTAAGATTTTACTCGAGCGCGGCGAAAATCACATAGAATACCGGCTGCAAATGATTCAAAGAAACCACGATCTAAACACAGACGAAGGCAGACTGTCATACCTTGCAGAGTCAACGGAATATTTGACAAAGATTGCAAACGCGCCCGAGCGGGAAGTGTATGGAGCTTTTATAGCAAAAGCGGCGGCTGTTTCCGTCGAATCGGTAAGAAACGAGATAAACAGAAAAATCAAGATTATGCAAAGAAAAGCAAAAAAAGATGCCGAAAAAACCGTAATCCGCGCAAAAGCCGGAATAGCGCCCGCGAGCCGGGAGCTGCGCTACGAAAACCACGCGTCCGCGGTTGCGGAAGAGGGTATTATACGCAGCATTATACAAGACCAGACGCTCATAAAGACAGCCCGGGAAATGGGTTTTTCGGCACAGGAATTTAGTGCGGAGTTTTTGGCGGAAATATATAGGCAAATTGAGCGTCAGATATCGGAAGACAAAGAGATAAGCAGAGCCGTTTTAATGTCGAGGCTCGAGCCGGGACAGGCGTCGCATTTGACAAAAATTTTACAAAAGCCGGAATCCATATCGGAGGGAGATAAGGCCATAAAAAAATATATAAGCAAAATCAGAGTCGAGCGGCTTTCACGCGAAAAACCAAGTGATGAAATATTGCTCGAGATCAAAAGATATAAAAGCAAAAGCGATTTGCCAACACCCGCAGCAAACGGAATATAGCAAGGAATTATTATAATTAACGGAGGTTTCAAAAATGGATGACAGAATAAAGAGGATTCAGGACGAACTCGATCTGGTGGCGATGGAAGAGGATAATCTCGAAGATTTTTCCGAAAAGACGCAGGAGCAATATAACGAAGAACGGCTCAATGCGCTTATCGAAGAGGGAAAGAAACGGGGAAGCCTCAGTTCCGCAGAGCTTTTAGAGCTTGAGGACATGAATCTTGAACCGGAACAGATAGACAAGTTTTATGATATGCTCGAAAACTTGAATATTGACACGATAGAAACGGATTCCGCGTCTTATGCGCTGCCCGCGGAGGATGTTCCCGAAATAGAAGAGCTCCAAGAGATTGAAACGCTTGCCGAGGATGAAATATTAGACCCGGATGCTTTGGTTGACAACTTAGCTGTTGATGACCCGGTTCGTATGTACCTTAAAGAAATAGGCAAGGTCAGCTTGCTTGACGCGGAATCGGAGATCGAGCTTGCCAAGAAGATGGCGGAGGGCGATAAAGACGCAAAGCGGAAAATGGCGGAAGCAAATCTCCGGCTTGTGGTCAGCATTGCAAAGCGTTATGTGGGCAGAGGCATGATGTTTTTAGACCTCATTCAAGAAGGCAACTTAGGCTTGATAAAAGCCGTTGAAAAGTTTGACTACACAAAGGGCTATAAGTTTTCAACATACGCGACATGGTGGATACGTCAAGCAATAACACGCGCCATCGCGGATCAGGCGCGCACCATCCGCATACCGGTCCATATGGTTGAAACCATCAATAAGGTCATGCGTATTTCGCGTCAGCTTTTGCAAGAACTGGGACATGACCCGACGCCGGAAGAAATTGCGGAAGATATGGGTATGCCGGTAGAAAAAGTGCGTGAGATACAAAAGATAGCGCTTGAGCCTGTTTCGCTTGAAACACCGATAGGGGAAGAGGAAGACAGCCATTTGGGAGATTTTATCCCCGATGAGGACGCGTCGGAACCTGCCGAAGCGGCTTCGTTTACGCTGCTCAAAGAACAGCTCAGCGTGGTGCTTGGCACATTGGCGCCCCGTGAAGAAAAGGTGCTCAGGCTAAGGTTTGGCATTACGGACGGGCGGACACGGACGCTTGAAGAAGTGGGAAGAGAATTTAACGTGACACGCGAGCGTATAAGGCAAATTGAGGCAAAAGCTCTCCGCAAGCTCCGCCATCCCAGCAGAAGCAAGAAGCTCAAGGATTTCCTATATCCTTAAACACAAAAAACCGTATTGCGAGTTTTCATACATCGCATATCAATATGAATGAATTACAGCGGGAAAAATTACAAAGTGCCGGATACGGCACAGCGAAGAGGCGTTTATATGCAGACACTTGGAATAAATATCGGCTCATCAAGCCTTAAAATGGTTTTGATAGAAAATGGCGGCATAATTTGGAGCGCGGTGAGAAGCCATGAAGGAAATTATGAAAAAGTTGCGGTAAATCTGCTCCGCGAGGGGAACATCGCGCCCGGCACCCCGACGCTTATCACCGGCGGGGAAGGCCGCTATATCTTCAATGTATCGGGTATTTTAGAGCCGATTTGCGTGGAGGCGGCTGTAAATAGCCTAAAATCGGACGGGGGAAAAGCGGATGCGGCCGGTGCGTATGATGCCGTAGTTAGCATGGGCGGCGAAGATTTGATTTTATACTCGCTAAATCAAGGAAAGATAGTAAACAGCTTTTCAGGAAACAAATGCGCGTCCGGGACGGGCGAGTTTTTTAAACAGCAGCTCTCGCGTATGGATATGACGCTCGATGACATTCATAGTATCCCCGCCACGGCAAAGGTATATCCAATATCTACGCGATGCTCCGTTTTTATGAAAAGCGATTGTACGCATAAACTAAACAAAAGAGAAGCGGAAAAAGGCGATATAGTCTTGTCGTTATCCGATGTAATGGCGGTCAAGGTCGTTGATTTTTTAGAGCGCGCCAAAATCCGAAAAGGGCGCGTCATACTCACGGGCGGCCTGACGCAAAACGGTCATATAGTGCGGTTTATCAAAGAAAAAGCGCCCGGCATTGAGTTTATCATACCCGAATCGGCTCCGATATTTGAAGCTCTCGGCGCCGCTGTTTTAGCGTCAAAACTTGGCAGCCCTCTCCCGAAAACCGACAAACTCATGAAACCCGTCGAAATCCGGTTTGAAACGCTCCCGCCTTTGAGCGACTTTGAGCATAAAGTACGTGTGTTTGAAAAGCAAGAAGGCAAGGTTAAAAAAGAGGGAAGATATATCCTCGGTGTTGACGGCGGCTCAACGACCACAAAAGCGTGTCTTGTGGATATTGACACATTTGAGGTTGCGGCGAGCCATTACGGGAGGACTCACGGCGACCCGGTAAAAGCGCTTAAAGAATGTTTGCGCGTTATTTCTGATAAAGTAATCGGCGATACGGGCGCAAAAGACATAAAAGGCTTGGACATCAGATTTGCCTGCGTGACAGGCTCAGCCCGTGAGATACTCGGAGTTTTTCTCGATACCCGGGGTGTTTACAATGAAATCATCGCCCATGCTATGGGAGCGGCATATTTTGACGCGGAGGTTGAAACCATTTTTGAAATAGGCGGGCAAGACGCAAAATACGTTTTGCTCAAAAACTGTGTGCCGATAGATTATGCCATGAACGAGGCATGCAGCGCGGGTACAGGCTCATTTCTTGAAGAGGTCGCGGCGGGTGATCTGTCTATAAAAAGTGACAAAGATATAGGGCCAATCGCGCTCAAAGCCGATGCGCCGCTCAAATTTGGCGAGCATTGCAGCGCGTTTATAAACAGCGGTATACGAAAAGCGATAGGGCAAAGCGCAAGCCGTGAGAACATCACCGCCGGAATAGTGTGCAGCATTGTGGCAAACTACCTCAACCGCGTGGTGGGTAATCGGACTATCGGCGGCAAGGTGTTTTTGCAAGGCGGCGTCGCGAAAAATCCCGCCGTCCCCGCGGCTTTTGCAATGCTTCTCGGAAAAGAAATCTTGGTTCCTCCGTCGCCGGAGCTTATGGGGTGCTTTGGCGTCGCGCTCCTGGGCAAGCAAAAAGTGGAAGCGGGCCTGCTTGCGGAAAAACGCGTGGATATTGATGAGCTGCTCGCCCGCGATATTATTTACGACAGTATCTTCAAATGCGGCGCGTGTGAAAATTTATGCCCGATACAGGTACTCATAATAAACGATCAAAAGATTATGTTTGGCGGCAGATGCAATAAGTATGCCAACATACGCAAGGACAAAAGTGATGAAAACGGGCAGAGCGGCCGCGTTTTTGACTATGTAGAAAAACGTGAGAAGCTGCTGTTTGAAGAGTTTGCACCGCCGGCCTATGCCGACGACCAAGCCGACGGCGAACGCCCCGACTGTGTGACTGCGCCGCCGCGAGATTTCACAGTCCATATCCCCCGCGCCCTTTCGGTACACACATTATACCCGCTGTACGCATGGTTCTTCTATAAACTCGGAATTAAAACGGTACTTTCCGAAGAGATACCGCGAGAGGGGGCGGCGCGCTGCGAATCGGGCTATTGCTATCCTGCCGAGATAGCGCACGGAGCTGTGCAAGACTGCATAAACAAAAACGCGGACTATATTTTGCTGCCTCATTTTAGAGATATGCAAAGCTACGAAGCGGACGTACACGCAAACTTTTGCCCGCTCACGCAAGGGCTTCCGTATTATATCGAAAAAGCCTTTCCCGACGTTGATAAGGAAAAATGGCTGCCGCTTGTCGTGAGCTTTAAATTTGGCTATGAAAAAGCGTTAGAGCTGTTTACCCAAATGGGCGATAAACTCAAAATAGGCAAAGATGAAGTAAAGGCCGCTTTTGATATTGCGCTCTCTAAACAAAACGAATACTTTAAAGCGGCAAAGAATTTGGGGATAAAAGCGCTCGAAGACGCAAAAAACGCGGACAGACCGGTGATCGCGCTGCTCGGCAGGCCATATAACGCTTTTACACCCGAAGCAAACATGGGTATACCAAGGAAATTTACCACTCGCGGCTACAGCATTATACCCTTTGACATACTTCCGTTTGAGGATGAGGTCATATTCCCGAATATGTATTGGTATTACGGGCAAGAGGACGTTAAATCCGCAAAGCTCCTAAAAAATGAAGATAATATATACCTTGCGTACATAACGAATTTTTCTTGCGCGCCGGACTCCTTTATTTTGCACTATATAAAATGGATAATGGGTCAAAAACCGTTTCTCGTGCTGGAGCTCGACAGTCATTCGGCGGACGCCGGAATTGACACGCGCATCGAGGCGTTTTTGGATGTCATAGACGGCTATCGGCGCGAAAAGGCGGAGCTTGAAGCCGAAAGATATGACAATGGCTGGAAATTTGTCAGCGAAGAAAAAGCAAACGGCGAGTTTGATTTGCGCGTGGATAACAATAAAACGGGCGAGAGGGTGCAGATTCGAAATAACAAACGGGTCAAGGTGCTTTTGTCCAATATGGGTGAAATATCAACGGAATATATCGGAGCCGCTCTGCGGGGTCAGGGCGTGGGCACGGTGGTATTGCCGATAGCGACCGCAAAGACCGTCATGGCGGCGAGAGCGCACGCCTCGGGCAAAGAATGTGTGCCGAGCCATTTGGTTCTCGGTTCCGCTTTGGAATTTATCAGCAGCGATAAGTATCGCAAGGATGAACTGTATTTACTCTTTGTTCCGATCACGACGGGGCCTTGCAGGACGGGACAGTATTATGTGTATTATGAAAATCTATTTCGCGATATGCGTCTTGAAAATATAGTTGTCTTTACCCTTTCCGCAAACAACTCATATGGCGAGCTCGGCGGCAGTTTTTCAAAAGATGTGTGGAAAGGCGCGGTTTTGGCCGATTACCTCAAGGACATGAAAAACACTCTAAAAACCATAGCCGAGGACGAAAAAACGGCTATCAAAGAGTTTGACAACGCATGGCGCAAGCTGCTGGGCGTGTTTGAACATAATCCAAAAGACATATTCAAGGAATTAAAGCTCGCGGCCGACGATATAAAAAAGATTCCGCAAAAAATGAAAATCACCCAGTGCCCGAAGGTGATCGTTGTCGGCGAAATCTACGTGCGCCGCGATGATTTTGCCGTGGGAGAACTCACCGATCTCATGAGCCGGCGGGGGATTGTCGTTAAAGTAGCCGGTATTGCCGAATGGATATATTATCTTGATTTTGTGCGAGACTATGAGCTAAATAAGAAGCTGAAGCTCCGGCGCCGGGGGACTCGTATATTTTCAAAGCCTTGGCTTGAACTCAAAAAACTCGGTGTCGAAAAATGGTGGAAGCGTTCGGTCGAGAAAAAAATCATATCAATACTTTCGCCCACGGGGCTTATCCCGGAAACCCCGCATGACATGGATATAATCATGAAATATACAAATGAGCATTTTCTGAATTTAGAGCTTCAGTCGGAGATTGCCGTCTCTACGGGCTCTGCGGCGGCGGCTTTAGATGCCGGGTACTCGGGCGTGGTAAATATCGGGCCGTTTGCCTGTCTCATTGGCCGTGTTATTGAAGGTATCTTTACTCCGTGGGCAAGGGAGCGCGATTATCCGTTTTTGTCCGTGGAAGTTGACGGAAATGTACTGCCGCCGAATATTGTCAACAAGCTCAATATTTTCATGTTAAACGTATTGCGCCATAAGGGTTCGGGTGATTTGTCGGGCTTAGTGGACGACGCATGACGCTGTGTTAATCGAAAGGTTTGGGATATGCTTTACGATAAACTCAAAAAATATGCATCTGGCGGTACATATCCTATGCATATGCCGGGACACAAGCGCAATGGCTCATTTCTTCCGCTGCGCTCTGCGGCCGGTTTTGACATTACGGAAATTTCCGGATTTGATGATTTGCATTGCCCGCAAGGCATACTGGCAAATACGCAAAAATCCGCCGCAAACCTTTACGGCAGCAAAGAGGCTTTTATGCTGATAAACGGCTCGACGGTCGGCGTGCTCGCCGCCATCGGGGCGCATTGCAAACGCAAAGATAAGATACTCACGGCAGATAACTGCCATGTATCTGTACCAAATGCCGCAGAGCTTTTTGGCCTTGATCTCGTCTGTATCAATGCGGCAAGCGACAAGACCTCCGGTGTTTCCTGCGGCATGTCACCGGAATCTATCGAGGCGGCTCTCATAAAAGACCCTCAAATACGCGCTGTCGTCGTCACATCGCCCACCTATGAAGGAGTGGTCAGCGACATAGACGCAATCGCAAAGACCGTGCATAAAGCCGGAATTATCCTCATTGTTGACTGCGCTCATGGCGCGCATCTCGGTTTTTCGGACGCGTTTCCCAAAAACCCGGTTTCGCTTGGCGCCGACATAGTGATCATGAGTTTGCACAAAACACTGCCGGCGCTCACGCAATGCTCATTGCTTCATGTATGCTCCGATCGCGCCGACACCGGGGCGATAAAACGTATGCTTGATATTTTGCAAACAACCAGCCCTTCTTATCTCTTGATGGCATCTATTGATTATTGCGTGAGGCTTCTTGAAACTGACGCGGACAGGCTCTTTCGGGAATATGAGGGAAACTTAAAAAGTTTTTTAAAAAGGCTGATAGATTTGCGCAAGCTCTCGGTACTTGAACCAAAGCCAGCTTTCTTCGCTCTCGATCCCGGCAAAATCGTCATTGTCACAAAAAACAGGACTTTGAGCGATTTTGAACAGGATAGTTTTTCGTTAAGCGGCTATGAGCTTGCCGATATTTTACGCAAAAAATATAAAATTGAGCTTGAACGCGCCTATGAAAGCTATGCGATCGCAATGACAAGTATCTGCGATACGCCCGACGGATTTGAGCGGCTCGCGGACGCTTTGCTCAGCATAGACGCCGGGTTTTGGCTATAATGTAACCCACCACAAAGCGGTCATAGAGGCAACTTCCGAAAACCCTGAACGAGCAAGATGACGAATGATTTTTTTGCAATACAAGGCAAATTTTTGCAGGAATAATTGCTTTATTTCAAGGAAATTTAACGAAGTATGGCGGAAAAATCAACGGCAGATTGCCGAGATAGGGTTTTTGGAGGTTGCCTCTATCATTCCGAGAGCGTAGCATGGATGCGGAGCGTCCGAACCGTCTGCGCAGGGATGACGCAGTGGTTCGGGGAGGAATGATTTTATGACAGCGAAGGAATAGAAGTAGGGGAATTATTTTTGTTAAAAAAATCATTTTTATCTTGACAAGGGGTATTTTTTGAGCTAACATATAAACATATGCTTATATGTTTAATAATGAGCTTGATAAACAATAAAATAAACGGAGGCAAAACTATGACTGCGATAACGGGGCAAATTCTCGAAGAAGGCAAAGATAAAGAAAATAGCAAAGCTAAAACCGGCAAGCCCTGCTGCATAGATAATGCTTTAGAACCCGTCTGCGCAGATACTGTCATACATGAAGATACGGTACGCCGGGTTAAAGCGGGGCTGTCCGATACCGGGCAGCTAAAAACGACGGCGGAAATGTTTAAGGCATTCGGCGACCCGACGCGGCTTAGGATCATAAACGCGCTGATCTTGTCGGAGATGTGCGTCTGTGATATTGCCGCGCTCTTGGAAATGACGCAGCCCGCGGTTTCGCACCATCTGAAAATATTGCGGCAGCTGCAGCTTGTTAAATATCGCAAAGATGGAAAAGCCGTCTACTATGAGCTTGATGATGAGCATGTGCGAAATATGTTCTATCAAGGCTTGCTGCACGCAAGCGAAAAGTAAAAGAAAAGGTACACAAAAATGGCAAAAATAAAGACTCATAAACCGGAAAAACATGGCTGCGAAAGCTGCGCCTGCGACATAGGACACGAAATCCGCAAACTTGCAATAGCACAAAAAGACGCAAGTGCGCAAGAGGCCGCAGTCACAAAAAAAAGCATGGATACGGCAAAAAAGCAAGTATCGGCAAAAACTTTGCTAAATGGCCGCTCCATTTGGCATTATGGAATATTGGGCGCCGGCGCGGCGATGTTTGCCTCGGGACTTGACGCCGATGATGGCGACGGAATAAAGCTCGCTTTCTTCATAACGGCATATCTTCTCATAGGCGGCGACGTCGTTTGGCGAGCCTTGAAAAACATCGCAAAAGGGCGGATATTTGACGAAAACTTTCTGATGAGCATTGCGACCCTCGGAGCGTTTGCTATTGGGGAGTATCCGGAGGGCGTGGCGGTTATGCTGTTTTTCAAAATCGGTGAAGAAATTGAGCATATCGCGGTGGACAGTTCCCGAAAAGCCATTACGGATTTGATGAATATCCGCCCTGACTACGCCAATATCAAAATAGGGGAAGAATTAAAAAGAGTGCCGCCGGAGAGCGTGGATGCGAGCTCGCATATCGTGGTGCGACCCGGAGAGAAAATTCCGTTGGACGGAATCGTGACGGAGGGAAGCGGCGCGATTGATACTTCCGCGCTGACGGGCGAATCGCTGCCGCGTGACGTTTACGCGGGTGATGAGATATTGTCAGGATGCGTGAATTTAAGCGGCCTTTTGACAATAAAGGTTACAAAGCCCTTTAGCGAGTCTGCGGTATCAAAGATACTGCAGCTCGTTCAAGACGCAAGCTCGCGCAAATCAAAAGCCGAAAAATTCATCACAAAGTTCGCGCGTTATTACACGCCGGCCGTAGTATTTTCGGCGGCAGTTTTGGCTATAATCCCGCCGCTTGTAATACCGGACGCCGTTTTCTCGCAATGGCTGTACAGGGCATTAGTGTTTCTCGTCGTATCGTGCCCATGCGCCCTTGTGATTTCGATTCCCATGAGCTTTTTTGGAGGGATCGGGGGCGCGTCGCGAAACGGAATACTGATAAAAGGAAGCAATTATTTAGAAGCCCTCAGCAATGTAGATACCGTGGTTTTTGACAAAACCGGAACACTGACAAAAGGCGTATTTACCGTTACGGATGTTGTCACGGCAGATGGGACAGATCGGGAAAAGCTCATGCGTATAGCGGCACAGGCGGAGAGCGCGTCCACGCACCCGATTGCCGTCTCGATACGGGAGGCGTATGGAAAAGCGGTTGATATGCCAAAGGAAATTGAAGAACTTGCGGGTTTTGGCGTCCGCGCGAAAATTGACGGTCAATCCGTGCTCGCCGGAAACGCAAAGCTGCTTTCGGGGGCGGGCATTGATTTACCGATTGACGACACTTTAGGCACGGTTGTATATATTGCGATTGACGGGCGATATGCCGGCCATATAGTAATATCCGATGTCACAAAGCCCGACAGCGAGAGGGCGATTGCCTTGCTCAAACAGGCGGGCGTGAAGAAAACAATAATGCTGACCGGCGACGGCAAGGCGGCAGGGGAGAGAACAGCGAAAGAACTCGGGCTTGATCTCGTGTATTTTGAATTGCTTCCGCATCAGAAAGTCGAGAAAGTAGAAGAAATTGATTGCGGCAAACATTCTAAAGGGACGCTCGTGTTTGTGGGAGACGGAATCAACGACGCGCCCGTGCTGGCCCGGGCGGATATAGGGGTGGCGATGGGCGGCGTAGGGTCTGACGCGGCGATAGAGGCGGCGGATGTGGTGCTGATGACCGATGAACCGTCAAAGGTTGCGATTGCCATAAAAATCGCGAAAAAAACAAAGCGCATCGTTTTGCAAAACATAGTTTTCGCGCTCGGGGTCAAGGCGATCATTCTCGTTTTGGGCGCTATGGGTATAGCGAATATGTGGGCGGCGGTATTCGCTGACGTGGGCGTCACACTCATAGCGATATTAAACGCCATACGCGCCATGCGCGTTATTAGGACGCAATAAAAATACAGCTTTCCTCGCCGGGTCGCAATAGTAACTATTTTACAAATATTAAAGTATAATTTTGCGGATTGTTGTTGACAAATATTTTAAGTCGTGACATATTTTAAGCAGCGCAAGGGCGCAAGCATGAGAGGCGGTATCTAAATATGAACTTGCGACCCGTATATTTTGGAGGCATACAAAAGCTATCGCTTTTAGATTATCCTGATATGACGGCCTGTACATTGTTTACGAGAGGCTGTAATTTCTCATGTTTATACTGCCAAAATCCGTCGCTGATACCTATGCCGGACTTATCAGAGCCGGAGCTGCCCGAGCAGGAGCTTTCGCAAGCGCAGGTGCTCGACTATCTCAAATCCCGGCGGGGCTTGATAGACGGGGTTTGCATTTGCGGCGGAGAGCCGTTGGCGCAAGAGGGTATTTTAGAATTTGTGCGCACTGTCAAAGAGATGGGTTTTTCGGTCAAAATAGACACGAACGGCAGCCGTCCCGAGCTTTTGCGCCTGCTCGTCGAATCGGGCGGCATTGATTATGTCGCGATGGATATAAAAAACACGCCGGAGAAATACGAGGTGACGATAGGCATACCGGGCTATGACGCGGCTCCCATAAAAGAAAGCGCCGCGTTTTTGCTCACCGGGCGGGTGGAGTATGAATTTCGCACGACGGTAGTCAGGGAGCTTCACACTATTGATGATCTGCTTTGTATAGCAAATTGGCTGAAAGGGGCGGATAAATACTATCTGCAAACATTTGAAAATCCCGAAAAAGCGTTAAAACCCGCTCTGACGCCATATAGCAAAGCCGAGATGAAAGAGCTTGCAAGACGGGTTAAAGAAGCGCTCCCATGCGTTTGCCTGCGGGAGCAGTAAAAGCGGTTATCTATATATTGTGGCGAAATCCGCAAATTTTGCAAATTTTTTCACAATATATTGTATTTTCGCTTGACATGGGCTATTTACGGTGCTAATATAGTGAGGCATCTGATAATTTTATCGGTGCTATTACTATCTCAAAGGGGCATAGGGCATGTACAGTGTCGTTAAACGTGACGGAGCAACTGTCGGTTTTGATCTCAGCAAAATTACCGAGGCAATAACAAAAGCATTTGAATCGCAAAACAGGAGGTACCACACCGATACCATAGAACTCTTGGCGGTGATGGTCACGGCAGACTTCGAGCCAAAGATCGTTGATGATGCGATCAGTGTCGAAGCTATCCAAGACAGCGTGGAATCCGTGCTTATAAAAGGCGGTTATACGGATGTTGCAAAGTCTTACATACTTTACCGCGAAAAACACACAAAACTGAGAAACATGAAGTCCACTATTTTGGACTTTAAAGAAACCGTGGATAGCTACGTCAACATTACGGATTGGCGTGTCAAGGAAAATTCCACGGTTACTTATTCTGTCGGAGGGCTTATCTTAAACAACTCCGGCGCAATCACCGCAAACTATTGGCTCAGTGAAATCTACGACAAGGATATTGCCGATGCGCACAGAAACGCGGACATACATCTGCATGACCTGTCTATGCTCACGGGATACTGCGCAGGGTGGAGCCTTAAACAGCTCATCAAAGAAGGTCTCGGCGGCATTCCCGGCAAAATCACGTCATCCCCCGCAAAACATCTGCCCAGCCTGTGCAACCAAATGGTAAACTTCCTCGGCATTATGCAAAACGAATGGGCGGGGGCGCAGGCTTTTTCGTCGTTCGACACCTATCTCGCGCCGTTTGTAAAAGCGGGAAACCTCTCTTACGAGCAGGTCAAAAAGAGCGTCGAGAGTTTCATTTTTGGCGTAAACACGCCGTCACGCTGGGGTACGCAAGCTCCTTTCACAAACATCACCCTCGACTGGGTAGTGCCAAACGACCTCGCCGAGCTGCCCGCCATCGTCGCGGGAAAGGAAATGGATTTTAAATATAAAGACTGCAAAGCCGAGATGGATATGGTAAACAAGGCGTTTATCGAAATAATGCTTGCCGGGGACGCAAATGGCCGCGGATTCCAATATCCGATACCGACCTACTCCATTACCAAGGATTTTGACTGGAGCGAAACCGAAAATAACCGTCTCCTCTTTGAAATGACCTCAAAATACGGCACACCGTATTTCAGCAACTACATCAACAGCGACATGGAGCCAACGGATGTCCGCAGTATGTGCTGCCGCCTGCGACTTGATTTGCGCGAGCTGCGCAAAAAATCCGGAGGTCTGTTCGGCAGCGGGGAGAGCACGGGCTCTATCGGCGTCGTCACTATAAATATGCCGCGCATAGCATACAAATCACGCAGCGAAGCCGAGTTTTATGTGCGCCTTGATAAAATGATGGACCTCGCGGCGCGTTCGCTCAAAACAAAGCGTACCATCATTACAAAACTTTTGGACGAAGGTCTTTATCCGTACACAAAACGCTATCTCGGAAATTTTGAAAATCACTTTTCGACCGTCGGACTGCTCGGCATGAACGAGGCCACCCTAAACGCGAGATGGCTAAAGGCCGATTTGACCGACAAAAGGGCGCAGAAATTTGCCGCGGAGGTCTTAAATCACATGAGAGACCGTCTCTCAGACTATCAGGAAAAATACGGCGACCTTTACAATCTCGAGGCCACGCCGGCGGAGAGCACGTCATACCGCCTTGCAAAACACGATCTCAAACGTTGGCCGGACATCATAACGGCGGCGCGAAATGCGGACGAAGCTCCATACTACACAAACTCGTCAAACCTCCCGGTCGGCTTTACGGATGATATTTTTAAGGCGCTCACCATACAAGACGATTTGCAGACTTTATATACTTCCGGCACTGTTTTTCATGCTTTTTTGGGGGAGAAGCTCCCGTCATGGAAAGCGACGGCAAGTCTTGTGCGGAAAATCGCCGACAATTACAAGCTGCCGTACTATACAATGTCCCCGATATACTCGGTCTGCTCGTCGCACGGCTATCTGCCCGGAGAAGAATTTTCATGCCCGCACTGCGGTGATGTGACCGAGATATACAGCCGTATCACCGGATATTACCGCCCGGTTTCAAATTGGAACGAAGGCAAATCGCAAGAATATAAGCATCGCAAAATGTATGATGTGTCCGGCGCGGAAGATATGCCGGGCGCGGACGGGTTTGGCGAAAATTTTGGCGTAAATAAAGCCGAAACACTGTCCTCAAAGCAGGTGCATGAAACACAGGAGATGGAGTATAACAAGATTATGCTTATCACCGCAAAACGCTGCCCGAATTGCGATACCGCAAAAAGCTATATGAACAGCGCAAACATCTCATACGATATAGTGGAGGTTGAGGCAAATCCCGAGCTTGTGTCGCGCTACAGCGTGAGGACGGCGCCCACACTCGTGCTTGTAAACGGGTCAGGCTTTGAAACCATCACAAACATTTCAAATATCCGCGCTTTTGTCGAAGCGCAGTAAAACAGAAAGGCGTCCGGCAAAGCACAGCAAAAACACCAATCGCCCGCCGAAACAAAAAAGCCATATGTACAAAGGTCATATACAAACGCTGACTTTATCGGGTCTGCTGATTGCCATAGGCATAGTGATCCCAATGTTTTCCCCCGTAAAAATCGTGATAGAACCGGCTTCCTTTACTCTCGCGAGCCATGTAGCCATTTTTATCGCAATGTTTATTTCGCCTGCGGTCGCCGTCGTTGTGGCTATAGGCACGACCGCCGGGTTCTTTCTGGGCAGCTTTCCCGTCATAATCGTGCTAAGGGCGGCAACGCACGTCATTTTTGTCACGCTTGGGGCATTTTACTTGCACAAAATATCAAAAAACGAGCTATCCGCAATAAGACTGCGAATATTCTCGTTTTTTATCGCACTGATTCACGCTTTGGCGGAGGTGATCATAGTCAGCGCGTTCTATTTTGGCGGTAATATCAGCGATGCTTACCAAACACAAGGCTTCTTTATGTCCGTCTTTGTGCTTGTAGGGCTTGGAACTGTGGCGCACGGCATGGCAGACTTTGAAATCGCCCGCCTTATCATCTACCCCTTGCAAAAAAGCGGCCTGTGGCGGACACCCGCAAAAAAACCGGATATCAAGTAAAATAAGCGAGCGGAAATTCCACAAGGGCGCCACGCCTATGTGCCGGACTCGATGTCCCAGCTTAGCAGATATTTTGCTTGCTCTGGGGTGAGCTTGTCTATGGACAGACCGCAGGCTTCGAGTTTTCTAAACGCGACATCCCGGTCAATTTCCTTAGGTACCGCAATGACTTCGGGTTTCAGCTTTGCGTGGTTTTCGGCGACGTGCTTGGCTGACAGAGCTTGGATAGCAAAGCTCATATCCATTATCTCGACGGGATGGCCGTCGCCGGAAGCGAGATTGACAAGCCGGCCTTCGGCAATGACAAATACTTTTCTGCCGCCCGGCAGCGTATAACCCATTATATTCGGCTTATGTTCTGCGCTTTCGGTGTTTTTATCGAGCCAATCAACATCAACCTCGACGTTGAAGTGACCGGCGTTGCACATGATAGCGCCGTCTTTCAATTTTGCGAAATGCCTTTCGGTCATAACCCCGGCGCAGCCTGTCGCGGTTATGAATAAATCTCCGATGCCGGCGGCCTCGTCCATTGGCATAACGTCAAATCCGTCCATCATCGCCTCGAGAGCCTTGACTGGGTCTATTTCCGTTACGATGACTCTGGCGCCAAAACCTTTAGCGCGCATGGCGATACCTTTACCGCACCAACCGTAGCCTGCTATTACCACATCTTTGCCCGCGACTACTAAATTTGTCGTGCGGTTGATGCCGTCCCAAACCGATTGTCCGGTGCCGTATCTGTTGTCGAAAAGATATTTGCACTGCGCGTTATTGACGGCAACCATCGGAAACATGAGAGATTTATCGGCCGCCATTGAGAACAGGCGCATTATTCCGGTCGTCGTTTCCTCACAGCCGCCCAGCACGCCCGGGAGCAAGTGCCGCAGCTTTGTATGCATTATATTTATCAAATCGCCGCCGTCGTCAATGATGATGTTCGGCCCTGATTCGAGAGCCATTACCATATTTTGTTCATATTCCTCCGCCGTGCAATTATGCAAGGCATAGATGTTGATTGGCGGAGCGCCTTTAGTACCGACGGCAAGAGCGGCGGCGACATCGTCTTGCGTAGAAAGCGGATTGCAGCCTGCCGCGCTCATGATAGCTCCGCCTGCCGCCAATGTGCGGCACAGACAGGCGGTTTTTGCCTCCATGTGGATAGCAAGCGTAATCTTTAAGCCTTCAAATGGTTTTGTTTTTTCAAAATCTTTTTTTATGGCTTGGAGCAGCGGCATATTGCGCCATGCCCAAGCTATCTTTCTCTCGCCCGACGGAGCCAGTGACACGTCACGCACCTTGCTTTTGTGCGCTGTCACAGTGCCGGATTGGGGCGCGACCGCCGCCGCCATCGCTATAGCAGCGTGCCCCGATTCTTTCCCGAATGCTTTTGAAGAAATTTTCATATTAAACCGCCATTTCTCAGGCGACACAAATAGCTGTTGGTATGCGTGCTCACCATCCGTCGCCTGTGAAATGATAAGCGGTTTATTAATTTAAATCATGTTTAACGTGAATTTATTCACGGCGTGAATAAGTTCACGCTAAACCGCCATTTCTCAGGCGACACAAATAGCTGTTGGTATGCGTGCTCACCATCCGTCGCCTGTGAAATGATAAGCGGTTTATTAATTTTTAGGAGCGCGTGCCTATTCTGTCGCATATTTTGGAAACTTCGTGATATACCCTGTCGGAGTCAATGGTAAGAAATTCCCTGTTTTCCATGAGTATTCGCCCGTCTACCATAACTGTTTCAACTTCGCTGCCGTTTGCGGAGTATACGAGAGCGGATATTGGGTTGTTTAGAGGCTGCATATTTGGCGAGTCGAGGGTCAGTATAACCAAATCGGCAACATTGCCGGGCTTTATTTCTCCCATGTCGCTGCGGCCTATTGCGAGCGCGCCGTTTTTAGTGGCAATAGTGAGGGCTTTTTCGGCGGTAACGCCAAAAGCGTCATGGTTTATGCCCTTATGTATAATCGAAAGCACGGTCATCTCGCGAAACATATTTAACGTATTATTGCTGGCGGCGCCGTCCGTGCCGAGAGCTATACGGACACCGGCGTTCATCATCTTTAAGATTGGGGCGACCCCGTTGGCTAATTTGAGGTTGCTTACAGGATTTGTCGCAACGGTGACGCCGCGATCGGCCATGATTTTTATGTCGCTGTCAGTAACCTGTACGCAGTGGGCGGCAACGGTTCTATCTGTCAGCAACCCCGCGCGATCCATCAGTTCGATAGACGTGCATCCGTATTTATCGCGTATTGTATCAATCTCGACAAGACCCTCTGAAATGTGCGTGTTTATCGGAAGGTTTAAGCGTTTTGCTTCAAATGCCACCTCGCGCTGAAAACCCTCGTCGCACGTATAGGGGGCGTGGGGGGCAAGCATGAAACTTATCCTGTCGCGGCCTTTCCATTTTTCATAAGCGTCAATCGCTTCGCGCAGACGGTATTCGCCCGCGCCGGGATCGTCGGAGCCGCCGATAAGACCGCGTGATAAAACAGCCCGCATACCGCTGTCTTCCACAGCGCGGGCAAGGTCGTCCAAAAAATAATACATATCAAGATACGCGGTCGTGCCGGTACGCAGCATTTCCATAATGGCAAGCGTTGTGCCCCAATAGTTATCTTCGCCTGTCAGCTTGTCTTCGAGCGGCATTATTCTGTCAAAGAGCCATTCGTTAAAGAGCAGGTCGTCGGCGCAGTTTCGCAAAACGGACATTGTGGCGTGGGTGTGGGCGTTGACAAATCCGGGCATGAGTAATTTTCCCGAGCCGTTTATCGTCTTATCCGGCACAAAGCCGTCGGGAGCTTCTGTTACCGAAGCGATAACGCCGCTTTTTACATAAACAGAGCGTACCTCGGCGGTGAGCCCTCCGGCGCTGTCCTTTGCGGGCAAAATCGTCAGTATATTTTCAATAAGAATGTTCATAATTGCTTTTATCCTTCACCTGCTTTTACAGCCACTTTTATTATACACTATTGCAAGTATAATTGACAAGCACATAATCTGTGTGCTATAGTACCCGAACCGTACAAATAAGAGATGAGGAGAATAAAAATGAAAAGAAAACTTGCGTTATTGTTTATCGGGCTGTCTATGATCGCAATGCTCGCGGCATGTGGAGAAAAAAAGGTACAAGATGATACTTGGGCCTCATATGACTCCTTTGAAGTTTACGCGCTGGGGCAGGGGAATACCGTTTTTCGCTTTGAGGCGACAAACAACGCAGACAAGACGGTCATATGGGACATTTCCACCGATGAAAGCACGGTCGGGGCGGCGCTTTTGGCTGTGGGGCTAATTGACGGAGAAGTAAGCGATTATGGGCTGATGGTCGTTTTCGTAAACGGACTGAAAGCAGACTTTAATGAGGACGGCGCTTACTGGGCTTTTTATGTTGATGGAGATTATGCCATGAGCGGCGCGGATGCTACGGATATTGAGCAAGGCAGGACATATGCGTTTATCTACACAAAAACATAAAAAACACACAGTCCCCATACGCGACATAGCCATCTTTGCGTCGCTCGGCGCAATTATGTATGTTTCGTTTGCCATTATGCAGGGCATACCAAATATCCATCCGATAGGATTATTCGTGGCTGCCATTACGCTCACATACAGAGCAAAAGCGCTTATCCCGATATACCTTTATGTTCTGATTTATGGCGTGTTTTCGGGATTTTCTATTTGGTGGATACCGTATCTTTATATATGGCTGCCGTTGTGGTTTGCCTTTATGCTTGCCGGAAAATTAAAAGGGCAAAAAAAAATACAGGTTTTTCTGTATATGGCGATATGCGGGCTGCACGGGCTTTCATTCGGCACGCTCTACGCTCCGGCGCAAGCGTTGTTTTTCGGCTTTACGTTCGAGATGATGATAGCGTGGATAGCGGCGGGATTTTGGTTTGACGTCATACACGCAATAGGAAATATCGCCGCGGCGACGCTCATTATCCCGCTCGCCGGGCTGCTCACAAGGCTTCGGTATCAAACAGTATCGTAACCGGGCCGTCGTTTACGGAGCTGACGTTCATCATAGCCCCAAACTGTCCGGTTTGAACGGTAAATCCCTGTTGCCTGCAATTTTCAACAAAAAGCTCGTATAACGGGATGGCAGTATCGGGACGCGCCGCCGCCGTAAAGCCGGGTCGGCGGCTTTTTGTGTCCGCATATAGCGTAAATTGTGAAATGACAAGTATGCTGCCGCCCGCGTCTTGCAGATTTAGGTTCATCTTGCCATCGCTGTCGGCAAACACGCGCAAATTGCATATCTTTGCGGAAAGCCGCTTTGCATCTTCGGCGGTATCTCCGTCTTTTATGCCGAGCAAAACCAAATAGCCCTTATCTATTTTTCCGGCTACTTTACCCTCGATCTCGACCGTTGCGCTTGAGACTCTTGTTACAACAGCGCGCACTTGACACACCTCTCGTATTGCATTTTATCGCATGGCGTAAGGCTTACGTTTGTGACGCGGGCTTTACGCCATGCTGTTATTGATTATTCTGTCGCCGCTGTGCCCGATTTCCAACTGTCAAAGGCGCTCATCGTAGCTTCGTAAGTGTCTTTTGTCACTTGCGGCAGTTTATCAAATCCGCCAAACATCTTTGCGACTTCGTCAAAGCCTTTTTGAACCGCTTTGCGCATGGTCTCAATCTGTGCATCGCTCGCGCCTTCACCGACAAGAGCTTTGGCAAAGCCTATAAGACGGTCTGTGGTTTGCTTGGCGCCAAAATAGCCGTCTTCGGCAACGAGTGACGCCGCCTGCGCCCTGTCAGCATCGCTGAGCTTGACATTTTTTGCGCGAAGCGCCCAAAAACCCTGACCCTGAGCATCTTCAATACCCAGAGCTGATGTTATGAGCTTTCTGACGGCATCGCCCTGATGGTTTAATTCTTTCCAAAGACTGTTAATTTTTGTGGGGTCTGCCGCTCCTTTTACGGACGGAGTGTAAGTGTCAACCGGCGGCTTAAACACTTCGGGCTGGGGTGTTTCAAATGCTTTGTTCGTTTTTGACGCGTTTTGGAAATCTGCGTAAGGATTTGGTGTGCTGCCAATGTTACCTGTTTTCATTTTGGATCCCTCCGATTTAATTTTAATTTTTTCTGCCGTGAGTGCGGTGCGTGCGTATAATCGCTCCTTCAATTATCGCCGACAATACACCTTATTTGTAGTATCGGAATTTTTTACACGAACTTTAGCGTTTATGGCAAAAAATTGTAAAAATTTTTATTTCATCATGCCGAGCCGCCGGCGGGTCAATCCGGCATATTGCGACAGCAAACGCGTCCATTGACAATCCTATAGAAAGCAGCGCAAGCTCTAAAAATCCCATACAAAACCCCCGCAATAATCTATAAAGACTCATGAACAGCATTCAAGCCATACATGAGTCTCGTTTTTTACGACAAGCCAGACTATTGAGTCAGTATGTTGACTTGCCACGCAAAAACTGCGCAAACTACTCCCTCACGAGCAATATACAGATTTTAACATGAGCGCCGGTGGATAGTCAAGCGAAAAATGGTCTAACCCTGCCGGCTGACCGGTAATCCGACCGTCATGCAAAGCAGGGTTAGTTGTACTCAATGAGTGAATATAAATGGAAGTATAGCATATCTTTTCAAATAATGTGTGTACAGATATTGAATTTATTGTTACATCTGTGGTAAGATTTGTTAAGAATATGTTAAGGGACATTTTTCACAATGAATAACACCCCGGGGATCAAATATTTATGCAAAATGACACAAATAGTGGCAGGGAAACCTGTCGCGAGTCCCGGCTTGGATAAGCCTGGCGTGGATAAGCCTCCTATGGATAAAACGGCCGCAGGCGCGGGGCGCGAAAAAACGATTGCGTATAAAATACTGCGGGCGCATGAAACGCAAGGCGAAACGAGAGAGGATAGGCTAAAGCTCAAGTTTGACGCGCTTGTTTCACACGACATTACATATGTGAGCATCATACAAACGGCAAGAGCCGCCGGGATGACAAAATTTCCGATTCCCTACGTTTTGACAAACTGCCATAACAGCCTGTGCGCTGTCGGCGGTACAATAAACGAGGACGACCATGCTTTTGGGCTATCGGCGGCAAAAAAATACGGCGGTATTTATGTGCCGGGCAATCAGGCGGTGATCCATCAATATATGCGCGAGGTATTTAGCGGCGGAGGCAAGATGATACTCGGATCGGATTCGCACACGCGCTATGGATGCTATGGGACGCTCGGAGTCGGCGAGGGCGGGGGAGAGCTTGTGCGCCAGCTTTTGGGGCATACCTATGACATTGACCCGCCGGAAGTGGTGCTCATATGGCTCGAGGGAGAGCCGAAAAAGGGCGTAGGCCCGCACGATGTGGCTCTCGCGCTCATCAAAGAAACATTTTTTGGCGGCAAGGTAAAAAATAAGATTTTGGAATTTGCAGGTCCGGGTATCAGAAAGCTCCCGATGGATTTTCGCGCCGGTATTGATGTTATGACCACCGAAACAACATGCCTGACTTCTATTTGGGAAACAGACGAAGCGGTACGGGAATATTACAAAAATGTTGGAAGGCCGGACGATTTTAAAAAACTACAAGTCACGGACGGCGCGTGCTATGACGCAGTTGCAAAGATCGATCTGTCGCAAATTGAGTCAATGATAGCCTTGCCGTTTCACCCGTCAAAAGCGTTCACGATCCACGAGCTGCAAAAAGACGCGGAAAAAATACTGCAAGGGGCGCAAAATGATTGCAACAGCGAGCTTGGTGGTGAAACCGGCAGCGGAGAGAAAACGGGTAAAAATAATCAAGAGCAAGAAAAGGTCAAACTTGATCTGAAAAAATGTATAGGCAAAGACGGCAAAATCATCTGCGAGCAAGGTATCGTCGTCGGCTGCGCGGGAGGTATGTTTGACAATATTTCCGAGGTTGCGGATATATTAGAGGATAACGACATAGGCAACGGATATTTTGACCTGTCAATATACCCGGCATCCGCGCCGATATCACTTGCGATAACAGAAAATGGCATATCACAGACCCTCTTAAAGGCCGGAGTCGTTATAAAACCCGCGTTTTGCGGGCCGTGCTTCGGTGCGGGGGACACACCGGCGCACAATACGCTTTCGATCCGCCACGCGACGCGAAACTTCGCAAGCCGTGAGGGTTCAAAACCGGCAAACAACCAGATAGCCGCGGTCGCGCTCATGGACGCGCGCTCGATAGCGGCAACGGCGATGAATAAAGGCGTGCTCACTGCCGCAACCGACATAAATTACACAAAAAAGCAGCGTGAGTATAGATACAGCGGAGCTATTTATGAAAAACGGGTTTATAACGGTTTTGGAAAGCCCGACCCGGCGGCGGAGCTGCGAATCGGGCCGAATATCACAGGCTGGCCTAAATTTCATGAACTAAAAGATAATATGCTCATAAAACTGTGCGCAGTCATCTTTGACGATGTAACGACGACAGATGAGCTTATACCGTCGGGCGAAACCTCGTCATACAGGTCAAACCCCATTGCGTTGGCGGAACATACGCTATGCCGCCGCGTGCCCGGATATGTAAAAGCGAGCAAGGATGTGCGCGACAATATAGATTCGGACGAGGTAGCCGAAATTTTCCATAAAACCGGCGCCGATAAGGAAACAACTTCCGTAGGCTCGTGTATTTTCGCGAAAAAACCGGGGGACGGAAGCGCGAGAGAGCAGGCGGCGTCATGCCAAAGGGTACTGGGCGCGCTTTGCAACATAGCTTTTGAATACGCGACAAAGCGTTATCGTTCAAACTGCATAAATTGGGGCATAATACCCTTTACGATAGACAAAGATGATCCGGTTCTCTTCAAAGCGGGCGATTGGATATATATAAAGGGCATCAAAGACGCGCTCAAAGGCGGCCATGAGACCATACGCGCAAAGCTCATACCTCAAGCCGCGAAAACAGCAACGCAAACAGCGGTCTATGACATAACGCTAAAATGCGAAGGTCTCGGCAAAATTGAGCGTGAAATCATCGCTCAAGGCTGCCTAATGAATTACTATGCGGGAGGATCACAAGTTTAAGTGAAGAATTTCACTGTAGAGTCTGCAGCCATTACACATATTGGTTCGATAAAGGACAACAATGAAGACAATTATTACATAAATGGTAAGTATAAAGCTGATTATGAGGTAGATACGGAGGCTTTTGCCGAAAAAAAAGCATACGAATCATACACATACGCGGTTTGTGACGGCATGGGGGGCGAGAGCTACGGTGAGCTGGCATCGCTCATTGCCGTAGCGACCCTCGCAAAGTTTCCAAAAGAGGACTTTCGCAAAAATATAAACAATTATTTAGCGAGCGCGAGCGAATTCATATGCGATTTAATAAGAAAAGATGAAAAAAGAAGAAGCGGCACTACCATCGCGATTCTAAACATACAGGGCAAAACGGCGGTCGCCTATAATGTCGGTGACAGCAGGGTATATTTTTGCAGAAAAGGAAAGCTCTATTTACTGTCAAAGGATCACACCGACCCCGAAACGGAAAACAAGCTGACGCGGTATATTGGTATTTTACCGGGCGACGCGGGCGTAGAGCCTCATACGTCAAAGGTGATAAAATTAAAAAAAGGCGATACCTTTTTGCTGTGCAGCGACGGGCTCACCGACGGGGTGAGCAATTCGGATATCGCCGAGATAATATCGTCAACAAACGAAGCGGCTACCTTGATGGCAAAGCAATTGGCCGCCGCCGCGCAGGAAAAAGGCGGCAAGGACAATGTGACCGTGCTCGTAGTAAAGGTATCGTAGGGCAAATGGGCGTATCACGCGGTTGCCTGCAGCTCGGCTACGAGCGCGTCAATCTCGGATTGGGACAAAAGCCTTCCCGGGTCGTTTGCGCCGCCGTCGTCGCTGCCCGAATCGGTCACGACGGCAAGCGGGGAATAGTCTTTTATCGTCTGCGGGATATTGTCTGTATCAAATTCGTATACTTTGCAATGCTCCACATCTCTGATTTGCTCTTTGCCGGGCTCGGGAAGCCCGTTAAAGAACCAAAACAACGCCTTGCAAATGTGCTCCGGCACGACAAGCAGCATGGTTTTGGTTCGGAAGATTTTTACCATATTGTTCATGTACGCGATCACACGGTTTAGGGTATCCTTGATGGTTTCGCCGTTTGGAGTGGCGGCGTTAAAAACCCAACTGTCAAGGGCAAACATATCCACCTCGGATACGAGCTTGCCGCAGTGGTCGCCAAATGCGCGTTCGCACAATTTTAATCCTTTTGTGATCTTGTTTTTGTCTAAACCCAAACCATCGGCTATTATTTCGGATGTTTCCATAGCGCGTTTTTCCGGCGCGGAGAGTATCATATCAATACCTTTGCCGCATAGCTCCCCGGCGGCATTTTTGGCTTGCTCTTTGCCGGTATCGTTCAAGGACGGGTCGCTGTCTCCGATAATGCGTCCCTCGGCGTCAAAATCAGTTTGTCCGTGCAGCACAACATAAACTTTCAATGTTATGGTCAATCCTTTCTATCCGCGGCGTTTTCTTCTTACGGCCTTACCTCGTCCGCTGTACTATTATTTATTATACATAATATATAAATCAAGTACAACCTTTACTTGACATTGTTTCCGTCTCATGTGATACTGTGTCTTATGAAAACGCTTTCGGTTATGAAAATACGGCAAAACGCGACCATCCCGGCGCGTCAAACAAAAGGCAGTGTGGGTTATGATATTGCGGCATGTATAGACGAAGATATTACTGTCATGCCGGGAGAGACTCGCATGGTGGGTTCGGGGATCGCGATCGCCTTGGACTATGGCTATGCGGCTTTTATTTATGCCAGAAGCGGCCTTGCCACAAAGCACGGGATCGCGCCCGCCAATTGCGTGGGGGTCATAGATTCAGACTATAGGGGAGAGATAATTGTCGGACTGCGAAATATGTCAAAAGTGCCGTTTGTGGTTCGGCACGGAGATAGAATAGCCCAAATGGTAGTGGCAAAATGCTCTCTGCCGGAAATTGTATCATGCGACAGCCTTTGCCAAACAGAGCGCGGCGCGGGGGGCTTTGGCTCTACGGGCGGCGCCTCAGCCGCGGACGCGTGAGATAGTTTCGCGGCGGACGCGAACTATGAATTGTGAATTATGCATTATGCATTGAAATAGGAGCGTGGAAATGAAAAAACAGCCTGTATATTCCGTAGTCATTCCTGCGTATAACGAGCAGGAAGTCATCACAGAAACCTATAATCGCCTGACAAATGTTATGTCCGGCATAGGCGAGCCGTATGAGCTTGTTTTTGTCAACGACGGAAGCCGCGATTTGACGGCACAGATAATTGCTGATTTTTGCCGGAGCGATAAATCTGTAAGGCTCATCAATTTTTCGCGAAATTTCGGTCATATGCCCGCAATTTCCGCCGGTATGGAACATGCTCGCGGCGAGGCGATCTTTATTATAGACGCCGACCTGCAAGACCCGCCGGAGGTTTTTCCGCAAATGGCGGCAAAATGGAAAGAAGGCTATCATGTGGTATACGGCAAACGCGCAAAACGCAAGGGCGAGTCTATTTTTAAGCGTGTGACGGCAAAGGTTTTTTATCGGTTTTTACGGAGCATGACCACCGTAGATTTGCCCGCTGACACAGGTGAGTTTCGGCTCATTGACCGTAAGGTTTGCGATGCCGTCAATAAAATGCCGGAAAAAAACCGCTATATTCGTGGCATGGTCGGTTGGGTCGGATTTAAGCAAATCGCCGTTGATTATGTGCGTGAAGAGCGGTTTGCGGGGGTAACAAAATATCCGCTCAGAAAGATGATGAAGTTTGCAATGGACGCCATCACTTCATTTTCGTACAAGCCTTTAAAACTTGCGACTATGATTGGCTTTATCATTTCTTTGCTCAGTTTTGTCTATATAATAATAGCGATGTATCAGCGTTTCTTTACAGACCAAACGGTGGAGGGCTGGGCGTCTATTATAGCCGCGGTCTTGTTCACGCAGGGTATTGTGCTGATGATTCTTGGCCTCATGGGTGAGTATATCGGGCGCATTTATACGGAAATCCAAAACCGCCCGAACTACATTGTCCAGGAAATAATTGACGGAGAAAGCATCGGCGAGTAGGCTTTGCATATGCTGCCTACGGAGGATTGTGCGGCGTTTCTTCTGCTGTACGTTTATATAACGCCGAAATGGTTACGCCGCCTGACGTGATCTCCTTTATTTGCGTAAAACCGGGAGGAACAAGGCTGTACCATGCCCCTCTCGTACCATATATATAATACTCTGCGTCATCCACATTTCTCGTGGTGCGTACAAGCTTCTTTTCGTTCTGTGTTAATAAGTGAAATGCATACGTCCCACGCTGTATACAAATACTAATTTCGCAATTGTCGGCATCTTCTATTGCGTACCTAATTAAATCATAGCTTGATACATTCCAAAAGTCGATAGAGAAATTTCCTTCGGCTTGCCGCCCGACAATATTGAAGTAGGCATACTGATACGGGTGATTTAACGCAATAAATCCGAGCAAATATATTAAATTTAGCGCGACAAAAAGCAAAAAAGCCTTGTGGAGCAGAGCATATCTCTTGCAAAAAAAAGTGGCTTTGCTAAGACCCAGTACGGCGACATATAAAAACGGGCAGTAAATCATATACGCATGGCGCCAGCCTTCATACATGGTAATTTTGAAAAATACAAAGCCCAGATACGTACACATAAACATTGAAAAAAAGAACAAGTCATATATATGCGGCATTGTCAGTGCTTGTAATATCAGTCTTTTTTGTCCGACAGCTCGCATGATATATGAAATCATTTTCCAAGTGAGAACGATTGCCCCAATTGAGAAAGCGATAATATGAAGCAATGGGATGGTTACGCTCATCCATACAGGGATATAGTGATATTGAACATACTGAGTAATCATTTTGCCAAGATAAAGATGCGTATCATTCCACTGTAATTGGTCAAGCTCACGAAAATAGACAAACTGCGCTATCGTGTTCCCGAGCGGGTTTTCCCATAAAAACGGGGTAATGATAATATAAAATACATAAGTGAGCGCAATTAATTTTAGCATTTCTTTAAACTTTTTAAGATATCGGATAATGCTTTTATCGTCTTTTTTGTTAACTGCTTCAATTATGACCGAAAAGCCGCAGGCAAGTAATAAAATCGCAAAACCCAGAATACGGGTGTTCGCCGCAACGGCTATCGTTACCGCCGCAAAGATTAGATGTTTTAGTTTTTTGGACAACAGCCATTGCAGTACAAAGTATGATGAAATGATAGCCCACGAAAAAAATAATATATCTTTGATATTATAAAATGATTCGCCAAAAAACCTAGGATATAAGATATACAGCAGCGCGCCCAAAAGCGGGATATATGTGTTAAAACGCCTGCGCAATATTAAAAAGAAAAAAATCCCCGCCGTGTAGTAATTTATAAACGTGAACAAATGCCGTATCAGAAACACAGTTCGCGTAGATAAATCAAAACCAAATAAATATTCTACCATAAGCGGGATGGTTTGCAACGCGGTTCCGTAATATCTGTCTTCGTAGGTCAAAAGAGAAGTCTTGACAGGTATTTGGGAAGCGGCAGCGGTTCTCGCGCCAAAAATGCTTTCCATAGCGTAGTGTAGATTAATCATGGATGTTTCTCTTTCCATGGGTTCATCGGTGCTTATCCCATAGCTTGGAAAAATTAAAAGACCCACGATGAAATACAGCAAAAACAAGAGCACGGCAATTTTATCAGGTTTGCGAAAATAAAGTTGCGCTTTTTTAATCAGGTGCTTTGGCTTGAGCGGATGCGTTTTTAGTTTTTCTTGGAGCAAATTCATTACAGAGCACTACCGCCTTTCGTTTTTTTGCAATCGTCCCATATGGCTGTGTACCGTTTTTGAACTCTTTGACGATGTCGCAAAAGGTTTCAAAAAACGGTATACAGCCATATGTTATAGATAAACTCATCGCCGCCGCCGTAGTATTTGACAAAGCCGAGCCCAAGCTCATCGGCATTTGATATTTCGGCTCGGGAGAGTATATACATTCCTCCCAAGTCCTTGAAAGCCTGCGTGTTTATATATAGCTCTACCGGATAGGAGATTTCTATTTTTCTCGATATCTGAAATATTTCATCATTGTACAAATACATCCTGATGCCTTTATCGTCGTATCTTTCCTTGTGCTGGGGGTTTCTATCCAATTGCGGCGCGATCACCTCTCTAAAGGCCGTCATATATGACAACGGGAGGGTGCTTAAATATCCGTCCACGCAAGAAAATCCGTTGTACATGAGTACGCTTGGGTGAAATCCCAGGGCCGCGGCAGGCTCACCGCCATAATCCATATCGCTTCTAATATGAGAGAAGAAATCTTCGGCAAAAAACTCCCTAAATGTCACATTAGCGTCTTCTTGTATGTTTTTTGCGTGGGCTAAATTGATACCGGAGTGGCTGAATATCCACTGCGAGGTCAGCACCGTAAATATCTGCAAGCAAGCGATGACATATACGAGATAACGTGCCTTTCTTTTTGCAAAAATCCTAAGCAGCACTATCAATGTCAAGGCAAAAACAATATATAGGGTGACTCGGGTAGAATAGATGATCCTTCCAAAATAAAACCCGGACAGGAACGGAACTATTTTATTTATCATATCTACGAACACAGATGTCCACGAGAGGGTATGCAAAAAGATAAATGTTATATTCATTCCAAAAATACTTATCGCGGCGAGCGCGTATCTCGATAAATACCTGTGCTTGTCGGATAGCTCATTTTTGCTGTGCTTATATAATATATATATCACCGACGAGCCGAGCGTCGCCAAAACAACCGGAAACACAATAGGCCAAACAAGCTGCGGCGCGGGATACATACCCTCGTTATCCATCAGAAAAAATCTTCTGGCCAAAGCCGATATGGAAAACGCCTCGCTTATAGTCCATTTACCCACTTGATAGACAGTGCGGTTTAGCGGCTCTGACAAAACGATTGCTTGATAAAATAGCTTCAAATCCACTATAATATATCCGCAAATCAGACAAATAAGCCCCAAAACAAGGTTTATGTTGAGCTTTTTGTCTTTTATCCACATAACAGCAACGCCTACGACCCAAAATACCAGCAAAAATAAACCTGCCATAGGAGTATTAGATAAAAATGGGAAAAGCAGCAGCCAAAGTACGCGCTTATCTATTTTCTTGTGGTTTAATTTAATTATCAGCAAAAAAGCAAGGCAGAGCAGCGGTATGGAATCAAGGCTCATCTGAAAGTTATGCTGGGCCGGCAAGAGCGCGAAGCTGATAGACACCAATTTTATGATAAAAGCATTTTGCCTGCCCGGCGCTATGTGCTCTAAGAGCAAAAACATCGAAAAGTAGCCTATAATTATCTTTACGCCATAGCAGATAACAAACGCTGTAAATACGTCAAAAAGAAGATATATAAGCCACTGGATGTTAAATGACTGCATAAAATAGGCTGTGGATAGGTTTCCGAGCTGATTTGTGGGGGAGTCTAAGGCAAACATCAAGTCGTTGTCTTTTAGCATCTTTAGCCGCGCAAGAGCCTCCTCCATGAGGTCATGGACAGGCAAAATCGAATTTTTTCCATACCAAATAAGCGGCAAAACGGCGACAATCATCACAAGCGCGATAAAACCGTTTTCAAGATGTTTTGCTTTTAGCGGCTGCGTTTTTAGTTTTTCGTGGAGCGGATTCATTGCAGAGCACTATCACCTTTTGCTTTATTAAGCAAAAGGCCATAATTATTGCTCCGCCGACTAAATCTCGAACCATATTGCCGGTCTTTTTCCCGTCACGCTTCGTTCTCGTCCTTGCCTTGCGTCAGCAAAGCGGCGTCCTCCGCCTCGCGTGACGGAAAAAATTTTCGGCAATCCCGCTTCAACATTTAGTCAGCGGAGCAATTAAAGGCACGCAGGAGGGCATTACTGCCTGTGTCGCCGTTAGGCGACGCTGCCTACGCGCCGATGTAAACATTCAGCGTTTATTGCGGATAGCCCTGCCGCGAAGCCACAAAATCAGGTTGAAAATACCGAGATGAAAAGGTATACTGATAGTGGTTGTAGCGGCGGTTTTTCCGTGTCTGTAGGCGTTTTCTTTAACAGGTCCCCTACATTCGCCGTGACGGTGCTGGAACACCTCACGGTCGCTGCGGCCTCTTATTATGGCCTTGCGGTCGTTAATTTATCACAAATGCCGGCAAATTGCAATAATATTTTGTATTTTTGAGTGAAAAGTAAAGATAGAGACATATTCGGCGATATTGCTTATGTTCTGCTAAATTAGCAAACTTCCCAATGTCCTGAACGTGTTGATCCGATACGCTTTAGCTTGCCTTCCGCTTTCAGTGCGTCTACTTCGCGGGCTACCGTGCGCCGGGATAATCCAGTTAAATTAGCTATGCCGACAAGGGTAATGCCGGGATTTTCACGTATGGCATTTACTATTTTATTAGTGCCAAGATTAGTGCCATTAGTGCCAAGATTAGTGCCATTAGTGCCAAGATTAGTGCCATTAGTGCCAAGATTAGTGCCATCAGTGACATTTGTGTCGTCAACCGTTACGTCGAAACCGTCAGCAAAAGGAAACGTCACTATCAAAAAGTCCCCTGCAAACTTAAAAATATTTCTGTCGTAAGCGTTCAAAATCCTGCCCATTCCTGAATCAAGCTGCTCCACCAAACCGACATCGCGTAACACGCGCATAAGCTCGCGATTTCGCGGCATTGAGCAATATTCGAAAAAGCTCTCGCGAGACAAGCCCTCCGGCAAGCCGCCGTATGACGTAATTGTAATTCGGTCAGCGAAAATCTCAATTGTTGGAACGGCATTGCGGCTGTAGTCGTTGTGAACGATGGCGTTAATCACGGCTTCGCGAAGCGCGGTGCGGTCAACCATTTGTTGCTCAATACGCTCTTTGGGTGTAATTTTTGTGAATGTACGGTTCTCAACGTCAAGACGGTCAAGCACTTGATTTGTCGCTTTTATAAGGCAGCAATACCCATATTCGTAATTTTCGATAAGGTCAACCTTGTCTTTTCCGGCATATTTCGCGACCTTAATTGAAACGCCATTTTCATCGGCGAGCATATAAGCGACAAAATTATCGCATCCGTCCGGCGTGAGCAACTCAAGCGAGGTCATAAAGTGTTCGTTTAACTTTAACTTTTTCGCCTGATAATAAATTTCCAGCTGCTCAAAAGTCAGACCTTTTCGCGGCGCTGGGATATTTCCGAGCGATATGGGGCGATGACGCGCATACAGGTTATCAATCACTTGCGTTGTCATTGGCTGGACGGAATTACCTGTGCGAATAAAACAACCACGCTCCGAGCGTCCCTGATTTCGTATATAATACGGCTTTTCCATGCCGCTTGAAACGATTATCTTAATGACAGAAGTGCTGTCAACCCTTTCAACCGCAATATCAAACAAGCCAAGGACAGATGGTGAAATATTGTTCTTGATCCGGTCAACAATCTGCCGCCCCACAAAGTCAATATCGGAAACGCCCACAGCTTTTCCGTCGTCATCAATACCAATATAAATCAGTAAATTCCCAAATTAAGTTCCATAGTGGACGCAAAAGTGGAACTTACCGGGAGAATTTACTAAAGTAAACATATTAAAACATTCAGACATATTTCACAATGTCTGCGGTTTTCTCGGTTACACCCCAGACACGGTGAGGAAAAGGGTCAGTAAACAATACACTAAAGGGCACTATATGCAAAACGCCGCATACAGTGGAATTGTTTTGATACCGCTTTCAAATCCAAAGTTATTTGCAGACACTTTTATGGCGTATTCGGGTTTGAATTTTTGAATATATACCTTTAGGCTTTTTGCTTTACTGTTTTGTGCTGATTTGACCTCTATAGGAATGAGCTTTCCGCCACGCTGTATAACAAAGTCCACCTCAGCTTCTCCTTCGCTGTACCATGTATAACAGGTATGGTCACGACAGGCTAATTGAGAGCAAACATAGTTTTCCGTCAGTCCGCCTTTGAAGTCATTCAAGTCGTCAGCTGAATAAAGAACATCACTTGCAAGCACATTATTCTTTGCGCACAAAAGCCCAACATCTGATACAAAGATTTTGAAGCTGTCTATATTCTTATAGTTATCAAGGGGCTTTTTTACTATATCAAGAGCGTTGACGCGAGTGATAATGCCGGACAAAGCGAGCCATTCAATGGCATTTTCAAACTCTGCGGCTCGCCCGCCCGATTTTATCAGTTTATATTGAAACCGCGTATTCTTTTTGGAAAGCTGGGCTGTTACGCTGTTGTATGCAAGTCTTGTTTTTTTGATTTCATTTTTGTTGTTATATTTACTCATATCATCTAAATAAGCATCCAATATCAACTTTTGTGTTGCTCTTATCAAAGTGTAGTCATTAGTTTCAATGAATTTTGCAACGCAATCAGGCATACCTCCCACCACTAAATATTGACGGTATTGTTCGAGCAACATATTATGATAAATCTTATCCATTGGAGAGTTTGTTTCAAAACACTGTTTGATTTTATCAACAAACTCGACCTTTCCTGCGGCAATCAAAAATTCTTCAAAATCCATAGGAAAAAGCGTGAGCCTGTTTACTTTCCCGACCGGAAAAGAATATTCCTCGCGGCTAACCGCAACGCCAAGCAAACTTCCCGCTACAATAACATGATATTCCGGCGCAAATTCATCAAAGTATTTCAAAGATGTAAGAGCGGGAGGACAAAGCTGGATTTCGTCTAAAAAAATAAGTGTCCTTCCTCTTGTTATCGTTTGCCTTGTAAAAACCTCGATTTTCGGAACAACTTCTTTTGGGTCTAATGTGTTTTCAAAAATCGCTTTTGCGTCTTTATCAAACTCAAAATTGATGTAAGCAACATTATCATACTGCTCTCTTGCAAATTCCAAAACAACATAGGTTTTGCCAACTTGCCGCGCACCTTGTAAAATAAGCGGCTGCCTGTATTTTGAATTTTTCCATTTTAATAGCTGTGCAGTAATTTTCCTTAACATAAAACTTCACCTCAAGACATAACTTAACACTTATTCGTCAAATTGTCAAGCAATATAATTGATATATCCACATTAAACCTGACGAATAAGTGCTTTTGAGGTAAAAGGCAAATTTACTTTTCCCCCATCACTTACGGTGCTGCGTTTACCACCATCCAGTCGAGCACGCTGCCGTCCTCGCCGCATAAGTACAAAACTCTGCCCTCGCGGACGTTAAAGCCCATGCGTATACGATGGATGTCCAAAGCGTCGTTTGAGCCTCTGCCGGCAAATTCGAGCGTGCCGCCCGGCTCTACTGTGGCAAGAGGCATAGCCCACATAAACGGATTATGCAAATCGTCCGTAAAGTATAAATGCGTGGTTTCAATAGCCGTGTCGCTCGCGTTTTGCAAAGCGGCGCCGTTGCGCGAGCTTGAACCATACGCCTGTGTTATGGACAGGGTGGGTGCTTCTTCGCGGGTAACAAGCGTGATGCTTACGACGCCGTCTATGGCATCCGCCGCCGACACGGTTATCTCGTCTGTGTAGATAATCTCGCCGTTTAGCACCCAATGGTCAAAGACGGCATATTTTGAAAGCGCGGGTTTTACGGGGATAGTAAGGTGAGCAAAATATGTAGACGAAGCGGCCGCTTGCGTGCCGATAACAGCGTCGCCGCCGCTGACCCGCACGGTAAACATTTCGTCATCCCAGCCAAAATGATCGCGCATACCTTGCAAAAAGTAAGCGGAACGCGCCTCGGTATAAACTACCATATTGCTGTGATTGAATTCTATTGAATCCCGGCTCACCCAAGCCGCGTATTTCCTGGCGTCCAAGGCATACCCGATTTCTTTATAAGCCTCGCCATAACGCTCTTTTGTGTATTTTGAGACATTTTCGGGTGTTACGACGTTAGAGATAATATCGCAGGCGTACATTGCAAATTTATCAGCCATATCCGGCCGCGCAAAGAGCGCCGTGAGCATATAGCTGTACCTGTCGTTGTTCCTTGTGAGATAGTCCTTAAAAGACGGGCTGTTTGCGCGGACATTATCTTCATAAAGACTCATCAGAAAATCCAAATCATACATGATATAACGCCAACGCCCGTCAAGCTCCGGCGCGAGGTCTAAAGGATTACCCTCTTCATCTGTTTGAGGACCGATATAACGCCAGCGTTTGAGGTTGCCGCCGGGCCAGTCGCGGTTGCCAACGAAGGTCTGAAAAGCGTAATAATGCAGCAGGTTGTCTATATCAACAAGGGCGTTGAAATCTGCCAAAACTTTATCGTCGGTAAAATCCTTGTTATAAAAATCGTTGACTTCACCTATTGCGGCTATCAAGGTTTCATCTTCGGTTCTGACCCACCATTCGCCGTCGCCCACAATCTGAAAATCCCGTGTAGGCGCGGAATAGACGTCTTCTAAATACTGTTCGTTTATAGCGACCTCAAGCCAAGCGAAGCCATAGTATTCGCCGTTGATGAAAACTGCCGCCGCCCGGAGCGGGGGCGTGACCCGAAAACCGGACAGCAAAGAGAGATTATAGTTGACCTCTTGGCGGAGCATGGCAAAATCGCGGTCATTGGCATTGTTGCTGAGTACAAGCTGATCGTATCTGGTAATGGGTGTGCCGTAAAGGTCCGCCCTCACATCATCGGGGAAGAAATTATAACGAAACCGGCCTTGACCGGGCTCTACTTCATAGGCATTGCGGGCGATGAGGCGGAGCGATTTTTGATTGGAGGCGCGAGACCAGCCGCCGTGTACGCGGACACCCGCGGGCTGTGCCAATACGCGCTTGCCACTTTCAAAAACCTCGACATATATCGGCCGTTCGCCGTCCATGCCGCGTATGTTGAAGTTTGCCGGGTCGGGCGGGTTTATCCAAGCTCCGGGATTGTTTTTCCTGTACTCCTCGCGCAAACGCCCCTCCACAAGTATGCCGATGTCGTAGTCATAGAGATATTCGTCGTCCGTCGAAAGCGAAAACACCATCACGTCAAACCTGTCGTCGAAATCACCGCCTATGAAATATGTATGAACAAGCGTGAGCGATGTATCATCTTCGGTCACGGCGGCGGCTTTGAGCGGGTAGACCGCTATGCTCTGACCGCGCCAGGAAGGCGGCTCAAGCTCTATCGGGCCTGTATATACTTGCGAGTCATATGTCGGCTCCGAGCCGTCTAAGGTGTAGTATATGACGGCATCGGGAGTTGACGCGGATATGCTTACCGCAATGGCGGAGGGGTGAAAATGCCCGTCATGAGAGAGCGTAAGGCTTGGCCGGACTCGAACGGTTTCGGCATCTTCGATAAAACCGATACCGTCCGCGTTTTGACCGTCTGTGCCGGAAGCATTATCGGGAGAAAGAACCGGGGGCAAGATAACAGGCGCGGGGCTTAGATTTAAAAGCACTATCGTCACTGCCATCAATACTGAGGCTGCCGCTAAAAATATCCATTTTTTTGCAATCACAATGACTTTCCTTTCGTATTTCCTGCGGCGCGGGCTTGCTGTACAGACTTGCGGCACAGGCTGGCGGCGCGGATTTGAGGCATCGGTTTGCGGCGCGGACTGCTCCCGCTTTAGTAGTAATCTCCCGAGTATTCCACGAGTGATACCGTCTCGATGCCATCCGCGTTTTTGAGTTCATCAGTAAATGAGGTATTTCCTTTGCGGACAGTTACCTCAGAGGTTATCTCCGAATAGAGCTTTGTGGAGGTCTTATTCTTTGTCCGGGCTTTCAGGGGTTTTAACAAATCATTGACCGTATCTTCAGCTTTGGGATCATAGCGTACGATCAGAAGAAAGCATTTTTTGTCAATGCGTATAAGCGATATGACAATGTACATAAAAGCGATAAAGCATGTGCCTATGATGGCTACGCTATAAAGCTGAGCTCCCGCCGTGAGCCCCGCCGCCACCGCCCAAAAGAGAAACCCGACATCAAGGGGGTCTTTTACAGCGGCGCGGAAACGCACGATACTCAGAGCGCCGACCATGCCGAGCGTTAAAACAAGGTTTGCCCCAATCGTAATTATGATAAGCGACGTCACGACGCACACCATTATAATAAGCATATTGAAGCGCGCGCTATAGACTACGCCCTCGTTAAAATAACGGTAAACCAAGAAAATAATGATGCCGCAGATCAACGCAAAGACCATATTGAGCAAAACCTGTGTCCCGGTGAGAGCTTGCAGCTGTTGCGGGGGTGTAAATAACTCCTCAAAAAACTGACCCATTAGTAAGTAAATCTCCTCTCGCGCATAAAGCAATATTTTGACATTTCCGTATGTATAATCGGCACATCTTGTAACATGCCGGCTATCACCGTTGGCAGAAAACCCGTGTATTTAAGCTCCATAATCAAATCAAAACCGACGGCGGCGCCGATTGACAGATTATTTGATGCGCCGCCGTTTTTTGCATATTCGGACACCGTGTCCAAATCATCAATTTTTAAGCTGTCGGGGCGCATAGATGAATCAAAAGTAATGCGGACATCGCCCGGCGGGTAGACGTAAGCCTCGCGGACATATGTAAAGGCGGCGCTGGGGCGCAATCCCCTCGTAATTTGGATAGCGTTCATGGCCTGCCACAATGGATTTTCCGATTTATCCATAAAGCCAAAATCACCCGACGCCATTTGAGAAAGCTCATCCTTTGTCATTATAACAGAATTTTTATAAGATAGCGAGCCGTCTTTATGTTTGTTTTCAAAACGTATAAAAGACAGGTCGCCGTTATAATAACGGGCTCTGTATTTGTCGCGGCGGTATTTACCAAAATGCTTATCGTTGTAGAATGTATCATACATATCGTCCACGTAGATATTGCTAACGGTGTAGATACCCCCCGAATGTGAGTCGGGAGCCATGACACCTTTTATACGGCGTTTTATCCTCTCGGAGGTCTGATAGCTGAGTATAAATTTTAGCTCATTGCGGTATCTCATTGCTTCTCCTTTTTTGGCGTCGCCGAATATTTAAATTTATGGGGTGCAGGTCATGGTCGAACATCTGTGCTATGTAGCGCCCGCCGCCGCAGGAGATTTGCGTTATGCCGTTTCTATCGCGCTCGCTTTTTGCAGGCCGAGCTTTTCTACGGCGGCTTCACGCATTTTATATTTCATGATTTTTCCGGCGGCATTCATGGGAAATTCGCTGACAAAGTCCACATAGCTCGGAACTTTATGTTTTGCCATGCTGGCGCGTACAAAGTCTTTTACTTCGCTTTCGGAGAGTGTTTCACCGTCTTTTAATATGACGGCTGCCATGATTTCCTCTCCGTACTGCTCAGAGGGTACGCCGATGACTTGAACATCTTTGATTTTTGGATGCGTATACAAAAACTCCTCGATTTCTTTCGGGTAAATGTTCTCGCCGCCTCGAATGATCATGTCCCTGAGCCTGCCTGTTATGCGGTAGTTTCCGTCAGAAGTTTCACAGGCAAGGTCTCCCGTGTGAAGCCAGCCGTCTTTATCTATGGCGGCCGCGGTGGCGTCGGGCATCTTGTAATAGCCCTTCATGATATTGTACCCGCGCGCGACAAACTCTCCGTTTTCGCCGACAGGCATCGGACGGTTTGTTTCCGGGTCAACGATTTTGCACTCCACGCCGGGCAGCGCCCTGCCGACAGTGCCGACCCTCACGTCTATAGGGTCGTCAATAGAGCTCATCGTGCATCCGGGCGAGCTTTCGGTCTGCCCGAAAACGATAGTGATTTCAGACATATTCATTTTCTCCAAGACATCGCGCATGACGGATATTGGGCACGGGCTGCCCGCCATGATTCCGGTTCTTGTATGCGTGAAGTCATCGGGGTTGAAGTCGGGGTGTTCGAGCATGGCTATGAACATTGTCGGGACACCGTTTATCGCCGTAATGCGCTCTTGTTTTACGCAGGCGAGCGCGGCTTTTGGCGTGAAATACGGAAGCGGAGACATTGTGGAGGCGTGCGTCATCGAAGCTATCATCGAAAGCACCATGCCAAAGCAATGAAACATCGGCACATGGATAAGATAACGGTCGGCGGTAGATAAATCCATGCGGTCGCCGATACATTTACCGTTGTTTATTATGTTGTGATGGGTGAGCATGACCCCCTTGGGAAAGCCGGTAGTTCCGGAGGTGTATTGCATATTGCACACATCGCCCGGCACGGTCAGGGCGGCTATTCTATGAACCTCCTCGATCGGTATAGGCTTGCTCTTTTCCATCGCCTCATCCCATGTCAGGCATCCGCTCTGCTTTGAGGTGATATTGATGATATTGCGCAAGAATGGCAGCCGCTTGCAATGCAAAGGCTTGCCGGGTACGGAAGTTTCAAGCTCGGGGCAAATTTCTTTTATGACAGAGACATAGTCTGAGTCTCTGTAACCGTCAATCATGACGAGCGTGTGCACGTCGGCTTGCCTGAGTAAGTATTCTGCCTCGCGGATTTTATACGCGGTATTTACCGTGACCAAAACCGCGCCGATACGCACCGACGCCCAAAACGTGACAAACCACGCGGGAACATTGGTCGCCCAAATAGCCACCTTGTCGCCGGGCTTTATACCCAAAGCGATCAGGCTGCGTGCGAAGGTGTCCGCATCGTCGCGAAACTGCGAGTAGGTGCGCGTGTAGTCGAGCGTCGTGTATCTGAAAGCGTATTGATCGGGAAATTCATCCGCGACGCGATCAAGCACTTGCGAGAAAGTGATATCTAAAAGCTCGTCCTTTGGCCATATGTATTTGCCTGTTTTGCGTATGTTGTCGTAATGCCTCGCGGCCTTGCCCCGCCCGCTCAAAAGCCTGTTCATGGCGTTTACATAGTGGGGAAGCCTGATGTCGGCATCCGTAATATTTAAGTTATCATCCGTCATATCGAGGACAAGATGGCCTTTGTAGTCAATAGAGCGAAGCGCGAGCAGCATTTGTTCGAGCGGCACGTCTCCGTCGCCGACGAGCGTACACAAAAGCTCGTTGCCCGATTTACACGAGTCAGATACATGGACTAATTTCACATACGCGCCCAAATTGCGGATAGTCGCGTCGGCGGATTCGCCGCCGTATGCGTACGTGTGGTGCAAGTTCCAGAGCGCGGCAAGATTGTCGCTGGCAAAACGCTCAAGTATTTTCGTCAGACATTCGGAATTTGTGTAAATACCTTTTGTTTCGATGAGCAAAATCACGCCAGCCTGCTCCGCTTTTTTTAAAAGCCCTGTGACGAGATCAAAGAGAGCTTCTTCGTCCGAGCTTGTATCAACGGAGGTATCGAGGCATACATACGGTATGCGCAAAGCGCCGGCGAGCCCGACGCACTGTTCCGCCGTTTTTTGATCAAGACTGCCGGAGAGGGTTATACACACGGCTTCGAGCCGGCGTTCGCGGAGGCTTCGCAAAAATTGCTGCCGCGCCCCGATGGATGCGGCAATTTCGGACGAGCCGCCGGGTTTTGCGGCGGATATGCTTTTTGCGGAGCTCTCCGGCACAAAGCAAAGCTCAAGCCCGTCAAGCTCCATATTTTCGGCAAGCTGCGCGTGTTCGCTCCAGGTGAGATCAGGCCACGCATTTGTTTTATATGATAATTTCATTGTTTAATAGTCTCCCGATAATAATTAAAAGTACATACAGGTCGGAAATTATTTGATTCCCGCCTCTTCGTGCAGTATTTTGTTTACCGCGCTCAAATAGGCGCGGATGCTGGCGCCGACTATATCCGTAGAGACGCCGCGCCCGGAATAGAGCTTGCCTTCGTGGCGGAGCTTGATAAGCGCGTCGCCCGTCGCTTCGCGCCCGCTCGTGACGGCGTGTATTTGGAAATCTTCAAGCTCATAGTGAGTTCCGAATATGATCTCGGCGGCTTTGAAGGCCGCGTCTATCGGTCCGTCTCCGGCGGATAAGGCCGCGTTTACCGCGCCGGCTTTGATAAATTCGACATAGGCGGTCGCGACGATCGAGCTGCCGCTGTTTATGACAAAATTGCCGAGCTTATATGTGGCGGGAGCTTGCCCGGCTGTTTCGGCTATGAGAGCTTCTATGTCGTCCGCCACAACTTTTTTGCTGCGGGCTATATCCGCGTATTGCGCAAATATGCGCTCAAGGTCGTCTTCGGAGATGTCGTAACCTATGGATGAAATATAGCCGCGAAGCTGATTGATGTCGGCGCCATCGGGGGGCGCGGCGTCCGGCTTTGCGCTCGGGGCGGCTCTTTGGGCGGATTTGCCGTCAATATCCGCAAACCCGGTCATTGCCGCAAGCCGGGCGCATATGCGCGAAAGCTCTGTAATGTTTGCGCCGCATGAAATACCGAGAGTTTCACCGCGCAGCTTGATTATGTTTAAAAATCTCTTTAGCGATAATGTGTCAAAACCCGTGCCCGCCGAGACCTTGACGGCCCGGACGCCCAAATTTATGCCAATAAGAGCGATGGCGTGGGCCAATCTGATATTATCCTTAAAATGAAAGGCGAGTGTGACGTCGGAAAGCTCGGGCGTCATTTTTAGTATACGCTCCATAAATGCGGTAAATTCGTCGGGCAATAGCTCTCCGGCAGAGTCGCAAAGAGTGATCGTTTTCGCTCCGGCAGAGACTGCGGCTTTTAGAATCGAAGCCAAAAACTCCGGCTCGCTGCGCAGGGCATCCTCGGCGGTAAACTCAACATCATCGCACACGGACACCGCATAGGAAACAAGCTCTCCGGCAAGCGGAAGCATTTTTTCGGCTTTCATTTGATAACCGTACTCCATGCCGACGGTTGAGGTCGGCATAATGAGGTTTAGGCGTCCTTTGGAAGCCTTTGTAAGGGCGGTGCGCGCCTTATCTATGTTTTGCTTATCGGCGGTGACGGGCACGGACAGTATGCAATGTTCGAGAGACGCGGCAAGAGTCCTTACAAAAACCTCGTCGCCGGGTTCGTTTATAAAACCTGTTTCGATGATGTCTACCTTGAGTTTTTCAAGCAGCTTGGCTATTTCGAGTTTTTCTTTAAAACTGAGCTTTGATGAGTATTCCTGCTCCAAATCCCTTAATGTTATATCCGCTATATCAATTCTTGTCATTTTGTCAAATTATTCCTTTCGCTAAACATTTATGGTCCAGCCCATATCGTCTTTTATCGTGCCTGTTTGAATACCGTAGAGAGTGTCGTATAGTCTTTGCGCGAGCGGGCCTACGCCGCCGCCGGCAATAGTAATTTTGCTGTCTTTATATTTGATTTCACCGACAGGCGATATGACCGCCGCCGTGCCCGAAGCAAAAATCTCACTAAGAGAGCCGTCTTTGGCGGCAAGTGCGACGTCGTCTATCTTTAGCCGCCTTTCGGAGATTTTGACGCCCCATTTTTTGAGAAGCTCGATGACGGACGCCCTTGTGACGCCGGGTAGTATCGTGCCAAGGAGCGGAGCGGTGATAACTTCGCCGTTTATCACAAAGAAAGCGTTTGATGTGCCTATTTCCTCGACGTAGCTGTGCTCTATGGCGTCGAGCCAAAGCACCTGGGCGCAGCCTTCGGAAACCGCCCGCATTTGCGCCAAAAGCGACGCCGCATAGTTGCCGCCGACCTTGGCAAAGCCCACTCCGCCAAGTGTTGCGCGAACATATTCACATTCAACGTATATTTTTGCCGGAGCAAGCCCGCCGCCGGGAATATCATAATACGGGCCCACGGGGGAGCAGATTATGACAAATAAGTAAGTGGCAGCCGGATGCACGCCGAGAAAGGGGTCGTCGGCAATGATGAACGGGCGAATATAAAGGCTTGTGTTTGGCTTATTCGGTATCCAGTCGCGCTCCGTGTCCACGAGGGCCTTTATTGCGCCGACAAATAATTCGCAATCAATTTCGGGCATACAGATACGCGCGTTTGAAGCGTTTGAGCGGGCGGCGTTCATATAGGGTCGGAAAAGGCGGACGTTTCCGTCTGGCGTCCGGTATGCTTTCATGCCCTCAAACGCTTCCTGCCCGTAATGAAATACGGCGGCGGCAGGGTCGAGCGACAGGTTGCCATAGGGTACGATGCGGCCGTCATGCCAGCCTTTTTCGGTGCTATAATTCATCAAAAACATATGGTCGGTAAAATTTTTGCCGAATTTTAATGTATCGGGGTTTGGTTTTTGTTTAGGGTTTGATGTTTTTTCAAACTTAAAATCATGTTTCATTTTATTTTTTCTCCTTAGCTCTATAGGTCTATCTATGGACACCCTATTATGCCGTTATTTGAAAAGCCTTTAAATTCAGCTCGGCAAGCTCCGGTTTCTTTTTGCCGAAAGTATCTGAAATGACCTGTGTCATCGTTTTTTCGGAAATAATGCCGCTGGCGCGGACAAAGGCGCCGAGCATTATCATATTTGCGGCTCTTGCGTTGCCAAGCCCGAGAGCCAAGTCGTTTGCCGCTATCTTACAGACGGTTATGTCGCCGCGTTTGGGCTCTTGATGTATAAGAGACTCATTGAGCAGCAAGAGACCGCCGGATTTAAGAGCGGGTTCAAACTTTAGCATCGAAGGGGCGTTCATCGCCATAACGCAATCCGCTTCATGAATGAGCGGGCTGCTGATCGGCTTGTCGGAAACGATGACGGTGCAGTTTGCCGTGCCGCCGCGCATTTCCGGCCCGTATGACGGGAAAAACGTAGTCGCCTTGCCTTCTAAAATCGCCGCTTGAGCTACCATTTGCCCCGCGAGCATTATACCTTGACCGCCGAAACCGGCAAAAAACATTCTGTATAGCACCTTGTATAATCATTCCTCTCTGTCGTGTATGAAATGTTGCGCGAGTGATTGCGCGAGATGTTGCGCGAGATGTTGCGCGAGCGTCTACTGCGGTGATTTGAAAACGCCCGGGGGATAGTAGGGGAGCATTTTTTCTTTTATGAAATCAACGGCGGCGACAGGCGACAAGCCCCAGTTGGTCGGGCAGGCCGAAACAAACTCCACAAAGGAAAAACCGAGCTTTTTTTCTTGCACATCAAACGCGCGGCGCACAGCTTTTTTTGCTTTTGCGACACCCGCCGGACTGTTTAAGGCCACGCGCTCCACATAGACGGCGCCGTCGAGCGTGGAAAGAAGCTCGCATACCCGTATGGGAAAACCGGATTTGCCGGTGTCGCGCCCTGTTTGCGACGTCGTAGACCGCTGACCCGGCAGCGTGGTCGGCGCCATTTGCCCGCCCGTCATGCCATAAATCGCGTTGTTGACAAAAAATGTCGAAAAACACTCGCCCCGGGCGGCCGCGTGGATGATTTCCGCAGTGCCGATGGAAGCCAGGTCGCCGTCCCCCTGATAGGTGAAAACGAGATTGTCCGGGTGTACGCGCTTTACTCCGGATGCCACGGCAGGGGCGCGTCCGTGGGCGCACTCGCACATATCAACATTCATGAACTTGTGAGCCATAACAGCGCAGCCGATGGGTCCGCAGCCAATAGCCTCGCCGAGCTTGCCCATTTCGTCAAGGGTCTCGGTGATGAGCCTGTGTGATATGCCGTGCGTGCATCCGGGACAGAAGTTTGTCTCTACGCGAAGCATTCCTTTTGTATATTCAAAGATTGGTTTTAACATAATCTCCTCCACATTCTTTTTTTTGAAGAGTTTTCCATTTTTAACTTGCCTTACTTGCTTTTTACCAAAATCATAAATTTCTCGCTTCTATCTATTCTCGGTCATAAAATCATTCCTCCCCGAACCACTGCGTCATCCTTGCGCAGACGGTTCGGACGCTCCGCATCCATGCTACGCTCTCGGAATGAATTTTATGACCGCTTTGCGGTGAGTCACATTGTAGCCAAAATCTTCTTTGTTCTTTCCGCGATCTCGAGCGAAGTCGGGATCATGCCTCCGGTGCGGCTGAGAAGCCGGACGGGTAAGCGGTTTGCGACGGCGAGCCGTACATCTTCGATCATTTGCCCCATTGACAGCTCCGTTGATATGACAGCCTTTGCCTTATTTGAAATCTTGTCAAAAACGCTGTGAGGGAATGGCCAAAGCGAGATCGGGCGGATAAGCCCGGCTTTAATGCCGTCGCGGGCAAGCATTTCGATAGCTTCTTTGGTTATTCTCGCCACAATGCCGTATGCGACAAGCACCACGTCGCAATCTTCGATGCCGATTGTTTCCGCGCGTGTGAGCGTCTTTTCGATTTCGGTATATTTATCAAAGAGATGGTGCACATGCTTTTCCAAGACCTCCGGCTGGAGGCGAAGAGAGGTTATCGTGTTGCGGGAGCTGTCGTCCGCGCCATAGCCCGTGAGCGCCCATGCCTTGCTCTTCCGTATGTCTTTTGACGAAGCAACGTCAATATGCTCGGGGAGCGTGACAGGCTCCATCATTTGCCCGAGCAGGCCGTCGGTGAAAATAATTATGGGATTGCGCCATTTATCGGCAAGCTCCATAGCCTCAAAAACAAGGTCTGAGCCTTCCTGTATGGAGGAGGGGGCAAACACCGGGATTTTATAATCGCCGTTTCCGCCGCCGCGTGTGGCTTGGAAATAATCGGCTTGCCCGGGTTGAATACCGCCAATTCCGGGCCCGCATCTGCAAACCGTTAAAATAACCATAGGTACTTCGGCACAGCAGGCAAAGCTCATGCCTTCCTGCATGAGGGCAATGCCGGGTGAAGAGGACGATATGAAGACTCTGCCGCCCGCCGCGCCCGCGCCGTATGCCATATTGATCGCGCTTATCTCGCTTTCCGCCTGTATGAAGTGTCCTCCGTTTTTCGGAAGCTCACGCGACATATATTCGGGAATCTCGTTTTGCGGCGTAATCGGATAACCGAAATAATATCTGCATCCGCCGCGAATGGCGGATTCGGCAAACGCTTCGTTGCCCTTCATAAGAACCCTTGACGGACTTTCTTGATAGGTCGTGCTCACTCGGACACCTCCTCATAGATTGATATAGCTCCATCGGGGCACATCAGGGCGCATGACATGCAGCCGATACATTCTTCCTCGCGGGAAATTTCCGCGGGGCTATACCCTTTGTCGTTGATATGCGCGCTGACGGTAATGAGTTTTTTTGGGCAAAAATTGCGGCACAGCTCGCAGCCTTTGCACGCATTTTCGTCAATTCGGACTAAAAATCTCGCCATTTTTTGGATTGCCTTTCTTTGAAAGTTGATACTTTACTGATATTTTGTTGATATTTTACTTTAATGTATCGCAGATACTCTATTACTCTATATACTTCGCCAAGATGGGCTCATGTACATACCCATCGGCATAAGGCCGCTTGTAATCACGTTTTTTTGCGTCAAATCGTTTAAAGGCCGGGCGGTTTCGCCGGGTTTGGGGACAGCGCCGAGCTTGCGTAATTTGCGAGGGTCAACGACTCCGGCGGGGTAGCAATCGCATAAAAGCCATTTTCCGGTTTTCTCGCAAACATCAAGGCAGAGCGCATGGCCTTTTTCTATATCGTTTACCGTAGTTTCGTGCAGCATATGCGTATTGTTTACAAGCGCGGATACGGTAAGCCCCGTGGCTTGTTCTATTGAGTCAATATGCTCTAATACTTTGGCTGATGTATGGGTATCAGGGCGGTTTGCGTTGACGATCATTAAAGTCATTGTGTCGCGGGCGCCGTTTGTGCCGCGGGCGGAAAAATACTTTGAAAACTGGTTTATCGGCATGGCCCCGGCGTCGTTGCCGCCAAGGTCAATTATGACGTATGTATTCTCATCTTCGAGGGGTGTCCTCGCGGATGCGCCGAGAGCCGGAAGCTCCGCCGTGATTTCGTTCGTATACACGCTGCCGTAAACCGATATACCCATATCTTCGAGCAGCCGCCGCCGCTCGCGTGACCTGAAATACGGATTTACAATATCAAGGTCAATGAGAGAGACGGAGCGGGACTTGGCAAGCATAGCGGCGAGCGATACGGAAAACTCGGTCTTTCCGCTGCCGTAGTGCCCGGTGACGATCGTTTTTCGCGCGAGCTTGCCGCAGAAATTTATCTCGTGCCCGTCAAAATCCTCATAGTTCATTTTATTACGCGTCACCCATCTAAGTCAATCAAATATTATTACCAGCAAATTTGCCGTTTGTCAAGGATTTTGATTAGCCAAATGTGTTTTTTGTGAAAAAATATGACTTTTGACAAGTCATTGCGATTTAGATATAATTGCCTTAATCACATAATGAAACCCCATGATAATCAGCGAGCCATATACGCGAGCCTTCAATGAACACGACGCGGCGCGTCGGAAAGGATCGAATCAAAATGGAAAAACTGCCATCATTATATGAATTTTCGTCCGGCGGCGGCTGCGGCGCAAAGATAGCTCCGGGAGAGCTAAAGCTGATTTTGAGCCAAGTCGCAAAGAGCGCCGCCGACAAAAACGGAAAAAACCGCAATAATGACGACAGGCTGCTTGTCGGATTTGAGTCGTCAGACGATGCCGCCGTTTACCGTTTTGACGACAAAAACTGCCTTTTGTCCACTACGGATTTTTTTCCGCCGATGGTCTCCGACGCAAAAACCTTTGGAAAAATAGCCGCCGCAAACGCGTTAAGCGACATATACGCAATGGGAGGCAAGCCGCTGTATGCGCTAAATTTGGTCTGTTTCCCACACAATGCCGACCGACGCTTGCTCACGGAAATCCTTACCGGAGGATTGGAAAAATGTGATGAAGCGGGAGCAATGCTCGCGGGGGGTCATTCGATATATTCAAATGAGATAAAGTACGGCCTTGCGGTGACTGGCGTGGCTTCGGCAAATAAATATTACCGAAACAATACCCCGCGTATCGGCGACGCGCTCATTCTCACAAAGCCTTTGGGCGTGGGTATAATTACGGCGGCGGACAGGGAAAAAGCGGCGTCTTTGGAGGATATGCAAAGCGCGGTAATGTCAATGGAAAGACTCAATAAATACGCGTCGGAGAAGCTAAAGGCATATGATGTCGGCGCGTGTACGGATATAACGGGCTTTGGGCTGCTCGGGCATTTGCTGGAAATGACGGCAACAAAAGTGTCGGCGGAAATTTACTGCGATAGTTTGCCGTATATTAGCGCGGCAAGAAAATATATAGACGGCGGCTATATAACCGGGGGAGGCGGGCGCAACCGCAAGCATGTCGGAGACAAGGCCGATATATCGCGTATTCCCGAGTGGACAGCCGAACTGATGTTTGACCCGCAGACGTCGGGAGGTTTGCTCGTGGCCGTGAAAAACGAAGAGGCCGATAAGCTGCTTGATGAAATTCGCCGTGACGACCCGCAGGCGGATATAATTGGCCGTATTATAAAAAAGACGGACAAGGATATTGTTTTTGACTGATAAATTTATAGCGGACAGATTATTTTGGAAAATTAGAAAATGTTTCAAGGGGTGTTTATGAACGATAACAAGCTCGGCGAGCTCCCGCAAGTGGATAGGCTGATGAGCATGGACATAATCAAAGAATGTGACGCATACCGCTATGAGAAAGCGGACGCGCTCAGAGATGTTTTATCGGACATCAGGAAGGCGGTCAAGTCCGGGAAAATGGACGAAGTGCCGGATGCGGGTTGCATAGCGCGCAGCGCGGCGGAGCTTGCAAAAAAGCGTTCTCGGCGGGGCATACGCAAGCTCATAAACGGCACCGGCGTCATACTGCACTCAAATTTTGGCAGAGCGTGTATGTCAAAGGCGGCCGCAGACGCGGCGCGGTCGGCAGCTTTATCTTTTTCAACGCTCGAGTATGACGCGGAAAAGAAAAGCAGGGGGAGCAGGACCGCGCTTATTGAGGAACAGTTAAAAGAACTGACTGATTGCGAGGCGTCGCTCATAGTAAACAACAATGCCGCCGCGGTGCTGCTTATTTTAAGCACTGTCGCAAAAAACGGCAATGTGCCGGTATCGCGGGGCGAGCTTGTTGAGATCGGCGGCGGATTTCGCGTGCCTGAAATCATAAGCTCATGCAAGGCAAATCTGCGGGCGGTGGGTACGACGAATAAAACTCGCGCAAATGACTACAAGGCGGCTATCGGTAAAAAAACGAAAGCGTTATTGAAAGTGCATACCAGTAACTTCAAAATCACGGGGTTTTCCGAGTCCGTTTCGATAAAAGAGTTGGCGGAGCTTGGAAACGCGCACGGTATCCCCGTGGTTTATGATATAGGCAGCGGAGCGCTTGTGGATTTGGCCGAATACGGAATCAACGATGAACCGTGCGTCCGGCAAAGCCTGAAAGACGGCGCGGATATTGTGTCATTTAGCGGAGACAAGCTATTGGGCGGGCCGCAGTGCGGTATAATACTCGGCTCAAAAAAATATATTCAAAAAATGAAAGATAACCCTTTATACCGTGCGCTTAGGGTAGGTAAGATGACGATCGCCGCGCTGACGGCCACATTGCGCGTATATAAAGACCCCAAGGCGGCAAAACAGGAAATCCCCGCGCTCGCAATGCTTTCAATGCCGCAAGATACTTTGCGCGAGCGGGCCGAGAGATTGTGCGGCATGATTAGCAGGTGCGGCGCAAAAGCGGTTGTAACAGAGGTAAAAAGCGTAGCAGGAGGCGGGGCTCTTCCGGGCTTGGAGCTTTTATCATATGCCGTATCGCCAAGTTGCAAAATGAGCGCGGCTTTGCTCGATGAGCGGCTGAGAATGCTGCCCGTCCCGATTATCGGACGTATAGAGGACGAAAATCTGCTGCTTGACGTGCGCACGTTGTTTGAGGAAGATTTTGAGTATATTGCAAGTGCTCTCGGCAACGTCGCAAACTAAGGCGATGAGCAGGACGAGGCGCAGGACGACGCATGGGGCGACGCGTGAGCCGCCAATAACTGAGGTCATATATGAAGCATATCATCATAGGCACGGCAGGGCATGTTGACCACGGAAAAACAACATTGATAAAGGCTCTGACAGGCATTGACACAGACAGGCTCGAAGAGGAAAAACGCAGAGGTCTTACCATAGAACTCGGGTTTGCCCACTTGGACTTTGACGGCGGTGTGCGCGTTGGGATTATTGATGTGCCGGGGCATGAACGCTTTATACGAAATATGCTTGCCGGAAGCGGGGGCATTGATATTGCCATGCTCGTTATTGCCGCAGATGAGGGTATCATGCCGCAGACGCGAGAGCATCTTGACATACTTACGCTGCTCGGCGTCAAAGACGGCATTGTCGTACTGACTAAAACGGACAAGGCCGATCCCGACTGGCTTTCGCTTGTTTATGAAGAAACGGCGGAGTTTACAAAGGGTACTTTTATGGAAAATAAGCCGGTAGTGCCCGTTTCGGCGCAAGCCGGAACAGGGATAGACGAGCTAAAGCAAGAGCTGTTTAAACTGATAAGCAAGGCCGGTGAAAAAGACATATCTTTGCCGTTTCGCCTCCCGGCGGATCGCGTTTTTTCGGTTGACGGCTTTGGCACGGTAGTAACGGGCACGCTCATAGAAGGAACAGTCAAAACAGGGGATAGGGCGGAGATATTGCCCGCCGGAAAAACAGCGCAGGTGCGCAATATTCAAGTGCATGGGGAAAATGTCGGTGCGGCTTATGCGGGGCAGAGGACGGCAATCAGCCTTGGGGGGATAAAAAGCGGCGAAATAGAGAGGGGAGACGTCATCTCCGCGCCAAAAACCGTCAATGTGATAAGCTCGATTGACGTAAGGATTAACTTACTGCCCGGTACAAAAAGGGCGGTAAAAAACGCGGATAAGCTCCATATATATCATCAGGCGCGTACTGTGGTCGCTAAGGCTTATCTGATAGATAAGAGCAAACCCGGCGATGATGACGGCGGCCATGCGCGGTCAAAGCTCGCCGATGGGGGCTGCTATGCGCGGCTAAAACTCGATGAGCCGCTGCCGTGCAAGAGAGGCGACAGGTTCATAATGCGTTTTTATTCCCCGGGCGAAACGATTGGCGGCGGAATAATCTTAAACACCGCTCCGCCAAAGCGCATATCGAGAACCCGAGCAGCAATTGACGCGCTTCATATACGCGAACACGGGAGCGCGGAAGATATAGTAAGTCTGAGCGCGTATGAGCTGGCGGGTGTATTCACGTCCTCCGAGATATGCAAATATGCGGATATTGACGCGCAAAGCGCCGATAATGTCCTTGAGTTTTTAGTATGCGGCAAAAAGCTCATCAGGCTCTCGCCGGACAGGTATATCTGTGAGCAAGTTATGAAAGATTTGGATAAGAAAAGCAAGGAAATCCTTACCGACTATCATGAGGCAAATCCGCTGCGGGTCGGAATAAGCGCCGCCGAGCTGTGCCAAAAGCTCATGCCAACAGCAAAAGCAAGCGACGGGGCCGCTGTGCTCGGCATATTGCGCGAGCGCGGCGTTATAAGCCTTTTTGAAAATCTTGCGGCTATGCCGGGTTTTGAGCCAAAGCTCACGGACGCGCAGGCAGAGCTAAAGGCAAAGCTCATGTCAGCTTTGCAAAGCGCGGGCTATAATGTGCAGACGATAGCCGAGCTGTCGGATGAAATTGCAAAAAACCAAGAGCGTGATTTTAAGCAGGTTTTTGAAAGCCTAAAATCGAAAGGCGAGATAATAATGCTTGGCGAGCAAATATTCTGGCCGCGAGGCACATATGAGAGGGCAATCGGAGTCTTGCGCGGGCATTTTGATAAAAACGACATGCTCACTCTCGCCGAGTGCCGCGATTTACTCGGCACATCGCGCAAATATGCCTTGGCGTTTTTAGAATATTTGGACGGAAAACAGGTAACGCGCATGAGAGGGGATGTACGCATACTCGCCAAAGGCTTTGACGCGTGAAGCTAAAACGCATGGCGGAGGTACATGGGAATCGAACCCATCTATGGGCTATGAACCCATACAACGGTTTTGAAGACCGCGAGGCACACCAGTTACCCTTTTACCTCCGTATATTGGCTGTGTGCATGAAAAACATTGTATCATATAAGGCGGTTTGAAGCAAAAATATTGCCGAAAACCCTTGCTTTTTTTCGAAGTTTTTTTCGGCAAATATATTGCCGATTTTCCCCAAATAACCCTTGACTTATTTTGTCTTTGATGTACAATATTACTATATCTGCAAAAGGCAAAAAGCGGAGCGATCCGGAGGCGCAATGGATATAATCGTAACCAACAATCCGCTTGTAAAATCAGCATATGAGGCCAGATACCAAGTGATATTTGAGGACACTGATATACTCGGCATTTTGACAAAGACCAGAGACTTGGTACACAAGGGGCATACCTTGCTGACGCACCCTCTCTCCGGCAGCGTAAAACCAAACGAAACACCATACAAGACAGTGCTGCTTTCCGCTTTTGGCAAAGGCGGCGTGGATAATAAAAAGCCGGCAGATATGATGCCGGCAAGTGTTTTTCCGCAAACCGACGCTTTGTCGGTAGATATTATCGGGCAGTGCATTGAGACGGCGCTCAAATTTCCGCCAAAACGCGTCGCGGGCGAGCATAAGGCAGATTTGCAAACCATAGACTTATCGCTGATTGAAGCGGCGCTTCGCGGCAACGACGGATAATTTGACAGACACACGCAAAAAACAAAGCAAACACAAGGAGCAATAAACATGAAACTTGAGCTTGGTTACATAGACATAAAGGATATTAAATTCTCTGACGAGTCAAAAATCAAAGACGGCGTTTTATATGTAAATGCCGAAGAGCTTAAAAAACTCGTGCTCTCAGATGAGCATATCGCGTCGGTCAGCTTTGATATTGCAAGGCCGGGCGAGAGCGTGAGGATCACTCCCGTAAAAGATGTAATAGAGCCCCGCGCAAAAATCTCCGGCGGCGGCGATATGTTTCCGGGTATTATCTCGAAGGTTGAAACCGTCGGCTCGGGAAAAACTCACGCGCTTCGCGGCGCGGCGGTTGTTACCGTCGGTAAAATCGTCGGATTTCAAGAGGGAATCGTTGACATGAAAGGGCCGGGCGCGGAGTATACGCCATTTTCAAAAACATTTAACCTTGTCGCGGATTTTACACCACAAGATTCTCTGACGGCGCATGAGTACGAAAAAGCTATTCGCATGGCAGGGTTCAAAATCGCGTACGCTCTTGGCAAACTAAGCGCGGACATAACGCCGGATGAAATAAAAACATATGAATATCTGCCGATTATGGACGGGGCCAAGGCATATCCCGATTTGCCGCGTGTCGGGTATGTCCTCATGCTGCAAAGTCAGGGGCTTTTGCATGATACCTATGTTTACGGTGTTGACATGAAGCAGTCTCTCACGACGATGATAAGCCCCACCGAGACGATGGACGGCGCGATCGTGAGCGGCAACTGCGTGTCGGCGTGTGACAAAAACACGACATATCACCATCAAAATAACCCCGTTGTGGCGGACCTTTTTGAGCGGCACGGCAAAACGCTGAACTTTGCGGCGATGATCATAACAAACGAAAATGTCTACCTCGCCGATAAGCAGCGTTCGTCCGATTGGACGGCGAAGATGGTCGAGTATTTGAATCTCGACGGCGTAATAATATCGCAGGAGGGTTTCGGCAACCCCGACACCGACCTCATCATGAACTGCGCGAAAATCGAAAAGACCGGCACGCACACCGTGCTCATTACCGACGAATACGCGGGGCGGGACGGCGGCTCGCAGTCGCTTGCCGACGCTAACCCGCTGGCAAACGCGGTCGTCACGGCGGGAAACGCAAATGAGCTTATTGTATTGCCAAAGCTCGACCGCGTCATAGGCACGCTTGATTTTACCGAAAAAATAGCGGGCGGCTTCGCGGGCAGCGTTGATAAAAATGGAAACATTACAGTCGAGATACAAGCCATTACGGGGGCTACAAACGAGCTCGGCTTTAATCGCCTGAGCGCGAGATAGGGGAGTTTTAAGATGGGTAAGTATAAGGTCGTTCATTATATAAACCAGTTTTTTGCCGGAATAGGCGGCGAGGAATTTGCCGGGCACGAGCCGGAAATCAGAGACGGCATAGTCGGGCCGGGTATCGCTTTTGCCGCCGCGTTTGGCGACAGAGCCGAAATCGTAAGCACCGTTGTTTGCGGCGACTCGTTTTTTAACGAAAACACAAAGCAAGCTCAAAAGACAATTATAGATATGCTGCGCGATATAAAACCGGATATTTTCATCGCGGGGCCGGCGTTTAACGCGGGGCGCTATGGAGTGGCATGCGCGGCCATTTGCGATGCCGTTCGTTTGGAGTTTGGTATACCTGTTGTTACCGGAATGTTTGAGGAAAACCCCGGCGCCGAGATGTACAAAGACAAGCTATATATCATATCCACAAAGGACAGTGCGGCGGGAATGAGAACCGCTGTGCCAAAAGTGGCGGAGCTCGCCTTGAAGCTCGCGGATGGGGAGAAAATCGGAGCTTCGATAGAAGAGGGGTATCTGCCGGGCGGGGTGCGCGTCAATTTCTTTGATAAGAAGCGCGGCTCTGAGCGGGCGGTTGATATGCTGCTCAAAAAGATGGCAAAAGAGCCGTTTGTCTCGGAATACCCTATGCCTGATTTTGACCGTGTCGCTCCCTGCGCGGCGGTCTCCGATATGAGCAAAATCACGGTCGCCCTTGTGACGTCGGGCGGCATTGTGCCAAAGGGAAATCCCGACCGCATAGAGTCTTCGAGCGCGTCAAGATTTGGCGAGTATGATATATCCGGCGTGGTTGATTTGACCGAAGAAACATACGAAACGGCGCATGGCGGATATGACCCCGTTTACACGAACGCGGACGCGGACAGGGTGCTGCCCGTTGATGTGATGCGCGAGTTTGAGAAAGAAAAAATAATAGGCAAGCTGCATGACAAATACTACGCGACCGTCGGCAACGGCACATCAACCAAAAACTCAAAAGCCTATGCTGCCGATATTGCGCAAAGGTTGGTGCGCGACAATGTACAGGCGGTTATCCTCACATCAACCTGAGGGACATGCACACGTTGCGGCGCAACGATGGTAAAAGAGATTGAACGCGCGGGTATTCCCGTGGTTCATGTTTGTACGGTGACGCCGATTTCAATGACAGTCGGGGCAAACAGGATAGTGCCCGCTGTCGCCATACCGCATCCGCTCGGAAACCCCGCGCAAGATGCCGCCGGAGAAAAAGAGCTGCGCCGCAAAATTCTTAAAAAGGCGCTTTTTGCCCTTGAAACAAATATTGACGGCCAAACAGTCTTTGAGCTTTAAGGCAAACCGTATGCTTTAAGACAAACGATATACTTTAGAAGATCAACAATATGTTTTTAAGACAAACAGTATGCTTTAACAAAAACAGCATGGAGAAAGAGGAAATAGTTATGCCGGAGAAAATCTATGACGTAATAATTATCGGAGGAGGCCCGGCAGGGCTGGCGGCGGGTATATACGCGGGGCGCGGACTGCTGGACACCTTGATTATTGAGCGTATGCAACATGGCGGGCAGGCGGTCATGACGAGTGAAATAGATAACTATCCGGGCGCGGCGGAGGATGAATCGGGAACGTCGCTCATTAAAAAAATGACCGAGCAGGCCGAGCGTTTTAACGTGGAGTTTATATCGGACGATATTACCTTTGCGATGCTTGAGGGCGAGGTAAAGACACTTAGCAGCAAAACAGCCACGTACAAAGCAAAGGCGATAATAATTGCAAGCGGAGCGTATCCGCGTCAGCTCGGCTGCAAGGGGGAAGCCTCGCTTATCGGCAAGGGCGTATCATTTTGCGCCACATGCGACGCCGCGTTTTTCGAGGGGCTGTCAGTGTTTATCGTCGGCGGAGGCGACAGCGCGGTGCAGGAGTCTTTGCATATTGCCCGTTTTGCGCGGGAAATAACATTTATCCAGAATTTACCCGAGCTTACGGCGGCAAAATCCCTGCAAGAAAAGGTCATAAACGACCCTAAGTTTCGCTTTTTGTACAGCTCGGTGGTTGAAGAGCTGCGCGGCGAAGAAGGTCTTTTAGACACTGTTGTTGTGCGAAACGATGTGACGGGCGATTTGACGACGTTTGAGGCCGACCCCGACGACGGGGCGTTTGGATTATTCGTGTTTATCGGGCTTATTCCGCGCACCGATGTTTTTGAGGGTCAAATCATTATGGACAGGGGCTATATACCGACGGATGAAAATATGCGCACGAACATACCCGGAGTCTATGCGGTGGGCGACTGCCGTGTCAAACCGCTCCGGCAGGTTGTGACCGCGGCGGCGGACGGCGCGATAGCCGCCGTTGACATAGAAAGATATTTGACAAAGTAAGGATTGGAGCGAAGTTATGATAGAGTTAGATAAAGAAAATTTTGAGCAGGAAGTGCTAAACGCCGATGGTTTTGTGTTTGTGGATTTTTATAGCGAATCATGCGAGCCTTGCAAGGCGCTCATGCCGGCGGTAGATGAGCTGTGCGAGAAATACGCGGACAAGCTGAAATTTACAAAGGTCAACATACTCAAAGCGCGGCGCATGGCGATTGCGCAAAAAGTGATGGGCGTCCCGGTTATGGCGGTGTATAAAGACGGACAGAAGGCGGCGGAGCTGGTTCAAGCCGAATGTACAAAAGAGAATATTGAAAAAATGATATTGGATATTATATAATTATTGTATAATTGAAGAAACGCAAAACCGAGAAAGGAGGATTATTATGTTTGAAGGTAAAAAGGTTGTCGTTATCGGAGACCGCGACGGCATACCCGGACAGGCCATCGAGGAATGTCTCAAAACAGCGGGAGCCGAGATAGTTTTCTCGTCAACAGAGTGTTTTGTCTGAACGTCGGCGGGAGCAATGGACTTGGAAAACCAAAAAAGGGTCAAAGAATTTGCCGGAAAATACGGCCCGGAGAATGTGATTGTCATATTTGGCGCAGCCGAAGGAGAAGCCGCAGGGCTTGCCGCCGAGACAGTGACAGCCGGAGACCCCACATATGCAGGTCCGTTGACAGGAGTCTCGTTGGGACTCGCAGTATACCACATTTGCGAAGACAAAATTAAAAGCGTTGTAGATAAGGACGTCTATGACGAGCAAATCAGCATGATGGAAATGGTGTTGGATATTGACGACATTGCAAGAGAAATGGAAGCAATACGAAAAGAGTATTGCAAGTATTAAAAAAATATGAGTAACAGTGTTTTAAAAGGTACGGCATATGTGCTTGTTCATGCCCCGGACCTGCTTATCCGGGGCGGGACGACACAGACCACAGAGCGCACCGTAAACCCCGATTCGGAGTATCTCAAAAAACTGCCAAATCATCTGCGCGGCTTTGGCGACGCGGTGGCGTATCTGCCAAACCAAGTGTATATCGGAAATAAAACGCCCGAAGATTTAGAAGCGGCGGATTTATGGCATGACAAGCCGCTTCGTGACGCCGGGCGTTTTGGCCGTTTTGGCCAGATAATGCCGCAAGACGAATTTTACTTGCTCATGCAAATATGCGATGTGTTTGACCTTGTGCTGCTCGAGCGCGGCTTTGTCGCGGACGTGCTGCCGCGCTTTGCGGCAAATCCGCTGTTTGACGGGGATTTTTTTGACGGAGAGTTTTTGGCGAAAATCCGCGAGGGCGCGGACAAAGCCGATATTGACAGCGCGATGGAAGAATTTGCAGAGGGACTGTACCAAGACGGCAGGCTCGTTGGCTGTGTGAAGAAAGCGCACGATATTGATACAAACCTTGCCGCGCATATCATTCTTGAAAACTTGGTGTCAAAGGCGACGTGTACGCTGTCTTTGATGCACCTTATAAAGGTGACGGGCAAAGCTCCCGGCACTATTGACATTGTGCTCGATTGCAGCGAAGAAGCGGTCGGCGATATGAATCAGCGCGGCGGCGGCAATATGGCAAAGGCAGCGGCGGAGTCCGCCGGGCTTTTAAACGCGTCGGGTATGGATATACGAGCTTTTTGCGCCGCGCCTGTCCACGCCATGATCAGCGCGGCATCTTTTGTGGCTTCGGGCACACACAAAAATGTTGCCGTAGCCGCCGGAGGCTCGATTGCAAAATTGGGCATGAACGCAAAAGATCATGTAAAAAAAGAGATGCCGGCTCTCGAAGATATGCTTGGCGGTTTTGCCGCCTTGGTTTCGGAAAACGACGAAGAGAGCCCGGAGATACTCAGCTGTTATACCGGCAAGCACAACGTCGGCACGGGTTCGTCGCCACAAGCCGTCATAACGTCGCTGATTACCGACCCGTTAGATAAGCTGGGGCTGAAGATAGCCGATATAGATAAATATTCCGTCGAGATGCAAAATCCGGATATTACAAAGCCGGCGGGGGCGGGAGACGTGCCGCTTGCAAATTATAAGATGATCGCGGCTTTGGGCGTAAAGCGCGGAGAAATGGAGCGGGCGGACATTGACGGGTTTACCAAAAAGCACGGCATGACGGGTTGGGCGCCGACGCAGGGGCACATTCCGTCCGGCGTTCCGTATATGGGTTTTGCGCGCTTAGATATTATGTCGGGCAAAATAAAACGCTCTATGATTGTCGGAAAGGGCAGCTTGTTTTTGGGGCGTATGACAAACCTGTTTGACGGTGCGTCGTTTATTTTGCAAGAAAACGGACAGGACACCGACGGCGGCAAGCAGACCATACTGCTGACAGGGATAGGCAGCGAGCACGGCGAGGACAATATGATAATGGGCGCGTCAATGGCCGCGTCGGGCGGCATAAACGTCATTTATGCGGGTACGAAAACAGCCGGCGGGGTAAAAACAATCGCCGCCGATACAGATAAAAAAGCTCACGAAATCATGGAAAAGATGCTCGCCGCCGGCGACGCCGACGGGGCGGTCACAATGCACTATAATTTCCCGATTGGAGTTTCGACGGTGGGGCGTGTTATAACGCCCGCGCTTGGCAAAGCTATGTATGTGGCGACGACGACGGGAACATCTTCAACCGACAGGGCGGGGAGCATGGTTTTAAACGCGATTTACGGAATCATCACGGCAAAAGCGTGCGGCATAAAAAGCCCGACTGTCGGCATACTCAATATTGACGGGGCAAGGCAAGTTGAAACAGCCCTAAAACAGCTATGCGCGAACGGTTATGAGATACGCTTCGCGTCGTCGGCCCGCGCGGAGGGCGGCAGTATTTTTCGCGGAAACGACATGCTCTCGGGCGAGTGCGATGTGCTTGTGACAGATTCGCTGACGGGCAATATCCTTATGAAAACATTCAGCTCGTTTACCACCGGAGGCAATTATGAATCGCTCGGCTGGGGGTACGGGCCGGGAATAGGAAGAGACTATAAAAAGCTGATCCTCATACTCTCACGCGCTTCGGGCGCGCCCGTTGTCAAAAATGCGATAGATTTTGCCGCCGAGCTTGTCTGCGGAAACTATAAAAAGATAGCCGAAGCGGAGTTTGCGGCGGCGGAGAAAGCAAAGCTGACGGAGATATTATCGGCTGTCCGCGAAAAAAGAGGTACAAACCGCGCGCAACCCGCGCAAGAATCTTGCCGCGACCGAAGCGGGGAGCCTTGCAAAGAACCTCCCGGCGAACTGACACAAGAATCACCAGAGCAGTTGCCCGCAGAAACGCTCCAAGAAACGCCAAAAGAGCCGCAAAAAGAACCCGTGACCGCCGAGCTTTCCGGCATAGAAATATCCGACCTTGACGATGCGGTTATTGATCTTTGGCGGGAAGATATATACGCGCAAAGCGGCATGGGCTGCACCGGGCCTGTTATCTTGGTAAATGAATCAAAACTTGAAGCGGCGGAGAGAATACTGTCTGCAAAAGGGTATATAGGCGGGCTGTGAATAGACTCGGAGGGTGATATGCGAGATTACGCCATAGAGACAAAAAAGCGCGTGGAGTTTATAAGAGAGCAGCTAAAAATTTCGGGCATGACGGGAATCGTATTTGGCAACAGCGGAGGAAAAGACTCGGCTCTTGTGGGTATACTGTGCAAAAAGGCTTGTGACGATACCGTTGGCGTTATTATGCCGTGCTCGTCGGAGTGCAACTATGGAGACGACCTGACGGATGCCCTCATGGTCTCAAATCTGTATAGAATCGAAACGCGAAAGGTTGATCTGACAAAATCGGCGGAGTCCTTGCAAAAAGCCTTGTCAGCGGCGGTCACAATGACTTCAAACGCCGCGATCAACATCGCGCCGCGCCTTCGCATGACAACGCTGTATGCGATAGCGGCTTCGGAAAAGAGGCTTGTGGCGGGAACGGGCAACCTGAGCGAGAGGTATATGGGATATTTCACAAAATGGGGCGACGGCGCGTTTGACTTTAATCCGATAGCAGATTTAACAGTCACGGAAATCTATGAATACCTTACATTTTTTGACGCGCCAAAGCGAATCACCTCAAAAGCTCCGTCCGCCGGACTGTATGACGGTCAGACGGACGAGCTGGAAATGGGCGTTTCGTACAGGGCCATTGACGAATATTTAAAAAGCGGGGTATGTACTCCCGAGGATATGGAAATAATAAGCAGATACCACGCGGTGAGCGTGCATAAGCGAAATCCCCCGGCGGTATATACTACATAGGAAAGAACAATTGTGAGGGACATAAAAACATGTTTGTGGATAAAGCGGAAATCACCGTAAAAGCGGGCAAAGGCGGCAACGGGGCTGTTTCTTTCCGCCGTGAGAAATATATCCCGGCGGGCGGACCTGACGGCGGAGACGGCGGGCGCGGCGGCGATATAATAGTGAGCGTTGATACAAATATGTCTACGCTCATGGATTTTCGCTACAAAAAGAAATACGCGGCGGAAAACGGCGCTGACGGTTCGGGCGGCATGAAATCCGGCAAGGATGGTAAGGATATACTTATCCAAGTGCCGGACGGGACGGTCATACGGGACAAAGAATCAAATGCCGTAATTATTGACATGACCGGAAAGACAAAGCATATATTGGCAAAAGGCGGCAGCGGCGGCTGGGGCAACGCGCATTTTGCCACTCCCACAAGACAAGCTCCGCGCTTTGCGAAATCAGGATTGCCGGGTCACGAGCTTGACGCCATACTCGAGCTAAAACTGCTTGCGGACGTGGGGCTGATTGGATATCCCAATGTCGGCAAGTCGTCACTTTTATCTGTCGTATCAAACGCCCATCCCAAAATAGCAAACTATCATTTTACCACGCTCTTTCCAAACCTTGGCGTCGTGTATATAAAACATGGCAATTCCTTTATAATCGCCGATATTCCGGGCATTATAAACGGGGCGTCGGACGGGGCGGGGCTTGGCTATGATTTTCTGCGGCATATTGACCGCTGCAGGCTCATAATCCATGTCGTGGATATATCGGCTTTTGAGGGGCGCGATCCATGCGACGACTTTGATACGATAAACCGCGAGCTTGAAAAATATAGCGAACAGCTTGCAAAAAGGCCGCAGATCGTCGCCGCCAACAAAATTGACGCGGCGCAAGACGAGGCTCTGACCGAGAGGTTTGTTAAATATATGGAGCAAAGAGGGCATAAGGTGTTTTTGACATCGGCGGCGACAAAGCAAGGCGTGGCGGAGCTTATAAACGCGGCGGCGCAGATACTTGGCGGTTTGCCGCCCGTAAAGCGATTTGAGACGGAATATATCGAAAAGCAAATTATCAAAGGCAGCCCGCAGGAACTTTTGATCGAAAACTTTGATGATGTTTGGACTATTGAGGGCGAGTGGGTAGAGCGGATCATGGCAAACATAAATTTTTCAGATTACGAGTCTCGAATGTATTTTGACCGTCTTTTGCGCGTAAACGGCGTGTTTAAACGATTGGAAGAACTTGGTATTGCTGATGGGGACACAGTGAGCATATATAATACGGAATTTAACTACGAAAGGGAAAATTGATGAAAATCACAAGCCCCCCTATTTTTCGCTGTCATAAAATCATTCCTCCCCGAGCCACTGCGTCATCCTTGCGCAGACGGCTCGGACGCTTCGCGTCCATGCTCCGCTCTCGGAATGAATTTTATGACAGCTTGTAAGTGACTGCACAAACGCAATTCCTCCCCGAACCACTGCGTCATCCTTGCGCAGACGGTTCGGACGCTCCGCGTCCATGCTCCGCTATCGGAATGAATTTTATGACCGCGATATGATATAGGATATAGTTTTTTGCATAAAGGCTAAATCAAAAAAAAATGCTTGCATGTGTGTAAAACAAAGTATATTATATAATGTGCAAGGTGTTACGCAGTCTGTGTTTGGGGTTACAAATCCCCATGCGTAAGGCTCCTCAAGAAAATGAGAATCGCTCAAAATTTATAAACATTTTGGAGACAAAAGGGTGACAGACAAGCCTGACGTTGCAGAGATTTACGAAACCTATTACAGCAAGATATACAACTTTATCTTCTTCAAGCTGTTGCATAGGCAGATAACGGAAGATTTAGTCGGCGAGATATTTTTAAAAGTCGCCACCCACATAGGCTCGTATGATTCGGAAAAGGGAGAAGTCTCAACATGGATTTATACGATAGCCTCAAATACGCTCTATGATTATCTGCGCCGCCGCAACAAACTTGTCCCGCTCACATTAGACGAGCTGCACGACGACGCGAGGCTGAGCGTTGATTTTAGCGAGCAAAGCTCGCTGATCCAAGATGAAAACAGGCGCGAGATGTACATAGCTCTTTCAAAATTAGACGAACGCACCCGCGACATCATATCGGAAAAGTATTTTTTGGAAAAAACGATCAAAACCATAGCCGAAGAAAAGAACATGAACGAAAGCACGGTATCCACAATACACAATCGGGGGCTGGAGGCGCTGCGAAAACAAATGAAAAATTTTTGATTTGAGCTGTAATAGGCAAAGCGGCGTATAAACAGATAGACAAGATGAGTACCGCCCCGCGCAACGAAAAATGAGCAAGGCGCAATGCAAAATGAGCAATGAGCGCTGTAAATTATCCGCCGTGATTGGGAGGCAATAAGAGGCAATTATGTTATTTAGCGAGCAGTTTGATTTTTCATTAGAATCGAATTTCAAAGACCGGCTGTGGCAAAAAATGGAGCAGCGGATGGAACATGCCGCTTCGGGCCGCGATGAAGTGAGCCTTGATAGCATATCGCCGCCAAAGAAAACGCACAGACAGCCCGACGGCGCGTCTTCTACTCCAACGATGTCCGGCAGCACGCTCGGCGATACGCCGCGAGGCGTTTCAAAAAAGAAAAATTAAAGTGGCAGGATGGTTATCTGAATGGATTTCGGCAAACTAATAAAAAAGGCTCTTTGGTGGCTCATTGGCGGAGCGTTGCTTGTGACGGTTGTGGGGTATGGAGTTGAGACCTTGCGCTCCCATCTTTCTGACGTCATCGCTACAAATGATTACAGCCTTTTCTGGGATACGAGTTTGTTTTTAGAGCCTTCGACATATATTGCCGGAGTCGTGGCAATAGTCGCCGTCGTCGTCCTTTACTTCGTTTTCCGCAAGGAAAACGAGTCTAAACGCGCTGCGCGCATGATGAAGGGCAAGGGGCAGCAGCTCGAAGGCGCTCTTGAAAATTCGCGTTTTATGACCGACAAAGAAAGGGATTCAAATTTTGCGGCATACGACTATTTCAAATTAAAAGAAAGCAAAAAGGACGGTGTGCCGCTGCGGGCTTATATGGAGGGAAACCACCTCAAAGTAAATCTCGCGCCGCCAATGCACGGACTGATCATCGGTTCGACCGGAAGCGGAAAAACGACGACGTTTATAAACCCGATGGTGCAGATACTCTCCGAAACCCAGGCAAAATCATCTATGATTTTGACCGACCCCAAGGGAGAACTTTTTCAATTACATTCACGCAAGCTCGCGGAAAAAGGCTACAAGGTCATGGTGCTTGATTTGCGCGACCCGTATTCCTCATACAGGTGGAATCCTCTCGAGAGCATATATAAAATGTATGAGGAATATATGAATCACGGCAAAGGGATATATCGCCGGACAGACGACGCCTCACAGTCCGGGCTTGATTTGAATAACGACCCGGGAAGCTACGGGGAAGCATGGTATGAGTACAACGGCAAAGCATACGCAAACGGAAAAGAACTTAGCGGCGTCATCAAACTTGCCCGGCAGCGTGTTTACGATGAGATGTATGAGGACTTAAATGACCTAATCGGCGTGCTCTGCCCCATAGAATCCCAAGACGACCCCGTCTGGGAAAAAGGCGCGCGTTCCGTAATCATGGCGACATTGCTCGCAATGCTCGAGGACGCGGAAAACCCCGAGCTTGAAATGCGCATGGAGAAATTCAATTTCTTTAACCTCAATAAAGCCATAGCAAACTCGGAAAACGACTTTGCCGCGCTAAAAAATTATTTCAAAGGAAGAGACAGGCTTTCAAAAGCGGTCACGCTCTCAAGACAGGTCATGTCCGCCGCCGAGTCTACACTGTCGAGCTATATGTCCATCGCTTTTGACAAGATGAATATCTTCAACGACGAAGGCATATGCGCTTTGACGTCGGCAACGGACATAAACCCCGCCGTGTTTGCCGAAGAGCCGACAGCCCTGTTTTTGAAAATCCCCGACGAAAAAGATACCCGGCACGGCCTTGCCGCGGTTTTCGTCCTTTGCATATACAAGGCGCTCATAAAAATAGCATCCGCCCGCGAGGACTTGTCTTTGCCGCGCAATGTATATTTTATCCTTGATGAGTTTGGAAATATGCCTCAGATAGACAAATTCGACAAAATGATTACGGTTGGCCGCAGCCGCAAAATCTGGTTTAACATGGTCGTGCAGTCATACGCGCAGCTCGGCAATGTATACGGCGACAAGGTTTCCGAGATAATCAAAAGCAACTGCGGCATAAAAATGTTCATAGGATCAAACGATATTGACACCTGCAAAGAATTTTCTGAGCTGTGCGGGAATATGACGGTTTCAACAAGCAGCGTTTCCACCTCCGGCGGCAAGGAGAGCAGTGTGTCGGTGTCAACCCAGATGCAGACCCGTCCTCTGATATACCCGTCTGACCTGCAAAAGCTGAACAACAATGTCAGCACGGGCAATTCGATCGTAGTTACTTTCGGAAACTATCCGCTAAAAACAAAATTTACGCCCAGCTACAAATGCCAGCTCTATAAATTCGGAGCTATGGATATTTCCGATATACGAAGCAATCTGTTCTTTAGCGAAGAGGTATATTACGATCTGGAGGACAGAAACAGCATAATATTGGACAGCGGCAAGGAGAGCGCCGCCGGCAGCGCTAACGCTGACAGCGGAAAAACAGACGGCAAAGATAATAACGGCGGCGATGACAGCGGAAAAGACACCGCCGATAACGCATAACAACTCATAACAACTCCCAGCGGCAGTCTGCCGATACAGAAAGGCAAGGTAATAAAATGAAAAAGAAATACGTTTTTATTCTGATAGCTCTTATGCTGGTAATTGCGGCGGCCATGCCTGTAATTTTCGCATGGGCATCGCAAGATGAGCCGGGAGACGGGGAAACCCCAACGGCCGGCGAGACGCCGCCAGCCGAGCCTACGCCCCCGCCGCCGCCAGAGCCTACTCCGCCGCCGCCGCCCACGCCAAGGCCGTTCCCGCAGTGGTTTAACAAGCTCACAGTATTGCCAAACTGGATATTTGACGTTGACGAGCTGCCCGATTGGTTTTATGATTTGACGGAAATGCCCGGGTGGTTTTATGAAATACCGAGAGTGCCTTTGTGGTTTTACCAGATAACGGAAATACCCGACTGGTTTTATCCGCCCACTCCGCCGCCCCCGGAGCAAACGAAAGACGGGGAGTCTTATGCAAACGGGGATTGGTTTTGGCCGGAAAACCCCGACCCTCCGATAGTAACCCCTCCGCCGGGCTTAGACCCTCAAGATACGCCTCCGCCGGAAAACGGCGAGGACCCGACTGATACGGAGCCGGAGTATCCGTTCGACATTGCCGAATATCCTTTTGTATATGAACTGCCGGACAATTTGGGTGTGCTCGGTTCGACCGTGCCGTTTGGGATGATAACGGACGGCGGCGTCCGCCTCGAATACCCCGCGTACCTTTTGGTCATGACGCGCAGGGGCGATGTGTTTAACTATGAACCGGGAAACCTGATTGCCGAAAGCGGCACATACATACTCTCTACCACTTCCGGCGAAGAGGTGTTTAGATTTAGAATAATCACCGACCCGGTAAACGATCTTGACGAATATACCGCGCCGTCAGGTTTTCATATAAGCACGGTGAGCTTTGGAGATAGTGGAGAAACCTTGATAAATAACGTAAGCCACCCGACGACGCAAGACGGCACATACTATTTTTCTCTGATAGATTCCTATACGGACGAGATTCTTGCGGTTGTCAGAGTAACCGTAGATACCCTTGCCCCGACCCTCATTTTTGACGGCTGGGAAGAGGGCGAGGAAAGAGCGGACGCGCCCGTTTCGTTCTCGCCGAGCGAATCCGACGCGGACATAACCGTCACGCTGGGCGGCAATCCATACCTGCCGGACGACAATACGCTCACCACTCCCGGCAACTATGTCATTGTTGTCTCCGACCTTGCAGGGAACGCGACGATTTATTCTTTCCGCTTGACAGGCGCAGGCGGCGGCGGCGGATGCATAAATGCCGCCGGGGTGTGGCTCATCATACTTATGGTTCTGATGCTTGGTGCTTTGATTTTCTTCTTGATGCGGAATAGAAGAAAAGCACGCGTTCGGTAACAATTTATTGAGCTATCGGGGAGTTTTAAACGTATAAACTATAAACAAGCAAGGACAACCAAATAGTTGTTTTAGCCGAAAGGTTTTAACATAAACAATATATTATTGTAAGGAAGGAGAAATATATATGGGACCGAATCTTGATGCTGTGGTCAACCCAATCGTAGGCTTATTGGAAACAATCTTTGGAGTAGCAATCCCAATAGTCGGAGCTATCGGCGCTATCTTCTGCATTGTGCTCGGAGTCAAGTTTGCCAAGGCGGAAGAACCGCAAGAACGCGAAAAAGCCAAGACGGGACTAAAAAACGCAATCATCGGTTTTGTTTTGATTTTCGTGCTTGTCGTTGTTTTGCGTCTCGGAACACCAATTATGGTAGACTGGTTAGCGGCCAACACTCCCGCTCCCACATCGTAAAACCGGCAGTTATGCAAAAAAAACGGACAGGGCGGCCGACGTACACACAGACCGCGCCGCCCTGTTGCCCGGCGTGCGCCCAACGGAATTTGACGTTTTGCGCTTTCTGAAAGGAGTTTAAACTATGAGAATAATCCCGAAACAGACCCGAGTGAGAATACAGTTTTACCGCAATCTTGATTTGCCGGACGTAATAATAGGCATGGTCGGAATCGCCATAGCTGTGTTTTTGTTTTCCTCAAATCTGCCGGGCCGTTTTTGGATCATGTTTGGCGTGGGCGCGCTTTTTTTCACATTGCTTATGAAGCTCGACAACGACAAAGTATACATGATGATCTTGCACCTGCTCAAGCACCTGACGTCAAACCGCTCTTTTTCTAAGGGAGCGGCAAAAAAGAGCAAAGACATTCGGGCGATAACGCCGTTCACCGGGATTTCGGACGATTGCATAGAATACGACGGCGAGTATTTTTCACAAGTAATTGAAATTGATTCTATAGAATTTAGGTTTTTGGACGAGAATAAACAAGATACCATCATCGAGCGCATACTCGGAGCGTCCCTGCGGCAGTCGGGCGATTTGATGGTCAGTCTGATAAAACTTGACAGACCCGTCAACTATGATGCCGCGATAGACTTTGAGCATAAAAAAATAGAGCACATGAAAACCTCACATTCAAACGGCCTGTTTAGCGACGAAGAGCTTGATTGCCGTATCGAGGTAATACATGACCGTATCGAGCAGCTTAAAGCCCTCAACACAAAGAAAAAGGTCATCCGGGCGTTTTATTACCTTATGCTTTTTGACAAGAGCAAATTGAATTTGAAAGACCATTCAAACATAATTTTACATTTACTGAGTAATTCGGAAATGAACGTGCGGTTACTCGGCGACGCGGAGCTTGCCGTATTTTGTAAATATAACTACACCTATGATTTTGACGAACGCGACATCACTTCCGTAATGCCGGAGGACTACATGAACTGGATACTCCCGGAAAAACTTGATATTTCCTCGAGAAAATATACCACGGACGGTGTGACCGCTCACACTCTGCGCGTTACAAACTATCCGACATTAGTATACAACGCGTGGGGGCATCGGATTTTCAACATTCCCGACACCAAGGTCGTCATGAAAATGACCCCTATGGACAAATCAAAATCTATTACGCGCATAGACAGGGCAATAGACGAATTGCGCAGTCAGGCGGGGGGCACAGGCAAGACAAGCCGCCTTATCGAGCTTGATGAGCATATAAAAACGCTCTCAAATTTGCTTGCGCTGCTTCAAAATGACAGCGAAACCTTGTTTGAGGTAAATCTGTATATTACGATTTTTGACAGAAATCAAGAGGAGCGCACAGGCGCGAAAAAAAGAGTGCGCACATTGTTCAATGAAGAGGGATTTCGCTGTGAGGACGGCTTTATGCGCCAATTGGAGGCATATATCGGTTCGGGATTGTCCGCCTATGATCCGCTATACAAAGAAGGCCGCGCCATCCATTCGAGCAGCGCGGCGGCGATTTTCCCGTTTGTGCACAGCACTATCCACGACAGCAACGGCATAGTCATAGGCGATAACGGCAGAAACCCCATTCTCATAGACTTTTTCAAACGCGACCACAGCCATGTAAACTCAAACATGGTTATCATCGGCAAATCAGGCTCAGGCAAGAGCTTTGCCACCAAAACCATACTCACAAACCTCGCGGCGGAGGACAGCAAGGTCTTTATACTCGACCCGGAAAACGAATATGGGGGCGTAGCGAAAAAACTCAACGGCAAGGTCATAGATGTGGGCAGTTCCAAAAGCGGAAGGCTCAATCCGTTCCATATCGTGCCGAGCATAGCCGAAGAGGACGAGGAAGCTGACACGCAGCATACAAGTTTTTCGGCTCACCTGCAATTTCTGGAAGAATTTTTCCGCCAGATTGTTCCCGACGTCACCGCGGACGCGATGGAAATGCTAAATACCGCTGTCGTCCGCACATACGAGAGCAAGGGCATAGACGACGATTCGAATTTCACAAAACTTAGCCCGGCGGATTTTCCGACATTCGACGATTTATATGACAATCTGCTCAGTTCGTTCCAAGCCACTCAAAGCGAGTTTGGCAAAAACAACCTGCGGATACTTCTGACTCACATATCCAAATTCGCGGGAGAGGGCAGAAACGCCCACCTGTGGAACGGTGAGGCGACGATCACGACCAACGAGAACTTTGTCGTGTTCAACTTTCAAACGCTTGTCGCAAACAGAAACCGAATGGTCGCCAACGCCCAGATGCTGCTTGTGCTCAAATGGCTCGACAACGAGATCATAAAAAACCGCGACTACAACATACGTTACGGGTCGCAGCGCAAGATTATCATAGTGGTGGACGAGGCGCACGTATTTATTGACAGCAAATACCCCGTCGCCTTAGACTTTATGTTCCAGCTCGCGAAACGCATACGTAAATATAACGGTATGCAGATAATAATCACGCAAAACATCAAAGATTTCGTAGGCAGCGAAGAGCTTGCCCGCAAATCAACGGCGATTATCAACGCCTGCCAGTACTCGTTTATTTTCGCCCTCGCGCCAAACGATATGCACGATTTGTGCAAGCTCTATGAGAAAGCGGGCGAGATAAACGAAAGCGAGCAGCGGGAGATTATAAACAACGGCAGAGGCCAGGCTTTTGTCGTCACCAGCCCGGGCAACCGCACAAGGATACACATACAGGCGTCGGAAGAGCTGCAAAAGCTATTTTGACGGGCTTCGCCCAATTCATGATTCATAATTGACTTTCGTCTTTGTGAGGAGCGCAGCTTTGATGCAATCCACAAAAAATACTTTAAAAAATACTTTTGCGGGAGGGAAATAAAGTGCTAAACATAAAGCAAATATCCACGGACGGCAAGATTACTTTCAATCTTTCGGGGAGGCTTGACACAAACACCAGCGGACAGCTTGACGATGCGCTAAAGCCTGCCTGGGAGGCAGGGGATTGCGACATAATTATGGATTTATCCGATCTGCAATATGTCAGCAGCGCGGGGCTGCGCGTGTTTCTCACCTGTGAAAAAAAATGCCGCGTGATCGGAAAATCAATGACGCTCACGGGCGTCAGCCAGACCGTCAGAGAAATTTTCGACATTGTGGGCTTTTCGGGGATTTTGACGATTGAGTAATGTGCAATTTATTATTTTTTGAGCTAAACGCGCCCTTTTTGCGTATATAATAGCAGAACTAATCTATTGCGTTGATCAAAGGAGTTGTTAAATATGTCAGGTGGACCCGGAAATGATATTCTCGAAGATAACGAGAAACTCGAGCAGCCCGAAAATGCCGATAAGAAAAATGACCTTGAAGATGTCGAAGTGCTCGATGACCTCAAACCGCCCGCAACCGCGGCTTCTGAACCCGACGCGCCGAAGGTAGGCAAAGAAGACCCCGATTTAAAAAGCCCGGAGGCTGGGGATGTAAACGCCGGCGAACTTGATATTGAGAAACTTGATATTGACGACCTTGATATTGATGACCTCGAGATTGAAAAACCGACTTCGGAAGCGGATAAGAAAAAGACCGAGACCGAAAAGGAAATGGAAGAAGCGGACACGCAGATGGCTCAGCAAATGCCTGTTGCGAAATCTTCATCAAGTGAAGCCTCGCAGGATGAAGCGGGTCTGCAATACAGGCCGGCGATGTATAAAGTCGGATATTACCTCGGAAAATACTTCTTCGGCCCCGCCGCAAAACTTGGCATCGGCACAGCAAAGCTCGCGGGGCGCGGAGCGTTGGCTGGCGCAAAAGGCGTGGGCTGGCTCGGGGTGAAGACCGGGGGTCTTGTATTGAAAGGCGCGAAGGCCGGTTGGAACAAACTTACAGGCAGCAGCGGCGATAATTCCGCACAGCCCGAAAAGCAAGACGATATTGAAGAGATTAACAAAGAAAAAATGGAAGATATCCTCACGGATATCGAAAAGGAACATGGAAAAGACATCAAGAACATCGTCGAAATGTCGCTTGATAAAGAAACTAATAACCTCTCTGAAGTAAAAGAGATAGATTTAGATGAAGTGGAAGCAAAGGCTAAAGAACAGGTGAGCAAGGCAATCGAAGAAGAGCACAGAAATGACATCAAAAACACCGTCGAATTATCGCTTGATGAAAACACTAAGAACCTTTCTGAATCAAAAGAAATAAATATGGATGAAGTGGCAAAAGCCGCCATGGAACAGGCTCTATTGGAAAGACCGATAAAGCCCGTAAGAGAGCCCATTTCACTTGACGAACTATTCATTGAATCGGGTCTTGCGACAGCGCCCAAGGAGAAGCCAAAAACCGACGACGTCATATTAGAAAGCATTCTAAAAGACGCGGACGAGCTTGTCAAAGAAGAAAAAGAGAAAGTAAGATGACGGATAGCCATGTTTGATTTTTTTTAAGCGCTATTCAAAAGAGCATGGCATAGAAAAAGAGTGGGAAGCGGGTCTGAGGCCCAAGTTCGCGTTTGCAAGGGAGATGACTCCTTACGATCTTACTAATGTACAGTATTTATGGGCGCACATGAGCCACCTTAACGATGAGATAATCGCCCACTACGGGGCTATGATTACTTCTGAAATGTATTCCACCGGCGTGCTTGAGAATAATTTCGTGCGCAGCGGCGACAATCTTCCGACAGCGGCGGATCTGGTCAATCTCACGTCGGGGTCGATTGACGGCAATCTTGTGAATTTGCTGCCCCATCAGGCGCAAAAGGATGCCGTGACTTGGAAAGTCTTAGCCCCGATGGTGGAAAAATACCATGCCCAGGCGCAGGAAAGGCTCGAAAAATATCGCTTGCTTGTGGGAAATGATCTGGGCCCACTCGAGGCGGAGGAGCGCGCAGTGGCGGGCGAAATCGAAAGCATAAATGCCTCGATTTACGAGCTGGAGAATTGGGATGAGCGCGATGAGTCGTCCGGCATCCCCATGACCCGCCGTGAACGTGAAGAAGAATTACGCAGGCTAAGGGGGCAATTAGAGTCCAGGACCGAGCAATACTATATTGCCGTCATACTCGCCGAGGAGATCAGGCTGGCTATGACTTTGATGTGTTTAACATCTTCTTTGGCGGCATAGGCATATTCAGCGCGATATCGGCGTGGTTCATGCTGATACTTCTCATTATGATAGTGCTTGTCTTCATAAGGCGCATATTCGAGGTCGTCGTCTTGTATGTCGTATCGCCGTTTTTCGTCTCGGCGATCCCGCTCGACGACGGGAAGAGGTTCGGCGGCTGGCGCGATCAGTTTATCAGCCGCCTGCTTGCGGGCTTCGGTTCTATCTTTATGCTGAGGATATTTATAATGATGCTGCCGACGATATGGAGCCCGGATTTGACCCTCTCGTCAAACACGACCGCGGACACGCTGATGAAGCTGTTTTTCATGGCGGGCGGAATATTCACGATCTGGAAGTCGCACACGCTGATTTCACAGGTAATCAACCCGCAGGGCGCGGCGGCGGAGCAGGAAAGCTCGGCGGGCGGGCTTGCCGCAGCGGGGCTCGCCTTTGGCGCGGGGACTACCGTGGCAGGCGGAGCATGGAACCTTGGCACGGGCGCAATCGGCGGCATAAAAGCAAGATTCAGCGGCGGCGGCGACTCCGGCTCGTCATCATCATCATCCGCCCCGTCATCGGGCAACTCCAATCCGAATTTGTAGAGGGACGGAGGTTTGCCCGTCCCTTGGGATATCTATATTGGCTTCGCTTTTATTCTTATTTCACTTTGTCTTCTTCACCGGGGGTGGATTATCCAATTTTGGAGTGTCGTTTTGTTTGCTGTGTGCGGCGGGTGTCTGTGTGTTGCCAACAGTTTTATTCGCTTGCGGGTTTAGTTCCGTATGTTTTATATTCGTCTTTACCGGCTCGCCAAAATATCTGTTTTTCAGTTCGTCGCCGGGGAAAAATTCTTCCCGAGTTTTGTCGGCCAATTCCTTGAGTCCCGATTTCTCTTGCTGCAAGGCGAGAGCCGCCTTTTCTTTCAGGAATGAATCAACCTTGCTCTTCATGTCAGCGGGAGAGATGTCTGCCAGGCGAATAACCATGTCAATGCGGCTTAAATTGCCGGCGGAAGCGACGGCTGCCGCGCTGTATTGCTTATTAGCGATACCCTCTTTGACCGCATCAGCTTGCGGTTTATACTCGCTTTCCAAAATTTTGTTTAATGTCTTGAACCTCATCGGGGGGAAATCTTGTAAAACCTCTTTTTTTGTAAGATGGGCTTGCCATTCCGGGGTATTTTGATGTGACAGGTTTTGCTGCGCGGGTACTATCACGTCTTCATCTTTTACGGGGTCATTCGGCCCGAGAGCCTCGACTTTGACATAGGGTATATTGTGAACCATACGGCCTTTGATGACAGAGCTGAACCGCTCATATCCAATGATCCTGAGCTTTGCATCGGGAGGAAGTAAAATCTCTTCCTCCGATCTCCCCTCTTTGCCTATGTTGCCTTCGACGAGCACAGCAGGCGTTCCTGACTTGGCATAGATTTTCATTAGCATACTGTTACTTCGGTAAAAGCCGTCTTTCCTGTGTAATGAGGTGGAAACAAAGGCTTTGTCGGTTATCACCTTTCCCTCCATTTGGTCGCCTAAATCTTCCAGTTCACCCGGAAAATGAGTCCATCTGAAAAGGACATGGCCTTTATCCAGTTTTGCTTCTTTTCTTTCATACATATCTTTGATATCCGCCGCTTTGTCGGCAATAGCGTCAATGTATCCTTCCAATACTACTTTCATCGGACGGTCGCGTAAGTAGTTGTTTATATCCTCATATGTAGAATCGACATATGCCTCTAAAGCTGCACGCGAGCCGGCGGAGCCGGATTGCGCAAAAGCTTCTGCCTGGCTGCCGTATTCCAGCGGCACTTTTTCTATTTCCGGTTTATTTTCTTTCTTTCTGTTCCGAAAAAACCTTGCAAAACCTTTGCGCGGCCCCGGCTCATAACGCTGCGGAGTTATGGGGTCTTTTTTCTCGATGTCCCTGCCGAACTCGGCGTATTTTTCTTGCAGCTCATAGTCAATCTCGTCCCTGATCTTTTGCCGCGCGGCTAACGCTTCTTCAATATCCGTCTGTGCCTCCGCCGCGCCGCGCCGGGAGGCGATTGCGGCCGCTTCTTTGCTCAGAGCCGCCAGGGAGATCTCGTCTTTTGCCGCTTTGCGTTCCGGGCGGCGATTATCGATCAGAGGGGTGTATCTCATCTCAGCCGATGAGATTTCCTCGATATCCATCAAATCATCAAATATTTGCTGATAGCCGGCGCCGCTGCCAAACTTCCCTCCGGCCATTGAGCCGGTGTTTCTGTCCGCAATTTGGCTGAAGTTACCGCCGCGCAGCATACGCAGCTCCCTGCCATGTTTAGCCCTTATCGCGGTGTTCGCGTAATAAGCATTGCGCCTTTCTGTGTCGTCGATCGCCCGGCCGGTGTCATTATCCGCCCGGTTAGTCAAATATGACTCGTGTTCGATATGGCTCATCGTCTCGTCAAACATCGTGAGCACGACCTGTGCGCCCATGCTGTTTTTTTCATTCTCCGACAACTCATCCCATCTATGCCTATGTAAAATGTCGTTTGCGCCGTTCATAGCGTTGAAATGCGCGCGGGCGTTTCCGGAATAAAACTTTGCTTCGCGGTAATTGTCAACCATAGACTCGTCGTCAAAGAAATTTATGTCCGGCAGCTTGTAAGAGTTCAAATGGAGTGTCATTTCTCTCCACATCTCGCCCGTTTTGACAGGGTCGCCCGATGTGATGATGTCGCAGAAGTCTTTGCCGAACTTCTGCTTGTGCGCCCGCATTTCAGGACTCCGGCTCATTACTTCCTCCGGCGTATACCCTCCGAAGACGATCATATAAAGCCGCACGGAGTCTAACCTGCTTATACCGGAATCAAGACATTTGAGTCCGCAGCATTTTTCCGGCAGGAAATCGTCGTCCGGTCTGCCGCCGAAAAAGGCCGCCATATCGCTTGTAACCGCCGACTCGCCGTACATGATTTCCATTTGGCCGTTTAGCTTTTTCTGTATCCGGGCGCGATCCGCGGGGGTTTTTCTAATCGCGTATATATCCTGAGTTTGCTCCGGTGCTCCAGACATATTTTGCTACTCCTTGATTTGAATTGCTTTCTGTATGCGTATACGTAAGAATAGAGGGTATAGCTCAAGTGAATTGTTATGCCGTGAGGGATGTGCATGGAATTACGTATATACCTTCGGGAGTTTTTCTGCAAAACTCTGTCATGCCGACCAATACAGCCATGAAGGCGGGGTCTGGGTTTTGCGCCAACGGGTTTGAAGCCATCTTTTTCTTAAGTCGCAGCAGATTGCCAATACCATCCGCCACTTTGTTCTCACTCAGCTTTATCTCGATACCTGCCCAGCGCCCGTCGCGCAGTTCAATAATGGCGTCTACTTCGAGATTATCGGAATCTCTGTAATACATAATCGGATTGGGCAGCGCGGATTCCATGCAGGATGCGTATACCCTCAAATCCCTAAGGCACAGCTCTTCAAACAATTTGCCAAACAGCTGGCCGTCTTGAAGAAGGCGCGATTTATCCGCTCCAAGCAGCGCCGCAACCAGCGAGGGGTCTACAAAGCTGCGTTTGGGTTTGACCCGTACCCTCGATTTTGATCGTATGGGGGCATCCCAACCGCATATATCCTCAATGAGAAATCGCCCTTTTAGTGTGTCAAGGTATGTTTCTATACTTTGCCTCGTGGCAAGTTCTTTGCTGCTGCCAAAATCCCCTTCGGCAATATCGCTTGATATCGTATTGTATGTAACGGCTTGCCCGGAGTTCCTCGCCAGTGAAACAAGGAAACGTCTCAGCTTATGCTCATTTCCTCCGCTTTTATTACCTATGGAAGAGATAAAAGTGTCTAAGTATTGGTTTGGTATCAATTCCGCGTCGTTTGAATCGAGGTGCAAAGCTCCCGGCCATCCGCCTTTACATATCAAATTCGCAATACCGTGCAGATCGGTACATACCCGGCGGCTTTGAAAAGTTCCATCGAACAATCCGCTCAGTGAAACGAAGCCGTCAGAATCCCCGGTTTCAAAAAGGCTCATCGGCCTAAGATGGATTCGTGATATGCGCCCTGTTCCGCTGTGGGATGTTTCAGTCTTTTTTGGCGTAGATGATCCTGTCAATATGAATAGACCGCGTTCGCCGTCGGCGGCATCGACAGCCAGCCGGGTTGCGTCCCATAGCGAAGGTATCTCCTGCCACTCGTCGATCACATGTGGTTTCATACCTTCAAAAGCCAGATTATGGTCTGCTTCGATGAGAGCTCTTGTGCCGGCGTTTGATAGATTTATTTTGCTCCGGGCGTGAGATTCGGCCATCCAGGTTTTGCCGCACCACATGCTTCCGACGATTTCAACTGCGCCAAAAGCGCGGAGATGCTTTTCCAGTTTTTTATCAAGCAATCTGTCCTTATATTTACTGTTACGTAAAGTCATATAACCATCCCCATATGCTTTTATTCATATGATAACAAAACAGAGGATGTTTTGTCAACAAAATAGAGGATAATTATTTAACAAAACAGAGGATGTTTTGATAACAAAATAGAGGCAGCTGCCCCATGCGCCGTCAGGGGGATAGCGCGTAATTGTGAAATCGCGGCGTCATTGGAGAAAACAAGCGTCAATTACAAAAAAATGAGCGAACTTTCTCAACATTACCACAAAAAATGAGTGAATAACACTTGCATGGATACAAAAAATGAGCGAAAAAACCGGGAAAAATCGGCGCGTAACTCTTTCAAAACCGCTCAGGATATGATAATATATAGCGATTGAACTTTGCCGGGCTGTCCGCAAAGCGGGGGATGTTTTGCAGACAGGCAAAATTTTGAGCTAAACGTGCGGTTTTTGCGTATATATAAAGATAATTCATAAGCGATAGGAGTGTAACACCATGTCAGGAACCCAGAGAACAAATCAATCAAATGCGCCAAACTACAAGACGCCGGAGCAGAAGAAAAAGAGAAGGTAATGTGACGTATGGCAATATTTGATTTTTTTAAAGCTCTGTTCAAAGGGGAAGCGGGCGAGTATCTTGTTGATGTGCTCTGGCCGTGGCTGCAGAGCATCCTTGAGACCATCGCGCTCACTTTTATGATTTTGCCGCTGACCATGATGAAATACCTAAACGACATAATAGCCGTATTCTCGGGCACGCGCAATATCGAGAACGTCACAGAGGGGGTCGTCGAGGAAACATCATTTCTTGAATACTTTATAAACCAGCCGTTCATCACGCGGGCGTTTTGGGGCATTACCATAATCGCCCTTGTGGTCTGTCTCGGCTTTTCGATAGCCGCGGTTTTGCGCTCGATGGGCGATTTGGAGCAAAACCGCCCGCTCGGCAAGGTACTCGGCTCTATCGGCAAGGCAATGCTCACATTTCTCCTCGTGCCTTTCGTCTGCATATCCGCAATCTGGCTTACGACCGTCATAATGCGGCAAACCGAGGCACTTTTCTCCGGCGCGGCGATATACGGCGAGGAGGTCAGCGTCGAGGGCGCGATACTCATATCGTCGGCACGGCCCGAGCACGCCCGGATGTATACGGAGAGAGCCGTATGGACAAGAGAGCCGCTATTCAGTGATGAGCAGATGTACCAGATGGGATTGGATTATCTTGAGAGTGGTGAATTCGAGTTTAATGTTACCGCTCTTATGAACAGAATGGTAAAAGACCCCGATTTCCAACAGATGTTAAGATGGGTGGAGGACAACGGTCACTACGCGGAATACGAGGCCGTCTGGGGCGAAATGAGTTTTCAAAATGCTTTTACAGACTATCGATGGCTTGACTGGTACTTCGAAATTCTTGATAAGATGTTTGAGTCAATATATTCGACTCAAGATGACAGATTTGAGTATGTTTATAACCTTGAGGAAAAGATGCCGGAGTACGACCGTTTGCCCTCAATAGCGCGTTATCATCCGCACTATTATTTTTCGGTAGCGTCAATGGTATTAAGCGGCGAGAAACATAGTAGAATGCAATTTGACACAGAAGCGTATACGGAGGTATTTAGGGTCTTTGCCCCGCGTGTCAAAGAGATTCATAATATGACGCTGGAGAGAATAGAAAAATTTCGTAATATTTTGTATGAATCGCTTTCCGAATTAGACCAATGGTTAGATGGTTACAATGTTCAGGCAGAGCTAATGTTAGATTCCATTCTTTCCTTTGAGTGGATGATAGAGGGCGCGTACTTGCAACCGGAGTCGGAGAGAGATTATAGCAGAATCGCTTATTTAGAGAGTGTTCTCGCTCAGAGTCGAAGCACCTATTATGAGCTGGTGGATCATATATGGACTATCGAGTTTATGGTCGCATATGCCCATTATGAAGTAAATCCAACGAGCGAAAACTACTCCCGCTTGCAAAATGCAGCCAGTAGGATCTCTATAACTCTGACAAGCGATTTTAGCAATCATCCCAGTATAGCCAATTTTCCCGTTCAATACACCGTTCATTTAACCAACTACCATAACGCCATCAATGCTGCCAATGGGTGGAAGGAATTAGCCGAGTTCTATGACTGGATTCTCCCTAATATGGAACTATTTTCTTTCTGGTGGCCATATGTAAATAACTATAAGTATGTAATGGGTATGGAATATGTGATGCTCGATAAGGCTGCTTATACCTCGAAAGAGCAAAGGGACCGGTATGACGCCTTGGTGCAAGATTATATGTTTGGGCGCAAGGGCGTAGATTTTGGCGACATGGCGCAGATTCGCAGGGACTTTGACATCTTCCACATCTTCTTTGGCGGCATAGGCATATTCAGCGCGATATCGGCGTGGTTCATGCTGATAGTGCTAATTATGATCGTTCTCGTTTTCATAAGGCGCATATTTGAGGTCGTCGTCTTGTATGTCGTATCGCCGTTTTTTGTCTCGGCTATCCCGCTCGACGACGGGAAGAGGTTCGGCGGCTGGCGCGATCAGTTTATCAGCCGCCTGCTTGCGGGCTTCGGTTCTATCTTTATGCTGAGGATATTCATAATGATGCTGCCGATGATATGGAGCCCGGATTTGACGCTCTCATCAAACACGACCACCGACACGCTTATTAAGCTGTTTTTCATGGGCGGCGGAATATTCACGATCTGGAAGTCGCACACGCTGATTTCACAGGTAATCAACCCGCAGGGCGCGGCGGCGGAGCAGGAAAGCTCGGCGGGCGGGCTTGCCGCAGCAGGGCTTGCTTTCGGCGCGGGAACTACCGTGGCAGGCGGAGCATGGAACCTTGGCACGGGCGCAATCGGCGGCATAAAAGCAAGGATGAGCGGCGGCGGGTCATCGGACTCCGGCTCGTCGTCATCGTCATCATCATCCGCCCCGTCATCGGGCAACTCCAACCCGAATTTGTAGAGGGACGGGGGGTTTGTTGCGTAATATGCAGAGGTTTTGTTGCGCAATATGCAGATTATATATGATGAGGATGTTTTGATAACAAAATAGAGGCAGCTGTCCCATGCAATCAGGGGGATAGCGCGTAATTGTGAAATCGCTTCGTCATTGCGAGAAACAAGCGTCAATTACAAAAAAATGAGCGAACTTTCTCAACATTACCACAAAAAATGAGCGAATAAACCCGGAAAAAATCGGCGTGTAACTCTTTCAAAACCGCTCAGGATATGATAATATATAGCGATTGAACTTTGCCGGGCTGTCAGCAAAGCGGGGGATGCTTTGCGGACAAGCAAAATTTTGAGCTAAACGCGCGGTTTTTGCGTATATATAAACATATCATAAACGATAGGAGTGTAACACCATGTCAGGAACACAGAGAGCAAATCAATCAAATGCGCCAAACTACAAGACGCCGGAGCAGCGTGCGACCATACAGGCGGAAATGCTCACGGCTATAGAGGGTATGGCAGGGCCGGATGCGGTCGAAAGAGATATGACAGCGTTTTTCGGCGGCTTTGATAACGTTGATTTCAGCCCGGAGCAGACATGCGGCATAATTGGCCTTGAGGACCCGAAAATGCGCCTGACGATGGCGCGCCTTTATATGCTGTATTACGGCTATGAAATTGGGGACGTCTTTTCACAACGGGAAGATGATATCACTAAGAAAGAGAACATGGGGAGGGACTTTTGCGAAATTATTTTCAGCGGTGACATAACCAGAGTCGGGCCGCTGTGGAGCAATATGACAAAGTATTTAAATGATGTCAAGATACGCCCCGCCGATCTCTTAGACGACGAAAGATTCACCGACCATTACCAAGAGATGGCGTTTTATAGAGATGCCGCGATCTTTCTCGGTGCGTCAATGGGGATGTCCGATGATGGAAGCAAACAAGAGGAGAAGAGCGATATCTGGGATGACTGGCTCGCGCCTGAAGAGCAGCAAAACTTTCCCGAGACCCACAAGGCTATGTACGGTATACATTCGCTTATAAATACCACTGCCATCAAAATCACCGATGGGCGCTACTCAAGCGAAAACAACGCGAAGCGCGCCACGCTCGAAAGCGTCCTCCCCGGAGCCAATCAGGATTGGGAGGACATGAACATTAGTATATTTATGGGACATACGATGCTCGAAGAATTGGAAATTCTGGGCATCTCGGGTTTGACAAACTACGACATCCCGCTGCGGGAGCTTGCGAGGCTCTCCGAACCTCTGGCGAAAGTATGGACGAGGGATTTTAGGGAGTTTGCGGAGGAACCGTGGATACACCCCCAGAAATATAAGACGTCTTTCGACGACCTTATGGATTTTGAGCAGCTCGACTTTGATGACCCTCTGTCCGAGAATAAAAAACTCACAGTCCCCGTGTTGACGCAGACTGTCCAAAACGAGCGCGACCGGGTACAGACCCTCCTTTTCGATCAGCTCGGCGACAGATACGGTAAAAAGGCTGAAGCAAAAGATATAGAGTTTTTCTTCGGTGAACGAAAGGACAATGACTTTCGAAGGGGCGCAGACACACCCCCCGGCCGACCCTTTGATCTTGACATAAAAACCAGGCGTCTTAGCATGGTGAGGCTGTATATGGTTGCGGTGTGCGGGATTTCCGTTGAAGATGTTTTCTCCCAGGATATAACCATGATGGAGCAAAAACAAGCAATTGGCGAAGAATTCTGCAATCTCATGCTGGGAGACGATGCGGCGGAAATTGCGGAGGCTAATGCCAAGATGGCAAGATACCTGATGAGTGCCAAGATTCCCAATATAGACCTAAGTAACGACGCATCGGTAGTGGAAAACTATGCCACAGCGAGGTTTCTTGAAAACGCGTCAACAGCCCTCTTCCAGTCAATGGCATATCCCGGAAGCCATGACGCACCACCCAGGAATAAAGCAGCCGAGAGCATCGTAGCTAACTTCCGCGCGCTCATGACGCAGGAAGAACTGGTAGAGTACAACAAGTTCCACTATGGGCTTACCAATGTGTATAAGATGGCTATCGCCCCAAAGATCACGGAAATCACGAGCGAGAATTACTCCGGCGCGAATGATGCAAGAAGAGACGGCATAAGTTTTGGAAACCACGAAGTCATTAATGGGAAAGTGCCCGACATTCGATTTATAAACGCAGTTAGTTCGGCCTTGAATGTAAGTAATCTCGTTAGGGATAGGTTCATGGAAGACGCGGGAAAAGGCTTTGGCGCTCTGGCGGATATCGAATTCAACCAATTTTTAGCATCAAACGTCAGCCCCGAACAGACGCGGGAAATCAAGGCGCAATACCGCAAGCCCGGCGACGCTGCTCCCGAAAAGACAACAAGGGAATCGCTCTCTCTGGGTGAGTTCCAAATGGAAGTCGAAACCATCAAGCATACAAAAAGGCAAGCGGAAGTACGCGAAACCGCAAAGCAGGGAATAGAAAATACCCGCAAGGTAGGAAAGTGAGGATAATACAATGTCAGGGACATCATATTTATCAGAAAACGGGACTATACTGGAGGATAATCTGGCTCAGTTAACGGAGTTTATGGCGGGCGAGGGAAGCGCGGCGCTCGGTTTTGATTTTAAGACATTCTCCAACGAGGAAAAACATCGCGAGGATTTAGCAGACCTGTATTATGCCGCGATGTCTCAAGACCCATTGGCTGCTGTCCGGGAGCTTTACGGAGACTCCGACGACCTTGCCGATAAAAAAGAGCAAAGCCGCCTGCAGTTTATCGCGCTCTTATCCGGCGGAGACATTGTGGGGATTCGAAACACGCTTGCGAAGATGACAGATACACTCGCCATGCTAAAAACACATAACATCAGCCTCGACACCGACAAAGCGAGGATAGCCTTCGAAGATTTAATGGATTTTGAGGAGCTCGACTTTGTCAGCACGGGCGATGGCAAAAAACTCGTCGCCCCCGTGTTGACACAAAATGTCCAAAATGAGCGCGACCGGGTTCAGACGCTTTTGCTCGACAACTGCGAGACGTTTCAATCCAAAGAGGCATATAACAGGGACAGTGCCGCGTTTTTTGGCGGCATGAAGGATGAGGATTTTAAAAACACCCGCCCAAACGCGCTAAAAACGTTAGACCGGCTGCCTACGCGGACAAATCTGGCGCGCCTGTACATGATGGCCGAAGGCGGGTTTACCATGGAAGACATTGCCGAGCAGTCGGAGGAAATGACGAAACACAAGCGCGAATGGGGCGACAAGTTCTGTAAAATGGTACTTGGCGGCGACGCCGAGATTATAGGGCAATCCTGGGCAAAGATGATGAAATATCTCAGTGACGCCAAAATACCCGAGATAGACTTGACAAATGACGAGAACATAGCGACCCATTTCGCGCAGGTGAGCCTGCTTTCGGGCATGTCCACCGACGTGATCCAATCAATAGGGCATAATGTCTTCACCAAACCGACGGGTGAGAAATATAAAGATATCAGAAATTCTATCTGCGCGAATTTGACGCCGGATGAGCAGAAGGAATACGACAACTTCCACGACGGGGTACAGGGACTCGGCCAGTGCATGATAGTAAAAATGCAGGAAATCACAAGTAAGTTTTATTCCGGAGCGAACAACGAAAGGTATAAAGATTTCGACCTCAAGCTCGGCTGCGTTGACGAGGTTGCCCTGGCTGCATCTGTGCTCACGGCTGAAAATGTCACCGAAAAGTTGAACCAGACCATCATGGACGCCGCCGGAAAGGGCTATTCGGCGCTGCGGGACGTGTCTATGAGTTTCTCCGTAGCATATGCGACAAGCGCGCCGCAAAGCAAAGACAAAGAAATACAAGACGGCATAGCGCAAAGATACCGCGACCCGGGCGCCGCTAAAACTCCCTTCAAACTTGATAAAAACGAGCTGTCATTTGACGATTTTCTCAAAGAATCGGGAATCAGAAAAGTAGATACCGCGATAGAAAATATAGAAAGAGCCGCCGTGGGAAAAGGGAGAGTCCCAGGGAAATAAACCGCAAAGCGAAATGAGTTGCTAATACGCTCAAAGCCTGCTAAAGAGAAGGACAAGGCATACTATGTGGGAGTTTATAAAATCTATATTCACAGGCAACGCGTTTGACTACCTGATAGACACGATCTGGCCGTTTATTCAGAGCATACTCGAGACTGTATTCCTTGCCTTTTTGCTTGTGCCGCTCTATTTGATCAATATCATCCAATATGTGGTGGGAATCTTTGCGGGCACGAGAGATATACAGGTCGCGGGTACCGCCGCCGGGGTCGCGTCAAACACCACGTTTCTGGAATACTTTTTCTACCAGCCCTTTGTCACGCGGGCGTTTTGGGGTATCACGCTCATCGCGTTCGCGCTCTGCCTCGGGTTTTCTATCGTCGCCGTTTTGCGCTCCACAGGAGATTTGGAGCAAAACCGCCCGCTCGGCAAGGTCATAGGCTCTATAGGCAAGGCAATGCTGACATTTCTGCTCGTGCCTTTTATGTGCATATCCGCGATACTGCTCGTGACCATAGTCATGCGGCAGACGGAGGAGCTGTTCTCCGGCGCGGCGATATATGGCGAGGAGGTCAGCGTCGAGGGTTCGATGCTCATCTCGTCCGTACAGCCACATCATGTGAGAATGTACGAGGACAGCGAAGCATACCAGCTTGTGAACGTGAGCCGGGAGTATAATCATCTGTGGCGCGACGATCCCTATTGGTATGCGCCCGTGCTCAAACCTCAAAATGAGCCGAGTTACATCAGGCTTGTGGAGCGTTTTGGTTACGATGCCATTCCAATTGAACCTCTAAAGTTAATAGGGTTTAACCCGGAGCTGCACTTTGCTCCGGGCATGGGCTCCCCGGACCCTTGGGACGTCACTTTTGGGAAAAACTCAAATATTGATTGGGAATATAGCTTTAGTCAATTAGATCAAGTTGAAGAACGGTTTGCGGGTATCGGAGAAGGTTTGCTAAGGCTCGGTACTATAGATGACTTCTCTGCTAAGGCGCGGGCGCAGCTTGAAGCGCTTCTCGCGGCTCAGCCGGGCGGAGCTAAAAAAACGGACGTGAGCATGTCTTGGCAGTTTCTTCAACTTGTAAAAAACATGCAGGATTTAATTTCTCCAAACGTCGCGCCTGCCGAGGAGAGGGAATCAAGATGGAAAGAGGCCGCGCTGACGGAAATCGCCCAGATGGAAGAAGCTGCCGAAACCGCCGCGGCGTATGCCCAGTCCTCTTTGCGCGCGTATGAAGCCATACAGGAGGCTTATTTGGCGTGGGAGCAGGAAAATGTTTGGGAAAATTATTACGGCTTTGGTGAAAGACTTAGTGCCGGGCAACGGGCGGAGCAAGCGGAGCTTCTTGAGAAGGTGCGCGATGCCGAGGAAATTTACAATAACGCAAAGACGGCCGAGGAGGATGCGCAATTCGTTCTTGCTTGGGTGCAGTGGGTACTGGGCAGCCCCAGGGGAGAAATGCCTTATCATGCCGCGGACTTGAGAGCCTATGAGAGGCGGCCGCTGCCACACGACCCCACAAGCCCGGGAACACGCGGAAACATAGCCATGAAAGATGCGAGGGTTAACTATGAAGGCTATAGATATTATATTGACGCGAGAGTTGCGGCGGAACATTGGAGGTTAGTCAGCAGTGAAATGGATAAAGGCGTACAGCTTTATGAGGACGTGATTTGGTATATCGAAGCGGTTACCGGACGCGGAGTGAGGCTTGCCCAAGTCTACGTTGTGATGGAAAGCTATACGGACGCTGAACAAAAGGCGCGCTATAACGAGCTGGTGCAAGAATATATGTTCGGGCGCAAGGGCGTTGAGTTTAGAGATATGACGCAGATCAGATTTGATTTTAACGTGTTTGAAATGTTCTTTGGGGGCATCGGGATATTTAGTATTGTCGCCGCGTGGTTTATGGTAATCATGCTGCTTATGATCGTCGTTGTGTTCATAAGGCGCATATTTGAGGTCGTCGTCTTGTATGTCGTGTCGCCGTTTTTCGTCTCGGTGATGCCGCTCGACGACGGAAAGAGATTCGGCGGCTGGCGCGATATGTTTATAAGCCGCCTCCTTGCGGGATTCGGCTCGATATTTACGCTAAATATCTTTTTGCTCATGCTGCCGATGATATGGAGCCCTAACCTGATCTTATCCAACAATACTTTCGTAGATACCTTGCTAAAGCTGATCTTTATGGCGGGCGGCATTTATACGGTGTGGAAGTCGCACACGCTCATCTCGACGATAATCAACCCGCAGGGCGCGGCGGCGGAGCAGGAAAGCGCCGGCGCGCTGCTCGGAGTGGGAGGCATGGCGATGGCGGTAGCGAGCGGCGGGGCGAATCTGGCGATGGGCACACACGCCGGCGTGAAAAACAGCGGCTCGGGCGACACGGGCGGCGGCTCGGGCGGCTCGTCCGGCTCGGGCAACAAAAACCCGTCGCTCGACGGTTCGTCAGCACCGGCGTTGCCGCCGCCAAAGCCGCCGCGGCCATCGTCGCCGCCGCCCGCGAAACCCCCATCATTGTAAACCCTCACCCCCTCCCTCCCTGTAAACCCTCCCCCTCCCTGTAAGGGAGGGTTTACAGGGAGGGAGGGGGATCCCCTCCACTATAAAAACTCAACTTTATCAAGTTGAGCCCCGAAGCAATCTAAAGATTGAAAGGACAAGGTATATTTATGTGGGATTTTATTGTAGCTTTATTCTCCGGCGATGCGTTTGACTATCTTATCGGCATAATCTGGCCGTTTATTCAGAGCATACTCGAGACTATCTTCCTTGCCTTTTTGCTCGTGCCGATCAACTTGATCAAACTCATCCAACAAGTCGTCGGCATCTTTGCGGGGACTCGGGATATACAGGTCGTGACGTCGGCCGCAACAGAAGGCGCGGCCGGCAGCTTAGAACCGCTCGCGGCTATGGCTGAGCGTACCGTCGAGAACACCACGTTTCTTGAATACTTCTTCAACCAGCCCTTCATCACCCGCGCGTTCTGGGGGGTCACGCTCATCGCGTTCACGCTCTGCCTCGGGTTTTCTATCGTCGCAGTCATCCGCTCCACGGGAGATTTGCAGCAAAACCGCCCGCTCGGCAAGGTCATAGGCTCGATAGGCAAGGCAATGCTGACTTTTCTGCTCGTGCCGTTTATGTGCATCTCCGCGATTTGGCTCACGACCATCGTCATGCGGCAGACGGAGGAGCTGTTTTCCACCACGGCGGAATACGGCGAGGAGGTCAGCCTCGAGGGCGCGATGCTCGTCTCGTCCGTACAGCCCCACCATGTGAGGATGTGGAGAGTAACCCAAGCGTACCGTGTTGTAAATTTGGGCCCGGACATCATATTGGGGCTCGATATGGCTCATCCTGAGGACATAGACCCCAACAGCTTAATACCGTACTACATCTTAAACGATCCGAGATTTGCCGTAGTGGAGGAATATGCCGATGAAAAAGGATATAAAGATATTAGAAACAATGTCATGGAAGCTGATAAATTTAATCGAAAACTGCACCAGTTTCTTAATCTTGATATTCAAACGCTGTTCGGTGGAAGAAGGGGATCTTTGGTGGAACTAGAGCTATCACTTTCTTTGGCGTCAGGGGCATTGGAAAGAATAGAGCAAGGCGATACCGGCGAAGGCGACGCCATCGAAGTCAAAATCATCGGCAGAGGCCCTCTCAGCATGAACTATTATGAAGCTTTTTTATCTCGAGTAATTAGTGATAATGAGGAAAGAAGTGCGGAAATAAGTTATCAAATTCACGGTAAAGACGGTGAGATATGGGAACTCAGAGAACTGGTAATAATGCAGAAAAACCCTGTTGAGGAGTACCTCCCGGCTATCCATACAAGGACGGAAAGGTGGAAACAGGTCGCGCTGTCGGAGATTCCTCAGATGGAGGCGGACGCGCAGGCCGCCGCCGCGGCTGCCCAAAGCGCCCTGCGCGCCTATGAAGACGTCCTTGCGGCTTATGAGGAGAGTTTTAGCATCGGAAGGGACACAGGAGTGTGGCTTAGTGCGTGGGATAGTATGCAGCTAAGCACCGCGCTGCGCGACGCCGAGACGATTTACAATGAAGCCAAACAAGAAGCGGATGATACCGACTTTGTCTTGCGGATCGCAAAATGGGTCTTAATAGACGACTATCAGAGGTCCCGGCCTATGTATCAAGACGTCGAGTCCCAATTGGAATCCGCCGGGTATGAATCTATCGAAGGCATCGCGGTTGCCATAGGATCACACAGCATAAGCGAGTATAACGCCTTATTGGCGGCGCGCGATAAATATCCCGGTTTCAGATACTATATGGAGGCGTTTAACGCGGCGGATTTGTGGGACTCACTATATAAAGACTTAATTGAAACGATACCGTTATTAGACGCTTGTGTTTGGTTCGCTGAGATGGTGTCAGGCAGGGGGGTAAGGATCGTCGAAGATAGGATTTCGAGAGAAAACTATAACGAGCAAGATCAGCTGGCGGAGTATTATAGAGTGGTGGCAGAATATCTGTTTGGGCGCAAGGGCGTCGGCTTCAGGGATATGTCGAGGATCAGACATGACTTTAATGTGTTTGATATGTTCTTCGGGGGCATCGGGCTGTTCAGCATTGCCGCGGCTTGGTATATGGTCATCATTTTGCTTATGATCGTCGTCGTGTTCATCAGGCGTATCTTCGAGGTCATTGTCCTTTATGTCGTTTCGCCGTTTTTTGTCTCGACTATTCCGCTCGACGACGGGAAAAGGTTCGGCAGCTGGCGCGATATGTTTATAAGCCGCCTCCTTGCGGGATTCGGCTCGATATTCACGCTAAATGTCTTCATGCTCATGCTGCCGATGATATGGAACCCCGCCCTGATCCTCTCCGAAAGTTCTTTTGTAGATACGCTCTTAAAGCTCATCTTTATGGCGGGGGGCATATTCACGGTCTGGAAGTCCCACACGCTCATATCGCAGATAATCAACCCGCAGGGCGCGGCGTCGGAGCAGGAAAGCTCGGTCGGGGCGCTCGCTCTCAGCGGCATGGCGCTCGGCGCAGGAATGTCGGCGGTGAGCAGCGGCACAAGTTTGGCGATGGGCGCGCACGCCGGCATGAAAAGCGGCGGCTCGGGCAGCTCCGGCGACACGGGAGGCGGCTCCGGCGGCGGCTCGGGAGGCTCGGGCGGCAGCTCGGGCAACAAGAACCCGACGCTCGACGGTTCGTCCCTACCGGCTTTGCCGCCGCCGAAACCGCCGGGCGCGGGGGGCGCGTCGTAGGGGCGTCGCGGACATAGTCACCGCCGTCATTGCGGGAGGCGCCGCGGCAAAGCAATACAGAGAGGGACAGGACAAGGCATACTATGTGGGATTTTATCAAATCAATATTCACCGGCGACGCCTTTGACTATCTGATAGGCATAATCTGGCCGTTTATTCAGAGCATACTCGAGACCATCTTCCTTGCCATTTTGCTCGTCCCTATCTACTTGATTAAAATTGTCCAATATGTTGTGGGTATCTTCGCGGGCACGAGGGATATACAGGTCAAAACGGATACATGGGTGGAAGTGGATTTTTCTAATGTGTATGACCCTATTAGGAATGCACAACGTGCTATAGAAGAGGCAACCGGAACCGGATTGGGTCTCCGGACCCCTACTGTGATGATGCAGCAGACCGAAAACACCACGTTTCTTGAATACTTCTTTAACCAGCCCTTTATCACCCGGGCGTTCTGGGGGATAACGCTCATCGCCCTTGCGCTGTGCATAGGCTTTTCCATAGTCGCGGTCATCCGCTCGATGGGCGATTTGCAGCAAAACCGTCCGCTCGGCAAGGTCATAGGCTCGATGGGCAAGGCGATGCTGACGTTTCTGCTCGTGCCGTTCATGTGCATATCGGCGATATGGCTCGTGACCGTCGTCATGCGGCAGACGGAGGAGCTGTTTTCGAGCGCGGCAATATACGGCGAGGAGGTCAGCGTCGAGGGCGCATTGCTCGTCTCGTCGCTGCAGCCGCATCATGTGAGAATGTGGGATGCAGTCGAAAAGTACGAGCTTGTGGACCTGCCGAAAGAAGTAGATTTGTCATTCGATGGAATGAGTCTAAGAGCATATGGCCATTATGGCGCACCTGCTCAAGCAGTTGAGTATTATAAGTCGGATCCTGTTATTAGCGCTGCGTTCGAAGCGCTTTTTGCCGATCCGAGGTTTGAAATCATGAAAAATTTCTACAGGAGGAATCATTTTTATTCAGAGCTTGACGAAATGATGCCCGACGACTGGATGTATTTCAACAACCCGGGTGAATTGGCAATCGGTGTGGATGGTTATTTTGCAGAAGCGTTCGAGAGAAGACTAGACTCAACCGCCGTGGAAACTTTGAACGTTTTAGAAATGCAAGCGAATATTGATGAAGGCTTGCTCAGAGTCGGGACGAGGGACAACCCTGAGTCGCATATCTTGAAAAAAGCAGGTGATCGGGGTCTTGCGTTTAAAGAGGCGAATGCGCAGGGAGACATGCCAATTATTTGGACGTATAGTCAGATAGCAAGGGAGCTGGCGGAGATGATCGCCCCGAACGTCCCTCTTGCCGAGGACAGGGAAGAAAGGTTTAGAGTGATTGCGCTGTCGGAGATTGCCCTGATGGAAGCGGATGCGCAAACCGCCGTGGCAAATGCCGCGTCCGCGCTTGTAGTCTATGAGGCGACCCTTGCGGCTTATAACGAATGGCTGCTGGAGAATCCGTCCCCGGGTTTTTGGGGTTACGACGATGAGACTAATCCAAACCGCGCAAGAGAGCAAGCCGATCTTTTGACAGCGTACCGTAATGCCGAGACGACCTACAATGACGCCCAATTAGAGGCGGATACTGCCAAGTTTATTGTAGATTACGGGAAATCAAGGCTGGGCGTAGAATCTGAATATGCAGGCGACTATGATATGGCAAGAGTGCACATTAGAGGGAGAAGCATCGCGAACGAGAAATATGAAGGATTGGCAAATTATAATGACGCGCGCTCGGCGGCAGAGTGGTGGAGAATCCTTAGCGACACGGCGGAAGAATTCGTGGCGTCAGCGGATGCTTTGATGTGGTATAATGAAAAGTATTTCGGGCGAGGGGTAAGGCTTGTCAATGGCTGGGATGTGGCGGAAAACTATAGCGAGGCGGCTCAAAGGATGCGGTATAACGAACTGGTGGAAGATTATATGTTTGGCCGCAAGGGCGTAGATTTTCGCGATATGCCGCAGATCAGGCGTGATTTTAACGTGTTTAATATGTTCTTTGGAGGCGTAGGGTTATTTTCCATTGTCGCGGCGTGGTTTATGGTCATCATGCTGCTCAGGATCGTGCTTATATTCATAAGGCGCATATTCGAGGTCATTGTCCTTTATATCGTGTCGCCGTTTTTCGTATCGGTCATACCGCTCGACGACGGGAAAAGGTTCGACGGCTGGCGTGATATGTTCATAAGCCGCCTGCTCGCCGGATTCGGCTCGATATTCACGCTAAATGTCTTTTTGCTAATGCTGCCGATGATATGGAATCCCGACCTGAGCCTCTCCGATAATACTTTCATAGATTCGCTGCTAAAGCTCATATTCATGGCGGGCGGTATTTATACGGTGTGGAAATCCCACACGCTTATATCGCAGATAATAAACCCGCAGGGCGCGGCAAGCGAACAGGAGAGCGCAGGCGGTGTGCTCGCGATTGGCAGTATGGCGCTCGGCGCCGGGGCGAGTATGGCAATGGGCGGCGCGGCAGGCACAATGAACAGTTTAGGGAGCGGCTCGGGCGGCGGCTCGGGCGGCTCGGGAGGCTCGGGAAGCTCGGGCGGCTCGGGAGGCAGCTCCGGCAACAAGAACCCGACGCTCGACGGTTCGTCCATACCGGCTTTGCCGCCATCAAAGCCGCCGCCGAAGCCGTAGGGGTCGCGTCGCCGCTGACGCGGCAACCGAAAAAGATGACATATTATATCATATCCGCTTTGCAGATATGATATAATATATTACGAAATAAGGTGATAAGTCACTATTTCTCGTAATAGAAAGGGCGAGGTGTCATGGTTATTAAACGTGATGATTATCTGAACAAATTGATAGGCAAGAAGAAAAATGGTCTGATTAAAATTGTTACGGGTGTTCGCCGGTGCGGAAAAACCTATTTACTGTTAAATTTGTTCCATAATTATTTGCTTCAAAACGGCGTTGAAGAATCTCATTTAATCGAAATTGCATTGGACGACCGCGGCAATAAAAAACTACGCGACCCTGATAATATGCTCGAGTATGTCAAAGAGAGAATCGAAGATGATCAGACATACTATATCATACTTGACGAAGTGCAGATGCTTGAAGAGTTTGAGGATGTGCTAAACAGCCTTCTCCATATCCACAACGCCGATATTTATGTCACCGGAAGCAACTCCCGATTCCTTTCTACTGACGTTATTACCGAGTTTAGGGGACGCGGGGATGAAATCCGTGTTCATCCTTTGAGCTTTCGTGAGTACACCTCAGTTTACGAGGGCACAAATGATGAAGCATGGGACGATTTCATAAGCTACGGCGGATTGCCATTGATTCTTTCTCTAAGGACTTCTGAGGAAAAGGTGCAATACCTTCAAACGCTGTTTCAAAAGGTCTATCTTTCAGACATAGTTGACAGGCACAAAATTAGAAACAAGGACGAATTAGATGAGTTGGTCAATGTCTTATCATCTGCGATCGGTTCTCTCACGAGCCCATCAAAGCTCGTGCGAACATTCAAGAGCATAAAAAATAAAATAATAAGTGACAAAACCCTAAGTACCTATATTGGCTATTTGATTGACGCTTTCCTAATCAGCAAATCTGTCCGCTATGACATAAAAGGGAAAAAATACATTGGCTCGCCTGCCAAGTATTATTTTGAAGATGTCGGGCTTCGTAACGCAAGGCTGAATTTCAGGCAGATGGAAGAAAACCATATTATGGAGAATATCATATATAATGAGCTGCGTATTCGTGGATTTAGTGTTGATGTGGGGATTGTGGAGTATTACACAACAAATAAAGACAAAAAGCGCAGCAAACGTCAGCTTGAAGTTGACTTTATTGCGGCAAGAGGAAGTCAGAAATACTACATACAATCGGCATTCTCCATGAGCAATCCGAATAAGAAAAAACAGGAAGAGCGACCGCTGCTCAGTATTGGAGACTCCTTTAAGAAAATCGTTATAGTGCGGGAGAACATCAAAGAGAGAAGAAACGAAGACGGAATTATGACGATAGGAATATGCAACTTTCTGCTTGAAGAAGACAGCTTGAACTTTTGACATCAAATTTTGAAGCACCCTCCACATGACCAACCCGGTTGTAATAGACACGGTGGTGTGGTTATAATCCGAATTCCCTCACTTTTTACCGGGTTTTCTTTGTTAGCGTCAGAATGTTCTTATCGCCAAGGCGGCGATACTCTACCAAATCCATGATTTTCTTCACCATAAATATTCCCAGCCCGCCTACATCCCGATCTTCGGCGGATAACGTAATATCCGGGTCCTCTTTCAATAGGGGATTGTACGCAACGCCGCTGTCCTCAAACTCTATCGTGATGACATGGCCGCCGCCGTCTTGATCCGGCTGCGGGTTTAAATCGGCTTTTTCGTCGGAGGCGGGTACGGTCTCAGCCCCGCCCGTGAAAATGCGTACCGTCGCGTCGCCCGGCGTCTCTTTATAGGCATAACGGGCGATATTTGAAAAAATTTCATCGGCGACGATTTTGATTTGATTTTTGATTTTCAGGTCGCAATCGCCAAGCCTCTCGCTCAAAAAATCCAACACGATGTCCGTGTTTTCCAAGCTCGCGCCGATAACAAGCTCGTCTGCCGAGCTTGTTGTATGCTCCGCGTGTTGCGCGAGAGCGTTTTGCGAATCTTCCGCGTGTTCATTTTCCGCGTTTTCTACGTGCATTATGCGCAAAATGAGTACCGTCATGTCGTCCGTTTGATCCGCGCCGGAGCAAAACTCGTCTATTTCCTCTTTGACGGACGTGCCAAACTCGCCGAGCGGCAAAGCTAAATGTTTATTCACGCAGTCCAGCAGACGGGCATCGCCAAACATCTCGCGCTCGTGGTTCATCGCCTCGGTCAATCCGTCGGTATACAGGAAAAGCTCGTCGCCGGGCCTCAAAGTGGTCTCATATTCTCTGTAGAGCATATCCTCCATGCCCGCGAGAACGAGGCTCGGCGTTTTCTTTAGCCAGTCATAGCCGGTATTGGTACGCAGCAAAGGCGGGTTATGCCCGGCGTTTACAAAGCTGAATTTTCCGCTCGGTATGTCAAGATACCCTAAAATCGCGGTGACAAACATACCGGCGTCATTATTTTCGCACAGCAGGTTGTTTACTATCTCAAAAACCTCTTTGGGGTTTTTGCCGGATTGGGCGTTGCTCTTTATCATAGCTTTTGCGATGACCATAAAGAGCGCGGCGGGCACGCCCTTGTCCGATACGTCGGCTATCACTACCGCCAGTGTGTTGGGGTCAACCATAAAGAAGTCATAGAAGTCGCCGCCCACTTCTTTTGCCGGGCTCATGCTCGCGAACAGGTCAAATTCCATGCGCTCAGGAAATGCCGGAAAGATTCTCGGCAGCATATTGGCCTGTATTCCTGATGCCACATCAAGCTCCGCGCCGATGCGCTCTTTTTCTGAGGTGATGGTCTTGATATTTGCTATCATAGCGTTGAACGTATCGCCGAGAGCCTCAAGCTCGTCGCCTGTCTTGACGTTTAAGCGGTGCTCCAAATCGCCCGCGCCGATGATTTCGGCGCCACGGCTCAAATCCATGATGGGCTTTGCGAGATTTGCCGCCATACGCCGCGCCAAAACGGTGTTGCCAAAAAGCGTAAGAACGAATGCCGCCGCAAAAACGCTAACGCTGATTAGTATTATGCGGTTGAGGTCTCTTAGCGTGTCGCTTGTCATGCCAAGAATATGCCGCTCGTTTTCAATGGCGGGGGCTATAACTTCATCCACGCTCATAACGACAGATAAGCTCCACGGCAGCGTACCCAGAGGCGCATAAGCGATGAAATACTCTGTATCGTCGATTGAAACGCGTTCGATGCCCTCATGCCCACCCATTATGCGGGCGGCGGTTTCATCCGGTAAAAAGTCGCTCAGATTCGGGCTATGGATGACCGCTCCTTCTATCGTCACCATGTCGGAGATAATCAATTCCCCCCGCTGGCCTACGATAAACGCATAGCCTGTTTCGCCAAACGACGTATCCAGCACAATCCCGTCCAAGACGTCAAGCAACATGCCCGCTCCGGCCACGCCTGCCATCTGCCCGTCCGCATCGTAAAAAGGCATGGCGCAGGAAATGGATAGTCCGCGCCCGGAATTATCCGCGAACACGTCTGTCCAGATGAGGCCGCCGGCTTCCATCGCCCTTATGTACCACTCCCTGATACGCGGGTCGAACACGTTCGTCTTTATGTCGGAGTGGACGTCCGTCGATATGGACACGCCGCGCTCCGAGCCTATGTACGCACTCCCCACGTGGTTGACAAAACGCATTTGGGACACAAGCAAGTCCGATAAGTTACCCAAGAGCCCTATTTCATCCTCTACCGCGTCAAAATCTATATCCTCGGGAAGCCTCAGCTGCGATACGATTATACCCGCATTGGCGGGATCGGGGAAGCCCGGGATGTTTGGCGTATATCTGCCGGGGTTTGACGCGACCGCCGTCGCGTTTTCAGAGAGCATCCGCACAAGCCCTGCGGTGGAGGCTAATTTTTCATCGCTTATGACCGCCATGTTTTGCGCGAGCCGAAGCAATGAGCTTTGCATTTGAGACTCAAGGGCTATTTTGCTGTCGTCCGCGGCGGAAGTCCCGAGCCCCTCTCCGGAAGTTATGATGCTCCCGCGCATGACCATGATGCAGACGATTGCGGCAATGCACAAAGACAAAGTGGCGGCAGCGGTGCCGAAAAGGATTTGCTTTTGGATTTTCTTGTAGATAGAACCTTTTTTCATGAAATTTATCCTTTCAAACAAGCTAAGAGTTTAGAAGTTTTTGATTTTTACGAGCGAATGGATTTGCAAGGGCTGTTGAAGTTTTAAGGCTAAGAGCTTACAAACATCCGATTTTTACGAGCAGGTTTTGCAGGTTTTCCGTCATCTTTGTCTGCGCGAGCTTTGCGTTGTTTTTGCAGAAAATCGCGTGTTCGTGTTTTCCCAGCGGATCAAAGCCGGAAAACTCGAAACCGGCATCGCAAAGAGCCGCACAGCCGAATACGGCGGACGGATCGCTGATACTCAGCAAAACGACAAGCGACGGGTCTTTGCCGCATTGCAATGCTTGCAATGCTTTGAGTTCTTTTGTTATATCCTCGCCGCATTTTAATATTTCTATGTACAAAACGCTGTTATGCGCGTCAAAATAATGGCGCGTTCGTGAACCGCCCGAGTGCCTTTGACCGCCCTCTATGATGTTTACCTCAACTTCAAGCTCACTGTATATAAGACGCGCGGCGTCGGCGATTTTCTCATGTATGTATATCGTCCCGGCGTTTTGCGCGGAAATTTTTTTGGCGTAAAGCGCGAGAGACCCTTTGCCTTCTCCGTTTATTGCGGTGTTATTCCCGCCCCTTGCCGCCCGCAGTATGCCCGTTGGAGTAAAGGCCAACTTGTCGAGTATTTTCTGCGCGGCCGTATGCCGCATTACAGGTTGCCCTTTTACCGCTCTTACGCCTCGAGACGCCAGAAGCTCAAACAGAGCCGTCGCAAGCGTTGTCGCGACGCCCTGTCCGGCATATTCCCCGTTTGTGGTGAGCAGGCTAATTGTTGCGCATTCCTCGTCAAAAAGCCCGCGTGAGCCGGCTACCACTCCGGCCAGCGTGCCGTCATCGTCAAAGGCCCCCAAAAACGCGCAGCCGCTGTTTTCAAGCCATCGGGCGTCATAATATTCCGCGCTGTAGTAGTCTCTCCCGCGCACTTTCTCAAAGCAGGCGGCGATTTGCCTAAAATCATCTTGTAACGGCGGTCTGATGGAAATATGACTCAACTAAAAACACCCCTTCGAAAATTGTGACTTAGCGGCCGCACAATCTTGATTTTTGATCATGCCGCCTGTTGCTAAGCCGCTAAAGTAATACCACAAGGCTGTTTACCCCAAAGGTTTGGCGGTAATAAATGACGTTTGCCGACTGTACGATATATTTCATGCCGATAACCTCAAGGCTGCGCTCAATATCTTCGGCGATATTTTGCTCATAGTATTCAATGGCGTTGAACTTGTCTCCGGCGTTGCGTATTCTAAGGACAATCGTTCCGTCCAATAAAAACAGGCGCACCGAAACCGAGAGATTTTTACGTTTGTTGTTGTTTATTATCAGCGTGATGATCTCTTCGATAGACATGGATATTTGCATGGTCTGTTTTGGCGAGACGCCGTTTTCCACGCAAAAATCGCCGATTCTCGCCGCCGCCTCGCCCGCTTCTTTCAGACTGCCGTCCACCGAGAAAGATATGTACCGCCCCTCGCGCTGCAAGCGGCGGCTTTGCAGGAGAAACATTGTCGTATCGCCGCTTTTGCGTTTTATTACCGATAGGATTGACAAAAGCATGAGCATCGTTACGGCGCCGGACGCCGGAAATGCCGCCCATATGCCGTTTATGCCAAATAGCCCGGCAAAAATATACGCTCCGGCGCAAAGCAGCGCAAGCTCTTGAAGAAACGGGATGATGTTTGCCAAAATCAGATGTTTTGAGGCGTTGTAATAGGCCGAAAAGATCATTGAGTTCATAAGCACGGTGATATAGACGGCATAAAACGGCATTGCATAGCCGAATATGCCCGCGTCTGAGGAAAGCCCGAAAGCGATGCCTATCTGATTTCCGAAAACGCACAGTATAAGCCCGATCAAAACCATTAGCGCGTTGCCATACAAAAACGCGGTTTTCATGGTTTGACGGATGCTGATAGTATCTTGTTCCTCGTGAAAAACGCCGACAAGCGGTGTCAGGGTTTGGGAAATTCCGTTTATCGCCGCCGAATTAAAGCGGTGAAGCATGGATATTACGCCAAACACCGCGAGCGCAATGTTTCCGCCCACGCGTAAAAACAGCGCGTTGAGGAGCAAGGTTTTTATCAAAACGTACATTCGCGGCAGTCCGACAGGGCTTCCGCTCAAAAAAATCTGCCGGGCATACAGTTTTTTTGGAAAGCGAAACCGAAAATGCTTTTGCAGCATATACATTGACGCAAAAAGCCCCGCGACTGTCCCTATCGCCTGTCCGAGAGCGACGGCTTCAATGCCCATCGCCCCGATCAATAATATGCTCGCCGCTATGGACACCGCCGACATTGTGACCGTCAGCACCACGCCGATTTCAGGCCGCCCGGCTACCTTTGAGAAATACAGCGGGATAAAGGCGGGCATTGTAAAAAATGAATAGAGCACAAAATAGTTGTAATATGCCGACAGCTCCGGCGTGATTTCGCCCGCCACGAGCGTCAGTATCGGCGTCTTAAACGCAATCAAGGCGGCGCAAAAAGCGGCGGCCGCCGCGAGCGTGAGGACAATGGCCGCGCTGTAGACCTTATTGACGTTTTCTATCTCATCTTTGGCGATAAGCTCGGAGCATAGAATCTGCGCGCCGCCGCCGATGGCGCCAAAAAACGACGCCGCCAAAAACATCGGCGCGCAAATGGCCATTATCGCAAGGCCGCCGCTCCCGTAGTACGCACCGACTATGCTCGTACACACAAGAGGACCCACTACGGAAGCCACTTGAGCCAATATGTTTAGCGACGCCTGCTTGCGGAATATGGTTTTGATAAACGCGCCGGTATCTTCCGGCATAAGGGTTACATCATTCAATCTTTACTGTTCACAATTCATAGTTTATTAGCTTTACGCTCGGCCAAATCCGCGCATGATAACTGCGGTGCAATCGGCGCAGTTATTATATACTATTTAAAGGCTGATGGCGAGACTTCTTTTTTAAATTTGTAATTTTTAAAGTAATTTTAACAAAATCATAATTCCCCCACTTCTATTCCTTCGCAGTCATAAAATCATTCCTCCCCGAACCACTGCGTCATCCGTGCGCAGACGGTTCGGACGCTCCGCATCCATGCTCCGCTCTCGGAATGATTTTTATGACCGCTTTGCGCTGGGGTTTACTTTTTTGCGGCTATTTCGTTTTTGATTTTATTTTTCATTGAGTCGGCAACCGGTTCATTTTGCTTTGTTCTTGCCTTGACATCCTCTTTAGAAAAACCGTGAACCAATTCAACGGGTTTAATGTTCGTGCCTTTTTTCATCAATGTTTCGCTCCGCACACGGGCTCCCGCAACATATTTTGCATTCGGATTTTCATCTTCCTTTATCTCCGCCAGCAGCTCACTTTGTGTTATCGCTTGCCGTTTTTCCGCTGTTTTCACATTTTGCAAAGCCGCTTGCGGCTGCGCGGTTTGCGCGGCTGCGGCTTTGGCGGCTTCTTTTTGCTCCAAGTAAGCTCCCAAGGAAGCCGCGGCAAGCTGTGTCCGCGCGTCCTTGTGCGGGTCGTCCGCCATCGTTTTTTCGTATTTTTGCTGAGGCGTCCGCGAGGGATCTATCCATCCCATCAAGACAAACGGCCTGCGCCATAAGGGTTCTTTTACGGGAGGGTCTTGCATTTTTGCCGTCAGGCTGATAAGACGGAGCTTTTCGGGAGTGTTGTTTGGCGGCAGCGCAAAGTCGATGTGCTTATCGCGTCCCATTGCCTGCGCGGTGACGAAGCATTTCATGTAGTTGTTTCGCTCGGTGTCGTTTTTAAGATGAGCGGTCTTATCCTTGCATAAATCCGAAACCGGAATACCGTCAATAAAAATAGAGTCGAATTTCCCGAGATGTCCGGGCGTGCCCGGCCTGTGATCGGAATAGCCCCCGCCAAATTGTCTGCCGAGAAGCCCGATCATATTGCTGTCAAATGTGGCGACCGCATAATTCATCTCATTTTGCGACAGGCCGTTTCCGCCGTCGTTCATTTTGGCCATAAAAGCGTCTTTATTGATTACGACAGGGATAGATTCAATGTTAAAATTGCTGTTTGACGGATAGGTTGGCTGCGCCATTGCGAGAGTCAGCGTGGGGTCGTCTAAGTCAATCCCAAAAAGATTTTTTATATCTTCTTTTGTCGGGGTTTTTGCCGCAGTTTTTGCCGCAGTTTTTGCCGTAACTCTGGGGTTGGTGTATAGCGGAATTGTCGGGTCGGGACCCGTGCCGTTTAAATAGTTGATAAGCTCTTCGGCAAGCTGCCGGTTTTTGTCTTTTTTAACAAGGCTGTTTCGCTGTGCGTATACGATCCATTTGTTGTTTGACTTTCCGAGATTTCCCATATTGTCCGTTTCCAGCATATCTTTATATGCTTGGATTCCAACGTCATCCATATCCGCCGAATTTTTATAATGATCTCTCAAATACTCGCAAAGGCCGTCAACTTTTTCTCTGACAAACGGGTTTAGGTGAGGGTTTGCCGTTTGAAGCCTGCGCACATAAGCATACTGTCCGCGCTGCTGTGACCATTCGGGAAAACCTTCCGCTTCAATGGCTATCGCGTGCATGGAATGAATCTCCACCTGGTCAAGGTCGGCAGGCTGATTTGAATTTTCATATGTGGCCTGCACGTATCTGTCGGGGGAGTCATAGTGTTCAAAATCAGCCGCAGCAACCATTCCCAGCCGCTTGTTTACTAACGACTGACACATTCTCTTATGCGCCGTGTCAACGGTATGTATATCCGCAAGGGTTATTTTTCCGGCTATCTCGTTTGCTTGTTCGTCGGTAACCCTTTGCCTGAGCTGTCCCGAGGCGTTTAGCTACCGCAAGTAGCTTAGTATATTGCCTTTTACTTCTTCGAGCATAGCGGCGTCTTTATCAGTTATGGACGGTGCCGGAGACGTTGTCGGTGATCCTGACATTTTTAAGCCTCCCGCTTTATGTGATATGCTATAAGTGATATGCTGTAGTATACCACGCGTTATATTATACGCGCAAGGCGCGCCCATAGCTCAAAATTCATTTAGACGTCCGCGCGCTTTTCCATCTGCGTAACAAAAACCGCCGGAACAAGCCCGAGCAGGAGGACAAATCCGCTGACATACGCTTCCGCCCCGGGCTCGCGCAATATCTGATACAGCGTGTTGTACAGCATACTAAAAGAATAGTTGAAAATTGCGGCGCACAGATAGGCCGCCGCCGTGAACAAAAAAATCAGCTTCATAATAAGGGTGATCATGTTGCGGGAAAACCGTGCCATGACAAACGCGAGCATGGAAAACCCGAGCGCAAGAACATACATCAGCGCAATTATCGCCGTGACCCACTGTCCGTATGTCATATTAAAAACGGAGTAGTTACCGAGGTTAAGACCCGAGTTGATATTCGCGTCCCAAAACAGATATGTGTCGTTTATGCTGTATATGCCGCCGAATATCAAGAGCAGCAAGGTAGTTAATATAAAAGCGGACAGCAAGGTCGCGGCAAGCTGTTTGCGCATGATTTTGCGCCCGGTCTTGGATGAATACTGCAAGTGATGTATGTATCGCGAGCGGTCAAAAACAAGAAGCGGCGAGACAAGTATCAGCACCGCAAGCATGAGCATAACGGCAAAGTACGAGGCATAATCGTTTGTATTGCTGTGCGTCCAATAACTCAAAACAAAATGGTGTTCATTGTTTTGCACCATTTGAATATATCTTGCCTGCTCCCATTCGTTTAAAATTCCCCAAAAGCTGTCATTCCATCCGATATACATTGGAGTGATGTCAAACTCTTCTTCCATGTGTTCAAGCGTTTCGAGGAAGAAGCCCAAATAATCGCATCCCTCGCCATACAAAGCCCAATATGCGTTATTTTCCGCCTGAGTGAACTCTCTTCCCCGTGCGTCTTTCAGCACCCCATAGTCGGCATAAGAGTATATCCCCGACTCGGCAAAAATCGGCATGGTTTTGATATAGCCCTCCGCCTTGGCAATGAGCTTTTGACGCTCCGAGGCGATATAGTCCGAGAGCTCTTCGGGTGTCAGCGACGTTCCGTAAAGCCGTGATAGTTCCTCCGCATAGTATATAAGTTCCGCTTGCGGATGATTGCCTGACTTATAGTATTTAATGAAATAGCTCATAAACATAACATAAAATAAAGCGCACACTAAAGCGATAATACCGAGTATTTTCCAGTTCCAGATTTTTTTCATTTCATGAAAAATTATTCTCATATTATATCCCTCTTTTTGAACATTTTTGCCGAAAAGACGCACAATCCGGCAAGCAAAATAAGCGACGCGCAAACACCGAGGATTTCAAAGTTTTTCCATAAAATGTCCGCGCCGCCGTCTGTAAACCACAAGGGCTGCTTTAGCCAAAGCCACGCGGGGGTAAGCATGGACAAATATGCCGGAAGCCGCGCGCCAAACATAATAGCGATAACGAGACAGCCGGCGTTCGTAATAAGAAATAGCAAAAAACCGACATAGCTGTTTTTCACCCATACCCCTATGACAAACGCCATAAATGAGAAGCATACGGTCAAAAACGCGGCTATGCAAAGGACTGCCAAAAGATAAGTCAGCACAGTATAGCTTTGCCAAGTGAGAAATGGGCGTGAAGCGCCGACAAGCAGGTCGTCAATTACGTTATATATGCTTGATACGCTGCTTTTCCATATATTGCCGTAATCGTTGATTTGAAAATATGCGAGGAGCGTGAGGCCAATCAAGACGGCAAAGGCTATTAAAGCCGCCGATATTGAGGCGAGCATTTTATGGCGGAGGATATTCCGTCCCGTCTTTGCCGCGTATACGGTGAGTGAGGTGCGGCTCATGTGTTCATACCCGAGCGATAACAGCATGACGAGCGCGGCAAGAATCCCGCACTGGGCTATTAAAACCCGCATAGTGATCCCGTGCAGCCCAAAGTGCTTATCAGGTGTGGAGCTTGCAAAATAGACGGTCAAACTCTCATCGGTAAAAGCCTTGTCATCCGCCGCGTTTTGCAACGCGGCATATTTACCGCGCATCGCCTCCGCCGCGTAGCCGGAAAGATTTAATCTTCTGATATAGGCATCCGCGATATAGGCGGTGTCGTAGCCGTCGAAAACATCTGTTTTGCCGGCCGTGTCCTCCGCGAGATAATCTCTCATTTCGTCAGCTTCAAGTTTTCTGATTTTCTCTTCAAACTGTGCGCCTAATTTATAGCCCGCCGTCTTTGAAGCGCCGGCGACGAAGCTCGCGTATTCGTCATACGCGCCGGGTATGGCGATAAGCAGATTAAAACCCAAGCACAACGCCAAAAACACAATAAGCATGGGCGAGAGCAATATTTTTTTCAGTTCAAGCCTAAAGAGCATAGTCCCACCTTCTTTATATCATATCAAATCTGTTTTCTTTTCTCTTTTTACCGCAAATATAGCTATACCGATTGCGGCGGCAAAAATGATTGAGAGAGAAAACGCTTTAAAAAATACATCGCCGCCGACATAAATTCCCAGAAATTCGTCGAGAAGCCAGAGAGATAAAAGCACGGCGGCGGCAAATGACGGTATAACCTTAAAAATCAATGTTATCAAGTTTTGGCTAAACCGTGACAGCACAAAAGCAATCGCGGCGGAGGCGACGGAGAGCAAATAGATAACTCCGGCAATGAGCAGGCAGTACTGCCCGTATGTAACTGACAGCCAATGATACGGGAAACTCATAAACGAGTTTATGCCGCTCATCAGAAAGTCCCGCGCTCCGGTGGCCATGTAAAAAATTCCCGCAAAACACAATAAGAGCAAAGTTGTTATGCCAATTGCCGAGATTATCACAGCCGCAAACTGTTTTTTTAGTATTTTGCGCCCGGTCATGGAGGAATATTGAAGCAAATTAACTTTTACGGCTTTGTCTATTGTGACGAGCGGTGAAACCAATATAAAAACGGCCAGCACAACAAGGAGCGCAAGGTTTTGAGCATACTGCCAAGTGTGCAAAACCAGATGCCCTGATAAAATTGCTGACATTTCGCCGCTGTCTCTGATTTCGAGGACTCTTTTAGTCTCCGTTTTGCCAAGCGGTGTGTGTAAAATAAAGCTGTTGATGTTTTCTTCCCATTGGTATTCATACATCGCGGTAACATTGTTAAAACCTATGTATCTTGTATATGCCGCCGGAGCCTCCTTATCGCTTACAAAATCCACCCACTCACCGTCTATTTGTATACGGAGAATCTCCCCCCATTCGTTACTAATGGCAATCCACAGATTCATCGAAGCTTCGCTTCGCGTATCATAGCGCGAGTGAAAGTCATCACGAAAATTTTCATAATCTTGAAAGTCGTATATCCCAGCGCCGGTAAAAACGGCGTTTGACGAGATAAAGGAATCAAGTTCAAAAATAATGACTTCTTTGAGTTTAAGAAAATCTTCAAATTCGTCCTGCTCAAGGGTCGCGCCGTAGTTTTCCGTCAAATACACCGCAATATCAGCGTCAAAAAGCCATGTTCCGCTCGGATAGCTTTGTATGCTGCTATTTAAGGCAATTATAAAATACAAACCGCTCAAAACGAAAATGATTATAAGGGTTTTGACGTTCCATATCTTTTTTAGCTCATGTATAAGCGCCATGCTCACACCGCTCCTTGCATTTTTTAATAGTCGCCTGCCCCCACTTTGCCGGGCACATTTTTTTCTCAATGTAACTGCGAGTTCGCTTCATCCTTTGGCGCTCACTCTCGTTCATCTCGATAGACGTATAGGAAAACGTCCTCCAAGTTTGGGCTGACGCTTTGCGCGATACTGCCGCAGTCCTGCTCGCTCGCAAAGCGCATTATGGTTTTGCCGCCGTCTTGCCGCTCGGTCAACGCGAGATAGGGGGCGGGTATGGCGGTAATATCATCGGTTTCATATACCTTGCCCGCAAGTGAGGCGCACAGGGCGGCAGGCTCGTCATTGGCAAAGAGCTTGTGGTCTTTGAACATGATTACCCGGCTCGCAATTGTTTCTATGTCGCTGACGATATGCGTTGACAAAATGACGATGCGGTCTTTTGACAGTGACGAAATAAGATTGCGGAAGCGGACGCGCTCTTTTGGGTCAAGCCCCGCCGTCGGCTCGTCAAGTATCAGGATTTTTGGGTCGTTTAACATAGCTTGGGCAATACCCACGCGCTGTATCATGCCGCCCGAAAACTTTTTCATCTTCTTACCCTGCACGTCAGACAAGCCGACAAGCTCAAGCAGCTGCTCGGTTTTGCGTTTTGCCGTATTGCGGTCAATGCACTTGACCGCCGACAGATACAGCAAGAAATCACGGGGCGAGTGATTTTTATAATAGCCAAAGTCCTGCGGCAAATAGCCGATTATGCCGCGATATGCGGCGTCAAGCCGGACAATCTCGTCGCCGTTCCAAAGTATCTCGCCGCCGGTCGGGAATATGAGCGTGGTCAGCATTTTTATCAGCGTCGTTTTGCCCGCGCCGTTTGGGGCAAGCAGCGCATAGACGCCGCCTTTAAATTCAAGGTTTATATCCTCCAGCGCGGTAAAACTGCCGTATTTTTTTGTTACATTATTGAGCATGAGCATATTTATTTACCTCCTGTGCCGGTTGCCGTACCAGCATTTTTGATATTTGAAACGCGAACAGAGCAAATCCTATTAAAGCGGCTGCGGATGACACGGCTATCGGTATGCGGGCAAGAAATGATTCCCATAATTCGTTTTGCGAAAAGGGGAGCGCGACGCTTATAAACACCCACAAGACCGAATACGCCATGAGATTCCACTTGCTTTTTTTAAAACGCATGACCGTCAGCGAAAGCGCGGCGCAAGCAAAGAGCGAAAAGAGGCACAGGGGGAACATTGCAGCAAATTCGTAAACGCTTTTTGCGCCCGAGGCGGCAATGACCGCCGTAAACACCGCGCCTATAACCGAATAGCAAACCACCCGCAGCGCGGTTATCTGCCGGAGCGTAAAGAGGCAGGTCTGTTTGAGCTCATAAAGGCCGCAGACCCGCTGCGCGGTTTCCGTAAAAGCCGTTATGCAAAGAAACAGCAGCGGCGCGACAGCCACGCAAGCGGAAAAACGCAAGCTCTCCGGCACAACCGCAAATACCAAAAGGACGCAGGCGACGGTTATGGCGGTAAAAAAGAGGCTATAAAACGTGTCCCAAAAAATATAGCGAAAGCCGAGTGTTTTGAGCATTTTTGAGATTTGCGACCGCGCTGTCTGCGGCTTTTGCAAACCTTGCTCAAGAATAAATTCAATGCTGGCGTTTTTTTTGATGTTAAGATTTTCTTGGCATTTTTCATCGTTCATAATCGGAAAATTCCTTTCGCAGCAGGTTGATGAGGCGGTAATACTTGGATTTTACGCTCGATTCCGGCAGAGCCGACATTTGGGCTATTTCGGAAAATGTGTGCTCGCCAAAGATATGGAGCATAAAGATTTTTTGCGTGTCCGGCGGAAAACGCGCGACGTAGGCGCAGACCTTTTGTGCAAATTCGTCCTTTGAAAGCTGTGCGGTAAAATCCGAAACGGCTATCGGAGGAGCCAAGTCAAGGGGCAGCGATTTTTCGGATTCATGATGGGCGCGTGAGCGATAGTAGTCCGCCGCCTTGTTTGACGCGATTTTGAAAAGCCATGTCTTAAAGCTCGCGTCTTTTTTCGGGGTATAATAGGCGATGGAGCGCAAGGCGGAAATAAAAATCTCCTGCGTCAAATCAAGGGCGAGGTCGGCATTTTGGGTCTGGCGTCTTATAAAGCTGTAAATGCTGTCATAGTATCGCCGGATCAGTTCGTCGGCGGCGTCGCGGTCGCCGCGCCGCTGTATTTTTTTTATGAGACGAAGCTCGTCCAATCGCAAATCCTCCCCGTTTTTACCCCTTAAATTACTTAATCGTAATCGGGAGAAAAATAGTTTCACTTTTTGTAATAATTTAACAAAATCATAATACCCGCCTCTATTTATTCACGTTACTCACGTTCACGTTACTCACGGTCATAAAATCATTCCTCCCCGAACCACTGCGTCATCCTTGCGCAGACGGTTCGGACGCTCCGCATCCATGCTACGCTCTCGGAATGAATTTTATGCCCGCTTTGTGATAGCGCGGCAATGCTTATTGTATGAAAAATGGGTCGGTGCCTTTATCGTGATTTAACATATATCAACAGTCATCATTAAAGTATTTTTCCGCAAAGGGGGCGTCTTTTATTTCAAATGCTTTGTCCTTTAAGTATGATAGTGTGCTGGCGTCGGTTTTAAAGGAAAATACCACCTTGTATGAACACAGAGCCTGTTTTTTTTCGCCAAACGGCTTGTCTAAATTGCCGCGCCCATACTTACCGTCGCCGAGTATCGGGTGGCCGATATTAGAGAGCTGTGCGCGGATTTGGTGTGTGCGCCCGGTGATGAGGCGGCACTCCAAGAGCGATAACGCGCCTTGATTGCCCTTTGGATTTCTGCTTTTTAGCGTCTTATATTCCATGATGGCAGTCTTTGAGCCGGGCTGGCTTTTTTTTGTGATATAAACACGGTTTAGGGCGGCGTCCTTAAATAAATAACCCTCCAGCACCGCGCTTTGCGGGTTTAAAATCCCGTGCGCCGCGGCAAGATAGTATTTATCCACTTCATGGAGTTTGATTTTCTCATTGATAATACGCAGTGTTTGCGCGTTTTTTGCCGCTATGACAATTCCAGATGTGTTGCGGTCAATGCGATTGCACAGCGCCGGGGCAAACGAGTTTTCGCGCTGCCACAGCCACTGGCCGCTACTGCGAAGGTATGCTTGAACATTCGCTATGATCGTGCCGTGCTCATAGCCGCTGTCGCTATGGCACAAAATGCCCGCGGGCTTGTTGATGAGCATGATATTATCGTCTTCATAGATGATATTAAGTTTTGCGCCCGCCGTTTTAAAGCCCTCGTGGTTTGGGTTTTCGCCGCCGTTTCTTTTATCCGTAAAAAACTCGTCGTTTATATACATTTGCACGGTGTCGCCCGCGCCCAAATTGTAGCCGCGGTCAGAACCTTTGGCATTTACTTTTATGCGTTTTATGCGTATGTATTTTTGCGCGAGCGAAGAGGGCAGATTTGGCACTGCCTTTGAAACAAACCTGTCGAGTCTTTGCCCCGCATCATTTTTTCCTATAACGAACTCTTTTATTGTTATCCAATCCTTTCAGCCTCACGCAAAATCCACACACCGTCCGGGAGAATCGGCGGCGGGGAGCATTACCCGGCGACCTCCGTGCCGCCCGCGCTCACGCTCAAAAAATGACATGAGTTATCGCCAAACACATCGCACATCTGCCGTTTGTACCGCTCTTTGAGGTCATTTGGAACAAATGTCAGTATAGTCCCCGCAAATCCGCCGCCATGCACACGCGAAGCGCCGTTTTGCGCGAGAATCCTCTCCGAAAGAGCCAAAGCAAGGGTGAGTCCCTGTTTTTTTACATCGCCTGACGGAAATACGTTTTGCAGATAGGCAAGCGACGACCGCCCGGACTCACGAACCGTATCTAAAAATACCGCCATATTGCCTTCCATCAAGGCTGCCGCCTGTTTTTTAACGCGCCCGTTTTCATCAAAAAAGTGTATCGCCCGAAGTATTGCCCTGTCATCAATGCCGGCGGCGCGCAGATTTTTGATGCTTTGATAAAACATCTCAGGGTCTACGCTTGCAAGGAATTTATTTCCAAAGAAATTTGCGACGGAGCCCATCTCCTGAGGTATCGCCGCGTATTTTGAGGTAAGGTCCGCGTGAGAGCCGCCCGTTTCGACGACGCACATCTCATATCCCGAAAAATCCGCGTCTATGGGCGTGACCACGGTATTATGAGGGTCGCCAAAATCAATCATGCTCAGTCCGCCAAAGCTGGACGCGGCCTGATCCATCAATCCGCAAGGTTTGCCAAAATAGACATTTTCGGCATATTTTCCGGCAAGAGCTATATCAAGCGGAGAGACGCCGGCGCCATACAGCCCTTTGAAGATATTGCCTATGAGAACTTCAAAGGCCGCCGAGCTTGACAGCCCTGACCCGACAGGCACGGTAGATGTGATACTCGCGTCAAAGCCTCCGGTGGCATAGCCTCTTTCGTTAAACCACGCGGCCACTCCGCGCACCACGCCGGTTGATGTCTCTTTTTCTTCCTCGCGCATATCAAAATCGGATAAATCAACTCTTATCGAGCCGTACTGCTCATTTTCAATGCTCACTATTTTGTCGGCGCGGGAAGACACATAAGCCTTTATTTCAAGATTGACGGCCGCCGCCAACACCAATCCGTGCTGGTGATCCGTATGGTTGCCCCCTATCTCGATTCTTCCGGGCGCGGTGAAAACGCGTTTTTTCATCTTGGCTTTTCCTCTCTGTGCCGTAAATGTGCTTATATTTTGCCGTGTTTGTTATTATACTACAATATACCGCTGTGAGACAATATTCACAAAGGTATTGACATTTATTTATTTCATCAGTATATTTAGCTTTACGCGCTTGCGCGGTCAATGATATTTTACAAAAGGGGAGGATGATAAGTGGCAAAAGAGTTAATTCGCCTGTCCGGTTGCAACGTGGCGTTTGACGGCGACATTATATTAGACAACATCAACCTGTGCGTTAAAGATAAAGAGTTCCTCACTCTGCTCGGTCCGAGCGGTTGCGGCAAGACCACGACCCTCAGGATAATAGGCGGTTTTCTGAAACCTGATTCGGGAGACGTCTATTTCGACAAAGTGAGGATCAATGACGTGCCGCCGCATAAACGCCTTGTAAATACGATATTTCAAAAATACGCGCTCTTTACACATCTGAACGTATTTGAAAACGTCGCGTTTGGCCTGCGGCTCGCAAGGACTCAGAATAAAAAAATTGATAAGCATGAGATTTCCCGAAGGGTCTTTGAAATGCTTGATTTAGTGAGCTTAAAAGGCTTTGAGAAGCGTGACGTCGCATCCCTTTCGGGAGGGCAGCAGCAGCGCGTCGCAATAGCAAGGGCTCTTGTCAACAAGCCCAAGGTGCTTTTGCTTGATGAACCGCTCGGCGCTCTCGATATGCGGCTGCGCAAGGATATGCAAAACGAGCTAAAGCAAATAAGGCAAGCTATGGGTATAACCTTTATATATGTTACACACGATCAGGAAGAAGCCCTCGCCATGTCCGACTCCGTTGTTGTAATGGAGGGCGGCGTCATACAGCAGGTCGGAACGCCGGAGGATATATATAACGAGCCAAGCAACGCGTTTGTCGCGGATTTTATCGGTGAAAGCAACATAGTGGACGGTATAATGCGCTCCGATGGCGTTGTTGAGATTTTTGGGCGAAAATTCAAATGCCTTGACGGCGGCTTTGACCCGTTAGAGCCGGTGGACGTGGTCATCCGCCCGGAAGACATTGATATAGTGTCGAGCGGAAAGGGCAAGCTGACGGGCACGGTGACGGGCGTCACGTTCCGAGGCGTCATGTATGATATTATCGTTGATTTTCACGGGTTTAAGTGGCTTATACAGACGACAGACCTATGCCCTGTCGGCACGGAGATCGGCATACAGATTGACCCGGACGGCATCCATATAATGAAAAAGAGCCGCTTTTCCGGTATGTACGGAGACTACAGCTCGTACAGCGCGGAATATGACGACATCGGCGACGCCGAGCTGGAACATGAGACCGACGACAAAGACAGCATTACGCGCAACGCATAAGGTGCAACGTGTGACGCGCCGGATGCTCTGCTTTTACAAAACACACCGCTTCCCGCCGGGTCTGGGTAGTAACGAGCGATGTAAGGTAATCCGTGAAAACCCGGAAATTATGAATTATGTATCATGAATTGAAATCAGGAGATTTGTAAGTGAAACCAAAGTATCTGGCAATTCCATATATAGTTTGGATGGGGATTTTTGTCGCAGCCCCGGTGCTTATCGTGGTTTTCTATGCCTTTACAACGGCCGACGGCGGGCTTACCTTGTCAAACATCTCCGAGATGGGCAGATTTTTACCCATTTTTGTCCGTTCCTTTGAGCTTGCCTTTGTATCAACCATAATATGTATCGTGATTGGGTATCCGGTCGCTTATATACTTTCGCGAGAGGGGGCACGTGTGCAGCGTCTTATCATAATGCTTATAATGCTGCCAATGTGGATGAATTTTTTGCTTCGCACCTACGCGTGGATGTCAATACTCGAAAATACGGGCTTGCTCAACAGTCTGCTTACGGCATTGGGGCTTCCGGCCTTGCAGATAATAAACACGCCGTCGGCGGTCGTTATCGGCATGGTGTATAATTTTCTGCCGTTTATGATATTGCCTATATATTCGGTGATCGTCAAGATAGATAAAAGCCTGTATGAAGCCGCCCAAGACCTTGGCGCCGACACGGTTTCGGTTTTTCGCAAGGTGGTGTTTCCAATAAGCCTGCCCGGAGTTTTGTCGGGGGTAATGATGGTATTTGTGCCCGCCGTTTCAACTTTTGTTATCTCGCAATTGCTGGGCGGCGGTATGGTTATGATGCTCGGAGACCTTATAGATATGCAGTTTTTGGGGTCGGCGTATAATCCGAGACTCGGCTCGGCAATCGCTCTTGTGATGATGATAATTGTCATACTGTTCATGTATGTTATGAATCGCTTTGGCGAGGGCGAGGAAAAGGCGGTTGGGTTATGACAAGAAAACCCGGACTCTTTGGCAGAGTGTATAATGGTTTGATATTGCTCTTTTTGTACGCGCCTATTTTTGTGCTGATCGTTTTTTCGTTCAACAGCACAAAAAGCCGCAGCGTGTGGTCGGGATTTACTTTTGATTGGTATAGGTCGCTGATTCAAGACAGCTCGATCATGAACGCGTTTTATACGACCATTATCATCGCGTTGCTCTCCGCTGTCATCGCGACCGTCGCGGGCACGTTTGCAGCCGTGGGCTTTTACAATATGCGCAGACGCTGGCGCACTCCGCTGATGCACATTAACAATATACCTATGATGAACGCGGATATTGTCACGGGCGTTTCGCTTGCCTTGCTGTTTGTTTCGCTCGGGAGCGCGCTCAGATTCAATCTCGGCTTTGGCACCTTGCTAATCGCGCATATCACGTTTAACATACCCTACGTCGTATTGTCCGTAATGCCAAAGCTCCGTCAGCTTGATTCAAACCTTGTGGACGCCGCTTGCGATTTGGGCTGCACATGGCTGAAAGCGTTCTGGAAGGTCGTCGTGCCGGAAATAATGCCGGGCATAATAAACGGTCTTATAATCGCTTTTACTTTATCTGTTGACGATTTTGTGATAAGCTACTTTACCGCGGGCGGAAATGTCATGACACTGCCAATGAAAATATTCGCGATGACGCGCAGGAGGATTTCGCCGGAAATCAACGCGCTCTCGACGATTCTCTTCCTTACGGTGCTGATACTGCTCATCGTCATAAATGTCAGGGAAGCAAAGCAGGAAGAAAAACAAAAAGAAAAGCTCCGCCGCAGTCAGGGATAGTTTAATGTAACCCACAGCAAAGCGGTCATAAAGGCAACCTCCGAAAATCCTGAACGAGCAAGGATGACGCAGTGGTTCGGGGAGGAATGATTTTATGACAGAGAAGGAATAGAGGCGGGGAATTATGATTTTGTTAAATAAAAATTTATAGATATGGAGAGTATACAAATGAAAAAAAATGTTAGCTTGCTTGTGGCCGTATGCGTACTGATAAGTCTGTTTGCCGCCGCTTGCTCGCCGTCGCCGGACGGCAAAGGTCAGGTCAATGTCTATAATTGGGGCGAGTACATTGACAAGGAAGTTCTTAGTATTTTTGAGGAAGAAACGGGTATCAAAATAAACTACTTTGAGTATGACAGCAATGAATCGCTGTATTCGCTTCTGATGCTGGGGAGCGCCGACATTGATGTCATTATTCCGTCCGATTATATGGTGGCGCGGCTTATTGACGAGGATATGCTCGAACCGCTCGACTTTTCAAACATACCGAATTTTTCCCTTATAGATTCAAGATACAAGGGGCTTGAATATGATTCTAACGACGCCTATAGTGTCGCTTATATGGCGGGGACTGTCGGGCTTATATACAACTCGGCGATGATTGACGATGAGATTACAAGCTGGGGCGCGCTCTTTGACGAGCAGTACAGCGGCCAAATACTTATGTTTGACAATCCGCGCGACGCGTTTGGCATTGCGCTAAAGTATCTCGGATATAGCCAGAATACCGAAAATGAAGACGAAATATATGAGGCGTATGATTTGCTTTTGACGCAAAAGCCCATACTTCAAGCCTATGTCATGGATCAAATCTTTGACAAGCTCGAATCGGGCGAGGCCGCAATCGGGCCGTACTATGCCGGAGACTATTTGTTTATGGCGGAGTCCAATGAGGACTTGGTTTTTGTGCGTCCCGAAGAGGGTTCTAATTTCTTTGTTGATGCCATGTGCATACCAAAGGGCGCAAAAAACAAGACAAACGCCGAGATTTTTATAGACTTCATGTGCCGGACGGACATCGCCCTTATGAACATGGAGGAGATTTACTATGCTTCGGCAAATTATGAGGCGGCGGAAGAGTTTTCCGCACAGCTTGATGACGGGGAATATGAAATCATGTTCGCGAGCGAGGCGGTTTTGGCCGACTGTGACGTCTTTATCCACTTACCCGCCAATATTCTTGAGCTGTATAACCGCCTGTGGACTGACGTAAAAAAATAACCGCCGCGATAGGGTTTTTGGAGGTTGCCTAAAGGACGTGAATATGCAAGTGATTTTAAGTCAAATGTCGGTGCTGTTTATCTTGCTTGCCGTCGGGTTTGCGGCGGGCAAGATAAAGCTGCTCACGCCCGACGGCAACATGACGCTCACAAAGATCGTTTTGTTTATCGCGCTGCCTTGCACAATACTTAATTCGGTTATTTCAAGCGATATTAAAATATCCGTCGAGGAGACTTTGTTTTATCTGCTGATGGCATTGTTTGCCTTTGTGATAGCGTTTGCCGTCGCGATACCGCTCATAAAGCTATCCGGCGGCGAGAGGGCAAATCACGGCCTTTTGACCTATATGAGCGTATACAGCAACAGCGGGTTTATGGGCTTTCCGGTGGCGATAGCTTTGTTTGGCGCGGCAGGGGCTTTTTTTACCGCGCTCTTTAATATTTGGTTTAACTTGCTGTCTTTTTCTGTCGGCGTGCTGCTCATAGCCGGGAGGGGGAGCAAGATCAACTTAAAGCTGCTCTTTAATCCGCCGCTCATCGCCGCTCTTCTTGCTGTGCCTATCGCGCTGACGGATTTTACGCCTGTTGGGATCGTTGCGGAAGCGATAGGGCTTTTTGGAAACTTCACCACGCCCGGGGCTATGCTCGTTATCGGGGCTTCTTTATCGTTTATCCCGATAAAAAACGCGTTTCCCGAGTGGCGTATCTGCCTTGTCGCCGTGATAAAACTCGCGCTTGTGCCCGTTGTCACATGGCTTGTATTAAAGCAGTTTATCGAGAGCCGGGAAATGCTTGGCGTGCTTGTTATTTTGGCTGCCATGCCGACGGGGGCGCAATCGGCGATGCTTGCGATTTGGTATGGCGGCGACGCGAAGACGGCGTCCGCCGGTATCTTTGTGACGACGCTTCTTTGCGCGGTAACTGTGCCGCTCATAGTATATCTTTTGCAAATCGTGTGAATTTTGCGCCAAACGCGTAAAACGCAAAAATAATGCTTGACAAAGGTATACAACATCTTGTATAATCCAATCCATATGTGACAACGCAAACGCAAATCATAAAAATCAAAAACGTTAAACAAAAATTAGGAGGAAAATTTATGAAAAAAGCACTTGCAATTACCCTCGCGCTAATGTTGGTACTCCCGCTCATTTTTGTTGCCCCTGCGGTGGCAGCAGACAGAGGGTATGCAGCGTTTAGCGCAGCGAACGGCGATGCGTTTACCGCATTCATCATTGACATTTCCGATCTTGAAGTTGGAACAGAAAGCACTCTCAAATTTACAGCCGTAAGTTCGGGAGCCTCTGGCTACAGAGTCAGATTGAATACTTCCACCATTGACGATCCATCTTTCGACGATTGGTGTGATGGTGCTGGTGCTGACCCTGCTACTGGTCAATTGCCCGCTCGTATTGATGAGTCTGACGGTACATTCGAGGTTGCATTTACTGTAACTGATGAGGACAAATGGGCGGATGCCAACACTCTTTGGATTGTTGGTTTGTTTGGTTCACACGACTTCACGTTGTACGATGTTGAGTTTGACGGTATCACCGGCGGTAGCACTGCTGGCGGCAACAGGGGATATGCAGCATTTAGCGCGGCGGACGGCGATGAGTTTACCGCATTCATCATTGACATTTCCGATCTTAAAGTTGGAACAGAAAGCACTCTCAAATTTACAGCCGTAAGTTCGGGAGCCTCTGGCTACAGAGTCAGATTGAATACTTCCACCATTGACGATCCATCTTTCGACGATTGGTGTGATGGTGCTGGTGCTGACCCTGCTACTGGTCAATTGCCCGCTCGTATTGATGAGTCTGACGGTACATTCGAGGTTGCATTTACTGTAACTGATGAGGACAAATGGGCGGATGCCAACACTCTTTGGATTGTTGGTTTGTTTGGTTCACACGACTTCACGTTGTACGATGTTGAGTTTGACGGTATCACCGGCGGTAGCACTGCTGGCGGCAGTGGTGTGGAAAAAGAACCACCTGCGCCTCCCGAGGAAAGACCGCCCGGACCTCCCTCAAAAGACTCTCTGATGGATTGGTCAACAGAGCTTTCCAACTTTATCGGCGGCGGTCTTACAGATGGCGCGAGCGCATGGCTGAAGAACAGCGGCGACACGAGCACGAAGTCCATTTCCGGCTCACAGCTCAAGGTTGACGTATCAGTCCGCGACGGCGGCGCGTCCAACTACTGCGTCATTGACTTCGTCATCAAAGACAACCCGAATCTCTTTGCGGGTACGGACTATACACTCGTCGTTTCATTCAGAGCCCTTGGCGACGAACCGACAGAATTTTGCATAGCCCCGGTCACAAGCCCATGGACAAATGCGGCGCACACGACTGCCGAGGGCACGAGCGCGACGTTGCAATACAAGTTCGACGGCGACGATCCGAATGTCCGTCTCCAGACGATACAGAACACGGGCTTCTACATCACAAACATCAGAGTCTATGAGGGCGATCCGCCTGAGACCGGAGCAACATTCTTCGTGGTTTATGCTCTCGGAGCAATGGCTCTTGCCGGAAGCGGCGCGGTGTTTGCGGTCGCAAAGCTGAGAAAAGGCAAAAAAGAAGACTAAATTTGCTCAAAGCAAAACAATAAAAGCAAACGGGCTGCGAAAGCAGCCTGTTTGCTTTTTGCGCGTTTTTTTAGTAAAAGCACAGCATTTGCAGTCGTTTGAGGAACTCTTTAATTTTTAAAGAATTCCTCTTTCACCGGATATTATGCCCCATTCAGGCAGTGTCCAACTGAGAGCTTTTTACGGAGTAAAGGGCATTACCCAAGCAGCCAGTCGAGCGCGTTTATTTGGCGTATGCCATTATGCGAGACATTAGGGTCTTCGTCCATCGTCAGTAAGTATTTCGGATTATGATCAGATATGCAGTCAAGCGGCGCGAGTTCCCGGGCGAGCGTGCGCTCATCTCGGACGGTCAGTGAAGCCTGATAATACACAACGCCGTTTTCATTTGTGGCCACAAAGTCTACTTCGGCGGCGCCGACTTTTCCAATCCGCACATCGTATCCCCGCCTGAGCAGCTCCAAGTAGACGATATTCTCCAACGCGCGTCCCATATCCGCCCTTTGTGCCCCCAGAAGATAATACCTGAGCCCAATATCCGCGACGTAATATTTCTCGCCCGTCTTCAAGTGCTGCTTGCCTTTTATGTCATAACGTCTGGTTTTGTAAAGAATGAAGCTGTCACACAGCGCGGATAGATAATTCTCAATGGTGTGGGTCGAAATTTTCCTGCCGCCGGATGTGAGAGCATCCGCGATTTTCTTTGCGCTGCACGGATTGCCAATATTGTCGAACATAAACCGAATCACGCTTTCCAAAGCGGAGACATCGGCGATTTTTTTCCGCTTCACCACATCTTTCAAAACCACCGACGTATATATGCCATCCAAGTACGCCCGGATGTCCTTGGGTCTATTCAGCTCTAACGTGTAAGGGAAGGAGCTGTTTTGCAGATACATATTATATTTACGGGTCAAATCCGTCCGGTCGGGCATTGCCGACATGTATTCAAAAAAGGACAGGGGCAGCATTTTGATTTCCACATACCGTCCCGACAAAAGCGTCGCGAGCTCACCGGAGAGAAGATAGGCGTTAGAGCCGGTGATATAAACATCGCAGTTATTTTTTATAAACAAGCTGTCTACAGTCCGCTGCCATTCGTCAACATGCTGGATTTCGTCCAAAAAGATATAGTTCATTTTATCCGGGATCAGATTCTTTTTGATATAGGAATGCAGAGCCTTGCGTTCCATCAGGTTTTCAAAATCGGCATCCTCGAAGTTTATAGCGATTATCTGCTGTTCACAGACGCCGCTTTTACGCAATTCATCCCGGAACAGTTCAAGCAGCGTTGATTTCCCGCATCGGCGAATACCTGTGATCACTTTTATAAGCTGCTTATCCCGGAAGCTGATAAGCTGCCCTAAATATTCGTTTCGCATAATCATATTCAACACCTCCACATATGAAATATACTACAAATAATCGCAAAATGCAACAAGTATTTGCATTTCAGTGCAAATACTATCCAAGCCTTGAACTGCAAATGAAATTATGGTACAATTATCGAAAACTTAAAAACATTAAGCGCATTGAGCGAAAATCAATCAACAAAATAATTTATTAAACAAGGTGGAGCAGCAAAATGAAAATGAAAAAGACAGGAATACTACTCGCTTGTATCGCGATGGCGATGTCCGCGCTCTTTGTCTTGCCGGCAACGGCGGACGAAGAAATGACAGAGCTTCTCGTCATAGACTTTTCTGACGAGGCAAGGCACGGGTCGCTCTTTATGGTCAGCGACGCCGACAGCGGAGCGATTATCACCGAATGGGTGACGCAGCCCGGCATCGGAAACGACGACGACTCGGCGCTTCGCGTCACACATCAGGAAGGCAAAACCTACCTTAGCTCATCTAACGCGATCCGCCTCACATTCCCCGCGCCGCTCCCGCCGGGCGCGATATACAACATCAAGGTATCGTTCTATGTGCCCGCCGAAGGAAACGAGGGCAAGGGCACGCTGACCGGGCCGGGCTTTGTGCTAAACGGCGACTATCCGGGGGCGCAGGGCGTGGTCAAGTTTCCTGAAAGCTTCGGGACAATGCCGGTGGGGACGTGGAAAAACATTGACGTCACGCTTCCCATGCAGACAGAGGACATTACGTCGCTTGATTTTCGGTTTGTTATAAACGAAGAGGATAAGCACCCCGATTTATGGTACATAGACAACATAATCATCAGTCAAATCGGCGAGGCTCAGGAAATAGAAATACCCTACTGGGATTTGTCGTTGCCCTCGCTCAAAGAAACATTCGCGCAACACTTTCCGGTAGGCAACATATTAGAGCCGCACAACCTCAACAATGAAGCGCTTCTCAATATGTTCCGTCATCACTACGCCGTAGTCACGCTCGAAAACGCGATGAAACCGGCCAGCCTGACCCGTGAAAAGGACGAATACAACTTTGCCAGCTCCGATCAGGTGGTCAATTGGGCGATAGAAAACGGCATTGACGTACACGGGCACACCTTGGTTTGGCACTCGCAATCGGCGGCTTGGCTGACAAACGGCAGCGACGGCAGCCCTTTGACCCGCGCCGAGGCGAGGGCAAACATGGAAAACTATATCAATGAAGTGGCGGGGCATTTCAAGGGCAAAGTTATATCATGGGATGTCGTCAACGAAGCCTTTATAAACAGCCCGGGCTCTGGCGGCTGGAAGAGCCAGCTTCGCGGTTCTTCCGGCGGTGACTCGTCGCCGTGGTATGCCGCCTACGCGAACGGCGCGGACGCGGATTCCGGCGAAAGCGGCGCGGACTACCTTTATGACGCGTTTGTCTTTACTCGCCTTGCCGACCCCGGCGCTATGCTGTTTTATACCGACTTTAACGAAACCGAGCAGAACAAATCAGAGGCAATGGCAAGTATGGCAAGGGAACTCAACGGGCTTTGGAAGGACGACCCGCGCAACACCGACCCCGACCGCCCGCTTGTTGAGGCTATCGGAATGCAGGCGCACTATTGGACGTCGGATTTAAACCCGGACAACATCTCATCCGCGATCATGCGCTTTGTCGCCGCGGGATGCAAGGTCGGCATCATGGAGCTTGATATATGTATCGGCAGCTACGGCGGCCTTAGCAGCCGCGACGGAACACTCACGGAGGATGAAGCAAAGCGTCAGGCGGAGCTGTATAAGGGCGCGTTTGACGTGTTTGTCAGATATAGCGAGCATATTACGCGAGTGACATTCTGGGGCAGGGAAGACAGCACAAGCTGGCGCGGAAAGGCATCTCCGCTGCTCTTTGACGGTTTGTACAGCGCAAAGCCGGCATTTTGGGCGATTATGGGTATTATGGGTATCAATCAAGATGAATACATCGCGCCGGACAGCGGCGAAGAAACACCGCCGCCCGAAGAAGAGCAGACGCCGGAGCCTGAAACACCGCCGCCTCTGTCGCCCGCATCCCCATCGCCGGATGTGACAGACCCGGGCGATACGGGAGAGCCCGATCTTACTTTGTTATTTATATGTATAGCCGTGATCGTTGTTCTCGCGGCGGGCGTAAGCGTTTTTGTCTTCAGGAAAAAGAAGAAACAAGGATAATATATTATTTCCGCAGAGGGCTTTTCATTAGAAACGTCCTTTGCGGAGAAGTCATTTGCTGTACGCGCTAAACAATCTATAGACTTTTAGCAGCGGGAGCCGTCAATACAAAGTACAAAGCGCCTTGCAGCAAGGTTATTGGCATTATGAAAAAAATAACAGAAAAAACCGATACCGGCGCGGAGGCGGAGATGGAGGCGGAAGCCAAAGCCGAAATCTTGCCGGAAACCGAGCAAGAAGCCGCAGAAGAGACAGAGCGGGAAGCCGAAGCCGCCGCCGAAGAAACAGAAACTGCCGATGATGCCGGCAAAAAAAAGCCGCGCAGAAAAAAAACGGCCAAAGAAAAGGCATTGATCGGCTTTTTGGTTTTTTGCGCCGCTGTTTTTGCGTGCGGCTTTGCATATACCGGATATGTCCTCTATGAGTATTTGAGCGTAAAACAGATAGAGGAAAAGATAGGCGATATGTTTGACAGCGCGAAGAAAAATTTTGAGGACAGCACGGCCTCTCCGTCTTTTGGCGGCGAAGATGACGGCAGTCAAAACCCCGAAGAGAGCGAATGGGAAAAAGAACGCCGCAGGCTGCTTGAGCTTGAGGCGCGAGGCAAAGTGATTTTTGCCGAAATATTAGAGATAAACCCGGATTTTCTCGGTATGATAGAGATACCCGGGGTTATCCCGCGCCAGCCGTATGTCATGTCTTATGATAACGAGGAGTATTTGAACATAGATTTTTACGGAAACAGCAACCGCCACGGCACTGTGTTTTTAAACTCGCTCAACGATCGTCTCATGATGGACTACAACACGGTGCTCTTCGGGCATTACACAAGCACGGGCAATATGTTTACAAGGCTGCTCGACTACAACCAAATGGCGACTTTTGCGCGAGCGCCCGTTATTTTGCTCGACACGCTCATTGGCGAGAGCACTTGGATTATTTTTTCCGCGCATGTCGTAGAACCCGAGCTATGGTATATGATACCGTGCGACAGTGAGGACAATTTTGCTGATTTTATTGAGGAAATAAGGGCTCGCAGCCTGTTTGACACAGATGTTGACGTCACGCCGGATGACCGCATTTTGACTTTGTCGGTGTGCGACTATTCTTATGATGATATGCGCTTTGTCGTACACGCGAGAAAACTCCGCGAGGGAGAAGAGCCGCCGGAGAAAGTGACGGCGCAGATAAACCGCAACCGCAAAGATTATTCAGTGCCAAATTTACATGCACTGAGCGGTATAAACATGAAGGGCGTCGCGTTCGCGCAAAGCCCGACAAACAACAGATTTTTCTTCTTTAAGCCGATTTCGGGAGGGCTTGACCGATATAACGGCGATACCCAAAACGCCCAAGGACCGACCAGAATAGCATGGCATTCCGGGATTTCGGCAAATCACAACATCGCGGCGGCGCTTATAAAAAATCCGTATGAAACGGACAGTGGGCCGCGCACGGCGTTTATTGCCGTGCAGGAAATGGACGGCGTCAAAGGTATATCCTTGCTTTCTTCGCAGTATTACAGGGGAGTATTCAGGCTTGAAAAGCGGGTCACGCCGGAGGATATTGATGCGCGTTATCCGGCAATGCAGGAGATAAACGACGTCCTGTGGCTGTATTTCAGCGTTGATGGGGAGGATGGGTCGCATATATACAGGCAGCATTTATTCGGCGATAATCCGGAGCTTTTGCATATCGCAATCGGCGCGGGCGAGGTCCGCCCTCTCGGGATTTATACCGTGCGTGACCAATCCGTCTTGCTGTGGCATGATACGGAAAGCGAGGCGATATACGGCGTATGCCTTGACCAAGATGTGCGCGAGAGTGTTCGCATAAAAAGCTGCGCGGCGGACGCAAAAATCACGCTGTATGGCGAGCTTGCTGATATGACGATAAAATACGCGCTCGAAACAAACGGCAAGATGACCTTTGACACTATAAATCTTTCGGTTGTTTTGTCTGCTGATGTGCCGCAGCAAACGCCTGAAATCCCGATTCCGCAGCCGTGCCCGGAGCATGAGGAAGAGCCGGACCCCGACTGCGAGATATGCTATCCGATAATCCCCGACCCCGATTTGTGCCCCGAGCATGGGGATAGCCCCGACCCCGACTGCGATATTTGCAATGAAAACGCGGGCGATAATCTCACGCCCAGCGAACCGCCGCCTTCGGGCGGCGATGGTACTCCGCCCGGCGAACCGCCGCCTCCCGGCGGCGATACACCGCCGCCTGATGATACACCGCCACCGCCGGACGACACGCCGCCGCCTCCGGGCGGCGGTACGCCGCCAAATGGAGACTCAGGATAATGCCGCCGGGCGACACGCCGCCCGGCAGGTTGACATAATACTCATATTTTTTTAGAAGAAATGCTGTATTTGCAGTCGTTTGAGGAAATGTTTCATTTTAACACATTTCCTCCCAGTTTCTATATTATAATTTTCTATTGACAACCATGCAAAGGTGAAGTATAGTTACACATAGTAACTCAGATATACCGCATTCGCCGAAGTGAATTCGGCTCGTCTCACAAACGCAATTTCGATTACGAAACGGAGAGGGTTGCCTATATGAGTAGTGGAGTACTGACAAAGCGACAGCAAAATAGGTTAGACAAAGGTGTCTCGGGAACAAGTAAATGGACGTTAGTTAAGCGCTATTGGGTTTTGTATGTTATGCTCATACTACCCATGGCGTATTTTGTTATCTTTCGCTATCTGCCTATGGAATATTTGGCCATGGCCTTTAAAGAAAATAACATCATAAAACCACTGTGGGAAGTGCCTTGGGTCGGACTCAAGAACTTTGAAAGAGCATTTGGCGACCGCGACTTTTGGAACGCGCTGCGCAATACCTTTATGCTCAACATATTAGACATAGGCTTTGGATTTCCGGCGCCGATTATCCTCGCCATCATACTCAACGAGCTTGTGTTCAAGAGATTTAAGAGAGTGACGCAAACCATCGCATATATGCCGCACTTTCTTTCATGGGTCATCATATACGGCCTTGCCATGAGGCTGTTTGCGCCGACAGACGGTCTTGTCAATATACTCATGAACAGAGCCGGCTATGAATCCATCAGCTTTTTTGACAAGCCAAACAACTGGGTGGCGACATATGTTTTCCTTGGCATATGGCAAAGCGTGGGCTGGAACACCATCATCTATCTTGCCGCGATCACGAACATAAACCCGGAGCTTTACGAAGCCGCTGCGGTTGACGGCGCGGGGCGTTTGCGGAGAATCTGGCACATTACGCTGCCCGGCATTAAGCCGACGATCGTTGTGCTTTTGATACTTACTATGGGCGGCTTGATTGGAGGCGGATTTGAAAGGCCGTGGGTCTTGCGAAACCCGATGGTATATGACGTTGCTACGGTGCTGCCCGTGTATGTCTACACCAAAGGTCTGCTGAACTACCAATTCTCGCTTACTACCGCCGTGGGTATGTTCCAGTCTGTGGTCGGATTGTTCTTTGTGCTCGGCGCAAACTTCTTCGCCCGAAAAGTGGGCGAGCGCGGACTATGGTAGGGGGGTGATGCAATGAGACGTACAAAAGCGGAAAAAATAGGCGACTGGATTTTGGTGCTGATTTGCACGGGGATGATCCTCATATGTGTATTGCCGATTGTCAATATCGCATCCAGATCATTGAGCTCCGGCGATGCGCTCATCAATAACAGGGTCTTGCTGTGGCCGGTTGAGTTTTCATTAGAGGCATACGGCACGGTTTTTCAATCACAGCGTTATGTTGACTCACTTATCTTTACCGCATGGCTTACCGTTGCCGGCGTCGTGCTCTCGCTTATAATGACGACGCTTTGCGCGTTCCCGCTTATCTTCGACAACCTGCCCGGCAAGAAATTCTTCAATACGGTCGCGCTTATCACCATGTACTTCGGAGCCGGCAGCATACCCACATACCTTCTGATCCGAAACATGGGTCTCTTGAATAACCCTCTTGTTTTGCTGCTGCCGTATTGCCTGAGCGTGTTCAATATGATTTTGATGCGCAGCTTCTTCTACGGCATACCCCAGAGCCTGCGCGAGGCGGCGGAAATTGACGGCGCGGGGCCTTTGCGGATTTTGACAAAGATTTATCTGCCGCTGTCGGTTCCGGTCATAGCGACTTTGTCTTTGTTCTATGCCGTCGGACGCTGGAACGGATATACGGATGCCCTCTGGTTTATAGACGACAGGAAATACTATCCGATTCAGCTCTTGCTCTATTACTTGCTCAATAATGCCGCGGCTCTTGAGACGGCTCAACAGGAAGGGTTTACGCCTCCGGGCGTGGCGGAAGCGGTAAAATCGGCGACCGTCATGTTCGCGACGGTGCCTATTTTGCTTGTCTACCCGTGGCTTCAAAAATACTTTATCGCGGGAGCGCAGCTCGGCGCGGTCAAGGAATAATCAGTAGATAATATGTTGTACAAAACAGTTATCAATATAAAACATCAACAGAACATTAGGAGGATTAAAATGAAAACACGCAAGCTTCTGTCACTCGCACTCGCGCTTATCATGGCTCTCGGTATGCTCGCGGCATGCGGCAGCTCTGATCCCGTAGATTCGGGTCCGACAGCCACGCCGGGCGCGCTGCCGACGCCGCCGTCGGTGACGCCGCCGCCAATTATCGAAGACACCCCGACGGATTCCGTGCTTTTAGAGCTTGGTTTGGACGAGAACCTGCGTTTCTTAGAGACGCGGAAAATCACCGTAGCCATTTTTGACCGTGAAAACGACGGAGGAACACCGCCCGACGATAATGTTTTCAGTAATTGGATCAAAGACCAAGTGCTTGAAGCCCACAATATCGAAATCGAATGGGTACGCATAGGACGCTGGACCGGCACGGATGATTATTCAAGGCTTTTTGCGGCCAACGCGGTTCCCGATGTCGGATACGAATATGATTTTGAAATCTTTATGAGGGCGTTTTCCGAAATGGGCGGCATCCTCGATCTGTATCCGTATATGTCCGAATACAGCAATATCTTCCCGAACCTGTTTGACCTGCTCGGCACGGAGTTCATATACTGGAACATGGACCCCGAAACCAACCAGACATTTGCTTTTCCCGGAAAACGCATGGCATACAACATCGTCGGTACATTCATTCGCGAGGATTGGCTCAATACATTGGGTTTAGACGAGCCGACGACGATCCAAGAATTTGAAGACTGCTTGGTCGCGTTCCGCGACAATGCCGAGCTTCTTTTGGGCGAAAATGCCGACCGTATGATTCCCTACATGATGACTCATGACGTGCGCTGGAATTACCGCCCGCTGCTGGACGGCCACTTCCCCTCAGATTTATCTGACAGAGATATATATGTAAACGGTTCTTTAGAGTATCTTCTCACCCATCCGGCAAATAAAGAGACGATCAGAACCTTAAACAAATGGTATAACATGGGACTTTTGTGGTATGACTTTGGGCTTTATACCAACGAAACGCTTGGCTCAATTGCGGACGACCGCATTAAGCAAGGCCATGTCGGCGTTTTCAACGGCAACACCGACCAGCCGTACAGAAGCGGCGAGAACAGCCATCAGGCAAAAATGCAAGAGTTTGTCGGCCCGGATGCGGCATACATAGCGATCAGCCCGTTCCCGAACGACAGCGGAGAGGTATCACGCCTTGTATCCCAAGACGTTGACCGCTTCATCTTCCTCCCGCACACAAACACGGAGCCGATAGCGTCACTGCTGTATCTTGACTTTATAACCAGACGTGAAGTGCGCGAGTACTTGCAGATCGGCGAAGAGGGCATTAACCATATCGTCCACGATAACGGCGCGATCGAAAAACTGCCGGCCACGGGCGAATGGATTCAAAATTCACCGGACAACATAGACTATACGATAACGATCAATATTTCAAACGCCGCGCCCAGCCTCGGCGACCCGGTACGCGAAGGTCTCTCGGCGGCACTGGCTTTCCCGGGAACAGACCCCAAATATATCGCCAAGACATTTGAGGCAAACCAAAATCCCGCGACGACACGGACGACTCCAAACTTCGGTCTTGGAGCAATCGAGGCCGAGAGCGGCGTAATCATTGACTTAAACACAAAGCGCAACAATATGTTTATCAATGCAATCGTCGCCGCGCCCGCTGATTTCGATGCCGTATATGACGCGGGTATGCAAGACCTCATGGCTTCGGGTCTTAGAGCCGCTGTGGACGAGCGCATCGCAAGGTGGGAGCTGTACTACGGAGACGCTGAGTTTATAAGCGATTAGACTGCAGTGCTAAGTAAAACGTAAAGAGAGTTTAAACCAACTCGTTTTACAACACGGCAAAACGGAGCTTGATGCTCTAAGCCAAAAGAGTTTCGCCCAGAGGCGAAGATCATAAACGCCCCTCCTCCGCCGTAGCAGGCGGGGGGGGGTGATGAATATCACAACATAGATAGCGCGAAGTAATCAAAGAAAACCCAATAATTATGAATAGTAAAGTGGAGGAACAAAAATGAAAACACGCAGAATTTTACCGCTTGCCCTCGCGCTCATCCTGATAGTCGGAATGCTCGCGGCCTGCGGCGCAGACCCGGCGGACATAGGCCCGACAGCCACGCCGGGTGCGCTGCCGACGCCGCCGGTGGTGACGCCGCCGCCTATTATCGAAGACACCCCGACAGATAGCGTACTTTTAGAGCTTGGTTTGGACGAGAATCTGCGTTTTTTAGAGACGCGAAAAATCACGGTAGCCGTTTTTGACAGGGGAAACGACGGCGGCTCACCGCCCGACGACAATGTTTTCAGCAATTGGATCAAAGAGCAAGTGCTTGAAACCCACAATATCGAAATTGAATGGGTACGCATAGGACGCTGGACGGGCACGGATGATTATTCAAGGCTTTTTGCGGCCAACGCGGTTCCCGATATCGGGTATGAGTATGATTTTGAAATCTTTATGAGGGCGTTTTCCGAAATGGGCGGCATCCTCGATATGTACCCGTATCTGTCCGAATACAGCAATATTTTCCCGCACCTTTTTGATTTTCTCGGCACGGAGTTCATCTACTGGAACATGGACCCCGAAACCAACGCGGTCTACGCGTTTCCCGGCAAGGTCATGGAGGTCAGCCCCGTAGGTACGTTTATGCGCGAGGATTGGCTCGATATATTGGGCTTAGATGAGCCAAGGACGATTCAGGAATTTGAAGACTGCTTGGTCGCGTTCAAAGACAATGCCGAGCTTCTCCTTGGCGAAAATGCCGACAGAATGGTTCCGTATATGATGTCCCATGACGTGCGCTGGCAGTACCGCCCGCTGCTTGACGGGTATTTGCCGTCCGGCTTATCTGAAAGGGATATCTATGTAAACGGTTCGCTTGAGCAGCTTCTCACGCATCCGGCAAATAAAGAGACGATCAGAACCTTAAACAAATGGTATAACATGGGGCTGATGTGGTATGACTTTGGGCTGTACACCAACGAAACGCTCGGCTCAATTGTGGACGACCGCATCAGGCAAGGCCATGTAGGGGCTTACAACGGCAACATTGACGCGCCGTACAGGGGCGGAGAAAACAGCCATCAGGCAAAATTGCAGGAATTTGTCGGCCCGGATGCGGCATATATAGCTATCAGCCCGTTTCCGAACGACAGCGGAGAGGTATCGCGCCTTATATCCCAAGCCGTTGACCGCTTTATTTTCTTCCCGAGCACAAACACAGAGCCGATAGCGTCACTTTTGTACATTGACTTTATCACCAGACGCGAGGTGCGCGAGTATTTGCAAATCGGCGAAGAGGGGATTAACCATATCCTCCATGATAACGGCGCGGTTGAAAAGCTGCCGGCCACGGGCGAGTGGATTCAAAATTCACCGGACAACATAGACTATACGATAACGATCAATGTTTCCAACGCCGCGCCCAGCCTTGGCGACCCGTTGCGCGAGGGGCTCTCAAGAGCGCTGGCTTTCCCGGGCACGGATTCTGCCTATGTCGCCAGAACATTTGCGGTAAACCAAGACCCGGCGACGCTGCGGGCGATGCCAAACTTCAGCCTCGGCACAATCGAAGCAGAGAGCGGCATAATCGTTGACTTAAACACAAAGCGCAACAATATGTTTGTCAATGCAATCGTCGCCGCGCCCGCTGATTTCGATGCCGTATATGACGCGGGTATGCAAGACCTCATGGCTTCGGGTCTTAGAGCCGCTGTGGACGAGCGCATCGCAAGGTGGGAGCTGTACTACGGAGACGCCGAGTTTATAAGCGAATAGACGCCGCGCTAAGTAAAACGTAAAGAGAGTTTAAACCAACTCGTTTTACAACACGGCAAAAGTAAACAAAGAGGCTGTCAGCAGACGGCCTCTTTGCTTTTGTTTATCGGCGGCCTTTTTCAGTGTGGATTGCGGCGCGGCTATATCTCAAACCGGGATAGCCCCTTGATTATATCCGTGGATTTTGGAGGGCAGCCTTTGATGCAACGCTCAAAACCGGATGTGCAAGAACCGATCCCTATTCCCGCTCCGGTTTTGCCCTTAAACCCCTGACCTATGCACAGCTTGCCGTTTGCGGCCGCGCCGCGCCCTGTAAACTTCCCTCCCATGCGGTGCAAGGCGTATATAAGCGACGAATAGCAAACGGAGCAAGCCGCCTTTTCGTCTATCAAGTTTTGGTATTTTTGCGAGGCAGGTATCGCCCGGGCATGAAGAGCGGGGTTTGAGGTCAGGGCTTTATTTTCAGAGCCAAGCACGGTCACGGTCATATCCGGCGAAAAAAATCTGCCGACCCCATAATCCATGGCATATGATATGTAATTGATTTCATCGGGGCTATAACCTATCAGCTCGGCGCAAAATGAGTCAACCATGACGGGGTCGCGCCCGGCTATTATCCTGTTTGACGTTACCGGATTGCCGCCCTCTTCAAATGACAAGTCGCCGGAAATACCGTCCACGACGCAATACCCGGTTTTAATGAGCGCGTTTAGCGCGGCGACGGGTTTGTGTATGCCGAGAGTGTGAAAGCGGCGTTTCTCGCTGTCGGGTATGCAGCCTTTTAGGTTTTTCAGGCAGCAGGTGAGGCGCGTTTGGCAGTGCGCTTTGAGAACAGGTATGTTTATCAGAAAATCCGTATTCAGCGCCTCGTCGCACACCTTGATCTCATAGCCGCCGTGCGTTAGCAGTGTATATGTATCGCCTTTGAGATCAATGAGCGGTATGTTATATTTGCGCGAGAGCTCTTCATAACCGCAATATTTAAAAGCCCTAAGCGTGCTGTCGCCGACCCATGAGCTTTCGATTATCTTAATATCCGCCACGCCAAAGTCAAGCAAGAAACGGATAACGCCCTCTGTAACCTCGGGATGCGTGACGGCGCCGTTTGACGCGGGGCCCGGCACAACAAGGTTTGGTTTTAACGACACATTAAAGCCCCGCCCCAGATATTTGCAAATATCGGATGCGGCAAGCGCATCGTAGGTGTTGTTTACCATATCGCCGCCATAACATATTACAAGCATACTATCCTCCAAAATTTTTAAATCCGTTGCCTTTACTGCGACCCGGTGAGGAAGGCTGTATTTTTGTCCCGTAAGCGGAGCATGGACGCGGAGCGCGCGAGTTAGGCGCATGGACGCGCCTCTTGTTTGAGCGTAGGGATAAAAAACAGCCTTTCGAGCGCAAGGGGCGCAAGGGTAATAGGTAATGCAAACATATTACCATGATTTCTTGAAAATAACCACAAAATGTGATATGCTGACAAACATAAACGGAAAATAACGCAAAATGAGAGAAAACTAACAGACATGAACAGTAAAACAAACGGAAAAAAAGCGGCCAAAAAGAAAATTGCCGTGATATTTGGCGGATTTTCGCCGGAATACGGCGTTTCGCTAAAATCTGCATACTCGATAATAAACGCCATCAGCAAAGAGAAATACGAAATAGTGATGCTCGGCATTACGCGAAAAGGCGAGTGGTACAGATACAAGGGCTCTGTGGAGGCGCTGCCTACGGATGAGTGGCACACCGACGAAAGGTACTTGAGCAAAGCGTATATATCGCCCGAACGCGGGGGAGGAATAATCGAGTATGATAACGGGCAGCCGTTTTCGATTCCGGTTGACGCGATTTTCCCGGTATTGCACGGCAGATATGGCGAGGACGGCACGATTCAAGGCTTGTGCGAGCTTGCGGGTATACCGGTGGTTGGCAGCGGCAGCGCGGCGGCGGCGCTTTGCATGGACAAGGAACGCTCGCACAAAATTATATCGCTTCTGGGTATCACAGTGCCAAAATCCGTTTGCTTTGAGCGCGCGCTAAGTGACGATGAAATAATGGCGGCCGCAAAAACGCTTGAGCTGCCGGTATTTGTAAAGCCCGTGAAAGCCGGGTCGTCAATCGGTGTTACTAAGGTATATGATTACGGCAGTATTTTACAGGCTGTCAGGACGGCTCTCATATATGACAATGCCGTGATAATCGAGGAAAATATCAAAGACAGGGAAATAGGCTGCGCGGTCATGGGCAATCACGAACTCATCACTGGCAGAGTCAACGAGATCATTGTCGAAGAAGGCGGATATTTCAGCTTTGAAGAGAAATACACGCTAAAATCCTCAAAAATCATTACCCCTGCGGATATTGACGAGCAGACCGAGCGGCGTGTGCAATCTGTCGGAGAGACGATATTTCGAGCGTTGGGCTGCCGGGGATATGCCAGAATTGATATGTTTCTCAAGGCGGACGGGGATATAGTTTTTAGCGAAGCGAATACGATACCCGGATTTACCGTCCACAGTCAATTTCCAAAAATGATGAAAGAGGCGGGCATAGAATATCCCGAGCTTGTGGATATGCTGCTCGAGCTTAGTATGCAAGAAGAGGGGCATGAGTGGTATGGAAAAGTCACTGCGGCAAAGGCAAGGCCCGACGTATATGGACGAGCGTGGATAGAGATAGATATGGACGCGCTCTCGCACAATCTTTCTGATATTCGCTCAAAAATACCGCAAGGCTGTGAAATCATGGCGGTTCTCAAGGCGGACGCCTACGGGCATGGGTTTGAGCGAGTGGCAAAACGCCTTGTGCGCGAAGGGGTGAGCGCATTTGCCGTGGCGACTGTCGCGGAAGGCGCTTTGCTCAGAGAAATTGTCCCCGACGGAGAAATCTTGGTATTGGGACGCTCACACGCCCGCGACGCGGCTTGCCTTAGCGACCATAATTTGACCGTGCTTGTCGCCGATGATGTTCATGCGGGAGAACTCAATGAGGCGGGGTATAAGCTGCGCATCCATATTGCGGTAGATACGGGTATGCACCGTTTGGGGACAGAGCCTGATAATTTTGATGATATTGAGCGGATTTTCAACTATGAAAACCTGACGGTTTGCGGGATCGGAACGCATTTAGCCTCGGCGGACAGCTTAGAGAGCAGCGATGTGGATTTCACAATCGGGCAAATGGAGCGGCTTTGCGCGCTCGTCAAAAAGTTAAACGAAAAAGGTTATGATGTCGGAAAGATACATTCGCAGTCGAGCTATGGTATTTATAATTATCCGCACTTTAAGTGCGACTATGTCCGTCCGGGCATAATGCTCTATGGGGTGCATAGCCACGATGCCGAAACCCGTGAAAAAACAGGGCTTCGCCCAATGCTCTCGCTCAAAGCCGACATATCGCAGGTTCGCCAAATCAAAGCGGGGGAGAGTGTGAGCTACGGCAGGTTGTTTACGGCAAAAAACCCGATGACGGTGGCAACGGTCAGCATTGGTTATGCCGACGGAATACCAAGACAGATGACGGACAGTGGCGGGATGGCAATTGTAAACGGCGTGAAAGTGCCGGTTATCGGCCGTATTTGTATGGATATGCTCATGCTTGACGTTAGCGGTGTGCCCGGCGTAAAAGCCGGTGATGTCGCCACGTTTATAGGCACGGATAAAAATGAGCAGATACGCTGCGAAGAGCTTGCGGCGGTATGCGGCACTATCACAAACGATATACTTTGCAGATTGGGAAGCCGTCTGCCGAGAGTTTATAATTGAGCGAACGAGGGTCGCGTCCGAGCTTGCTCGGACATGACCGAGTGAGTGACAATTACAACGAAGTTATAATTGATAGGGTATTTCTTAAGGCAACCTCCGGAAACCCTGAGCGAGCAAGATACCAAGTGATTTTTTTGCCATACGAGGCAAATTTTCGCAGGAATAATTGCTTTCTTTCAAGGAAATTTAACGAAGTATGGCGAAAAAAGCACAGGTAGATTGCCGCGATAGGGTTTTTGGAGGTTGCCTTAATCAGATGTTTTTTGCTATAATGTATACAAAGCGGAGTTTGCCGCTTATCCCGGGAGGAACTTATGAAGATTGAACTGACAAATTTAGAATTTAGGCGTCTTTTGGACATGGCATATATAGGCAATTGGGTCTTAAACTCCATGCGCGGAAATGACCGCTTTACCGATTATGACGAGATTGAAAGCAAACTGTTTTCATATTGCGCGAAAAACGACATGGATACGCTCGTGGAAATAACCGACGGCGTAGCGCGTCCGAGCGATGCTTACGAACAAGGCGGTATCCATGAAGCTATCGCCGACTATGAAGACTCGATATTTTTTGAAATACTCGCCGAAGAGCTGGCTCGCCGCGATATGGATTTTGAGCCGATAAACCCGGATAATTTATGCGAGCTTACAAGCCGTATTGATGAGTATATTTCCGAGTTTGAGCAAAACGGCATTGACAACATCTTGCTCGACAAATAAGCCCCGGCATGGTGGCGGGCAAACCAACGGTTTAGACAACAAGCATTGTGATATTGTATAAAAAAAGCACTTCCCTTTTACTATGGTTATTGATAGCGACACAAGGGAAGCGCAGGAAGTTTGTGTTTGTAGAAAATTTATATTTTGGGAGGTTCAAGCAATGGAAAATTTCGGAATGTCAATGTTATGGTTTTGGATATGCTACATTATTGTGACTGTCGTCGGGATTGGGCATACTGTTTTTAACATCTATGTTTTGCACATGAAACCTATGGACAAAGACGGAATGGGTGAAGGGTACGAAAAAACAAAACCGTGGCATCCGCTTTATAATATAATTCTATTCACGCTGTTCGGCTGGCTTTATATGAGCGGGCTTGAAGTGCCTACTATTGGGGAAGCACTAATAACAGGGGCAATATGGGCGGGGATTTGTATTGTTTTTGATGTAATTGGTTGGGTAATAATAAAGCACCCGTGGAGTTTGAGTTTCAAAGGTTTTTATTTAGATTATCAGCCGTGGATTACTTTAATTTATTTGGCTATTTTTGTAAGTCCGCTCGTTGGTTATTTATTTGTTTAACACCCGCTAATAAGCATAACGACGTTGCGGCTGTGGCAAGCATCCTATTTGCCGTACAAATAGTGCCCTGTTTTGCAGGATAAAAGTCCCCTCCTTGGAGGGGTGGCGCGGAGCGCCGGGGTGGTTTCATGCGTAATCGAAACTCTTATTTTTTACTTCCATACAATCCCAAACTACGTGAACGTGCAAAAGAATTACGCCGGGCGGGTAATTTATGCGAAGTGTTATTATGGCAGCAGCTTCATAAAAAGAAATTCAAGCAATACGATTTTGACAGGCAAAAAATCATAGGTAATTACATCGTTGACTTTTTCTGCGGGAATTGCGGTGTCGTGATTGAAATTGACGGTAAATCCCATGACAATACAATAGAGTATGACAACGAACGCAATGCATACCTCGAAGGGTTAGGATTGATTGTTATTCATATAACAGCGCAGGATGTTTTACATAATCTTGACGGTGTGATGCAGATTTTGTATGACCACCCCGCCCTTCGGGCACCCCTCCAAGGAGGGGAATGAATTATATCCCTATTAGCAACCCTTTTAGGAATAAAGTGCTTTTTTATTAGTCGGATAATGGAGATACACGCCGAGAAACAGGCGCGCATTCAAAATTCGCCGTTACTCCGCTTCGACCACAAAACAGCACCAGTTGTCGGCGTATTGCAGCAACAATGTGAGGGGACATTCGTTTTTTGCGGCAGAACGGTTATCTTCCACGTATTGACCGTCATGGTACGCAATAGCCTGCGCCTCTTCCTGTGACAGATAGATGTATGGCAGCGCGAGATAAAGGCTGCGTATCGGCACGCTGAGATACGTCAGGTCTTTATTAAAGCTATAGGGATATGTCGGACCGAACCCGGCTTGCCGCTGCCTATCCGTAGGCTGGTTTTTCAAATACTGCGCCCCTTCGGGTGTTCCCGCTTTTCCCGCGTCGTGCAAAAACGCGACGATGACGCAAGATTCATCGTCAATGAGAGGGTAGAGGGTATCTTTGATCCGCAGCAACGTTTCTGCCACATTCACGGAATGTTCAAGAAGGCCGTTTTCACGGCTAAGGTGAAAGCGGGTGCTGGCAGGGGCTGTCAGCCAAGCGGTTTGAGTTTCGAGAAACTCCATTAACGCGGCAAAATCACCGGCGCGGTCTTTAACCTTTGCCTTTAACGCTTCATATCTATTTTGCAATTGCTTATCCATAAACACATTGTAGCACGTATTGAGCTTTGTTTCAATGCTATTCGAATTTGGTTGAAATCAGGAATTGACAAAAGATAAAAAAGCGAATACAATGTGTTTGTAAATCTTACGGAGACGTACCCAAGTAGGTCGAAGGGGGCGGTTTGCTAAACCGTTAGTGGGGGTAACTCCAGCGAGAGTTCGAATCTCTCCGTCTCCGCCATTTTGTGATAAATCCGAACCCCAACGTTCACCGATAGTCCCGGTGGGCGACGGGTTCGGGTTTGTTCGTTTCATACGGTGGTAATACCCCCAATTTTGGGGGCATTAGACATGAATCTATTTTTGGTTTGAACTCAAACAAACGCAAATTTGCGCTCGCTGAATTATTGAATCCAATTTTGGATTCAATTAGTGTGTACCAATAGTTAGCTTGGTTAGGACAGCCCAAAGTTGGGTTCACCAGAAATGCGTCCATCTTTGGGCGTATTAGAGCGATACAGCATACTCGATTCAAGAGTGAACTTGTTTTTTCAAAAGCTCTTGCAATATTCGCTCAAAAGACGTATAATACAGGAGAACCTCACAATTTCTGAAAGGAAATATGACATGGGACTGGAATCTGAATTGATGACTACAACTGAGGCTTCTGAATTATGGGGTATATCAATGCGCCGTGTTCAGATACTCTGTGATATTGGAAAAGTAAAGGGCGCTGTTAGGATGGGCAGAACATGGATTATCCCCAGAGGAACACCGAAACCAATAGACGGACGGACAAAAGCCGCAAAACAACAAATTCAAAGAAAAGATGAGGGCAATAAATAATGAATGATTACTTAAAATTCAAGAAACTGTTGGCTTGGTTCGTTAATCAACTAAACATCAATAATGACATAACCGACGGTGATAAGGTAACGGGGCGTGGATACAGCGACAATTCCTCGTTGCGGAAGTATTATGCCGATTGTCGGAGTTATGACGGTTTTGAACTGGATTGTACTATTGACCACAAGTACGGAAATTATGCCACTACATCGAACTATATAAATCTTGCAGGAACAGACTTCAATGCTATTCCTGAATTTGATAAAACGAGCAAGGCAGTAATAAGTTTATATATCGGCAATCACCCGCCTCAGAGCCCCATTGACCGGAAATCTGAATCTATATCCGTTGCGAGTTTGGGGTTGGGTGATGATGAACCTAATCAAGCATTGAGAAACTTTTTTGATATGTTCAAGCAGAAAATCTTAGAATACAAAAACAACTTGGCTACTACCATTGAATATTCTGAGGAATCATTAGGGCAAATACTAAGAAATATGTATGATAGTGCCGGAAAAGGGGAAAAGGTTCTTAAAATTCACTTATTTGGCATTGAGTACGGGCACACAATAACATCGAACAGTATTAAAGTGTCTGGAATTGTAAGTAAGGCAGGCTTAAACCCTTCCTATGTTACAGAAGTAAGTAAAGGTATCAGCATCGGGGCTGAGCTGCAGAAAAACAATGAAACGTTTTCTCCTGAACCGGCTACAGCGATTTCTCTCAAAGAATTTGCTATTAAAGTCTTAGAAGATACTCTTTACCCTATGACGGATGTTGAAATATGGGAGTATGGAGTAGATAAGGGTTGGGATGAGCGATTAAACTCCGTTGGGAAAACTCCTTGGCAATCAATATATGCTATGCTTAGCAATTATAAGGATGGAGTTCCTAATCCTGATAAGCGCATCAATATCATCGAGTCTGAGCAAAGGCGGAAATTTGTAATAAACAGCATAGACGGCGAAGAAGTTGTTGAACACGAAAACACTTTGGAATTTGACTATAATATCGGCATATCAAAAGACCAATGGACAGAAATGCTCGAAAACTCTGTGATTACAGAAAAAGATGTTGACCTTTTAAGAAAATGGCTTTATTTCGAGGGTACAGCAACTTGTACTGAGGTAGGGAAAGCATACAATGCTCATCCATCGGCTTACATTATGCCTGTGGTGTCAATGGCACGGCGCATACATGATTATACGAGCTGTAAAACTCGGTTAGACAAAAAGGGTGATATTGCATGGTGGAATATTCCATTTACTGGAAGATATATAAATGGTGGCGAGTATTTTGAATGGACAATACGCCCAGAATTTTATGAAGCTCTTGTGTCGAAGGGGATCACCTCGCTTTTCCCAACTCATTTGACAAAAGGCTTGCCAATTAAAACAAAAAGTGTAATTTCACCCGACCCATATACTGAAGCCGATTTTTTCGCTGAGGTATATTTTGATAAAAACCAATATGATGACATTGTCGCACTACTAACACGAAAGAAAAACATTATACTACAGGGTGCGCCCGGTGTGGGTAAAAGCTATATGGCTAAACGCTTTGCCTATTCGATTGTTGGCGCGAAAGATGAACGTAAAGTAGAGATGATACAGTTCCATCAGAACTATTCTTATGAGGATTTTATAGAGGGATTCAGGCCAAACGCAAGTGGGAGTTTTGAGCTAAAGCAAGGTGTTTTTTATAATTTTTGTGTAAAGGCTCAAAAGGATATTGAAAGCAAGTACTTTTTTATTATTGACGAAATAAACCGTGGAAACCTCTCAAAAGTCATGGGCGAACTTATGTTGTTGCTTGAACATGACAAACGAGGCGAAGAATTTGCTATGAAACTGACGTATTCAAGCGAACTGTTTTATGTTCCGCAAAACGTATTTATTATCGGCATGATGAATACCGCTGATCGTAGCCTTGCTATGATTGATTACGCTTTACGACGTAGGTTCAGTTTTATACCTGTTGAGCCAATATTTGATAATTTGCAATTCGTAGCCGACTTTAAAAACAACTACCCTGAAGCCGAAGCGATTATAGAAAAAATCAAGAAGTTGAACAGTTTTATATCGGAAAATCTTGACAGCGGACACCAAATCGGTCATAGCTACTTCTGTTCAAAATCCCCGTTTAGCACAAAGGACATTGATGGGATAATTAAATACGAAATTGAGGAGTTGTTGAACGAATACTTTTTTGACGATAAAGACAATCTCGAAAAAGCAAAGGATTTATTGAAATGAGCGCAATACCGATTAAGAATGTTTATTATATGCTCGTCTATGTTTTTGAGATGCTAAAGTCAAAAGAGTACGCACGCCTTGACCGCGAAGATTGCGAAAGTATTTACGACTTGTTGGCTTCATTGCTGCTATGCGGAACAAACGACTTGATTAAACGAGGATTCTTGAAAAGCTATATAAACCAAACAGAAGAACTGACCGCGATTCGAGGTAGAATTAATATAGGCGGCTCTATTCGCAGACTGTCTTTTCAAAACGCCAAAGCAGTGTGTGATTTTGATGAGTTTAACGCGGATATTTATTTCAATCAAGTTATAAAAGCCACTCTACTATATTTGAAACGCCGTCCCTTGAACACCAACATCAAACGAGATATATCAAAAATTCTATTGTACTTCAATGAGATAGGCGCAATGGAAATCAACACGATAAAATGGGACAGTCTTGTCTTTAATCGTAACAACGCTCATTATGATACCTTACTGTATTTTTGCAGGCTCATTTATGAAGACGCTATCGCAAATCAAAGTAAGGGTAAAAGAGAATTTCGTGTGCTTGAGGACAAGTTGCTCCCTGAGCTGTTTGAGAGGTTTGTTTGTGAGTTTTATCGAAAGCATCTTGCGTCGGAATACAAAGTGCGCTACCAAAAGCAAATCGCATGGAATTATGATGAAAATTACGGCAAACCGCCAAATATGTATGCCGATGTGATTATCGAAAACCAAACACAGAAATTAATCATTGACACGAAGTTTTCCAAGACGACTTTACAAAAAAACATTTATAATGACAGGCAGACCGCGAAATCAGCTAATTTGTATCAAATATTCGCGTATGTCATAAATGAAAATGAAAGCACTGCAGACAAAACTATAAGCGGATTGCTCTTATATCCGCAAGTTAACAACAGCGCTGTTGACCTCAAGCACTCCATTTTCGGTCATAATTTTTACGTGCGTACTGTGGACTTAAATCAAGGCTTTGAGGAAATAAAGAACGAATTGCAAAACAAGTTACGGGATATATTCATCGGTGTTGAGTATGAAGATTGGAGTGTCAGCAGAAGGTAGTATCCCAACAATCGGCTTTGCAGGCTTAGCAATTACCTCGATTCCAAGGTAATTACGAGAGTCTCGATATTTATCCTACCTAAAAAACTTTGTGCCATATAAACATTGTTTGCGAAAGAAAAACGCTACAATCAAAAACACCACATATCGCCCAAAACCGTTTTGGCAAGCAATAGATTGTGACTGCATTTTGTTCCAAAATGCTAGTCACCATCCGTCTTGTTGGTGGCTGAACCGCCCCCAAACCCCCAAGTCGGAAACAGCGCTTCCCGCGCCATTTCCGTTAAGCCGCTTCGCGTCTACTGCGACCGCCTGCGGTGGTCTAAACAATCTTTGTTTTTACTGCATCCATAACTCCGCCGACCAGTCGAAGTATCTCTTTTTGCTGTTTCCAAATTTCATCTTGCTGCGCCTTTATATCATCAAGGTCGGGGGTGAAAACATTTCCTGTTTCGTTGACCCGCCGTGCTATTTGATTGATGTTTGTAATGCTTTTTTAAGGAACAAATCAAACGAAATCAAAAAACATAGCAGTCATGCGGGTTTGCGGCGATATGCTCCCTCCAAGAGATCAGCCTGAAAACCGAAAAAACGAAAAATAAGCTATAATATCATAATGTGAACACGAAAACGGGGGAAGGCGCCGTCACTTTAATCGGTGACGGAGCCTTCCCCCGTTTTTTGTTTTGCCCGAAAAACGAGAAGGAGGTGTTACCGATGGGCAATAACACGCGAATCTATGACCGCTTCGATTATTGGTCATCCGATGACTGCCGTTGTGAGCTATGTGTCCACTATCGCGGCAAAAAGCGCGGCTGTCCGCTCGAAGTCTGCTGTGTGGAGTATATCCGTCGGGAGGCACTCCGGCGCGAACAAGCGGCGGCAGTAGGCGCGACAGCGTGCTTGGAGGTTGCGCCATGCCGTGGGTAACCAATGAGCAGATCGCGGCGGCGCGCGAGGTTGATCTGCTCACATATCTGCGCGCCAATGAACCGGGCGAATTGGTCGAGACACGGCAGCCGGGTGAATACCGCACAGCCACCCACGGCAGCCTTGTCATCTCGAAGGGCAAGTGGATTTGGAACCGCGGCAAGGTCGGCGGCCGCTCCGCTCTTGACTATCTCGTACAAATCCGCGGCATGAGGTTCAATGACGCGGTCGAGGCGGTCTTGGGGTCGGGCGCCGCCTATTTTTCTTCCCCTCTGCCCGGTGAAAAAAGGTCGAAACCGCCGGAGCCTCAAAAGTGGACGTTCTACCCTCCAAAGTCGGAGCGTTTCCCACGCCGTGCCGTGGCATACCTTCAGCGGCGCGGCATAGGCGGCGATGTAATCATGCGCGCGCTTCAGTCCGGCATTTTATTTGAAAGCCGTTATTACAACCCTCGAAGCGCATATCACAACGCCGCTGTATGTGTGTTCGCCGGAAAGGACGAATCCGGCAAGATTGTTTTCGCCGCCCTGCGCGGTATTGATACGGATTTCAAAATCGACAAAGCCGGCAGCGACAAGCGATTCAATTTCCATATTCCCGCGAAAAACCCGGACAGCCGCCACCTCGCCGTGTTCGAGGCGCCTGTGGACGCCCTTTCCCACGCCACGTTCCAACAGCGGGACGGCTGGGCATGGGACAGTCACAGACTGTCGCTCGGAGGCACTTCGTCGGTGGCTCTGCTCTCATTTCTTGAGCGCAACCCGCAAATCAAACGGATCATGCTCCACCTCGACAACGATGCCGCAGGACGCACAGCCGCCCGGATTATAAAGGCGGAACTTGCCGCCGACAAGCGGTTCAAACGTATCCGCGTATCCTACAACCCGCCGAGAGGCGGAAAAGACTACAACGAAGCCCTTATCAATGCTATCCGCATTACGAAAGAGGCAGACCAACAACGCCGCCGAAAGGCGGATATTTTAATTTGAGGAGGATTTTCCATTATGAAAACCCAAGTACAGCAATTCCACAACAAAGAGTTCGGCTCCGTCGAGATTGTGCTGATCGACGGCAAGCCATATTTTCCCGCCGCCGAATGTGCGAAGATTCTCGGCTATACCAATCCTCAAAAGGCAATACGTGACCATTGCAAAGGGGTGAACGAAACGTTCACTCCTACAGCCGGGGGCGTACAAAGAAAGAAATATATCCCCGAAGGCGATCTCTACCGCCTGATTATCCGCAGCAAGTTACCCGCCGCAGAACGCTTCGAGTGTTGGGTGTTTGACGAGGTGCTTCCCTGCATCCGTAAGCACGGATTTTTCGCCACGGACGAGACGCTGGACGAAATGCTCCGCAGCCCGAAATTCACCGAGGCGCTCATCCGCAATCTGGCCGTGGAACGCGAAAAAAACGCCGCGCTTGAGGAACTTGCCGTCGAACTTGCTCCGAGAGCGCTCTACTGCGACCTCATCCTGCAAAGTAAAAGCGTTGTGCCTGTCAGCCTAATCGCAAAGGATTACGGGATGTCGGCGACGGCGTTCAATCGTCTGCTCCACCGAATCGGCGTCCAATTCCGCTCCGGTGGGACTTGGCTGCTGTATCAGAAGTACGCCCGCTTTGGCTATACGCAGACCCGTACCTACAGCGTGGATTATAGAGTCAGCGCCATGCACACTTGCTGGACGCAGAAGGGTCGGTTGTTCCTGTACGAGACATTGAAAAACCGGGGAATCCTGCCGTTGATTGAAAAACGCGCAATATAAGGAGGCCGTTATGAATTTATACCTTTCGCAAATAGCGAAGTGGATTGAGAACGAAACAGGAAAACCGCAGCAGATCATCCACACGAACGAAAAAAGCGAGGTCAGCTTCATTGATCACGATTCATACGGTATGGGCATGACGCTCATTGCCGATGCTGATATCGCTATAAATTCAGTATCGTGGAGCGATGAGTTCGGTTTGGGGCTTAATACTGCCAACCCCAGCAACGAAAACGGCGAAAAAGCGCACGTTATTTTATGGACTGACATGGAAGTTCAAAAAGACGAGCGCGGTTTCTATATGGACTCTGAGGGCGCGTTGAATGGCGTCTTGGTTCTTTACAACCCTAAAACCGAGGTGACGGAAGACGTCATTAAGGAGATGCTGGCTTTGGAAGAAGCAACACCACTTTTAGGTGACAAAATCCAATCCCTCATGGATGAGTTTTACAGCGAGTGGCAAAAGGAAGAAAACAAGGGCAAGAGCAGATGGGACGTTCTCAGCGGTTTCTCAGAGGCTCACCAAATCGCGGTGGTGTTCGGAAATTTCAATTACCAAGTCGGAAACGGCGGCATATCGCAATGGGTATACAACGGATATTTTCACGACGACGCCGAAAAGTTCACCGAATACCTTGAAACCGGCGCCAAATTCGATGAGCGTTGCCGGACGATACTTGATAAAGTTTACACGCTCGATCAATACGCGGAGGAAACGGACAGCGACCGATACGGCAGTTTTTACGACCCCGACAATGACGGTGACAGCAGTTTTATCGGTGACATGATAGACGGCGACGCGTTTGACACTTGGTATTACGCACATTGCGACAAGGAGGATTGGTGGAAGGCCGTAAGCGATATAATCGACAAAACAATGGGTCATGAACTCGCCCCGGCCGGTCAAGATGAGCGCGGAGAAGGTGCTGCCGGCACAAAGCCCACACTTCAGGTCTACATTGAAAACGTCCACGATGACAGCATCGGTGGTTTCACGATGCCGCTCCCTGCGACACCGGAAATGTTTCAGAAGTTTTTTGATGGCGCTGAGATTACGGGCTGGCAGGATTTAGAGATTGTCGAAGTTTATTCGGACATCGGCGGTTTGGGCGAGACTTTGACCGAAACCATCAAAAAGACTATGTCACAGGACACGCTGGACGAGTTGAACTATCTCGCGGCAAGGATCGGCGGGTTGTCCGAAAACGGGCGAGAGGTTTTCAGCGCCGCTGTCGAATCCGGAAGGCATTGCGGCTCGGTTGCGGAAATGATGAATCTCTCATCCCCCGCCAACCTCGACAATTTTTACCTTCAGCCGGCGTATGACGCGAAGCAGTACGGCGATTTTTTGCTTGATATGCAGAAGGACGATACTGCCGAATTCTTTCAAAAACTTGAGAAATCCGAAAACCCCGACGTGCGTGCATTCGCTCAGTATATCCTGCGCTTGGAGGCATATATTGACCCTGCCGCCTTTGGGCGCGGAGCCGCTAAAGAGGAAAATGGTGCGTTTACCGAACACGGCTACCTAACCGAAGCGGAGGACAAGTTCCAAACGCTTTATCACGGCTCTCAGGACGTCCCCGCCGAATACCGAATACTCACGCAACCGGGCGAGGTCATCACCCCGCCCATAAAAATAGCCGATGTGGACATAGCCGCGACGCTTGTAAAAATCCACGCGGCTTGCTGTGTCGGTATGTCGGGTGCGGCGGACAGCTTGAAAATGCTCATCGGCGATTACAGACCCTACGGGGATTTTTTGCTGTTGGTGAACAAAGAAAGGGTCAGCCTTTTCCATCCACTTATGGCGTATGAACGCGGCGGCCTCACCGAAAAAACGGTCAGACATTGGGCTGAGATGCCGGACACGAAGTTTTTCAATGTCCGGGTAAATGACCGCGGCGATAACACCGGGCGCGATATGCGGGGCGATTTTATAGAGCTAAACACGAACGCCCTTCTTACGAACATGGCTCGGCACACGGTCATGCCTGAACGGATCGAAGCGATACGGCACGATGGGTTCAGTAAATCCTACGATTTGGTGGCTTGGGCGGAGGTTTCGCAAAGCCGATTAAGCGAAATAAAGGACGTCAAGCATCATTATCCCCTTGACGGTTTAGTCGAGGCAAGCAAACGCTACGAAGATTTTGTCGGCGCGAATGAAATATCAAGCGACGCCAGAGGGTTCGACGACTACTTCCCTGTGTTGTGCGCTCCGTATATGACCGCCGCCGCAAACCCACAGCCTGACATGATTAGGGTTACAAACGAAGCGGCGAAGGAAATACTTGCGCGGGGCGATGCTGATGTGTACCGTCTTATACCGGGCGGCGCGGAAAAGCTGGCGCAGATTGAGGCGTTACGCCCCATGTGCTTCGCCGAATACAGCGACCTTGCCATCAAGCGGGAAGATGCCGCCGGACTTGATAAATGGGCGGCGCGCGCCGTCAAAAATATACAGCGGCAGGCGAATCGCGCCGAACACAAACAGACCAAACACAAGGGGGAGGAATTGTAATCTATGGCGCAGATTGAGATTTACAGGGTAAAAAAGACCGCAGACCCGGAAATTAAGGATCAGGGGATGTTTGAGTTCTTCGGCAACGGCGGCCCCTTCCCCAAGAATTACATCCGGGAATGGGCTGGGGAGCTTCCGAGCGGCAATCTCGATATGCTGTGCGGCAAATTCTTTTTGAACCCGCCCGAAGGTTACCACGGCGGGCCGCTTCAGAAGAGCGACATCGCCGTGGTGGACGGCACGCCGTACTTCTTAGACCAAGAGTCCGGCTATAAATTCGTGGAGGTTGATTTTGATACTTCCGCGATTAAGGATGCCGTTCATGTGGAGTACGGGCGTTACGTTTCTCTCGATGAGGCCGCGCCGATCCCGCGCACGTTCGCCATCATTTGCGAGAGCCTTGACATCCCTATCGGTTATGAAGGAGAACCCGGCTACCACGGTAGCAGCAAAGGCATTTCGGATTTCGAGCGGTCGTCGCCTAATGACCACGCCCGTTGTTATCTGCACCCGCAATTCATGAAAGGCGAAAAAGCGCGGGACTTCATCGGTCTGCTTACCCAGCTTTCGCAGACGGATTTTTGGGGAGAAATCGCCGGATACCTTCGGGAGAATCAGCCTGTATATATGGGCGACTTGGAAGCCGCGCAGCAAAGGTTCGCGCCGGAGCTTCTGCTCCCTGTGGAGCTTCGCCCGATGTCAAAAGCTATTCCTGTCGGCACGGACAACATGGAAGTGGATTACCTCGCCGCGAAGGTCATGGCGATGGACGAGAAACAGCGGAGCGTCCTGTACGCCGTAGTCGAGGCGGGATGGCATTGCGGCAGCGTCGCCGAGATTATCAACCTCAAGGAAAACCTTGATTGTTTCACGCTTCAGACAGAATACGACACCATGACAAGCTACGGCGAGTATCGCATGGAGAAGGATTGGGACGTTTGCGAGACCGTTGTTCACAGGCTTGAAAATTCAGAAGATCCCGCAGAGCGCGCGTTGGCAAAGTATGTGTTTATGCTGGGGCGGAGCGCGGACGAGGAATCTTATGGTTATCATACCACGCAGGAAGAAAACAGCGCGGTTACCCAATATGGCGTTGTGACCCAAGCGCGCGGGATTGAGGAAAAATACCGCAGTGTGCAGGGCATTCCAGCGTCCGCGCCTGCCGCATCGGATCAGGAACCGGAGTCTGTCATGCTCCAAAACGCGGACTTGGCCACGCTTTTGATGGAGATGCACGCTGTCGGCGGCGATTATATGCGCGACGCGAGTTATAACGTCAAGAGCCTCGCCAACAAGGGGGACGATTTTTATGTGATGATGATTGCCGGAATGATAATCGTCACACCTGTCGATTTTGTATTTAGAAAAGATACAAACGAGTATCAGACATGGATGCAGGCGCAAAAAGCGCCGGATATACGTTCCTTTGTTATGACGGTCACAGAGCGTGACGACGGACGGATCACAGGCGGTCTTTACGAGACCGACCTTCAGGCTTTGAAGAACTATGCACGGGAATTCAGTGTTAATTTTACTCATTTGGACGCGGAAATGAAAGACGGGACACGGCGCGTTATCACCTCTGAGGAATGGAGCGCAATGGATCAATTTGACCGCGGACAGTTGCAAAGCTGGGTTAAGCATTACAGCCCCGCGGATGAGAAACGGCTTACAACGGTTCAAGAAGCTCTCCGCTGGATGGTCAAGGAAAACAGGCAGCCTGTCACGGTTGGTGAGTTTCTGTCACAAATAAGCGCGCCATATATGGCGCAGGCGGTCAATCCGCAGCCTGATATGCTCCGTGTGGCGCCGGAGGCGGCGAAGGAGATACTGGCGCAGAGCGCTGCGGATGTTTTCAGGCTCATGCCCAATGACATGGAGCCGCTCTCACCCATCGACGCGATCAAAGTCACGGCATATCAGTCTTTCCGCGAGTTCGCCGTCCGGCGTGATGATTGGGGCGGGATCGAAAAATGGGCGCAGAAGGCTTCCGGGGAAATACTCCGGCAGAACGAGCGCGGTGAGCGTAATAAACTAAAAACACCGGAGCATTAAGCCCGGCGTTCCGTTTCACAATCTATGTTCAAGAGGCACAGCGGCCTGTCGCCGCCATGCTTCGTTCTTATGCTGTTGTGTTTACGCCGGAATCGCCGTCACGACATTTTCCATGTCGTAAAAAGCCGCGATGATGTCGGCAACCTTCAGGAGCGGTGCTCTGACTTGCTCCGGCGTGTCGTCTGCCGTGCCGAGGACGTTCATTGCGGATACCGCGTCGCTCACGTCCTTGCGCTTACCCTCGTACTGCTCGGTGTCGTAGTCGGCGTCCGGGTCACGCTTTATTGTGCCTGTGCGCTCCGTGAAGGCCGCCATCGTTTCGGCGTCGCCGCCCGCGAGGTATTCGGCGGCGGCTTGGCAGGCGCGGAAGTCGTCCGTTTCTCTGCCCTGCGCTTGAGCGAGGCAGCAAGCCTGCTCGGTTACGAAGTATAACGCGCCTTTGTTTTCAATGCTTGGCATCTTATTTCACCCCCATTCTGCCGGCAAACGCCGACAACACAACAATAGCGGCACATTTCCGACAAGTCAAGGTGAAAATTGAAAACAAAAAAATAACAAACAAAACAGCGCCGGAGGCTCCTTGCCCCGGCATTATTTTTTTCTGAGAGAGGAGGGATCGCTTATGTCAGAAAGACCATTTACCTATGTCTGTTCGCCTTTTCGCGGCGCTACAGAAGCCAACGCGGAGCGGGCGCGGGGGTATTGCCGGCAAGTATTTAAGGCGGGCTACGCCCCGCTGGCGCCGCACCTGTATTTTCCGCAATTCTTAAATGAAGAAAACCCCGACGAGCGCGAGGCAGGTATGTCGATGGGGGTTGCCCTGCTGCCGCTCTGCCGCGCAATCGTGGTCTGCGGGGATAAACTCACAGAGGGTATGAAGCTGGAGATTGCGGCAGCGCGAAGGCTTGATATCCCGGTTTATTCGCTGGATATATTCCTTCAAGAGGTTTCGGAGGAGCAGTCTGCGAAAAAGCCGTCCGTCTTGAAACAAATCGCCGAGGCCAGAGAACACGGCGCGCCGGCGTCTAAACCGAAACAGGACGGTCGGCGCAAATCCCGCGGGGAGGAGCTTTAGCCTATGACAAATACAAACACCATCCTCTGCGGCGACGCTCTCGACGTACTTCGCGCCCTGCCGGACGGCTGTGTCAATATGGCCGTCACCTCACCGCCATATTACGGTTTGAGAAATTACGGTGTAACCGGGCAGATCGGGCTGGAGCCTACTCCCTCCGAATATGTTTCGCGGTTGGTCACGGTTTTTCGTGAGCTTCGCCGCGTACTCAAACCGGACGGGACGCTGTGGCTCAACATCGCGGATTCCTACGCCGGCAGCGGCAAAGGCGCCAGCTCGGACACGGGGCGGGCAAGCAAACAGCGTTATTTATATACGCCGGATGATCCCGCCGTCCATATCCCGAAAACATGGGACGGTGTAAAGCCCAAGGATATGATCGGCATCCCGTGGATGTTGGCGCTTGCCCTACGGTCGGACGGCTGGTTTCTGCGCTCAGATATCATTTGGCAGAAGGTCAATGCCTTGCCGCATTCGGTAAAAGACCGCCCGGTGTCAAGCTACGAACATATCTTTCTACTGGCTAAGTCCAAGTCTTATTATTTCGATTACAAGGCTTTGGAGGAGTCAACGAAGGAAAGCTCAAAGGCGCGGTATAAACGCAATTTCGGCGGCAACAAATATGCGGAGGGCGCACCGGGGCAAACCGCGCAAACCATCAACAAGCCGAAAAATAAAAATGCACCGATATACGATATGCGGCGAGGGCGAGACATTTGGTCTTTCCCGACATCGCCGCTGCGGGGTATCGCGCATTACGCCGCTTATCCCATCGAACTGGCGCGGCGGTGTATCCTCGCCGGATGCCCGGAGGGAGGCGTGGTCTTAGACCCGTTCTTCGGTTCAGGCACGACGGGCGCCGCGGCGCTCATACTCGGAAGGCGGTACATCGGCATAGAGCTAAACCCCGAATACGTCCCGCTTGCCGAGGAACGGCTCAAACAATATAAACCGGCAGATACGCCCCGCGATGTGGATTTTAAGGAATCCGGTCGCGGGGCTTTTTCTGTTTCAGAGGAGGTCGAAACACTTGGCTGACAAAAAACGAACCATACAGGGAGGTTACGAGGTCATCCACGCCATTCAGTTTGGCGGGAGTGAGCTTATATTTTCAGAAAACAAGAACAGCCCCGATGCTCCGTACATGGTGAGCGATTGCGTTTGGAATCGTGCGTTTTGCTACGAATCACACCATAACGCGATGGGCGGCACGGACTTTGTGGAGATCATGAAGCTGTTCGCGCACCGACTGTCCGAGCGGGTGGTCGCCATTGAAAACGAACGCGAGACACGAGGCATCCCGCTCCAAACCCTGACCGCTAAAGACTGTCAGTCCATCAAGAACACAAACTTGGAGGGTCGGGTGGTCGTCATTAAGCCGGAGCATCTCGCGCCGGAGTACCGCAGTATTGATTATCAGTTGGCGCTCTGCACGGGAGGCTTCGGCGCCAGCCCGGATGCCAGAGGCCACACGGTGTTCTTGAAAAACCTGATCACCGGCGAAGCGGAGCAATGGCAGCGTAACAATATCGCCGGAACGCTTTCTGAGGAGCGGCTTCCCGATTGGGCGCGGGCCAACCTCGAAGCCTTACGGAATTCATCCGTAAAAGAGCCTGTTACGGCGGCGGAACCGTTGGGCAAGGAACAATTTTGGCAGCTCATCGACAACGCGAGAAAGACCGGAGGCATTTGGCAAAATATGTACACTCCGCTGGTTGATTCGCTTGCGCTGCTTGAGGAGCCGGACATCATACGGTTTAAGCAGATTTTTGATGAATACAAAAACCTCGCATATAAGCAAAAGCTGTGGGCAGCCGCGGCGGTAATCAACGGAGGTTGTTCAGACGATGGTTTCATAGACTTCCGGGCTTGGCTGGTCGCGCAGGGCAAGGAGGTTTACCTGAACGCCCTCGCCGATCCCGATTCGCTTGCCAGCGTTGAGACCATCATGGCTTTGGGACGCGAGACTGCCGGCTCGGACTATATGCCGAGCAATGGATATCACAACGCGGCGAGTTTTGAGGCGATGTCATACGCCGCGGGTAAAGCCTACGAGAAGAAGCTGGGAGACGACGCGGACATTTATACCGTGATCGACGGCTACCCTTTGTCCGAAACGGAAAAAGCGGGCATCATTGCGGATATTACTTACGCGGCGGACATCGACGAGAAATGGACGGGTTCTGATAGATCATGGTCTGAAACTCTTGTTGAATTGAGAAAGCGATGCCCCAAACTCTGCGCTTTGTTTCACGGCGAAGAACCGCCCGGACTCGCGCCCGCCGAACCGGAAAAACACGGCGAAAAAGAGTCCGTGCTTGCGAAGATCAGGGAGAGCCAAAAGCAACCACCGCAACAAAAACCCAAATCAAAAAAACAGAAAAAAGACGGGCCGGAGTTATAACTCTCGCCTGTTTTTTTAATTGAGAGGAGTCATATCAAGCATGAAACATAATATTGACCACAATTTCGCCGGGGCTGAGATCATCCACGGCGATATCCTGAGTGTTTTGCCGACCTTCCCGGACGGGTTGTTCGGCGGCATCATCTGTGACCCGCCCTACGCTTCGGGCGCGGCGGATCAGAACGCCAAGCAGAAATCCACGGCGGCTAAGTATTCCAGCGCCAAGACCAACAATCCGCTACCCGACTTCGAGGGTGACGCGAAGGATCAGCGTTCTTGGACGAACTGGATGACGCAGTGGCTCGTTGAAGCCCGGCGCGTAACAAAGGAAGGCGCCCCCATCTGTATGTTCATAGACTGGCGGCAGCTTCCGTCCATGACCGACGCGCTCCAGTGGGCCGGGTGGATTTGGCGCGGGACGCTGGTATGGGATAAAACCAACAGCCGCCCGCAGATGGGACGCTTCCGTCAGCAGGCGGAGTTCATTGTATGGGGAAGCAACGGGCATATGCCGAGAGACCGCGTTGCCCCCGTTCTGCCCGGTGTGTTCCGTCAGGCCATGCCCGCGCTTGTCAAGCGCATCCACCAGACCGAGAAGCCGCTGGGCGTCATGCGCGATCTCTGCCGCATCGTCGAGCCGGGCGGTATCATCCTCGATCCTTTCGCCGGCGCGGGTACGACGGTTTTGGCGGCCAAGCTGGAGGGTTACCCCTCTGTCGGTATCGAGCTTTCCCGCCATTACGCGAAAAAAGCGAAAGCGCGTGTGGATTCCGGCGACCCGGAGGCTATACCGGAAGCCGCCGCCGAATAGCCACCCATCTTTTTCAAATGGGAGGAAGTGATTTATACGAATAGGTTCAACGAGGACAAAGCGGTGGCGCGGCTTGCCGAGCTTACCGCGCTGGAATGCGGAACGGCGCCCGCCGTGGCACGACAAATCCGCACTGCTTCCGCTCTGCATGATATTGGCAAGGTGAAAATACCGCAAAGCATCATAAATAAGCCCGGTAAACTTACGCCGGAGGAGTTCGAGATCATAAAAACTCACACAACACTGGGTGCTGAGATGCTGGCGAGTTTTCAAGGCGAATTGGGCGCGATGGCGAAGCTGATCGCCTTGTATCATCATGAGCGATGCGATTGCTGCGGATATTGGGGCAAGGACATGAACGAATTACCCCAATATGTTGCGATTACCGCAATTGCGGACGTTTTCACCGCGCTGGTGTGCAAAAGAGCGTATAAGGAGGCATGGCCGCCGGATGAGGCGATTGCCTATATTCTGAGTCAGGCGGGCCGCCAATTCAATCCCGCGCTGGTGGATGCGTTTATACAGCTTGTACGGTACGACGACCGCGCATGGGCAATTTTCAACGGGAGGTGATAATTTTTGCAAGAAGACCTTGAAAACAGAAGCGTCGCGCTGACTACAAAAGCGACGAAAATAACCGCGCAGACATTGGCGAAGCTCATGCAAGCCGCTCTGCGGAAGATGAAGGAGTCCGGCGATAAAACCAAGCCGGGCAGACAATCGCTCAAACAGCTATCCAAAGGAGGATCGCTGTCAAGCGTGGAGATCACGGAGGGCAATATCAAGGCTTTTGACCCGGTGGCGCGCAAATACGGCATAAGCTACGAACTCAAAAGGGACGCATCGTCCGAGCCGCCCAAGTGGGTGGTTTTTTTCCGGGCGAAGGACGCCGACGCCATGACCGCCGCGTTCAAGGAGTTTATCGCCAAGACTGTCAAGCGCGAGACCGACAGGCCGTCCGTCCGCGAGTCTATACGTAAATTCAAGGAGATTATTAAGAACGTGGTCAGGGACAGGACGAAACACAAGCACAGAGAGGGGCCGGAGCTATGACGAAAATCACGCCCTTTCTCAAAAAACACGTTCTACCCAACCTTCCCTACGCGCTGATCTTTTGGTTCGCCAATAGCTTGGGCGAGGCGTACCGGCTGGCTCCCGGCAGGGATTTTCTGCAGAAGTTCATACACAGCATGGCGACGCTGAACGCGGCGATGGCAAACCCGATACCGTCCTTCGACCCTTTTGACCTGATGGTGGGATTGGTGGGAATGGCTATCGTGTACGCCATCGTTTATGTGAAAAAGCAAAACGCTAAGAAATACCGCAAGGATGTTGAGTACGGTTCGGCGAGATGGGGCAAGAAATCCGATATACAGCCTTTCATGGATGCTAACCCGGAAAACAACATCATATTAACCCAAACCGAGGGGCTGACCATGAACCCGCGCCCGCCTAATCCGAAGTACGCCCGCAATAAAAATATGTTGGTGATCGGTGGCTCCGGCTCCGGCAAGACGAGGTTCGTATTAAAGCCGAACCTGATGCAGTGCCGCTCGAAGGATTACCCGGTTTCGTTCGTGGTCACCGATCCGAAGGGCAGTATCGTGGTCGAATGCGGGAAGATGCTTCGGCGCTACGGTTATCGCATCAAAATTCTGAATACGATCAACTTCGCAAAGAGCCACCATTACAACCCGTTCGCTTACATCCAATCGGAGAAGGACATCCTAAAGCTGGTCACGACGCTGATTGCCAATACCAAAGGTGAGCAAAAAGGCGGGGACGAGTTCTGGACGAAGGCCGAGACGCTTCTCTACACGGCGCTCATCGCTTATCTACACTACGAATCCCCGACAAACGAGCAAAACTTTTCCACCCTCGCTGAGATGATTGGCGCGATGGAGGTTAGAGAAGAGGATGAGGAGTTTAAGAACATTGTCGACCTCATGTTCGACGCGCTGGCGGAGAAAGACCCGGAACACTTCGCCGTGAGGCAGTACCGCAAGTACAAGCTCGCGGCGGGCAAAACAGCTAAAAGCATACTCATTTCTTGCGGTGCGAGGCTTGCGGTCTTTGACATTAAAGAAGTTCGGGACATCACTATGTACGACGAGCTTGAGCTTGACACCATCGGCGACGAAAAGACAGCGATGTTCTTCATCATCTCGGACACCGACGCGTCGCTGAATTTCCTCGTGTCGATGGCCTACACCCAGCTTTTCAACCTCTTGTGCGAAAAAGCCGACGATGTTTACGGCGGGCGACTGCCCGTCCATGTCCGCTGCCTTATAGACGAGGCGGCCAACATCGGGCAGATACCGAACCTTGAGAAGCTGATGGCAACCATACGCTCACGCGAGATTTCCGCGTGCCTTGTTTTGCAAGCGCAGAGCCAGTTAAAGGCACTCTACAAGGACAACGCCGACACCATCGTCGGCAATTGCGATTCGGCGATTTTCCTCGGCGGCAAGGAAAAAACGACGCTTGAGGATTGGTCGAAGATGCTTGGGAAGGAGACCATCGACCATTTCAACACCAGCGAGACCAAAGGCAACAGCCCGTCATACGGCAGGAACTTTCAAAAAATGGGCAAGGAACTCATGTCAATCGACGAGCTTGCCGTTATGGACGGAGGGATGTGCATCCTTCAGGTGCGCGGTGTTAGGCCGTTTCTCAGCCCTAAGTACGATATTACCAAGCATCCTATGTATAAGTATCTTTCCGACTTCGACAAGCGCAATACCTTTAATATTGAGAATTATCTCAGTACAAAACTGAAAGTAAAGCCGGACGACGAGTTTAATGTCTACGATGTAGAGCTTGAGGAACCGCCGCCGCCCGACGCTTTCACCGTATAGCCCGCCGTTTCCCTAACCAATGGGAAACGGCGGGCTTTTTTCATTTCTATCGGTCAACCGGGGGCGATCCCCTGTGACAACCCCCGCGCTTCGATCAGGGGGTAATAAAGCAAAACAACAAATAAAATCTGAGGAGGTTTCGCTATGGCATTTTTCACGGAAGCTATCAATACCCTGCAAACGCTTGTTATCGCGCTCGGCGCGGGCCTTGCCGTGTGGGGAGTCATTAACCTTTTAGAAGGTTACGGGAATGACAACCCCGGCGCCAAGAGCCAAGGCATGAAACAACTCATGGCCGGGGGCGGCGTGGCGCTGATCGGGATGGTGCTGGTACCGCTGCTGTCCAATCTGTTCGGTTAATTTTAGCCTATGGACTGGCTGCTTGGTGGGCTATGGGAATCAATCAGGCAGGGCTTGATCGAGGCGATCATGGCCAGATTCGTTGGTATGTACGACCATATCAATGCGGAAGTAGGCAATATCGCCACAAACGTGGGGCAGACGCCGGCCGGTTGGAACCCCGGCGTCTATTCCATGATCCGAACCCTGTCCGAGACTGCCGTCATCCCGATTGCCGGCATGATACTCACATTCGTGCTTTGTTACGAGCTTATCCAGCTTATCATCGAGAAAAACAATATGCACGAATTCGATGTTTTCAACATCTATAAATGGATATTCAAGACATTTGTCGCCGTCTATATCCTGACGCACACCTTTGACCTTGTCATGGGTGTGTTCGCTTTGGCACAGCAAGTGGTAAACAGCAGCGCGGGTGTTATTTCCGGCAGCCTTGACATAGGCGCCGGCGCCGCGCTCGCTAACTTAGAGGCGATGCTTCAGGGGATGGGCGTATGGGAACTCATCGGGCTTTGGCTGGAGACATGGATTATCAACCTTTGCCTGTGGATTCTGAATATCGTCATCTTTGTTATCATCTTCGGCCGCATGATTGAGATTTACCTCACCGTGTCGGTCGCGCCGATCCCCTTCGCTACGATGGCGAACCGTGAATGGGGGCAAATCGGCAACAACTACTTGAAGTCCCTGTTCGCGCTGGCGTTTCAGGGGTTTCTCATCATGGTCTGTGTGGCGATCTATGCGGCGCTGGTACAAAACATACCAAACGCCGGCAACGTACACGCGGCTATATGGACGACGGTGGGCTACACCGTACTGCTCTGTTTCGCGCTCTTTAAGACGGGAAGCCTTGCAAAATCAGTATTTTCCGCGCATTAGCGCAAACACGGCAATAGCATTTCTACATTAAATAATACCAAACTGAGGAGGAAAAACAAATGGCAAATCTCACACTGCACAACACAGACGAAAAAACCGGGGAGGTCTTGGGTACGGTAAACTGCGAAATCCGCGCCTACCCAATTGCGGAGCCTAAGGGAAAAACGAAAGGCTTCGCCAGCATCACCGTTGATGGTATCTTCGGCGCGCACGGCATCAGCATCATCGAGGGGCCGAAGGGTTTGTTCGTGTCCATGCCCCAAACAAAGGACGGCAAAGGCGAATACCGCGACCTTTTCCATCCCGTCATTAAGGGTGGACGCGAAGCTTTGCAAACAGCGGTGCTGACCGAGTTCGGCGCCGCGCTCGATGCGATGGTCACGCAGAAGGAATCCACGTTACAAAAAATGCGCGATGCGGCAGCCGCCGCAAAATCCGCGCCGGCTGCCACTAAGGAGCCGAAAGAAAAAGGCGCGAAGAAAAATACAGGGCCGGAGCATTAAGCTACGGTTCGCGGAAGAAGGGAGCCGGGGCTGAGACGCTCCGGCTCCCTTGTTAAACAGACGGCGAATCCATAGGAGGCGGCAATGTACGATTTTACAAAACAAGGCGTATCCGATATGGCGGAGAGTCTTAGCGCGGAATGGGGAGATTCATGGGATCGCTTCGATGACAAAAATCAAGTGGAAATCACCATCAACGGAAGAGCGATTCAAGTTCCCCTCTGCGCGGACAACTGTAACGCCATTGTTTATATGCTGAGAGATATGCTCATTTCAGATATGACAGGCGAGGCAACCATCGGGAATACCCGTGAGGCTTACGACGAGCAGGAAATCAAATTTAATTCATTGGGGAGGAGTGATCATTCAATGACAACGGAAAAACTGTATAGCCCGCTTGAGTTTTACATTCATAATCCCCGCAAGGAAGAGGCAAGCGGCGAATACGGCACATACGACCTTTACGATGAGCGGTATCAGATATCGCCTGTTGACGCGGGCGAATACATGGACGACATTGAACTTGCCGTCCTGCGCGACCGTGACCGCATGGATCAAACGCGCGGCATGGCGGAATATCTCAGCGGGACGCTCGACGGCAAGGTGGAGTCACTCTTTCCGTCGATAGAAAATTATGGGAACATGATGGCTTGCGTCGCGGAGATTAAGCTCACCCAACCGCTCACGCCGGAGGAAGCGGAGACGCTGAAGGACTGGTGGTCGGGTCAGCTTTCGGACGGCTGGGGCGAAGGCTTCGAGCAGCGGGAGATAAAAATAAGCGGCGGCGAGGAACTATATATCCGTCCGTGGACTTCTGATGATGGGTTCTTTATTGATACCGAGCGGGAGTTTATGGCGCGGCTGGGGCTTGAAGCGCCCGCTCCGACGCAGGATGCGGCTGTTACCGATATGGCGGAACAACCACTCACGGAAATGAAATTTTACAGCCCTGTGCATTGTACCTATTGGTCGCGCATGGATATAGCGCACGACGACCCCGATGAGCTGACCGATCAGGCTGTAGTGGAATATATTTCCGATATACGCGCTGCCATTCTCAACGAGCGTATGCCGAAGGAAGCGGAGCGCGGCCTGATGGCATATTACGATACTGACGATTCAATCGGCAAAAAAGTGCAATCTATATTTGTTGACGTTGAAGTCCACGCCGGGAAACTGTGGGCTGCAGCCACGTTGAAAGTGGCCGAGCCGCTAACAGCGGATGAGATAAGTTCGCTCAAAGAATACTTGGCCGATGCCTATTCGGACATTATCGGCGATAGATTAAGCCAGAATTACATCGATGTTGAAGGCGGCGAGATGGTCGTTGCGTTGTGGAAGGACAACAATAAGTTTCACATCGAAACGCAAGCGGAGTTCTCTCTGATGATGGGGTTTGATGAAATTAAACCCTCGCCTGCCGAGCCGTCGCTCACCCCCGCGCAGATGGCACTGTACGAGCCGGACGCATCGGAGGACGCGGCAACAGCCGCATTGCGAGAAAAGCTCATCAGGAAAGTAACCATTGAATTGTCAAACTACTTTGACGATTGGCAAAAGCGCGATGCGGTCATGGTGATGGTCGATAGGTCGTTGGAAATTGCTTCAATGACCAACGCCTACCACTACCTGACGGAGATACACAATTTCCACGCTTCGGAGTTGGAATATCTCTTGAAATTCAAAAAGCCGCTCAAAGTGGTCGCGCGCGAGTTTGAGCATGAGTCTGCGGTCGAGGAGCATTCTGACATCATGTGGAAGGTATTCCACGAGCAGGAGGCGCTCCATAATGGTCGGCACGCGTTGGACTCCAGCGCACCGGACGAATCGCTCATAAATACTTTGAAAAACCGGCTTTCCGAAAACTACAGCGATTATATGGGAAGCTGGATGGCTCTCAGTAAAGAGGAACTCATCGGGGATGTAGACGAGGTTTCGATGGTATGCCAAATGTACGGCTATTTTATAGACGATTATGTCTACACAACGGGTCAGGCCGAGTTTTTGCTCAAACTGGAAAACCCGCTGGAGTTTTTGTCGAACCGCTGGTCGAGTATGCAGCCGTATATGGGCGACGCGATCAAAAATATTTTTGCCGACATGGAGCAAACGCTTCAAAATGGCGGCTATGCGCTTATGCCGGACACGGAGGAAACTGAGACGCTGTCGCGTCTGGTTTCCGGATCGGGCGAAAAACCATCAGTTTTGGCACAGATCAGGCAACATACGGCGGAGCAGCGGGAACGCCCCAGCCCGAAGAGAGATGCAACCGGCAAAAAGAAAACCGGGCCGGAGCTATGAGGAGGGCATCATGAATTATTTTGAACAGGAACTCCGCAGGCTGACACAGGCTTGCGACGGCGTCATCAACCCGACATTCGCCGGGCGCGCCTGTTACGGCGATCTCGGCGGCGACAACCGCATCAAGTTGGAGTTTGTCACGCAGGGTACGCATGAGCGTTACGAGGCTGTGAAAGCTACGGTATTGAACCGTGTAGACGGCGAGGTTGATTCCCTGTTTTTCCGCTTTGGGGATGTATGGGGTAAAAAACACCCGCATGGCTCTGCTCACGGAACAGCGCATATTTGGACATATCAGGGCAAAAGCGAGTGGTATGCCTATTACCCTACTGACGCTGACATGAAAAAACTCGGCGCGGAGGTCGGTGCGTACCTCGCCGTGTTCACCGACCGCGCCCTCATACCTGAACAGGCGCGAGGACAGACGGGCGCGAAGGAGTCCGTCATAAAAACTATACGCGAGTCCAAACAAAACCAAACCCCGCGAAAAAACTCTCAGGCTCGGAAAAAATCCGAGCTTGATTTGTGAGAGGAGACTCAAATTAAAAGGTGGATAAACAATTAAATATCACGCCGGGCGTCACGCTCGGCTCTCTTTTTGACGGCATAGGTGGATTCCCTTATGCCGCTTCTTTTTTTGGCATAAAACCGCTGTGGGCAAGCGAAATCATGCCACAGGCTATCTCTGTCACACAGCGGCATTTCCCGGACATGGAACACGTTGGCGATCTGACCGCGCTTCGCGGCGATAAGCTGCCGCCTGTGGATGTCATCACCTTCGGATCGCCCTGTCAAGACCTTTCAGTCGCGGGTAAACGCGCCGGTCTTGACGGCGAACGGAGCGGCCTGTTCGCGGAAGCTATACGAATAATTAATGAAATGAGGTATGCGACACATGGAATCTACCCCCGGTACGCAATATGGGAAAACGTCCCCGGCGCCCTATCCAGCGGCTCCGGTCTTGACTATAAAGCCGTGCTTGAATCGTTCACAAAAACCGAAGTTCCAATTCCTCGATCTAACCGCTGGGCAAACGCCGGAATGGTGCGAGGGTATGGATTTGACATCGCTTGGTGCGTGTACAACGCCCAATATTTCGGAGTGCCACAGCGACGCAGGCGAATCTTTCTTGTCTGCGATTTTGGAGGCGGGTGCGCCGGCGAAATACTCTTTGTCCCCAAAAGCCTGTCAGGGTATTTTACGGCGTGCCGAGCGCAGGGGCAAGGCGTTGCCGCCGATGCTGAAAGAGGCGTTGGAGGCACAAGCCTATCCGCAAACATAAAAGACACCGCCGCAACGATTTTCGCCGGCTACGGCAACCACTGGAACGGCAACGCCGGCGCGTATGACGGAGGCAATTTCGCCCTGTCGCCCACACCTAACTGCCTGACGCCGTGGGATACCCAGCAGTCACGGGTCTTTACCGAAGACGGTTTATCGCCGACACTGGCGGGCGCGGACGGCGGCGGCGGACGCAACCCCGGTGGGCTGGTGTTTCAGGAGGCGGACGCGAAGACAGCCGCGTTTATGGGCGATTCTTCGGCTTCTTCTTTCGGTATTGAATACATGGAAGAAGCGTCGCCTACATTAAAACCGCGACTCAGCGGTACGCCGTGTTTGTGCGAACCGAAGGCCGCTGTTTTCTTAGGTGGCGCAGGGGCGAAAGCTCGGAGCATCGGGTACAGCGAAACAACCTTGCCGACGCTGAAAGGCGAACCATGCGGCTTTTCATCGCCCTGCGTATGTGAGCCGAATATCGCACGGACGCTTACGGCGCGCGGCGACGGCAGTCCGAACATAGACGGCGGGCCGAACATCGTCGCAGTAGGCGTGGCGCAGAACCAAGCCGGCGACGTCAACGTATCCGATACCGCCTACTCTCTTTCCACCAACGGCAACGCCACGGGCCGCAACGCGCCATTGGTAGCGCATCCCGCTGTTTGCGGAACGCTCATGGCTTCCGGCGCGGGGATGTCGCGTCCGGCTGGAATGGCAAGCGAGACTGATTTATGCGTGGCTTACTGTTTACAAGGCAACATGATCGGACGGCAAGACCACAACGGGCCGAGGGGCGGCGGCGTCAAGGAGGATTTGAGCTTCACCCTGACCTCTACCGACGTAGCGGCTGTGACCGCCGTGGACTGCCGCAACCTCTGCGAAACGGAAGAGGTCAGCGGCACGCTTCAAGCTAAAGCACAGGGCTACTCTTTGAATTATCAAAACCCGGTGCGATCCGGCTACATCGTGCGGCGGCTCCTGCCGGTCGAATGCGAACGGCTTCAAGGCTACCCGGATAATTGGACGAAGTCCGGCCATGACAGGAAGGAAATCAGCGACACCCGGCGTTATCAGATGCTTGGAAACTCGGTCGCCGTACCATGCGTGGCCTACATCATGCTGGGCATAATTGAACAATTTTACAGGGAGGAGGATGCCTGATGGCCTATGTACCCGTACCGAAAGACCTCACAAAAATCAAGACGAAGGTCGCGTTAAACCTCACAAAACGCCAGCTTATTTGCTTCTCCCTCGCCGCTGTTGTCGGAATACCGACGTATCTGCTGGCGCGGGGCATGATCGGGAACAGCGCGGCGGTGCTTGTGATGATTGGGCTGATGCTGCCCTTTTTCTTTTTGGCTATGTTTGAGCGGGACGGTCAACCTGCCGAAAAAGTCATCCGCAATTATATCCGCGCAAAGCTCTGGCCGGGCACACGCCCATATATAACAGAAAACCTATATAAATACTTGGACGAGGAGGGAAAAACCATTGCAACCCAAAACAAGACAGCAACAACAGCAACAGCGGCGTCTGCAAAAAAGCATCGAAGCGGCAAAAGAAAATAAAGCCGACTTGCGGAGTATGCCGGCAAAGGGTTCGCTGACGGGTAGTAAAACGCCCCCGAAAGCCCCGCCAACGAAGGGTGGCATGAAAGCGGCGGTCAAGACGAAAGCGTTTGGACGCGCCGATGCGCCGCGTTCGGCACAGCAGACCATTCCATACCGCGAGATGTTCCGAGACGGCGTCTGCCGCGTCAACGACAGGCTCTTTACCAAGACCATCATGTTTTCGGATATCAACTATCAATTAGCGCAGAACGAGGACAAGAGCGCCATTTTCGAAGCGTACTGCGACTTCCTCAACTACTTCGACGCATCCATCACCGTGCAGCTTACCTTCGTCAACAAGCGTGTGGACATCGCGGAGTTCCAGCAATCCATTGATATCCCTGACAACGATGACAACTTCAACAGCATCCGGCGTGAATACGCTGAAATGCTCAAAAGCCAGCTTGCGAGGGGCAACAACGGTTTAGTCAAGGCGAAATACATCACCTTCGGCATCGAGGCCGCATCGTTCAAAGAGGCCAAGCCGCGCCTTGAGCGCGTCGAGATCGACATCCTCAACAACTTCAAAAATCTCGGCGTGGCGGCGCGTCCGCTGACCGGAGCGGAACGGCTGGAAGTCCTGCACGATCAGCTTCACCCGGACGGCACGGAAAAGCTGCGGTTTAATTGGAGCGACATACCCAAAACTGGGCTTTCCACAAAAGACTACATCGCTCCCACCGGCTTTGATTTCCGGGACGGGCGCTCGTTTCGCGTGGGGGCTACCTACGGCGCGGTCAGCTTTTTGCAAATACTGGCGCCGGAGCTTACCGACAGAATGCTTGCCGACTTCCTTGATCTCAATACCGCCGTCACGGTCAATATGCACATTCAAAGTATCGACCAGACCGAGGCGATCAAGACGGTCAAGCGCAAGCTGTCCGACCTCGACAAAATGCGGATTGAGGAGCAGAAGAAGGCGGTTCGAAGCGGGTATGATATGGATGTGTTGCCGCCCGATCTTGTCACCTACGGCAAGGAGGCGCAGACGCTTCTCAATGATTTGCAATCACGCAACGAGCGGATGTTCCTCGTCACGGTGCTGGTGGTGAACACGGCCAAGAAAAAGCAGAAGCTGGAGAATGACATCTTCGCTGCGGCGGGCATCGCGCAAAAATACAACTGCGCGCTCAAACGCTTGGACTGGCAGCAGGAGCAGGGCTTCATGTCCTCTCTCGCGCTGGGGACAAATCAGATTGAAATACAGCGGGGACTCACAACGAGTTCAACCGCTATTTTTGTACCCTTCACTACTTGCGAATTGTTCATGGACGGTGAGGCGTTATACTACGGACTCAACGCTTTGAGCAACAACCTTATTATGGCGGATCGCAAGCGTCTTAAAAACCCGAACGGCCTTTTCTTGGGTACGCCCGGTTCGGGTAAATCTTTCTCGGCAAAGCGCGAAATCGTCAACGTGTTCCTGATGACGGGCGACGATATCATCATATCAGATCCCGAAGGCGAGTATCACCCCATCGTGCGGCGGTTGGGCGGTCAGGTCATCAAGCTCTCGCCGGTGTCCACGCAGTATGTGAACCCGATGGATATTAACCCGGACTATTCGGACGACGAAGACCCCCTGACACTCAAAAGCGACTTTATCCTATCCCTCTGCGAACTCATCGTGGGCGGCAAAGAGGGGCTTGCCCCAGTGGAAAAAACCATCATCGACCGCTGCGTGCGGCTGGTCTACCGGGACTACCTTGCAGACCCCGACCCGTCGCGGATGCCTGTGCTGGAGGACTTATACAATCTTCTTCGCAATCAGGTCGAGCCGGAGGCGCAGCATCTTGCCACATCGCTGGAGATTTACGTCACGGGGTCGCTCAACGTGTTCAACCACCGCACCAACGTCGATATCGGCAACAGGCTCGTATGCTTCGATATAAAAGAGCTTGGCAAGGGCCTGAAAAAGATCGCTATGCTCATCCTTCAAGACGCGGTTTGGAACAGGGTCACGGTAAACCGGGCGGCGCGCAAGACCACTTGGTTCTATATCGACGAGATGCATTTGCTTCTCAAAGAAGAGCAGACCGCCGCCTACACGGTGGAGATTTGGAAACGCTTCCGAAAATGGGGCGGAGTTCCCAGCGGATTAACGCAAAACGTGAAGGATTTGCTGGCTTCGAGGGAGATCGAAAACATACTGGAAAACAGCGACTTCATCTATATGCTCAACCAAGCCGGGGGCGACAGGCAGATACTCGCAAAACAACTCGGCATCTCGCCGCACCAGTTATCCTACGTGACCCACTCCAATGCCGGAGAGGGTCTTTTATTTTACGGCGATGTCATCATCCCCTTCACCGACCGTTTCCCGAAGGATACGGAGCTTTATTCATTACTAACCACGCGCCCCTCAGAATCCGTGACGGAGGCCGAAAAATAACGATTTTTCATCAAAAAAACAACAGGCAGGTGATAAAAAATGCCAAGAACCAAAAGCGCGGCGCTGATGGACGACCCTAACGTCAAGGAGCTTCTGTCCATATTGAAAGACAGCGGGCGCTCCCCCCGTGAACTGCTGGACGTCATCGGCTCGGTGACACGGATGGAGCAGGAGTTGAGCGCGGCTCTGAAAGGGCTGAATGCCATACAGGGTGAGCTTTCCACCATGCGCGAGGAACGGGATCACCCGGTTAAGACGATGCTGGAGAAGACCTCGCGGTCGCTGACGGCTACGGTCAAGGGGCTTTTCGCCCGTATCAAAGCAATCAAGGACGGAATCGTGAACGGCTGCAAACGCGCCGTGGCCGCGTTCCGTGACACGGGCGCCGTCGCGCTGAACAACCTCGCGCAGTATTTCGACATAAAGCAGAATCTGCTCGACCAGCGTGACGACTTAAACGCCGCCATTGAACAGACACGGAAGTCCATCGGAAAAATCGAAGCCGCCGCCGAACAGTATCACACGGCGGGGCGGGCGATCCGCAACATCGGGCGCGCCATGCGCGGCGAGGCACCCATCCCCGACGTCAAACCCAACGGCAAGCTGGCGCGGCTGCTCGAATCGCCCTTTGCCGCGCAGATGAACCATCTGAGGGATTCCCTGCGGAGCGTCAACAAATCCCTCGCTCGGCTCGACAAGTTGGAGAAAGCGGCGACGAAAGCGGCCGAAGCCGAGAGACCGTCCACCCGCGAAACCATGCAACGGTTACAAAAACAGCTTGACACGGAACGGGAGGACGCGCCTTCACGCGCAAAAACCAAACTCAAAGAGGCTGAAATATAGCCGAGTATCAGGCGGGAGCGGCGTTCGTTCCCGCCTGTCGCATTTTACATGGAATAGAGGTGAGAGAAAGCATTGTCACGAGAACATGATAACCGTCCGCGCAAATCAACGGCGGGGCGGAAAACAACGGACGGCATGGAGCAGCGCAGCGAGAACCTCGGCGATACAGGGCGCGGGCAGTTCAATCTTCGCACGGAACAGCGAACAAAGCAAAAAGCTCCGGCTCAGTCAGCACCGCCGTCAGAACGGGCGGAGGATATTCAAAACCTACAGCCGGACGCTGGCATTTTCGGCGATGTTTCTGTACCCGAAACCCGCCATGCAACACACACCGAGGAGCGGGGATTTCAATTACAACAGGATCGGAGCGCGCCACACGAAGCACCTAAATCCGTCCGCGAGACCATCGCCCGGCATAATCAAACACAGGCGCGGAAATTTACCGAACACGCGGCAAAAGATGAACACGCCGCGGATGTAATCGCCGATCCGCTGCGGGACTCCGGCGATACCGCTTTTGTTGAGACGGAGAATAAGCCGTCTTTCGTGGAAAGCTCGGCACCGCAGCGTAAATCCAATCCAAACCGCCGTCGCGCCGATGTGCAAAGGCGGGACACAGAAACCGTACAGCCGGAAGCGGAGCAACCTCGTCAGCCTGCCGGGGATGGCGGCGATGGCCGGCTCAATCATGATTCAACCCACCGCCAACACTTTGAGGAACAGAAACCCGGAAAATTAAACACGGGCGGTCATGCAAGGCTTATGGAATCCGCGCCGAGAGACACGGCGGCATCTGAAACATCCGGTGCGGCTGATCGGCTAAAACGCGGCTCCGCTTACCAGCGGCGTTTTGAGGAACACCGTGCGGAAAAGCTGGATATGACGCAAAATACGGACGCGCCACCCGCCGAACCTATAAGGGACGCGGAACGGCAGACAGAACACCCCCCAGCACCGGAACAGCAACCGCGGGACGTTATAACGGATGAGCGCCCACCCGTGAGGGATATACCGTTGTCGCACGAAAAGACTCGGCGTTCCGCACCGAATCGTCCGGGCCGGCTCATTCATGACAGGGCGCCAACCGCGCCGAAGGAATCGAAGAAGCGCCAGCCCACCTCACCGGACACAGTTGCGTATATCCCACCCGGCACGGAAACAAAACAGGAAACCGTGACCGATCCCCCCGCTGTTTCAAGCACGGCGCAACAAAAATTACCCGAATCGCCTAACTCGGCATCCGAACCGCCCAAAGCGCCGCCTGATCGCGGCGCCGAGCGGAGCGGCACAAAGAAACCGGGCAAGCTGCGGTTTGATGAAGGCGAAACCGTGTCGCCGCCCGATAAACCGAAGCGCGGGAAACTTGAAAAAGCACAGCATAAAGCGGAGCGGTCGGGCGAGAAGCTGAAAAAGGCGCAATCAAAGCTGCCTACAAAGCGGAAACTCACAACCCGCCCGGCTTTCGATGAAAAGAAAGGCAAGCCCAAACCCAAACTCCACTTTGAGAAGGAAGTCAAAACCCAGCATCAGCACCTAAAAGGGCCGCTGGTCACACGCCCTGTCAAAGCGGCGGCGAGAAGCTCCACGCGCCTTGTACACTCAAAGGTCTTTGAGGCGGAGCATGAAAATGTCGGCTTGAAAGCCGCGCACCGCGCCGAGATGCTTGCCGAGGGCGGTTTGCGGACGGTCTATCGTTTGCATAAAACCGCGCCCTACCGCAAGATTGAGAAGCTGGGGCGCAGAACCACCAAACTCAACATGAAGGCTTCCTACCAACAGACTCTGCGTGACAACCCCAAGCTAAAGGGCAATCCTATCGCGCGCATGATGCAGAAGCGAAAAATCAAGCGGCAGTACGCGAAGGCGGCGCGGGACGCTAAAAAAGCGGGCAAAAACCTGAAAAGGTCAAGCGACGTTCTGACAAAGATCGGTCAGGCGATTGGACGCTTCGTTGCGCGGCATCCGCTGCTGTTTGCAATCGTCGGCGGTATATTCCTGCTGGTCGTCATCATATCGGCGCTGTTCACATCCTGTTCCAGTATGGGTTCCGGTATTGGCGGCGCGATCACCGCTGCGAGCTATCTCGCGCAGGACGCGGACGCTGACAGCGCGGAGCTTTATTACACCGAATGGGAAACGGATTTATTACTGCAAATCAACAGAACGGAGAGCGATTATTCCGGCTACGATGAATATCGGTATCAGGCGGACAATATCGGCCATAACCCCTATGAGCTAATGGCTTTCCTGACCGCCGTCTACCAAGAGTTCACATATTCCGGCGTTGAGGCTGTTCTGCGGCAAATATTCGCCGAGCAGTATCAGCTAACCTTTACGCCGAGCGTGGAAACGCGCTATACCGATGGCGAAGAACCGGAACCTTATGACTGGCACGTTATGACCGTTACCCTGACATCGCGCCCGTTTACCGTGGTTATAACCCCGCGCATGAATACGGAACAGCGGCAGCATTACGAGATTCTCATGCGGAGCAAGGGCAATCGCCAATATGCCGGAAGCCCGTTTGAGTTCAATTGGCTTCCCTACGTTTCCAGTTATTACGGCTACCGTGTACACCCGATATCCGGCGCGAAGGATTACCACAAGGGCATTGACGTCGCTATTCCCACCGGCACGGATATCCGCGCCGCTCATGACGGCACGGTCTATATCGGCAATGACCCCAGCGGCTTCGGACTCTATATTACCCTGACCGGCGCCGACGGTCTTGTCACCAACTACGCGCATCTCGACAGCACCGTCGCCGTAAACGGGCAGACGGTAACAGCCGGGGATGTTATCGCAAAATCCGGCAACAGCGGGAGCAGCACGGGGCCGCATTTGCATTTTGAGATTATAAAAGACGGTCAGTATCTCAATCCCCTCTATTTTTCATTAACCAACGATACAGGCTCGTTTCCGGTCTACGGTACCCCCGGCGCACCGATGGGCGACGGTAGTTTTGCCGCCCTGCTCGCGGTTGCCGAGGCACAGCTCGGAAAGCCTTACGTGTGGGGTGCTGCCGGGCCGAACAGCTTTGACTGCAGCGGATTCACCAGTTATGTGTTAAACACCAGCGGTGTGACGAACATAGGCCGGCAGACGGCGCAGGGGTTATATAACATGTGCGTACCGATTCCGCAGAGCGCGCTTGAGCCGGGAGACTTGGTTTTTCTGACGGGTACCTACTCGGCGGCGCATCCGGTCACCCATGTGGGTATCTATATCGGCGGCGGAACAATTATCCATGCCGGCAATCCGGTTGGATACGCGCAGCTAAACTCAACTTACTGGCAGTCGCATTACTACGCCGCGGGGCGTATAGCAACTTAAACACGGGAGGTTTTGCGTATGAACCAACGCATCCAAAAAATCGACAACGAAATTGAACGGACAAAGGCGAAGATCGCGGAGCTTCAGGCGCTTCTGCCGGAGCTTGAACGCAAAAAGACCGAAATGGAAAACAACGAGGTTTTGCGTTTGCTGCGCTCGGCCAATATCGCGCCCGGTGAGGTCGCCGCTTTCGTTGAGTCAATCAAAAACAACCGGCCGGACAGCCGGACAAATAATTTATCAGCGGCAGCGTCAATCCATCGTCCTGCGCCCGCAGACGCGATTGTCACCGGCGACACGCCGGCCGCGAGACAGGAGGTTATCAAAAATGACGAGGAATAAGTACCTCATCCCCATCTTCGCGCTCATGCTCGTCATGGGCGCTTTGTTTTTCACTTCCCCGGCATACGCCGCGGACGATCCCGACCTCGAAAACCTGACCGTTGACGCGGTCTGGCTTACGGGCGATATGCTCAACATCGAGGTGACCCATAAGCTGACCGGAGTCAACCAAACGCTTCAGGTACCTCTGAGCGAATACGCCGGAAACAGCGAGTATGTATCGGTACAGGCTGTTGACCTAAACGGCAACCAATCCAACACGATCCAATTCAAAAATCCTTTTTATTCGCCCCCGGCTGACCCGGACGCTTTCGGGCAGAGCGAGTCGGTCGTGCCAATGGGACTCAATCCCGCGGGTGAAGGCACTCCTTTCACGCCGGACGGCACAGGCACCGTGCTTGACAACGCCACAGACGGGGACGGCAAGGAGTTTTTCAGTATCGAATCGGCGGACGGCAACGTGTTCTATCTGATCGTTGACAGGCAGCGGAATGCTGACAATGTATATTTTCTGAACGCCGTGACCGAACAGGACTTGATGGCTCTCGCCGAAAAGGGCGACGGCACATCACAGAGCGCGGTACCCGCGCCCCCGGCACAGGCAGACCCAACCGAAACACCGTCGCCGGAGCCTGAAGCACCCGAAACCCCTGCCAGCAACAGCGGCATGGGCAGCGGATCGCTCATATTCATTATTATCGGCGTGATTGCCGTTGGTGGCGCAGGGTATTACCTCAAAATCGTAAAACCCAAGAAACAGGCGGCGGATTATGATGCTGACGACGGCGTCAATGATTACGATGATTATGAGGACGGCGATCCCGGAGAGGACGGTGAGGATGAATGAAACGCTTTATACCACTCATCGCGCTGATGCTCATGCTGTTCGTGATGCCCTTGTACGCGCAGGCGGCTGACACGGACGAACCGTCCCATGTGACCATCACCGTGGTCATGCCGGACGCGCCGGAGGCTTCCCCGCCGCCCTCGCTTCCGGCTATCCCGGAGCCTGAAGCCGTACCCGTTTCGGTTATACCCAAACTTTACCCGACCGGGGTGCATGATGTTTTGGAGGACGGCAGGCGCTGGGTTATCAAGACCTACGAGCTTGGCGCGGGCGATGATCCCGCGGATATCCCCCGCGAAACCTTCGAGCGGGACGGCTGGGATTTTTCCCTGACCGACATCACCAAAAAAGAGACCGCCGCTACCGATGTCCGGGAGCATACCGAAACCATCACGGTCAATACCGATACGAAGGACATGGAGGCAATCCTGCGCCAGCTCGCACAGTCTATGGAATATATCTCAGAAGACGGCTACATGGGCATATTGGCGCTGAATGTAGCCAGCATTACCGTGGAAACGGCGGGAACAAGGACAAGCAGTTATACGGCAAGCGTACAGCGGGAATACCCGCATCTGTCATCTAACGACACCTCGCTTGTGCCGAAAACCGTCACGGACGGCGGTAGGACACTCACACTGGCTTCGGTGGATTGGAAAACGAATTACAGCATGACGGTTGATTATGACCAAATCCCGGCAAGCTACACCGCCGTTGCTACCTACACGGCTCCGGCCAGCAGGACTGTGGTGACGGGCTATATCACCACCGCCGAATATAAAGGGGAGCTTGCGAGGCTCAATCAGGGTTCGACGGTCTACACGGCATACTTCATGGGCAAGGAGATTGTGCCGGAGCGGATTCCGCTGGAGATCATTGAGCCTACTCCTACGCCTGACCCCGAACCGGGGCCGGATGTCGTGCCGGATGAAGAAACGGACTCCGAAGCCGCGGAAGGCGAATCGGAGACCAGTCCGCTTGCGATTATTATCCCCGCAGCCCTGTTTGCCCTGCTGATCGGCATGGGTGGCGGCTATTGCATCCCGCACATCCTGAAAAATAAGAAGAGCAAAGGAGATTCTGACGCATGAAAAGATTGATCACGTTTATCCTGACCGCCGCGCTGTGCGCGGCTCTCGCGGTTCCGGCTATGGCGGCTGATTACAGCTTCGGCAGCGGGCCGGATTCGGGAAGTACCTTTGGCAACCCCACAAGCTCCGATGTTCCGGTCATGCCCGACCCCATGAGCCAGAACACGCGCCGGAACAAGGACGCCGCCGCGCTGCCGCCCCCTTACGGCATATTCAGCGGAAACATCCCCACCGACCCGTCCAGTCCATACCACGACAACCTTCCGTCAAGCGGCTTCGTGCCTGCGGATCAGCAATTGCCGCCTGTCGGAGACGAATGGTACGCGCCCGGCGGTTCCGATGTTGCTACCGGGCTGTTGCCGTCCACTTCACAACCCGCGTCCATAAACATCGCGCCGCTCTATTACGCGGACGGCTCCATCGGTACGCTCCATATTCCCAAGCTGAATAAAACCATCAAAGTGTTCGAGGGCGAGTCGCTGGAGAACATGAAGAAGGGCATCGGACACTTTGAGTCCACCTCGGCTTGGGACGGGAACGTCGCGCTGGCGGGTCATAACAGGGGCGCGGCAGCCTATTTCGGTTTTGTCAAAGACCTCGCCGTGGGCGACGCCATAACCTACACGACCCAGTACGGCACGAGGACGTATAAGGTGTACCACAAAGAAAAAATCAGCGAGACCGATTATTCCGGGCTTGGATGGTCTGTCGAGAACATCATCAGCATGATCACCTGCGTCGAAAATGAACCCGCCTACCGCTGGCTTGTGCAGGCGCACGAGGTGAGGTAAAAAGCCCGCAAACCCTTGTAAACACAGAAGAAAACAAAGTGTTACAAAGCACAGAATGGCCTTGTAATCACTCTCGGAGCATGTTAACATGACATTAGCAGGAGGACTCCTGACTATGCTTTGAGAGGAGCGATTATCCATGAAAAACCTTGTTAAGCTCACCCTTGCTTTTACCCTCGGACTCATCGTGGCGCTATCGCTTTTAGACTTAAAGTGGAGCGAACAGCCTGCCGTCGCCGAACCCGCGCCGGCACAAAATATCCAAGCGGAGATCAAAGAAGCGGCCGATCTCGCGGTCGCGCAAGCCCTTGAAGCCGTGGTACTGAAAGTGGACGCCGCGGAGATTCCGGTGTTGCCGGTAGCCTTGATCGTTAAGGCGGAGGAGACGGAGAATCCCGCGCCGGATGTCACGGATGATTTCACACCGGAAGAAGCGACAGCGTCCGATCCCTCACCGACGCCTTTACCAGTGACAGAGGCGCCCGCGCCTGCTCCGCAAGCAAAAACGGCGGAGCCTGAGTTCTTCTACGAGGACGGCAAAAAGTACGCCTACATCAATGGCATCAAGAGCCACATCGCGGACGAGCCGGATTCGGTGCAGTTAGACTTCTACGATTGGGAAAGCGATCCGGCAGGACAGATTGGGGGGCCTTTCAACTAAAACCACAGTAATATCAAACACGCACAAGCGGCACGGTCAATTTCGACCGTGCCGCTTTTATTTTCTTTTCAGAGAAAGGAGATCAGCTAAAATATGAAGCGATTTTTGAGCTTTTTCCTCGCGCTGGCTGTCATATTCTCTCTTTCCTGCCCGGTAGCCTTCGCAGACCCGCTGGACGATAACGGCGACACGGGCGGAACGGGGCCGGGCGGAAGCGGCAGTTTTACGTCCTACTGGCAGGGCGGCGCTTGGTGCGGAATGAGGATCACCGTCATCGACGTTACCGACCCTGCCCGTGTAATTAACGGCACACAATGGGGCAAGGTCGCCACGGGGACGGTATCTATCGACGTCACAGGACTCATCCCGTCCGACAGCTTTTTCACCCGCACACTGGCGGGCGACGGTTCCACACCGCTGTCCTACGGCAGCGCGGTCACACATTTCGGTAAAGTCAGCAAAATGGCCTACCGCGACGGCGCCGCCCTCGCAAGCACAACGGGTTCGTACAGCTTTTATACCGTTTCGGGGTTTCCCGTCCTGATGGGGAGTAATCAAGCATCGGCGCAGACGATAAAGAACTTCGTCAACAATCAAGGTATGCTGACGCGGATCGCAGAATGGTGCGGCGGCGGGCTTACTTATGAAACCCTTACAAGCGGCGACTTCAAGCTGCTTGCGGAGCCGATCATGTATGTCCTGATACAAGGGAACAAGTACGCTTTCACGCCCACCGAAATGGCGATGCTCCGGCCATTCGGGAACTCAATCAATTATACATTCCTCAACAACACCCTCGCCAACGCCTTTTATCTTGAGTATGCCGAGCTTGGCTGGCAGGCGTGGACAGGAGCAACCAATGTCAGGCAGGAATGGGATACCATCACGAATTATCTTGGTATGCACATCTACTCCATCGCGCCCGACTTGCCGCCGCCACCTCCGAAAAATCTCAGGATCATCAAAAAATCCGATACAGGCGCGTCGCTGTCGGGGGCGCAGTTTACTGTCGTTGGGAACGGCAAAAACGAAACCGTCACGGTAAGCGGCACATTGACATTGAACCTTGACGGATGGCCTGAGGGCAGTTATACGGTGACGGAAACCGTGGCGCCGTCAGGTCATGAACTGAGCGCCGCGCCGCAGACATTCACCATCAGCGGCAACAGCGTCAGCCCCGCGGAGTTGACATTCATCAATCCGCGCACACCCCCACCCCCGCCGCCTGACCCGCCCCCGCCTGTTGATACCGACTTCAAAAAGGTGGAGTGGGGTACAAATATCGGGCTTGGCGGCGCGGTGTTCCGCGTTATACAGCTTTCCCATTGGGAAACCCATCTTGTAGACCCGGACGACGATGATACCGGCGAGTTTTTCGTTGACGATGACGGCAATGTGATTGACTTGGCCGACGATGTGTGGCAGTGGTTTGAAATCCACGAAACAAAGGTCGTCGGTACATTTCTCAGCGGCGCGGACGGTTCCATCCCGGTCGGCGCGCTGGAGGCGGGCAGTTATACCATTGAGGAGATATCCCCTCCTGCCGGTTATATCCTGTCCGAAACCATCGGCGAACGCTTGCAAACCTTCGACGTACCCCGCGAGGGCGGTTATGAGGTAAGCGTCACGTTTACCAATAAAAAGCTGCCGGGGCTTACCGTCATAAAAGTGGACGAGGAAACCGGCGCACCTCTCGCCGGCGCGGAGTTTTCCATCGCGCACAAAAACGGCTACTTCCTCTACGAAGCCGTGACCGACGCCAGCGGCACGATCAACCTTGAAAGTCTGCCCGAAGGCTGGTACACGGTCACGGAGCTTGCCGCGCCGCATGGGTATCTTATCCGTGACGAAAGCAAGGACGTATTTCTTCCGGCGGGCGGCTCGGCGCAAGTCAAGTTCGACAACCGCCGCAGACCAACCCTTGAAATTATAAAGTTAGACGCGCAGACACAGCAGCCTTTATCCGGCGCGACCTTCCGTGTATGGGAAACCGAGGGCGGCACGGTCGGCGAGTTCGTCACGGACGGGAGCGGCAGGATTGTCATCCCCAACCTTGACGAAGCGATTTATTCCGTGGAGGAAATCGCCGCGCCGGGCGGCTATCTACTTGATACGCAACACAAGGACATTCTGCTTGAATGGGGCAAGGTTCAGACGCTGGTGTTCACCAATGCCAAGAAGCCGGGTCTTACGATTACAAAGGTTGATGAACAAACCGGGCAACCCCTCGCCAATGCGGAGTTTTCCGTCGCGCATAAAGGCGGCGCAATTATTTACGAAGGGCAAACCGACGCCAACGGCAAGATTTATCTGTCTGACTTGGACGAGGGTTGGTATACCGTCACCGAAACCGCCGCGCCTTATGGCTACCTCATTGTCAACAAGGCGACCGACGTTTATTTAGAAGGCGGCGCGGTTGTCGATATCCGGTTTATGAACCGGCGCAAGCCTACGCTTGAAATTATCAAAATCGACGAGCAGACAGGAGAGCGTTTACAAGGCGCGAGATTCAGGGTATGGGCTACCGAGGGCGATACGGTCGGCGAATATGTCACCGACGCCAACGGGCAGATACTGATACCGAATCTCGACGATATAATCTATTCCGTAGAGGAAATCACCGCTCCGGACGGTTATGTCCTGAACCCTCAAAAAAAGGAAATCCTGCTTGAATGGGGCAAGATCAATACGCTTACATTCACCAATCTGAAAAAGCCGACGCTCACGTTGTTCAAATACGACGAACTGACCAACGAACCCCTTGCCGGCGCAACGTTCCGTATATGGCTCACCGAGGGTGAGACATGGAGCGAGACGCAAATCACGGATGAGAGCGGCATGATCGTGTGGAGGGGCTTAGACCCCGGCATTTATTCGGTGCAGGAGATTGACGAGCCATACGGCTATTTCAAAGACCCTGCCCGTAAGGAGATTCTGCTGGAGGGCGGCGACAATAAGCAGTTGACATTCTTCAACCGTCCGCGTCCGGTGCTGACCATCCTCAAACGCGACCAAATAACCGGCGAACCGCTTGAGGGGGTTAGATTCAGAGTACAGCGGCTTGAGGGCGAGACCATCGGCGAGTTCCTGACCGACGCAAACGGCATGATCGAATTATCACCGCTCACGGGCTATCTGCTTAATGAACAAATCTACCGTGTGACAGAAATAACGCCGCCTGTGGAGTATCTGCTCGACGCCAACAATGTCAGGGACGTACTGCTCAAATGGTATGAGCCGACAGAGCTTGTCTTTGAGAACCTATTGAAACCGACGCTCATCTTCATCAAGCGCGACGGCATGAGCGGGCGCGGCATACCGGGCGCGACATACCGCGTCCAGTATGAAACGCCCACGGGCGGAATCGTCACGCTCGGCAGTTATGTTACCAAGTGCGGCTTAATAGTTATCCCGTATGTTGAACCGGGCTGGTATATCCTGACCGAAACATCACCGGCGACAGGCTATCAGCTTCCAACGAACCCGACACAGCGCGTTTTTCTCGCGCCGGGTCAGAACAGCTACACCTACGCGCAGACCCAGTCCGATTTGTACGTTGATCCGCGCACGAATCCGGGCAGCGGCTCACGCGGTATGTGCGGAGATTGCTGCGGATATCTGTGTTCAACCCTTTGTGCGGGAAACTGTGGTAATCCGGGCGATGGGACGACGGCGCCGGGCAATAACAATAACGGCTTCGGCAACATCACAATTACCAATGGTAACGGCGACCCGCTTGGCACGGCTCCCACATCACCGGACAATCCCGGTACGAATCCGGCGCAGCCGACGCTGACGGCGGGATCGGCGACGCGCAACAGCGACCTGACCGCGACGGTCACATTTACGTCCAGCGCGGCGGGGCGGTACTATTACTCCGTCGTAACCAGCGGAGCGGCGGAGCCGTTTATCGCCACGGGCGGCGTGGGAACTGTCTGCGCTGCCGGCAATAACACCGCCACTGTTTACATGACAGCAGGTGCGAAAGACTTGTACATCAAGGTAAAAGACGCGGACGGCAACGTAAGCGGCGCGCTCAAAATTGCCATACCCGCCTATACCGAGCAAACGCAGACGGATTCACCTGATGACCCGCCGCCGAATTTCGACGACGTTGTAATCACGGGCGGCACAATCGTTTATCTCAACCCCGATTTTCCGGGAATCACCATCACATTCGGAAATCAATAATAAGAGAGGAGCATTTTAATTATGCGAAAAAGAATACCGGCATTACTGCTTG